>CAYUSA010000030.1:0-33574 GCA_964447335.1 uncultured Actinomycetes bacterium
GGGGGGCGGGGGGGGTGGTCGGCCGGCGCGGGTCAACCCGGTCGTTGCCTTCAGGCTCGTCCCGCCCGGGGCCGGAGGCGGCAGGGGTGTGCGCGGGCCCGAGGCGTCCGACCCCGTGCCGTTCCTCGACCTGTTGACCGAGTACGGATCGCCCTGGGGCATGGAGGAACGCACCCCCGCCTAGGCTCCCCGCCGCTCGAGGTCCGCCTCCGCCTAAGGTCCGGGACGGGTTCGTCCGAACGGTACGGATGAGGACCCGAAGCGGAGGACAGGGATGTCGACGGACCTCGGCCGCACGGCGGCCGGAGGTGAACGCGCGTTGGACGACCTCCTGGAGGCGTCGAGCCTGCTCGAGGCGACCCCAGAGTGCCTCGTCGTGGCCGAGGTCGATGGGCGCATCGTCTACGCGAACCACCGGATCGAGGAGCTCTCCGGCTTCGCGCGGGCGGAGTTGCTCGATCGCCCGGTCGAGGATCTCGTCGGCACGGACCTGCCGATCGGCGAGGCGGCCGTCGGCAGCCGCATGGACGGGGCCTGTCACCGCAAGGGTGCCGAGGACGTGCCGGTGGAGATCCATCTCGGCACGGTCGACGGCCCGGCCGGCCGGTACCTCGTCGTGACCCTTCGCGACGTCTCCGACCTGCGGCGTTTCGAGGCGGCACGGTTCGAGGCCGAGGCGAAGTACATCTCGCTCGTCGAGGGCATCCCAGCGATCACGTACATCGACCCCGTCGATGAGAACCAGGACAGCATCTACGTGAGCCCGCAGGTCGTCGAGCTCCTCGGCATCAGCCAGGAGAAGTGGCTCGGCGACCCGTACTGCTGGCGCCGACATGTCCATCCGGAGGACGAGCAGCGCGCCTGGGACGAGTACGTCGACGCCTATCGCAACGACGAGTCGCTCAGCCACGAGTACCGGATGTTGCACGAGGACGGACACGTCGTGTGGGTGAACGAGCAGGCGTTCATCATCCGTGACGAGCACGGCGAGCCGTGGCTGATCCAAGGCGTGATCTTCGACATCACCGAGCGCAAGAAGGCCGAGGAACAGGTCGCGTTCCTCGCGTACCACGACAAGCTGACCGGGCTGCCGAACCGGGTGCTGTTCGAGGAGATGCTCGATCTCGCGTTCGCGCGGGCCCACCGGCACGGGCTCGGCGTCGGCGTGCTGTTCCTGGACCTGGACAACTTCAAGCTCGTGAACGACTCGCTCGGCCACCACGAGGGTGACCGCCTGCTCGCGCAGCTCGCCGAGCGCCTGCGCGAGTGCACGCGCGAGACCGATCTCGTCGCGCGGCAGGGGGGCGACGAGTTCCTCCTCCTGCTCGCGGATCTCGAGCTCGGCTCCGGCCCGGTGCCGGGCATCGACGCGGCGACGCTCGTCGCGGAGTCCGTGGCCTCGCGCGTGCAAGAGGCGCTGCGGGAGCCGTTCGAGCTGGGGGGCGCGAGGTTCTTCGCGTCCGGGAGCATCGGGATCAGCCTGTTCCCCCACGACGCGGCCGATGCCGAGGACCTGCTCCGCAACGCCGACACCGGCATGTACCAGGCGAAGAAGCTCGGCCCCGGACGGTTCGTGATGTTCTCGCAGGAGCGTGAGGACCCGCGTCACAAGCTCTCGCTCACGACCCGCCTGCGCGACGCCGTCGAGCGCGAGGAGTGGCTGCTGCATTACCAGCCGATCGTGAACCTGGGCGATGGCTCCGTCCGTGGGGTCGAGGCGCTCCTTCGCTGGCGCGAGCCGAACGGAGGGATCGTGCCGCCGGGGGAGTTCATCCCGCTCGCGGAGGAGCTCGGGCTCATCGAGGCGATCGGGGAGTGGGTGGTCGAGGATCTCGCTCGGCAGGCCGCGGCCTGGCGGGCCGAGGACCTCGATCTCGAGGTGGGTTTCAACCTCTCGCCACGGCAACTGTGGTCGACGCACCTGGCCGAGTGCATGCTCGAGAGGATCCGCGCCGCGGGCATCCCGTCCACCTCGGTGGTGGTGGAGGTGACGGAGTCCGCCGTGATGGCCGACCCCGAGCGGACGCTGAAGGTCCTCACCGAGCTCCACGCGTGGGGCTTCCGCCTCGCGATCGACGACTTCGGGACGGGGCACTCGTCACTCTCGCGCCTGAAGCATCTGCCGGTCGACGTCCTGAAGATCGACCGGACCTTCGTCCACGGGGTGGACCAGGACAACGATCTGGCCAGCATGGTGCGCGCGATGGTCCAGCTCGCGCGCGGGCTCGGGCTCACACCGCTCGCCGAGGGCGTGGAGACACCCGAAGAGCTCGCGCTCCTGCGCGAGACCGGGTGTGCGCTCGCTCAGGGCTTCCTGTTCAGCCGACCCGTGCCGGCGGCCGAGATCCCCGCGCTCGTGCGCCGCGAGGGCGGCCTGGCGCCTCCGCCTGCCTGAGCCTCAGATCGAGCGCCCCGTCGCCGCGAGATCGTGCACGAGGAGCTCGGGTTCGCGCTCTCCGCACGGGTTGACGGTGTCGGCGGTCGGTTCGAGCGGCCAGTCGTACGCCTTCGGGTAGACCAGGATCGCGCGGAGGCTCTCGATCAGCTCCTCGAGCTGCCGGAGCAGGTCGGTCGCCTGGCAGACCGCGTGACGAAGGGCCTCGGCCTGCGCCCGTGCCTCGTCGAGCGCGAGCCGGTACGTCTCCTCCGCCACGGCAGGGGGGATCACGGTGGGGTCCGGGGAAGGGACGGCGGTGCTCATCGCGCCTCCTCGAGGGAGGGAAGGGTTCGCCCCGAGCATAGCCCTCGGAGCGCGGGGCGGTCCATCCCTCGGTGGCGGGACGCCCGGTACGCCTGCAGGCGTCCGCTACCATCTGCGGCACGATGCCCAGGTACGACCCCGCGGAGATCGAGCCGAGATGGGTCTCGCGCTGGGAGGAGGAGGGCCTGTACGCGGCCTCCGAGGACCCGGCGGACGAGCGCCCGCGCTTCTACGCGCTCGACATGTTCCCGTACCCCTCCGGCGACCTGCACATGGGCCACGCCGAGGCCTTCAGCGGCGGCGACGCCGTCGCTCGCTACGCGGCGATGCGTGGCGCAAGCGTGCTGCACCCGATGGGCTGGGACGCGTTCGGCCTGCCCGCCGAGAACGCCGCCATCAAGCGCGGTGTCCCGCCGATGGACTGGACCTACGCGAACATCGACCAGCAGGCACGCTCGTTCCGGCGGATGGGGATGTCGTTCGACTGGACCCGGCGGCTCCACACGTGCGACCCCGAGTACTACCGCTGGACGCAGTGGTTCTTCGTGCAGCTGTTCGAGCGCGGCCTCGCGTTCCGCAAGAACTCGCCCGTCAACTGGTGTCCGAAGGACGCCACCGTGCTCGCGAACGAGCAGGTCGTCCAGGGTGCCTGCGAGCGCTGCGGCACCGTCGTCGAGCGCCGCGACCTCACGCAGTGGTTCTTCAAGATCACCGACTACGCGCAGCGCCTGCTCGACGACATGGACGACCTCGTGGACTGGCCCGAGCGCGTGGTCACGATGCAGCGCAACTGGATCGGACGTTCCGAGGGCGCCGAGGTGACCTTCGCGATCGACGAGACGGGCGACGAGGTCCAGATCTTCACGACCCGGCCCGACACGCTGTGGGGCGTCACGTTCTTCGTCTTCGCGGTCGAGCACCCGCTCGTGCGGAAGCTGGCGGAGCTCGGGGGCACGTGGGGGGACGTCGAGCCGCTGCTCGAGAAGGTCCGCGCGACCCCCCTCACGATGCGCGATGAAGCCGACACGAAGGAGGGGGTCGCGCTCGGCGTGCACGCCGTGAACCCGGTGAACGGCGAGCGGGTTCCGTGCTACGTCGCCCCGTACGTGCTCATGGAGTACGGGACGGGCGCGATCATGGCCGTCCCCGGGCACGACGAGCGCGACTTCGCGTTCGCCCGGCAGCACGGCATCCCGGTCCGCGTGGTGATCCAGCCGCGAGACGGGGCGCCGCTCGACGGCGAGACGATGACCGAGGCCTACGCCGGCGAAGGCCTCATGGCGAGCTCGGGGCCGTTCGACGGCCGGCCCACGCCCGACTCGATCCGGGAAGTGGCCGAGTGGCTCGAGGGGCAGGGCCGCGGCCGCCCGGCCGTCACGTTCCGCCTTCGCGACTGGCTCATCAGCCGGCAGCGCTACTGGGGGGCGCCGATCCCCATCGTGCACTGCGCGGACTGCGGCGAGGTCGCCGTCCCGGCCGACCAGCTGCCCGTCCTGCTCCCCGACGACGTCGACTTCCGGCCGGGCGGCGTGTCCCCGCTCGGCCGGCACCCGACCTGGAAGGACACGACCTGCCCCCGATGCGGTGGCCCGGCGATCCGCGACACCGACACCATGGACACGTTCGTGGACTCGTCCTGGTACTACTTCCGCTACTGCTCCCCGGGGTATGAGAGCGGTCCGTTCCGGCCCCAGGACGTCGAGCGGTGGATGCCGGTCGCCCAGTACACCGGCGGCGTCGAGCACGCGATCTTGCACCTCCTCTACTCGCGCTTCTTCACGAAGGTGCTCTTCGACATGGGGCTCGTCGGCTTCGCCGAGCCCTTCCCGCGCCTGATGAACCAGGGACAGGTGATCCACGGCGGAGCCTCGATGAGCAAGTCGAAGGGCAACGTCGTCGAGCCGATGCCGATCGTCGAGCGCTGGGGGGCCGACACGATGCGCCTGACGATGCTGTTCGCCGGCCCGTTCGAGGACGACATCGACTGGAAGCTCATCGCCGGCGATCCCGACAAGCGCCCCGGTGTGAACAGCTGGCTCGGCCGGGTGTTCGCCGCGGTCGGCGATGCCGTCGAACGTGACGTCGCCGAGCCCGAGGGGCTCGTGCGGCTCACGCACCGCACGGTGAAGGGCGTGACCGAGGACATGGACCGGTTCCGCTACAACACGGCGATCTCCAAGCTCATGGTGCTCTCGAACGAGATGCGCGCTGCGCTCGACGCCGGGCACGGGGCGCGGGGGGCGGCCGAGGCACTCGCGCAGATGCTCGCGCCGCTCGCCCCGTTCGCCGCCGAGGAGCTGTGGCGCGAGGTGCTCGGGCACCAGGGCAGCGTGCATCGCTCGATGTGGCCGGGGTTCGATCCCGACCTCGCGAGGCACGATCGCGTGACCCTGGTGGTCCAGGTGGACGGGAAGGTGCGGGACCGGGCCGAGGTCGATGCCGGCGCCGGTGAGGACGCCTGCCGTGAGCTCGCGCTCGGCTCGGAGAAGGTGCGCCTCGCCCTCGCCGGGCGCGAGATCCGCACCGTCGTCGTCCGCGCTCCGAAGCTGGTCAACGTCGTCACCGCGGGCTGACGCTCGACCTGTGCCCGAGGGGTCCTTCGACTCCGTATCGTGTCCTCCCAGGGACACACCCTTGAACCGCACGGGGGCCTCGCGCGCCCCGGGACGAGGAGCCGCACGCCATGGACGACTGGTTCGAGCCCTACAAGATCAAGGCCGTCGAGCACATCCCGATCACGACGCCGGAGCAGCGCCGCGCCGCCCTCGACGAGGCGGGGTGGAACACGTTCCTGCTCCGCTCCGACCAGGTCACGATCGATCTGCTGACCGACTCGGGCACGAACGCGATGAGCGACCGCCAGTGGGCGGCGCTCATGATCGGCGACGAGGCCTACGCCGGCAGCCGCAACTTCTACCGGTTCGAGGAAACCGTTCGCCGGTTCTACGGCTACCGCCACGTCATCCCGACGCACCAGGGGCGGGGGGCCGAGCACATCCTGAGCGAGATGTTGATCCGCGAGGGCGACATCGTGCCCGGCAACATGTACTTCACGACCACGCGCCTGCACCAGGAGTTGGCCGGCGGCACCTTCGTCGACGTGATCTGCGACGAGGCGCACGACCCGGCGGACCGGCATCCCTTCAAGGGAGACGTGAACCTGGAGAAGCTCGAGAAGGTGATCGAGCAGGCAGACCGCGTGCCGTACCTGTCGGTCGCCGGCACGGTGAACATGGCCGGTGGCCAGCCGATCTCGATGGCGAACCTGCGCGCCGTGCGCGAGATCGCCGAGAGTAACGGGATCATGGTGATCCTCGACGCGACGCGCGCCGTCGAGAACGCCGCCTTCATCCAGGAGCGCGAGCCCGGCTACGCGGACCGCAGCGTCGCGGAGATCCTGCTCGAGATCTGCGCGCTCACCGACGGCTGCACGATGTCGGCGAAGAAGGACTCGCTCGTGAACATCGGTGGGTGGCTCGCCCTGAACGACCCCGACCTCGCGGCCGAGGCGCGGAACCTGTGCGTGGTCTACGAGGGGCTCCACACGTACGGCGGGCTCGCGGGCCGCGACCTCGAGGCGATCGCCGTGGGCATCGAGGAATCGGTGGACGATGTTCACATCCGCACGCGCATCCTGCAGGTCCGCGAGCTGGGGGAGCGGCTCCAGGCGGCCGGGGTACCGATCGTGGAGCCGATCGGCGGCCACGCCGTGTTCCTGGACGCGCGGAGGATCTACCCGTACATCCCGCAGGAGGCGTTCCCCGCCCAACGCCTCGCGGGCGAGATCTACCTGCACTCGGGCACGAGGACCATGGAGCGGGGCATCGTGTCGGCCGGACGCGATCCGGAGACGGGGGAGCATCGGCGGCCGGCCCTCGAGCTCGTGCGGATCACCGTGCCGAGGCGCGTTTACACCTCCCGTCATCTCGCAGCGGTCGCGCGCTCCGTGGCCGAGGTGCACGAGTGCCGCGAACGCACCCGGGGCCTCGAGATGGTCTTCGAGCCCGCCTACCTGCGCTTCTTCCAGGCCCGGTTCCGCCCGCTCGAGGACCCCTGAAGCGGCCCGCCCGGCTCAACCGGCCTCGTCAGCGGCCCGATACCTGTCGTGAGGCCGTCCGCCGGAAGGCCTGGCCGCGTGCGCCGGAGGGTATGTGAGCGACAGGACCGCACGACCGAACCTCGACCCGGGGCTCCGTGCCTCGGGTTTCGACCCGCTGCGCACCGAGCGCTGGATCGGGCTGATCCGGCTGGCCGTCGTCGCGATCGTCATCGCGATCTACCTCGGCACCGGGGTGAACGAGCAGCGGCAGCCGGGCGCGATGGCGATCACGGTGCTCGCGCTCGCCATCGTCTACGGCGCCTGGAGCCTCGTCGCCTTCGCCGGCCCCGCGGAGCCCTCCTTCCGCGCACGGGCGCTGAGCGTGCTCCTCGATGTCGGCCTCGTCACGGTCTGGCTCCAGGTGACCGGCGGGACCTCGAGCGAGTACTGGTCGCTGTACCTGGTGGTGCTCATCTCCGTCGCGATGCGCTCGGACCTCGTGCAGACGATGGCGATCGCGGTCGGCATGGCGGTCCTGTACGGCGCGCTCGCGGTGGCCGAGGGGATCCTCACCTCGGACCTCATCTTGCACAGGACCTCGCTCATGGTCATCACGGGATTCGCGGCGGGGGTGCTCGCGCAGCAGCGGCTCGTGCACCGGCGCCGCGGCGCCGCCCTGCAGACCGTCGCCGATGAACGCTCGCGCGAGCTCGTACAGGAGCGTGCCGAGGTCGAGCGCCTCCGCCGGGTGGACGGGGCGAAGTCCGAGTTCGTCGCCGTCGCGGCGCACGAGTTCCGGACGCCGCTCGCCGCGGTGATCGGCGTGCTCTCGACGTTGCGGGAGCACAGCGCGGTGCTCACCCCCGAAGAGCGCCGCGAGCTCCTGGACGGGGCCGCGACCCAGGCGAGCCGCCTCGCGCGCCTGGTGGACGACCTCCTCACGGTCTCGCGCATCGAGGACGGCGTGCTGCGGCTCGCGCTCGAGCCCGTGGATCCGCGACACCTGCTCTCCGAGGCCGCGCAGGCATCGGACATGGCCGGCCGGCTCGTGATCCAGGTCGGTCGCGTGGGCCGGGTCCGCTGCGACCCTGATGCGATCATCCGCGTGATCACGAACCTGCTCGACAACGCGAAGAAGTACTCGCCGCCGGATTCGAAGGTGCACATCGCCGTGGCCCTGGAGGACGACCTCGTGCGGTTCCGGGTGTCCGACGAGGGGGCCGGGATCCCCGAGGACGAGCGCCTCGAGGTCTTCGAGCGCTTCCGCCGGCTCGACGGCGGCGGGAAGAAGAAGCCCGGTGCCGGGCTCGGCCTGTACATCTGTCGGGGCCTTGTCGAGGCGCACGGCGGCACCATCGGGGCCGGGGCTTCCTCGCACGGCGGCGCGGAGTTCTCGTTCACCCTGCCGAGGGCGACGAAGGCAGACGAAGAGGCTGCCCAGGCGACTCCCGGCGTGGGGTCGCTCGCGGTCCGGCTGCCGGCCACCCCGGCCGAGGACGTGCCGGCCGCGGATGTTCCTCCCGCCGAGCTCCCCTCGGCCGCTGTGCGATAGATCACGGAACGAACGCCGGCACCCGTCTAGCGTTCCTGCCGCCCCCTCGACCCGAGTCGGAAGGTCTGCATCGGACCCGTGTCGAAGGACTCCATCCGCGATCGCCTGGCCACGCTCTCGAGGGTCGAGCTGGTCGGCCTCGTGCTCCTGGTCGGGCTGCTCCTGGGGGGCGCCGGGCTCTGGTACGTCCGGTCGCTCCCGAAGCCGGTTCAGGTCCGCGCCGAGCCGGCAGCGCCCGCCGAGGGCGCCCCGGCCTCCGCTTCGCCGACGGCCGAGCCCGAGGTCGTCCTCGTCGACGTCGCGGGATGGGTGCGGAACCCCGGCGTGTATGAGTTCACGGCGGGGGACCGCGTCGTCGACGCGATCGAGGCCGCCGGCGGCGCTCGGCCGGGAGCCGCGCTCGAGCTGCTGAACCTCGCGGCGCCGCTCGCCGACGGCACGCAGATCCTCGTCACCCGAGCGGGCGAGTCCGCGCCCGGGGTCGCCCCGGGTGCCGCCGCGCCGGGCGCCGCGGGGTCGGGGTCCGCGCTCGTCAACATCAACACCGCGACCGCCACCGAGCTGGAGGCGCTGCCGGGCGTCGGCGAGGTCATCGCGCAGCGCATCGTCGACTACCGCACGGCGAACGGCCCGTTCGGCTCGGTGGACGACCTGCTCGAGGTGAGCGGGATCGGGGACGCCACGCTCGAGGCGATGCGCGGGTCGGTGACCGTGTGAGCGGCTGGCGTATGCCGATCGCGGCGGGGGCGTTCGCCGTCGGGTTGTTCGCGTGGCCGGTCGCGGGAGGAGCGCTCCCCGTGCCGGTGTGGCTTTGGCTCGCGGCCGCGGCGCTGGTGCTCGGGGTCCGGCTCGCGCCCGGGCCGGCGGGACGTCCGGGAGCGCTCGAGGCGGCGGGGCTCCTTCCGCCCGAGACGCCGTCGCCGATCGGGGACCTCGCGCCGGCCGGTCTCGCGCCCCGCCGGGCCCCGCCGTGGGTCCCGGTCACGCTCGTCGCCGTCGGCGTGCTCCTCGCCGGTATCGGATGGGGCGGGTTCCACCAGCACCGGACCGAGGGCGCGCTGCTCGCGAGGCTCGCGCCGGCGCGCGTCGAGCTCGAAGGTGTGCTGCGAGAGGATCCTTCGCCGCGGACGCGCGGCTGGTCCGGCGTCGTGCAGGTCTCCGTCGTACGTTGGGGCGACACCGCGGCCTCCGTGCACGAAACGGTCTGGGCGAGCGGCTACGGCGACCCGCCGGAGGCGGTGCGTGGCGACCGGGTCCGGCTCTCGGGCGCGCTGCGGCTCCCCGACGACGCGGGGTTCGCGGGCTCGCTCCTTCGGCGCGGTATCGCGGCAGAGCTTTCCGTGGGCGACGTGGAGCGCCTCGGGTCCTCGGCCAACCCGGTGCTGCATGCGGCGCAGGCGTTCCGGAGCTTCGTCGGCCGATCGATCCGCGCGCTGTTCCCGGCGCGGGAGGCCGGCCTGCTGATGGGGCTCGCGCTCGGCGACGACTCGCACCTCGACGAGGGCCTCGCGCGGGACTTCCAGGCGACGGGGCTCGGGCACCTCCTGGTGGTCTCGGGGGAGAACGTCGCGATGGTGCTCGCGCCGATGCTCGCGCTCGGCCTCGCGCTCCGGCTGGGGCGGCGGGCGAGGTTCTCACTCGGCCTCGGCACGGTCGTGTTCTTCGTCGTGCTGACCGGCGCCGAGCCCTCGGTGATGCGCGCCGGGGTCATGGCCGGCCTCGCGCTCACCGGCACCCTGCTCGGGCGACCGCGGAGCGCCGCCAGCGTGCTCGCGGGGGCGGTGCTCGTCCTGCTGGTCGTCGACCCTGCGCTCGTGTGGGCGATCGGGTTCCAGCTCTCGGTCGCCGCCACCGCGGCGATGGTCGCGCTCGCGTCGCCGATCGCCGTCCACCTGCGGTTCCTGCCGACACCGCTCGCGCTCGCGACCGGCGCGACCCTGGCCGCGCAGCTCGGCGTCACGCCCGTGCTCCTGTACCACTTCCACGAGGTGCCGGTGGTGACGATCCTGGCCAACGTGCTGGCCTTCCCCGCGGTCTCGCCGGCGCTGCTCCTCGGGCTGCTCGCGGCGAGCATCGGGCTCGCATCCCCGGCGGTCGGCGGGTTCGTCGCCGCGCTCGCGCTCCTTCCGATGCGCTACCTCGAGCTCGTGGCGGACCGGCTCTCGACGGCGCCGGTGCCGTGGGTGACCTCCGAGGGCGGGTGGGTCGTGCTCGCGGTCGGGCTGCCCCTCGTCGGTCTCGTCGCGTGGTGGCTCCGCGGTGGTCGGCGGCCGCCGCGCCGGTCCGCCGTGGTGGCGCTCGGCGTGGTGCTCCCGCTGTTCGTGTGGTCCTCTGCGCTCTCCGCCGGACCCCCGGCGCAGCTCACGGTCCGGTTCTTCGACGTCGGACAGGGCGACGCGACGCTCGTCACCTCGCCCGGCGGGGCGACGGTCCTGATCGACGCGGGTCCCGACGAGGAGCAGGTGGCGACCGAGCTGTCGGCGCTCGGGGTGAAGCGGCTCGACGTCGCGGTCGCGACCCATCCGCACGCCGATCACGTCGCCGGCTTCCCGGCCGTCTTCGCCCGGTTCCCCGTCGGGGTGGTGCTCGATCCCGGCTGCAACGAGCCCTCGCCGGCCTACGAGGCGTTCCTCCGAGCGGTGCAGGACGAGGGCCTGGCCGTGCGCCACCCTCGCGCGGGGGAGGTGCTCGTCGCGGGCGACCTGCGGATCGACGTGCTCGCGCCCGTGGCGTGCGCCTCGGGCACCGCATCGGATCCGAACAACGACTCGCTCGTTCTCCGCGTGTCCATCGGGGACGACGTCGTCCTGTTCCCGGCCGACGCCGAGGTGCCCTCGCAGCAGCAGATGCTCGACGCAGGGGTCCCGCTCGAGGCCGACCTGCTGAAGGCGCCGCACCACGGTGGGGACACCTCGCTCCCGGAGCTCTTCGACGCGGTCGGCGCCGAGGTCACCGTGGTGAGCGTGGGCCAGCCGAACGACTACGGGCACCCGGTCCCAACCGTGCTCGAGGCTCTCCGCGCGAGCGGGGCGCGGGTGCTCCGTACGGACCAGCTCGGCGACGTCGTCGTCACCTTCGGCCCACAGGGGCTACTGATAGCATCCGCGAGGTGACCCCTCGCAAGCCTCCCGTGCACCTGTTGTGGGGCGAGGACGAGTTCCTCCTGCGCGAGGCCGCGCTCGAGGTCGTCGGATCCGAGGTCCAGCCTCACGAGGTCGACGGCGGCGCGTGGCAGGGCGGCGAGACGGCCGACCTCGCGACGCCCTCGCTGTTCGGCGAGCTCCGGGCGCTCCTCGTGACCGACTGCCGCTCGCTCCCCGACGACGCGCTCCGCGAGCTCGGCCTCTACCTCACCGCGCCCGACCCCGAGGCTCCGCTCGTGCTCTGCGCGACCGTGCCCGAGCGCGGCAAGGCGCCGGCCGCGCTCGTGAAGCTCGTCCAGCCGGTGGGGACGGTCCGAGAGATCAAGGTCGCGCACAAGGACCTGCCGACCTGGCTCGCCCAGCGCGCGAAGCGGCGCGAGGTCGATCTCGCGCCCGAGGGCGCCGCGGCGCTCATCGAGACCCTGGGCGAGGAGCCGGCGGCGCTCGAGCAGGCGCTCGCGCAGCTCGCCTCGGCGTTCCCGGGTGAGCGGCTCACGCGGGACCTCGTCGCGCAGCAGTTCCGCGGCCTCGGCGAGCAGCACATCTGGGACCTGTGCGATCGCGCGTTCGGCCGCGACCTGCCGGGCGCGATGCGCTCGCTCCGCACGCTCATGGAGTCCCGCGACGATCCGCTCATGATCCTCGGCGGGATCGCCTCGCGGCTGCGGGACCTGCTGCGGGTTCGCGCGCTGCCCGACCGGATGCCGCCCGCCGAGCTCGCCCGCGCCGCGGGGCTGCGGTTCGACTGGCAGGCGCGCCGGTACCGGGATCAGGCGAGGCACTTCTCGCTCGAGGAGCTCGTGCAGATCCACGCCGAGGTGGTCGAGGCCGACAGAGCGCTGAAATCAGGGGCGGGCGAGGACGTCGTGCTGCCGGTGCTGATCGGTCGGATCGCGGCCGAGCCGGTGCGGGTCGGCTAGCCCTGGGGAGCGGCGGCGCGGTTCGCGGCCTTCACCAGGCGGGACTTCTGCCGGGCGGCGGTCCGCTTGTGCAGGACACGCTTCGCGGCGGCCTTGTCCAGCGCGCGGGAGGCCTCGCGGGCGCGAACGGTCGCGGACTCGGCGTCGCCCTCGGCGACCGCCGTGCGGACCTTCTTCGTCGCCGTCTTCAGCGAGGAGCGCACGGCCTTGTTCCGCTCGTGCGCCTTCTCGTTCTGGCGGTTCCGCTTGATCTGGGACTTGATGTTCGCCACGGCCGACGAGTGTACCAGCGGCCCGTACCATGGGGTTCGTCGTGACCGACACCGATCGCATCCGGAACTTCTGCATCATCGCGCACATCGACCATGGGAAGTCGACGCTCGCCGACCGGCTCCTGGAGCTCACGCACGCCGTCGCCGACCGCGACATGCGCGAGCAGTACCTGGACAAGATGGACCTCGAGCGCGAGCGCGGCATCACGATCAAGGCTCAGGCCGTTCGGCTCGCGTACGAGCACGGCGGTGCGCTGTTCGAGCTCAACCTCATCGACACGCCCGGCCACGTTGACTTCACGTACGAGGTCTCGCGCTCGCTCGCGGCGTGCGAGGGTGCGGTGCTCCTCGTCGACGCCGCCCAGGGGATCGAGGCGCAGACGCTCGCGAACTACCACCTGGCGCGCGACGCCGGTCTGGTCATCGTCCCGGTGCTGAACAAGATCGACCTGCCCGCCGCCGACCTCGAGGGCACGGCGCGCGAGCTCGCCGAGCTCGTCGGCTGCGAGCTCTCCGACGTGCTCGCGGTCTCGGGCAAGACGGGGGAGGGGGTGACCGCCCTGCTCGAGACCATCATCGCGAAGGTGCCGGCCCCCGAGGGCTCACGCTCGGACACGCTCCGCGCGCTCATCTTCGACTCGACCTTCGACGCGTACCGGGGCGTCATCGCGTACGTCCGCGTGAAGGACGGCGTCCTGCGCACCCGCGCGCGTCTCCACGCGGTCGCCGCGCGCATGGACTGGGAGGCCGAGGAGGCCGGTGTGTTCGCGCCCGAGCCGACGCCGGTGCCCGATCTCGGGCCGGGCGAGGTCGGCTACCTCGTGACCGGCCTGAAGGACGTGCATCTGGTGAAGGTCGGCGACACGATCACGAGCCAGGGCCGCGACCGGGCGCACGAGCCGCTCCCGGGCTACCGCGAGCCGACACCGATGGTGTGGTCCGGCTTGTTCCCCGCCGAGGGCGGAGACTACGGCGCGCTGCGCGACGCGCTCGACAAGCTGAAGCTGAACGACGCCGCGCTCGTGTTCGAGCCCGAGACCTCGATGGCCCTCGGCTTCGGGTTCCGGTGCGGCTTCCTCGGCCTGCTGCACATGGACATCGTGAAGGAGCGCCTGGAGCGCGAGTTCGGGCTCGAGCTCATCGCGACGGCGCCGAACGTGGAGTTCCACGTGCTCCGCGGCGACGAGAAGATCGTCGTCCACAACCCGAGCGAGATGCCGACCGCCGGCACGTACGACCGCGTCGAGGAGCCGATGGTGCTCGCGACGATCATCACGCCGAGCGACCACCTCGGCGCCGTCCTCGAGCTCTGTCAGGGACGCCGCGGCGAGATGGTGGACATGAAGTACCTCTCGACCACGCGCGTCGAGGTGCACTACCATCTGCCGCTCGCCGAGATCATCTTCGATTTCTTCGACCAGCTGAAGTCCCGGTCGAAAGGGTATGCCTCGCTCGACTACGAGCCCTCCGGGTACGAGGAGTCCGAGCTCGTGCGCGTGGACGTGCTCCTGCACGGCGAGCCCGTCGACGCGTTCAGCAGCGTCGTGCACCGCGAGAAGGCGGCGAGCTACGGCCGCGCGATGGTCGAGCGTCTGAAGGAGCTGATCCCGAGGCAGCTGTTCGACGTTGCCATCCAGGCCTCGATCGGGTCGCGGATCGTCGCGCGCGAGACCGTGAAGGCCAAGCGCAAGGACGTGCTCGCGAAGTGCTACGGCGGCGACATCACGCGCAAGCGCAAGCTCCTCGAGCAGCAGAAGAAGGGCAA
The DNA here is from genome assembly GCA_964447335.1 of uncultured Actinomycetes bacterium. GTDB lineage: Bacteria > Actinomycetota > UBA4738 > UBA4738 > HRBIN12 > HRBIN12. The sequence goes on from CAYUSA010000030.1 coordinate 14,393, forward strand.
GGCGCGCCTCCGTCGCGTCGGACGGGTCGATGTGCCGCAGGAGGCCTTCATCGCGGCGCTGCGGGTGGACCAGAAGGCGGGGGAGAAGAAGTGAGCGCCGGCATCTACGTGCACGTGCCGTTCTGCCTCACGCGCTGCGGTTACTGCGACTTCAACGCGTACGCGGGTCTCGATCATCTCGCGCCGAGGTACGTGCGCGCGCTCCTCGAAGAGGCCTCGCTGGCGGCTCCCGCCTGGGACGGCGAGGAGGTCGTGAGCGTGTTCCTCGGCGGCGGAACGCCGACGACCCTCGACGCCGCGGACCTGAAGGCGGTGCTCGTGTACCTGCGCGACCGCTTCGACGTGACGGCCGACGCCGAGGTCTCGATCGAGGCGAACCCCGACACCGTCGACGCGCCGAAGCTCGCCGCGCTGCTCGACGCCGGGTTCGACCGCCTCTCGATGGGCGCGCAGTCCTTCGACCCTGCGGTGCTCGCCTCGCTCGAGCGTGTGCACGGCCCGGACGCTGTCCGCCGCGCGATGGCCGCCGCCCGCGCGGCAGGCTATGCGAACGTGAGCCTCGACCTCATCTACGGCGCCGAGGGTGAGACGCTCGCGTCGTGGGAGCGCACGGTGCGCGAGACGATCGCGCTCGCGCCCGAGCACGTGAGCGCGTACGCGCTCACGGTGGAGCCCTCGACGCCGCTCGGCCGGCAGATCGCCTCAGGGTCGCGCCCGGCGCCCGACCCGGACGTGCAGGCCGACATGTTCGGCCTCGCGTGCGAGCTCCTTGCCGGGGCCGGGTACGTTCACTACGAGGTCTCGAACTGGGCGAAGCCCGGCTACGAGTGCCGGCACAACCTCGGCTACTGGGAGCGCCGGCCGTACCTCGGCCTCGGTGCCGGCGCGCACTCCTACCGCGAGGACCACCGCTGGTGGAACGTCCGTCCGCCCGAGGGGTACATGACGCAGGTCGAAGCCGGCCGGCTCCCGCTCGGCGGGGAGGAGCGCCTCGAGCCGAGCGATGCCTACCTCGAGGAGGTGTTCCTCCGCCTGCGGATCCTCGAGGGCATCCCCGCCTCGTGGGTCGAACCGCAGACCGCCGAGCCGTTCCTGCAGAGCGGCCTCCTGCGCGAGACCGACGGCGCGCTCGTCCCGACCGAGCGTGGCTTGCTCCTGCTGAACGAGCTCGTCCTCGCCCTAGCCGGCTAACCCAAACCCGGTTGCCACGCGAGACTGATCGGGCAACTCCCGTCGGCCGGCCCGTCGACCAGCACCCGCTCGGCGGAGCCGTCGGGGGCGACGAGGACCAGATCGCAATCGCGAGGTTCCCCGAGGGCGAGTCGCGTGACCGCGATGGCCGCGCCGTCCGGCGCCCACGCCGTGTCCCCCTCGATCTCGAGCGTGTCGGTGAGGCGCGTGCGGCCCGAGCCGTCGGCGTTCATCACGTACAGGTCGGCGTCGCGGACCTCGCCGGTCTCGTTGCTCGTGAAAGCGATCCGTGTCCCGTCGGGCGACCACGACGGTTTCCCCGCGGTCCCGTCGTGCGTCAGTCGCTGCTCCTCTCCGGTCGCGAGATCGAGGACGTAGATGTCGTTGCCGGTCCTGCTCTCGCCGATGGCGTACGAACGGGTGATCGCCAGTCGGGTGCCGTCCGGCGACCAGGCGGCGTCCATGACCTGTCCGTCCGAGGTGAGTTGCTGCAGGTCGCTGCCATCCGAGGACATCGTGTAGACGGCCATGGGCATGTCGGCCTGAGTGCCGTCGACTGGGGTCACACCGACGAACGCGATGCGGTCACCTTCCGGCGACCACGAGATCGACCAGATGGACAGGTCGGTCTCGAGCAGCAGGGACGGTTCGCCGCCCATAGCGGGAACGGTGTAGATGCCGGCGCCGGGGGGGCCTTCGCGCGGCACGCGCCAGAAGGCGATCGTGGACCCGTCGGGGGACCAGGCGGCCTGGCTGTCGATCTGGGTGCCGGACGTCAGCGGCGTTGCGAGCCCGTCGTCGGTCGACACGAGGGCGAGGTCATGCTCGGGATCGGGGAACCCGTGATACCACGTCGCCGCGATTGAACCGAGTCCGGATCCGAGGGTCGAGTCGTTCGGGATGCCGGGTGCTTCGGTCGCCGAAGGAGGCGCCGACGCCGCGAAGGACACGGTCTCGATGGGTCCTGACTCGCCCGAAGGCGACCAGTCAGGCATCGGGCAACAGAACGAGAACGGGCGATCGAGCAGCAGCCTGACGTCGGAGCCGTCAGCGTTCATCGTGTAAAGGCGCATGCTCTGGCCATCCCCGCGGGTGCTCGCGAACGCGATCCGCGAGCCGTTCGGCGACCACGAGGCATCCCGGTCGTAGGCGTCGTCGGGGTCTGGCTGCGTGAGGACCGTGGCGGCACCGGTCGCGACCTCCAGGACGGCCAGGTCGCGGACGGTCGTGAACACGATCCGGGAGCCGTCCGGCGACCAGTCCGGATCGTAGGCGCTGTCGAGATGCGTGATCTGGGTGGGCTCGCCGCCGTCCGACGGGATCGCGAACAGGTCGGCCGCGCCCGTCTCCGCTTCCCAGAGCCGTTGGAACACGATCGTCGTGCCGTCGGGCGACCACGCGGGACTGCCGTCACGCCCGTCGGTCGTGAGCTGGCGCGGCTCGCCGCCGGCCGCATCCACGACGTAGATTGAGCTGTTCCCTGCGAACGCGATCTGTTCGCCATCCGGCGACCACGTGGGATCGTCGATGCTCTCCATCGACGGGGTGATCGCGCGCCGGTCGGTCGCGTCGGACGTCATGACCCACAGACGGCCGAGTCCGGTCTCGGGATCGTAGCCGGTGTACGCGATCTCCGAGGCGTCTGGCGACCATGTCGGCGCGCCCTGCTCCGCAGGGTCGTCCGTGAGGTTCGTGAGCCCGGATCCGTCCTCATGGATCAGGAAGATGTCCCAGCGGCCGCCGATCTCGTCCATGAACAAGATCCCCCCGCGTCCGGGGGTCGCGGGCACGTTCCCCTGACCGACGCCGAAGACCCGGAACAGCGCGAACATGCCGACGGCGGATCCCACGAGCACCGCGACGGCGAGTACCCCGACCTGCGCCTTCCTGATGAATCGCCGGCGAACGCGCTTCTCCACCACCCGCTCGTACGCACCGGAGGGGTCCGCGGGCGCCAGGGACCCGAGCTCACGTCGGAGCCGCTCGTCAACGCCCACGGTCGCTCGCCTCCTCGGTCATCGTCTCGCCGAGCCGTGCGGCAAGGGCACGCCGCGCCCGGTGCAACGTCGTCTTCGTCGTGCCCTCCAGAACACCGAGAGCGGCGGAGATCTCCGCTACGTCGAGGCCAAGGTAGTAGCGGAGGACGGTGGCCTCGCGCTGTCGTCGCGGCAGGTGCGCGAGTGCCTCGAGCACGTCCACGCGGTCTGCCGAGGGCTCGGGCGCAAGACCGCCGAGCCGGCCCGCGAGCCGGAGGCGGTCGCCGGCGCGCCGCTCGGCCAGCACGCGGCGGATGGCGCTCCGCGACAGATTTACCGCCACCGTCCTCACCCACGCCTCCAGGTTCCGGATGTCCTCGCCGTGGAGGGAGCGCTCCCAGGCACGCGCGAGCGCCTCCTGAACGGCGTCCTCGGCGGCCGCCCGGCTCCCGCACATCACCGCGACCGCGCTGACGAGCCTCGGGTACGAACCGCCCAGGAACTCCCGGATCTGGGGCTCGTCGATCAGGGCTCGTCCCTTCTCTCTCGCCTTCCAGACGCACGACGCCCGGCGTCAGGTTGACACGGAAGCACGTCGAGGATGTTGCGGTGGCAGGAACCCGGTCCTGGAACCCGGCTATCCGGCTGTCAGGCTGGGCGGCCGGTCCACCGCGACCGGTGCGCCGCAGAGCTCGTCGAGCATCCCCGCAGTGAGATCCAGCTCGGAGCCCGGCAGCGTCTCGAGCTGCGATCCTTGGATGAGGAGCCACTGATCGTAGCTCGCCGAGTACCACTGGACGAGCGCAGGCCGCTCATCCAGATCACCGCACGTCACACCGGCGACGTCGTCGTGCGACTCGATGTGCTCGCCGCGCTCGGATCGCTCCCGGGCGCGGAGCAGCGCCTCCTGCACCGCGTCCTCGGCCGCGGGACTGCTGCCGCTCACGAGCGCTACCGCGGCCACGAGCCTCGGATAGGTCGTCGCCAGGAACTCCCGGATGTCGAGCTCGTCGATCAGAGCGCCCTCCTCGTCCTCCGAGCCTGGGACGCATCATGGCGCGGATCGGTTGCCCCACCCGGATCAGACGGCCCTAGCACTCTCCGGGCTACACTGCTAAGCGTCATGGTGGAGCCGGAGCTCGGGCAGCGCAAGCTCGCGGTGCTGCGCGCCGTGGTCGAGGAGTACGTGCGCAGCGGCGAGGCGGTAGGCAGCGAGACGATCGCGGAGCGCACCGGCCTCGGCGTGTCCTCGGCGACCATCCGCAACGAGCTCGCGGCGCTCGAGGAGCTCGGCTACCTGAACCACCCGCACACCTCGGCCGGCCGCATCCCGACCGACGCCGGCTACCGCAAGTACGTGGATGCGCTCCCGCCGGGCAGGCTCCGCGACCAGCAGCGGCGCGCGATCGCCGGGTTCTTCGCCGAGACGATGCTGGACCTCGAGGACGTCTTGCGCGGGACGACGCAGTTGCTCTCAAGGCTCACCCAGTACGCCGGGCTCGCGGTGCCGCCCTCGGGTGCCGAGGACGGGGTTCTGCGCGTCGAGCTCATCGAGATCGGCACCGCGCTCATGATCCTCGTCGTCGGCCAGCACGGCCGCGTGGACAAGGTCCTCGTCGAGCGTCCGGCCGAGCTCCGTGCCGAGGACCTCCAGGCGCTCGAGCGTCGCTTCGGCGACGCGGTGCGAGGGCGCTCGATCGCCGAGGCGCAGGTGGCGGCGCTCAGCCTCGCCGGTGAGGCCCCCCGCGCCGAGCGCGAGCTGCTCCTCGCGGCCGCCGACGTGCTCGCCGGCATGCAGGCGAGCGCCCGCCAGCACCACATCGTGGTCGGCGGGGTGGCGAACCTCGCCGACGAGGCGGCCCACTGGCGCCGGGAGACGGTGCGTCGGCTGTTCGAGGCCCTCGAGCGCGAGTCCGACATGCTCCACCTCCTGCGCGACGTGACCGCGAGCGACGTCTCCGTGACGATCGGCGCCGAGCACCCCGCGACCGGCGAGTGGGAGGCCTCGGTCGTCTCCGCCCCGTTCCGGGCCGGCGACGCCGCGCTCGGCACGATCGGCGTCGTCGGCCCGACGGCGATGGACTACGTCTCGGTCATGGCGTCCGTACGGGCCGTTGCGAGGCGGCTCTCCGACCTCGCGACCGAGCTCGACGCGTAGCCGGCGATGGCGCAGATCCGCGACCTCTACGAGATCCTCGGGGTCCCTCGGGACGCCTCGCAGGAGGAGATCAAGCGCGCGTACCGTCGGCTCGCGCGTGAGCACCACCCGGACGTGAGCCAGTCGCACGACGCCGAGGATCGCTTCAAGGAGATCGCGGGGGCGTACGAGATCCTCTCGGACCCGGAGAAGCGCGGCCAGTACGACCGGTTCGGCGAGGGTGGCACCGGCGCCTTCCCCTTCGGCGACGTCGCCGACATCTTCGAGGCGTTCTTCGGATCCGGCGGGTTCGGTCGGCGGGCGACGGCGACGCGCCGAACCCGCGTCCGGCGGGGCGAGGACGTGTTCTCGGCCGTCCGCCTCACGTTCGAGGAGGCGGCGTTCGGCGCCCATCGCGACCTGAAGGTCGAGCGCCTCGAGGCCTGCGACCTCTGCGGGGGCTCCGGCGCCGAGCCGGGCACCACGCCGACCCGCTGCCGGACGTGTGGCGGCGCCGGCCAGGTCCAGGACGTCCGGCGGAGCATCTTCGGCACCGTGATGACCGCTCGGCCGTGCACCGCGTGCGAGGGCACGGGCGAGGAGATCCTCGCGCGGTGTGAGCGGTGCCTCGGCAACGGCAGGGTCGCGGCCATCCGCGAGGTCCCGGTCGACGTGCCGGCTGGAGTGGCCGAGGGGCTGGAGCTCCGCGTCTCCGGAGCCGGTCACGCCGGCCGTGCCGGCGGGCCGGCGGGGGACCTGTACGTGTCGATCGGGGTGAAGGATCACCCGGTGTTCGAGCGCCGGGGGCAGGACCTGTACGCGGTGCTCGAGGTGCCGATGGTCCAGGCGGCGCTCGGGGCGGAGCTCGAGCTCGATACCCTCGACGGGACCGAGCGGATCGAGCTCGAGCCCGGGACGGCCTCGGGGACCGTGTTCCGGTTGAAGGGCAAGGGGATGGCGAACCTCGGACGGCGCGGACGGGGCGACCTGTTCGTCACCGTTCACGTCCGGACGCCCGAGGAGCTCTCGCGTGAGGAGCGCAAGCTGCTCGAGCAGCTCGCGGACCTCCGCGGCGAAGCGGCGGGCAAGCGCGCCCGCGATCGCGGCGCGCTCCGCAAGCCGTCAGGGTCGGAGGAGCGCCCGTGAGCTCGAGCTGCGTGTTCTGCCGGGTCGTCGAGGGGGAGGAGCCCGCCGAGGTCCTCTACGCCTCCGACACGGTGATGGCGTTCCGCGACATCGCGCCGCAGGCGCCGGTGCACGTGCAGCTGATCAGCAAGGAGCACATCGCCTCGGCGTCCGAGGTGCAGGAGCGACACGCGGGGATGCTCGCCGACCTGTTCCAGGCCGCGCGGCAGGTCGCGCGCGCCGAGGGCCTCGAGGATCGCGGCTGGCGGCTCGTCACGAACGTCGGTCGCGAGGGCGGACAACACGTTCCCCACCTGCACGTCCATCTCCTCGGCGGCCGGCAGATGACCTGGCCGCCTGGATGACCGTGCCGCGGGCCGGGGTAGGATACGGGGTGGGGTCGTCGAACGACGGCCCTTCATCGATGCAGGAGGGAACGGGGGACTCCCCGGGAAACGCGCCCTTGGCGAGAGCCTTCACCCAAGTGAAGATCCTCGTGCCGGGTGACCAGAACATGGTCGCCCTCCTCGGCCAGCGAGACGAGCTGCTGAAGCTCGTCGAGGCGGCCTTCGATCTCGAGATCGTGGTGCGGGGCAACGAGATCACGATCTCCGGCCGGAGCGATGAGGCCGAGCGCGTCGGCCTGCTCTTCGAGGAGCTCCTCATCCTGCTCCAGCGCGGTCACGATCTGAACGTGTCATCCGTCGGGCGCGCGATCGACCTCATCAAGGGCGAGGAGGCAACGCCCACGCAGGTGCTCGGCGACGTGGTCATGACCGGCCGCGGCAAGGGCATCGCACCGAAGACGGTCGGACAGAAGCGGTTCGTGGACGCGATGCGCCGGGCGACCCTCACGTTCGCGATCGGACCGGCGGGCACGGGCAAGACGTACCTCGCGGTCGCGACCGCCGTCCGCGCCCTCCAGGACAAGCGGGTCTCGCGGCTGATCCTCACCAGGCCGGCGGTCGAGGCCGGCGAGCGGCTCGGCTTCCTGCCGGGAACGCTCTACGAGAAGATCGACCCCTACATGAAACCGCTCTACGACGCCCTGTTCGAGATGACCGGCGCCGAGATGCTGCCGAAGCTGATGGAGCGGGGGACGGTCGAGGTCGCGCCCCTCGCCTACATGCGCGGGCGAACGCTGAACGACGCGTTCATCATCCTGGACGAGGCGCAGAACACGACGCCCGAGCAGATGAAGATGTTCCTGACGCGCCTAGGGTTCGGCTCGAAGGTCGTCGTGAACGGCGACGTCACACAGATCGACCTGCCGCCCGGCCAGCGCTCGGGACTCAACATCGTCGAGGAGATCCTCACGGGCATCGAGGGCATCGAGTTCGTCCATCTCGGGGCACGCGATGTGGTGCGGCACAAGATCGTGCAGGACATCGTCGAGGCCTACCGGATGCACGGCGAGCAGCTGGCGCGCGCCGATGGCTGACGGCAACCATACGCCGCGGGTCCTCGTGGACGATCGCCAGGACGCTGCCCTGGACCTGGAGGGCCTTGTCGCGCTCGCGGCCGAATGCCTCTCAGGTGAGGGCGAGCCCGCGTCCGAGCTCTCGGTGTCCTTCGTGACCGAGGAGGAGATCGCCGACCTCCATCTGCGCTACATGGCCGAGGAGGGTTCGACCGACGTGCTGTCCTTCCCGCTCGACGAGCGCGACGAGGACGGCGTGCGGATCCTCGGCGACGTGGTCATCGCGCCGTCGGTGGCGGCGCGCAACAACTCGGCCGACCCGGCCGCCGAGCTCCGCCTCCTGCTCGTCCACGGCATCCTGCACCTGCTCGGCCACGATCACGAGGAGGCCGAGGAGCGCGCGCGGATGTGGGCGATCCAGGAGCGCTACACCGGGGTGAGGGTGCCGTGACCGCGGGCGACTGGGGCCAGGTCGTCATCGTGCTGCTGCTGATCGCGCTCGTCGGGGTGCTCGGCGCCGGCGAGGTCTCGATCACGCGTGTGAACCGAGTCCGCGCGTACCGGTTCGCCGACGAGAAGCGCAGGGGAGCGCCCTCGCTCGTGAAGCTCACGGAGAACCCCGCACCGTACCTGAACGTCGTGCTCCTGCTCACCCTCCTGCTGCAGATCGGCGGCACGACGATCGCGACCTCGCTCGCCGTGCGCCAGCTCCACGGAGCGGGCGAGATCGTGGCGACCGTTGCCATGACGCTGCTGTTGTTCGTGTTCGCCGAGGTCACGCCGAAGACGTTCGCGATCCAGCAGACCGACCGCGCCTCGCTGTGGCTCGCGCCGCTGATCGTGTGGCTCGGGCGGGTCGTCGGTCCGGTCGCCGGCGGTCTCGTGAAGCTCGCGAACATGATCATGCCGGGCAAGGGGCTGCCGCAGGGCCCGTTCATCACCGAGCACGAGATCCGCGCGCTCGCGGAGGTCGCCTCCGACGAGGATCAGATCGAGGAGGAGGAGAAGGAGCTCATCCACTCGATCTTCGAGTTCGGGGACACGATCGTGCGCGAGGTGATGGTGCCCCGGCCCGACGTCACCGCGATCGAGGGCGACAAGACGCTGCGCGACGTGCAGGCGCTCGTGCTCGAGCACGGGTACTCGCGCATCCCCGTGTACGACGACGACCTCGACAACGTGATCGGCGTGGTGTTCGCGAAGGACGTGCTGAAGGCGCTCCATCAGGGCAAGCAGGACATGCCGCTCGCGGACGTCGTGCGCGCCGCGTACTTCGTGCCGGAGCAGAAGAAGGTCGCCGATCTGCTGCGCGAGATGCAGCGGCAGAAGTTCCACATCGCGCTCGTGACCGACGAGTACGGCTCGGTGTCCGGGCTCGTGACGCTCGAGGACCTGCTCGAGGAGCTCGTCGGCGAGATCACCGATGAGTACGACGTCGACGAGCCCGAGGTCGTGGAGGTCTCGGAGGGCGTCTTCCGCGTCGACGGCAAGGTCTCGATCGACGAGGTGAACGAGCTCCTGGACGTCGAGCTCCCGGACGAGGAGTGGGACACGGTCGGCGGGCTCATGCTCGGGCTGCTCGGCTCGATCCCTGCGGAGGGCCAGGAGGTCGGTTTCCAGAACCTCGTCTTCGAAGCCGAGCGCGTGCAGGGCCGCCGGATCGCGAAGATCCTCATCACGCGCCGGGAGCCCGAGCCCGACGACGCCGAGGAGCAGGAGGTGGACGCCGGATGAGCCCCGCTCGGTCACCGAAGCCCTCCGCCGACGTGATCGGCGACCTGGTCGCGGCGGCGCGCAAGGCTCGCAAGCGCGCCTGGGCGCCGTACAGCAACTTCCACGTCGGCGCAGCGGTGCTCGCGGGCGGACGCGTGTTCACAGGCGTGAACGTCGAGAACGCCTCGTACCCGCTGTCGGTGTGCGCCGAGCGCAACGCGGTCGCGGCGGCCGTGATGGCGGGCAAGACGACCATCGACGCGGTGGCCGTCGTCGCCGGCGACACCGTCCCGACGCCGCCGTGCGGTGGGTGCCGTCAGGTCCTGCACGAGTTCGGCCCCGGGATGCTCGTCGTCGCCGAGGCCGACAACGGGCGCCGAGCCGAGTGGGCCCTGAAGGCGCTCCTGCCGGCCGCGTTCGACTCGGCGTCACTCCGCGACCGGTGACCTTCCGCTCCGGCCTCGTCGCCGTCGTCGGCCGCCCGAACGTCGGCAAGTCGACGCTCGTGAACGCGCTCGTCGGCCGCAAGGTCGCGATCGTGTCCGACAAGCCGCAGACGACCCGCCGCGACGCGCGCGGGATCCTCACGACCGACGCCTATCAGATCGTGTTCACCGACACGCCGGGCTTCCACAAGCCGCGGACGCTGCTCGGTTCGCGCCTGAACGAGCTCGTGGGCGAGGCCACCGCGGGGGTGGACGCGATCGTCCAGGTCGTCGATGCGAAGGCGGGGGTCGGCCGAGGCGACCTCTTCGTCCACGAGCGGCAGGTCCGCGCGGCCGGGGCGCCGGCGCTCTGCGCCGTGAACAAGTTCGACCTGCTCCGCAAGCTTGACGAGGTCCCGCAGCTCCAGGCCGCCGCCAACCTCGGCGCGTTCGCCGAGATCGTCCCGATCTCGGCGAAGACCGGCCGCGGTGTCGCGGTCCTGCTCGAGCTCCTGCTCGAGCGGCTCCCCGAGGGACCGCCGCTCTACCCCCTCGAGGAGGTCACCGACCAGTCGCTCGACGTGCGTCTGGCCGAGCTCGTGCGCGAGAAGGCGCTCGCGGTGGTGCACCAGGAGGTGCCGCACTCCATCGCGGTGGTCGTCGAGGAGCTCGAGCCGGGAGAGGGGCTCACGCGTGTCTCGGCGACCATCATCGTCGAGCGTGACTCGCAGAAGGGCATCGTGATCGGCAAGGGCGGCGCCGTGCTGAAGACGATCGGCACCCGGGCCTGCGAGGAGATGGAGGGCCTCCTCGGCACGAAGGTGTTCCTCGACCTGCGCGTCAAGGTCCTCAAGGAGTGGCAGCGGGACCCGAAGGCCCTGCAGCGACTCGGGTTCTGACGCGACTACTCGACGACGAGCGTCCCAACCATCGGCGGGTGGAACCGGCAGTTGAACTGGTAGGTCCCGGGTGCGAGGCTCGAGAGCGACCTGACCTTCGCCGTATCGCCGATGTCGAGCGTCTCGTCGATCAACCCACCCTCGACCGAGAACGAGTGGGCCGACGGGTCCTCGTTCACGATCGTGAGGCCGCCGGAGGCGCTGACCCGAAGGCACGTCGGGTCGTACGTGTAGCCGGAGATCGTGATGGTCGCATCACCGCCGGTCTGGTCCACGCAGTCGGCCGGCGCGCCGGTCTCGCCGGCCGGTCCCGTGACGCCCGTCGCGCCAGGCTCGCTCGCGTTGTCGGGCTTGTACTTCCCGCTGCACGCGGCGAGGCCGAGCACGAGCAGGGCCACGAGCGCGATCACCGTCTTCCGCATGCCGCCCCCTCGTCCGGATGTGACGCGCAGGATAGTGCAAGCGTCGCTCGGCGTCGCTGTGGGTTGCGATCGGTCCCGGCGCTACTCGACCGTGATGGTCCCGGTCATCGATGGGTGGAATCGGCAGAAGAAGTCGTAGGTGCCGGGCTCGAGCACACCGGTCACCGGCTCGCCGTTGAAGGTCTGGCCGGCGTCGATCGTCACATCCACCTGCGATCCGCTGATGGTGAAGCTGTGGGTCGCGGAGTCCTCGTTCACGATCGTGATGCCCTGGGAGGCCTTCGCCGTGAAGCAGTCCGGGTGGAAGGCGGAGCCGGAGATCGTGAGCGTGAAGGTGGCGCCCGAGGTGAGGTCCTCGCACCCGGTCCCGCCCGTCGAGTCAGTGCCGTCGGTCCCGCCGGTCCCGCCGCGGTCCCCGCCGCCGCAGGCCGTGAGGCCGAGCCCGAGCACCGCTACCAGCACGATCGCGAGCCTCCGCATGCCGTCTCCCTCCGAGAGTGGAAGGCATCAGGATAGCCCGATGCGCCGCTCGCGCCGTACGATGGCGTTCCATGTCCCAGGCGGCCGAGCTCGAAGCGGGCGGCGGTATCGCGCGGTACGCGCCACGCGATGCCGTTCGGCTCGTCACGCGCACGCCCGCGGTGGATGCCGTCGGCCTCGAAGAGCGAGCGGCCTCGCTCGCGAAGCGCTCCATCAAGAAGGCCTCGAAGCTGTGGGCGCTGGACCTCGCGATCCGGTGCATGGATCTCACCACGCTGGAGGGGGTCGACACGGCCGGCAAGGTCGCGGCGATGTGCGCGAAGGCCATGCGGCCGGACCCGATCGACCCGTCGATCCCGCCGGTCGCGGCCGTGTGCATCTACGCGCAGCTCGTGCCGGTCGCGGTGCAGCAGCTCCGCGGCAGCTCGGTGAAGATCGCGAGCGTCGCCGGCGGGTTCCCGGCCGGCCTCGCGCCGCTCGAGGCGCGCCTCACCGATGTCCGCCAAGCGGTGCAGGCCGGTGCCGACGAGGTCGACATCGTGCTGAACCGCTCGCTGTTCCTCGGCGGTGAGTACGCGCGCGCGTTCGAGGAGCTCGTAGCCGCGCGCGAGGCCGCGGGCGAGGCGCACCTGAAGGTGATCCTCGAGACGGGGGAGCTCGGCTCGTACGACCGCGTCCGCCAGGCTTCCGTGCTCGCGATGGCCGCGGGCGCCGACTTCATCAAGACCTCGACCGGCAAGATCGGCATCGGCGCCACGCTGCCGAGCGCGCTCTGCATGATGGAGGCGGCGCGCGACTTCTTCACGGAGACCGGCCGCCGCGTCGGCGTGAAGGTCGCCGGCGGCGTGCGCGCGTCCAAGCAGGCGATCCAGTACCTCGTGCTCGTCTACGAGACGCTCGGCGCCGAGTGGATGACGCCAGAGCTGTTCCGGATCGGCGCGTCCTCGCTGCTGAACGACGTGCTGATGCAGATCAACAAGGAACGGACCGGCCGCTACCAGGGACCCGACTACTTCACGATCGACTGAGGTGCGATGAGCGACATCGAGCGCACGACGACGAAGGTGCCCGAGCTGGCAACGCCGTGGGAGTACGCGCCGGCGCCCGAGAGCCGAGAGATCGTGCGGCTCCGCGACCGGTACGGCCTGTTCGTGGACGGCCGGTCGATCGAGCCGAAGACCGGCCGCTACTTCGAGACGATCGACCCTGCCACCGAGGAGCCCCTGGCCGAGGTCGCCGAGGCCGGCGAGGAGGACGTCGACCTCGCGGCGCGCGCCGCTCGCGAGGCGTGGGAGACGCGCTGGCGCGACCTGCCCGGTACGGAGCGCGCGAAGTACCTCTACCGGATCGCGCGCGGGCTGCAGGAGCGCTCGCGCGAGTTCGCGGTCCTGGAGACGCTGAACAACGGCAAGCCGATCAAGGAGTCGCGCGACGTCGACGTGCCGCTCGCCGCGGCGCATTTCTTCTACTACGAGGGCTGGGCGGACAAGCTCGAGTACGCGTTCCCCGGCCGCTCGCCCCGGCCGCTCGGTGTCGCGGCGCAGATCACGCCGTGGAACTTCCCGCTGCTGATGTGCGCGTGGAAGCTCGCGCCGGCCCTCGCGACGGGCAACACGGCGATCCTGAAGCCGGCCTCGACGACGCCACTCACGGCGCTCCTGCTCGCCGAGGTGATCGAGCAGGCCGAACTGCCACCAGGCGTCGTGAACGTCATCACCGGGCCCGGCGGGAAGACCGGCGGGTGGCTCGCCGCCCACCCGGACATCGCGAAGATCGCGTTCACGGGCTCGACCGAGATCGGGAAGGTGTTGCGCCGCAACGTCGCTGGGACAGGCAAGCGCCTCACGCTCGAGCTGGGCGGCAAGGCCGCGAACATCGTGTTCGCCGACGCGACGATCGACCAGGCGATCGAGGGCATCGTGAACGGCATCCTCTACAACCAGCGCGAGGTCTGCGGTGCGGGCTCGCGCCTGCTCGTGCAGGATGCGGTCTTCGACCTGGTCGTCGACAAGCTGAAGTCGCGCCTGTCCACGCTCCGCGTCGGCGACCCGCTCGACAAGAACACGGACGTCGGCGCGATCAACAACCGCGACCAGTTGGAGAAGATCGCCGAGCTCGTCCAGAGCGGCATCGACGAGGGCGCCGAGATCTTCCAGCCCGACTGCGTGCTGCCCGAGCGCGGCTTCTGGTTCCGGCCCACGCTGTTCACGAACGTGTCGCAGTCGCACCGCATCGCGCGCGAGGAGATCTTCGGGCCGGTGCTCTCGATCCTCACGTTCCGTACGCCCGACGAGGCCGTCGAGAAGGCCAACAACACCGAGTACGGCCTATCGGCCGGCATCTGGACCGACAAGGGCTCACGGATCCTGTGGATGGCCGAGCGCATGAAGGCGGGCGTCGTCTGGGCGAACACGTTCAACCGGTTCGACCCCGCATCGCCGTTCGGCGGCTACAAGGAGAGCGGCTTCGGCCGGGAGGGCGGCCGGCACGGGCTGGAGCCGTACCTTGACCTCGACGGGGGTGCGGCGTGAGCGACGACCGCGTTCCCGTCAAGCGCACCGCGAAGCTGTACGTGGAGGGCGAGTTCCCGCGCAGCGAGTCCGGACGCTCGTACGAGGTCTTCTCGCACGACGGTCGCCTGCTCGCGTGGGCCGCTCGGGCCTCGCGCAAGGACCTGCGCGACGCGGTGAAGGTCGCTCGCGCCGCGCAGCCGGGGTGGGCCGGCAGGACCGCGTACAACCGGGGCCAGATCCTGTACCGCGTGGCCGAGCTCATGGAGGGTCGCCGCGCGCAGTTCGAGACCGAGCTCGCGGACGCGGGCGCGTCGGATCCTCGTCGCGGCGTGGACGCCGCGATCGACCGCTGGGTCTGGTACGCGGGGTGGGCCGACAAGATCGGGCAGGTGCTCGGCGGCACGAACCCGGTGGCCGGCCCGTACTTCAACTTCACGATCCCCGAGCCGACCGGTGTGGTCGGCATCGTCGCGCCGCAGGAGCAGTCGCTCCTCGGGTTGGTGTCTCGCCTGGCGCCGGCGATCGTGAGCGGGAACACGGTGGTGGTGCTCGCGAGCGAGAGGGCGCCGCTGCCGGCGGTCTCCCTGGGCGAGGTGCTCGCCACCTCGGACGTCCCGGGGGGTGTGGTGAACATCCTCACGGGCCTCACCACCGAGCTCGTGCCGTGGCTCGCCGGCCACATGGACGTGAACGCGATCGACGTCACCGGCGTGCCCGAGGACATGCAGACGCAGGTCGAGGAGCTCGCCACCGAGAACATGAAGCGCGTGAGCCGAGCCCGCGACGTCGACCCGTTCAGCGCCGAGGCCCAGAGCCCGTACGACATCACGGCACTCATGGAGTTCAAGACGGTCTGGCACCCGATCGGCGCGTAGCCGCTGGAACGCACCGCGCCTCGTTGCATCTCCACGACATCGCAACGTGATGGAGCCGGGGACCGGCAACCCGGGTACTACGATTCCGGCGATGCCCCTTTACAAGGAACAAGGCGTCGTCCTGCGGGCGGTCAAGCTCGGCGAGGCCGACAAGATCGTAACCGTGATGACGCAGGGCTCGGGCAAGGTCCGGGCCGTGGCGAAAGGCATCCGCAAGACCACGAGCCGCTTCGGCGCGCGTCTCGAGCCCACCACCCACGTCTCGCTCATGCTCTACCGGGGGAGGGGCTCGCTGGACACCGTGAGCCAGGCCGAGATCATCAGCCCGTTCCTGCCGGTCCGAGGCGACCTCGGCCTGTTCGCCGCGGCGGAGACGATGCTCGAGGCGACGGACAAGGTGGCCGAGGAGCACGAGCGCAACGTGCGCCTGTTCATGCTCCTGCTCTCGGGCCTGCGCGCGCTCGACACGGTCCCTGCCGACGCCGTCGCGGTGGCCGAGTCCTTCCTGCTCAAGCTGCTCTCGCTGTCGGGCTTCCACCCGAGCCTCACCGCGTGCGCCGAGTGCGGCCGCCCCGACCCAGCGTTCTTCGCGAGCGGCCAGGGCGGGGCGGTGTGCTCGGACTGCGCGGCACCCGACGCCGGGCCGGTCTCGCGCGAGGCGCTCGAGCTCCTCGCGCACCTGGGCGGGGGTGGGCTGGTCGAGGCCGGAGCGCTCCAGGCCGATCCACGCGTACGTCGCGAGTCCCGAGCCCTGCTCTTCGGATTCACCGAGTACCACCTCGAGCGCCGGATCAAGAGCCTGCCGATGCTGGCTCGGAGCCTCAAGCCATGAGCACGTACCTGACCGATCTCGATCGCGACCGGCTGCCGACCCACGTCGGCATCGTGATGGACGGCAACGGCCGCTGGGCGACCCAGCGCGGCCTCCCGCGCACCGAGGGCCACGCGGCCGGCGAGGCCGCGATGTGGGACACCGTGGTCGGGGCGGACGAGCTCGGCCTGCGCTGGCTCACGATGTTCGCGTTCTCGACGGAGAACTGGAACCGCCCGAAGCCCGAGGTGCGCTACCTGATGGGCTTCAATCGCGGACTGCTCCGCCGCCGCCGCGCGGAGCTCCACCGGATGAACGTTCGCGTGCGATTCATGGGACGCCGCGACTGGAGGGTCCCGCGCTCCGTGCTGAAGGAGATGGAGATCTCCGAGGAGCTCACCCACCGCAACACGGGTATGACGCTCACGATCGCCTTCAACTACGGGGGTCGGGTCGAGATCGCCGACGCCGTGAAGCGCCTCCTCGAGGACCACGACGCGGGACGGCTGAAGGGCGAGAAGCTCGGCCCCGAGTCGATCGCCCGCCGCCTGTACCATCCGGACACGCCCGACCCCGACCTCATCATCCGCACGAGCGGCGAGGAGCGGATCAGCAACTTCCTTCTGTGGCAGGCCGCCTACTCGGAGCTGTACTTCACGCCGGTGCTGTGGCCGGACTTCGACCGCGAGCACCTGTACGAGGCGGTCCGGGACTTCCAGAAGCGCACGCGCCGGTTCGGCGCCATCGACGAGCCCCGCGACTGACCCACCTGTCCTTCAGGACCTCAGTCTCGTATCGACCAGCGGATCACGAGCACCAGCGCCACGGCGCTCGCGGCGATGCCGACGATCCCGCGACCCACGTGCCCCGAGGCCGTCCAGACGATCGCCGTCCCCGCCCCGAGCGCTGCGAGCAGCGCCCAGGCCACGATGGTCGCCCTCGGCAGGGGCGTGCGTACCGGCTCCTCGGAAGGCGCGGTCGAGGGCTCGGGGGCCCGACGTGCGTCGCCGGTCGTGTCCACGTGGTCCCTGCGCCACGTGCTGCGCAGGACGGCCCCGGCGAGCAGCAGGTAGCACGGCCACAGGATGACGAGCGATATCACGTCGCGCGACCCCGGCGCCATGAGCACGACGATGCCGGTGACCACGAGCCGGCCGACCGGTCCGAACGTCGTCGCTCCGGCCTTCCAGCGCGACATCTCGCGCCCGGGCTTGGGCTCGTAGACGCCCGGGAGCGGCGGCAGCTGCGGCGCTCGCGGCGCGAGCTCACGCACGGGCTCGTAGCAGCGCAGGCACCAACGGACGTCGGGCGAGAGCTCGGCGCCGCACGCACGGCAGGTCCGTGGGGCGGTCATCCCCTGAGGTATCGGCCGGTCCACCCTCAGGCTGCACCCGTACACTGGCGACCCACGCCAGCGGCCGCGGCCAGCGGCCGGGAAAGGAGAACCCTCATGGCCGACCTCATGGAGGCCATCACCTCCCTCGCGAAACGCCGGGGGATCGCGTTCCAGTCCAGCGAGATCTACGGGGGGCTCCGTTCCTCGTGGGACTACGGCCCGCTCGGCGTCGAGATGAAGCGCAACATCCGCAACGCGTGGTGGCGCTCGATGGTCCAGCTCCGCGACGACGTCGTCGGCCTTGACGCCGCCATCATCATGTCGCCGAAGGTCTGGGAGGCGAGCGGGCACCTCGAGGTGTTCACCGACCCGCTCGTCGAGTGCCTCAACTGCCACCAGCGCCTCCGCGCCGATCACCTCGAGGGCTTCCACGCGCCGCAATCCGGGCACGAGGAGGACGAGACCTCGATCGACATGCACGCCGGCCCGGCCTGCCCGAACTGCGGCCACCGCGGGTTCACCGACCCGCGGAACTTCAACCTCATGTTCAAGACCCACATGGGCCCGGTCCCGGACGAGGACAACGCCGTCTACCTGCGACCGGAGACCGCCCAGGGCATGTTCGTCGACTTCGCGCAGATCCAATCCTCGAGCCGCAAGAAGGTGCCGTTCGGCATCGCGCAGGTCGGCAAGTCGTTCCGCAACGAGATCACGCCCGGCAACTTCATCTTCCGGATGCGCGAGTTCGAGCAGATGGAGATGGAGTTCTTCGTCGAGCCCGGCACCGACGAGCAGTGGCACGAGTACTGGATCGCCGAGCGCCACCGCTGGTACCTGGATCTCGGCATCCGTCCCGAGAACCTCCGCCTGCGGGACCACGACAAGGAGGAGCTCTCGCACTACTCGAAGCGGACGGTGGACGTGGAGTACCGCTATCCGTTCACCGACTGGGGCGAGCTCGAGGGCATCGCGAACCGCACCGACTTCGACCTGAAGCAGCACGAGAAGTCCTCGGGCCAGGACCTCACGTACTTCGACCAGGAGAACGACCGGCGGTACCACCCGTACGTGATCGAGCCCGCGGCCGGCGTCGACCGCTGCGTACTCGCGTTCCTGATCGACGCGTACCGCGAGGAGGAGGCGCCGACCGCCAAGGGCGACACCGAGAGGCGCGTGTACCTCGCGCTCCACAAGGACCTCGCGCCGATCAAGGCGGCGGTGCTCCCGCTCAGCCGCAACGAGAAGCTCACGCCCGACGCCCGGGCGGTCTTCGACCTCGTGAAGACGGAGTGGATGTGCGACTACGACGACGCGGGGTCCATCGGTCGCCGGTACCGGCGGCAGGACGAGGTCGGCACGCCGTTCTGCGTGACGGTCGACTTCGACTCGCTCGATGACCGGCAGGTCACCGTGCGCGAGCGCGACACGATGACCCAGGAGCGGATCCCGATCGACGGCCTCGTCGGGTACCTGCGGGAGCGATTGTGACGGAAGCTCGCGCGCCGGGCGGCGGATCGGTCGGGCTCTACGTGGCCGCGTTCGCGCTCATGCTCGGCGCGGGCATCGCGCTCGGCGCGGCCACGCTCGGTGAGCTCCGCTCGATGGGGCTCCTGTGGGTCTCGGCCGGCCTGTCCTCCGCGGCGGTGGTGTGCTCGCTGCTCGCGCTCGTGCTGCTGAGGCGGCGGGCGCGATGAGGACCGCGCGCGCCCTGGCGCTCGTGGCGGCGCTCGCCCTGTTCGCCGCCGCGTGCACGGGGGACGACGGAGCGGAACCCTCGCCGTCGCCGACGACCGTGCCCTCGGTGCGCGAGAGTCCCTCGCCGATCCCGGAGGGCGAGGGCTCCGCGGCGGCCGCCTCGG
>CAYUSA010000031.1:0-33488 GCA_964447335.1 uncultured Actinomycetes bacterium
AGCTGGCCGGCGGCGTGGCCGTCATCAAGGTCGGCGCGGCCACCGAGGTCGAGCTGAAGGAGAAGAAGCACCGCATCGAGGACGCCGTGCAGTCCACGAAGGCGGCCGTCGAGGAGGGCGTGGTGCCCGGCGGCGGCGTGGCCCTGCTGAACGCGCAGGTCGCGCTCGACAAGACCGACCTCGAGGGCGACGAGGCGACCGGCGTCGCGATCGTGCGTCGGGCGCTCGAGGAGCCGCTGAAGCAGATCGCCGCGAACGCCGGCCTCGAGGGTGGCGTCGTCGTCGAGAAGGTACGCAGCCTCGACCCCGGTCACGGCCTGAACGCCGCGACCGGCGAGTACGAAGACATGTTCAAGGTCGGCATCATCGACCCGACGAAGGTCACGCGCTCCGCGCTGCAGAACGCCGCTTCGATCGCGGCCCTCTTCCTCACGACCGAGGCGGTCGTGACGGAGAAGCCCGAGAAGGAGAAGGCGCCGGCCATGCCGGGCGGCGGGGACATGGACTTCTGATCTCGTCACAGCATCGCAACGCAGGCAGGCGAACCTCCCGCCCCCCGTCGGCGAACGGGAGGTAAGGAGCAGCCCTCTCTCCGGCGAGACGAGCCCCGGGACGCGGATCCCGGGGCTCGTTCGCGCCCGGGGTCTCGGGCGGCGCACCGGGGGGCCGTGCGAGAATCCAGGCGTGACGAACGCGCGGTTCCACCTCACGTTCCCCGAGCACCTGATCTCCGAGCCGATACTGCATCACGTCGGCAAGGACTTCGGCCTCGAGACGAACATCCGCCGGGCGAACATCGAGGAGGAGGGGTACGGCTGGGTGATCCTCGAGGTCGAGGGCCCGGACGAGCGCATCGGCGAGGCCGTCGCCTGGCTCGCCGGTCACGGCGTGCAGGTCGACCGCATCGAGGCCTGAGGCGTGCACGAGGTCCGCCTGCCGCTCCGCTGGCGCGACATGGACGCGTACGGCCACGTGAACAACGCCGTGTACCTGAACTTCCTCGAGGAGGCTCGGGACGCCTGGGTCGAGGAGGTGCTCGGGCCCGTCGCCGAGGACGTGTGGCACTTCGTGCTCGCGCGCGTGGCGATCGACTTCCGCAGCGAGCTGAAGCAGGCAGACGGTGAGATCGTCGTGCGCTGCGGGCTCGAGTCGATCGGGCGCTCGAGCTTCCGCACGCGCGAGGAGATCCGCACGCTCGACGGCACGCTCGCGGCCGAGGCCGAGGCGGTCATCGTGCCGCGCGATCCCGACGCCGGAACCTCGCGGCCGCTCACGGACGAGGAGCGTGCGGCGCTCGAGCGCGAGCTGGCGAGCGACTGAGGTCTCGGACCCTCAGCCGAGGATCCGGCGGCCCTTCACGAAGTGGTCCTCGTACCAGTTGCCGGCCACGTGCGTGATCGTCACGCCGGCGTTGCTGCTGCCGGAGTCGAGCGCCCACCCGTTGCCGATGTAGGTGTTCACGTGGTCGACGGTGCCGTCGTCGTCGCCGTCGTAGAACACCAGGTCGCCTGGCTTGAGCTCGTCCCACCGAACCCGGCCGCCGACCGCCGCCATCTGAGCCGAGCTTCGCTGCGGCAGGTCCCAGCCCCGGTACTCGCGCGGCGGGGTGTTGTCCCAGCCGGCGCTCGCCTGCTTCATCACCCACCATGTGATCCCCGAGCAGTCGAACCCGCCCACCGACTGGTAGCCGCAGCAGTAGCCGGAGGGCGTGGGGTCGGCCCACTCGCCGCCCCAGACGTACGGGTAGCCGACGTACCGCACGCCGAACTCGATGACGCGGAGCATCTTCGCCGACACGTTCGGCAGCTCGAGGTCCGCGTACGGCGCGAGCCAGTTGCCCATCCAGTCGGGCGCGGTGGTGGCCCGGTACAGGGACCACGCGACCTCGGCGCGCGAGAGCTGCGAATCGGGCCCGACGTCGAGCGACTCGTCGCCGTGGTTGAACCGAAGCCCGAGCTTCATCCCGATCAGCGTGGTCCCGAAGTCCCTCGGCACCTGGAGCTGCGTGCTGTCGCGCAGGTGGAGCGCGTCAGCACCCGCGGCGAGGTCGCCCAGGCCGAGCCCGAGCACGAGCGCCCGGTGCACGTCGCGGGTCGTCACGGCCTCCTCGGGCAGGAAGTTGCCATCGGGGTCGGTCTCGAGCCAGCCGGACGCGACCGCGATGTTCGCGAAGGGGAAGAAGCGGTCGTCCTCGAGGAGGTCCGGGAAGGACAGCTCGGGATCGGGGGCGGCATCGGGCGCGAGCGCGAGGACCACGGAGCGAGCGAAGAGCCCGCGGGACTCGAGCGCATCCGGCTTGAAGGGGTACGTCTCGTCGGCGTCCTGCGCGAAGTCCCGCATCCAGTCGTTCGCGGCGGCGACCTCGTCGATCGCGTTCCTCGCCCAGTGGCTCTTCGGCACGTCCGACCATCTGATGCCGTTCACGCGCTCGAGCGTCCGGGGGGCCGACCAGGCCGGGGGTCCGGAGCCCGCGTCGCCCTCGAGCAGGGGTGAGCGACCGGCGGCGAGCACGAGCACCTGCGGGGCGAGCAGGCCCGCGATGCACGCGAGGACGGCGAAGAGACGCCGCTGGGGCCGCGACGGGTTCATCAACTGGAGCCTCGGCCCCCGGGCGCCGGTCCTTGAGTCGGTCGCCCGGGGGCCGGCCAGGCTACCGATGCCCGCGCGCCGGGGTCATCCGCAAAGCCGGCCTACGGCGTGTGCGGTACCCTTCCGCGCCGTGATGGGCGAGATCGAGGCCGAGGTGCTCGAGTGCAGGGCGGTCGACGTCCACGGTGTCGGCTACGCGGACGTGACGCTCGTCTTCTCGGACGGGGTCGTTGAGTCCGCCCGCCTCGGGCGCGAGAGTATCCCAGTGGACCTGCTCCCTGGGGAGCGCGTGATGGTGACCAAGGCGGTGAACGTGATCGTGGCGATCCGCAGGGCGTGATGTACGCCTGGACGCTCTTCGACGGCGCCGGTGAGGAGGTCGGGCACTCGCCCCGCTTCCCGGACGCCGAGGCGGCCGAGGAATGGATCGGCTCGAGCTGGCCCGACCTCCTGGAGAACGGCGTGGAAGAGGTCGTCCTGTACGACCACTCGCGCGGGCGCCGGCTCTACCGGATGGGTCTCGGGGTCGGGGGGCGCTAGCCGGTCGGACCCTTGGAGCGCACCTTCTCGACGTGCGTGAGCGCGTCGCGCAGGCCCTTCAGCCAGTCCTCCTGACGCTCGGCGACCAGGTGCACGCACCAGGCGAGCGCGTGGCTACGCGACCGCGCCACGCCCGCGTCCACCAGCGTGTCGAGGACCCGGCGCTCGGCCATCCGCAGGCGGGTCATCGCCGGCACCGACAGCGTCGTGAAGGCGCGCTCGAGCTCGCCACAGCGGGCACCCCACGAGACCTTGCGCCCGAACCGGTGCTCGGCCTCCTGTGCGATGCGGATCCGGTGAGCCCGGGTGTCCTCTCGGAAGCCCTCGATGCGCGCCGCCCGCGCCGCCGAGGTGGTCTCGGGGCTCGCGTCCTTGGGCAGCTCGGGCTCCGGGAGGGTTCCGATCACGAGGATCTCGTCGCGGTCGGTGGTGACCTCGGGCGGAGCGGTGAACCACTCGGCCGGCAGACGGCTGGCGAACCAGCCTTGGAGCCCTTCGGGTGAGGTGGCGCTGGATGTATGCATGAGCATCATGATTACAGCATTACGCCCGAAGGTCAACCGGAGCCGCTGCCGGGAGGCCCGGGGCCGGAGGTGCTGCTCGTGCTGCCCATCGGCGCGGAGGTGATCGCGGCGGTGTGGTCGTGGATGCCGAGCACGCTGGTCGGCGCGCTGACCGAGCTCGCCGACGGGGCCTCGCCCGCCGACTTCCTGCGCTCGGCCGGTGTCGCCATCGCGATGACCGCGGCCTGCCTGTTCGCCGCGACCCGGCTGCTCGAGCGCCGCGAGCTCTGAGCCTCGGCCGCGCTCAGCCCAGGTAGGACGTCGGGTCCTCCATGAAGTCATCCATGCACCCCTTCGCGCAGAAGTAGTACGTCGTGCCCTCGTGGTCCCACTTCCACTCGGCGGTGGCCGGATCGACCTCCATGCCGCAGACCGGATCGATCTCCATGACATGCCTCCTCGTTCGCGATCGCCTGCCGCGGATCGGGCTCGAGCCAGGATACGCTCGACCTCGTGCCGCCCGGGTGTCAGACTCCCCGGGATCGTCCCGGGTGTCGGATCCCCGGGACCGCAGAGAGGGGGAAGGATGCAGGAGTCCACGGCGGGTCGGTCCGCGCCCATCGCGGCGATCCTCGCGATCGTCGGCGGCGTGTTGCTGGCCATCGGCTCGTTCCTCGCATGGGCCGAGGTGGGGGGCGGCGGCACGAGCGTCACCGCGAAGGGTGTCGACGGCACCGACGGGTACATCACGCTCGCCACGGGCATCGTCGTGCTCATCGCCGGCCTGATGATCTTCCGGGGTGCCGGCAAGCGGGTGCTGGCCATCATCGCGCTGGTCGCAGCGCTGATCGGCGGCGCCGTCGGTCTGTACGACGCGCTCACGGCGAAGGACCGGGTCCTCGACGACGCCGCGGAGGAGCTCGCGGGACAGTTCGGCGGCTCCACGGCCGAGGTCCGCGCGCTGCTCGACCAGGCGATCGACGCCGGCGAGCTCAGCATCTCGATCAGCTTCGGTCTGTACATGGTCATCCTCGGAGGGGCTCTCGGGATCGTCGGTGGCGCGCTCGCGATGCGTGGCGCGGCTGCCGCGCCCGCGATGCCGGCCGCCGCGTCGACGGGCTTCGCCTCCGCGATGCCACCCGCCGAGCCGACGATGCCCTCGATGCCCGAGCCCTCGACGCCCGAGCCGCCCTCGATGCCCGCACCGCCGGAGGACGCGGGAGGAAGCGCCTAGCCGGCACCGTGGACGCCGCGTCGTGAGAACGCTCGAGCTCGAGGTCGACACGCGCGGGCGCCGGGTCGTCGACCTCACGGAGCGCGTGGAGGCCTTCGCCGCGCAGTGTGGCGGCGAGGGCCTCCTGCACGTGTTCGTGCCGCATGCGACGGCCGGGGTCGCACTCATGGAGACCGGCGCCGGCTCGGAGGGCGACCTGCAGGAGCTGCTCGAGCGGCTGCTCCCGAGGGACGACCGCTACGCGCACCGGCACGGCTCCGTCGGTCACGGCGGCGACCACCTGCTGCCGGTGCTGGTCTCGCCCTCGCTCGTGCTGCCGGTGCGTGGCGGCCGGATCGAGCTCGGCACGTGGCAGTCGGTGGTCCTCGTCGACCCGAACCGCGAGAACGACGCGAGGCGCGTGCTGGTGTCGTTCGTGCAGGGCTGAGCGCCGTCCGGCGCCCTCGCTACAGGTACTGGCCGGGCTGGCGGTCCTTGCCATCGGGCGAGGTCATGACCGCTTGGACGTCGCGCTCGCGCAGGAGCAGGTAGTCCTCGCCGTTCAGCTCGACCTCCAGGCCTGCCTGCGGCAGGAACAGGATGCGGTCGCCGGTCTTCACCGCGCGCACGTCGGGTCCGACGAGCACGACGTCGCCCCACATGCACCGCTTCGGCGCGGGGATCGCGGTCGCCGGGATCAGCAGGCCACCCCGCGACTTGCGCTCGCCGCTGTCCGGGTGCTCGACGACGATCCGGTCGCCCGTCAGCCTGACGTCCTCGCGCTGCTTCGTCCTCCGCGGCTTCGGCGCGGCTGCGGGCTTGGCCATACCGGCGATTCTACGTTCCGGCCCGGCGGGTAGGATGCGTCCGCCGTGAACGCCTCCCAGGTCCTCGCCCGCGCCGTCGCGACGCTCAAGGCATCGTCTGCGATCGATCATTGGCAGAAGGACCGGGAGGAGATCGAGGCCGACGACCTGCTCTGCTACGCCCTTGACGTGGACGAGGTCGAGCCGGACGACATCGTTCCCGCGGGCGTCCGGCGTCGTTTCGAGCACATGGTCGAGCGTCGCGCGACGGGCGAGCCCGTGCAGCTCATCAAGGGGTTCGCGGTCTTCCGGGGGCTCGAGATCCTCGCGCGACCGGGTGTGTTCGTCCCTCGGGACTCGACCGAGTTCCTCGCCGAGCAGGCGGTGCGCCGCCTCCGCGGCCGGCTCCGGCCGGTAGCCGTCGACCTCGCGTGCGGGGGTGGGACGGTCGCGCTCGCGATCGCCGACGAGGTGCCGGGCTCGCGCGTGTTCGGCACGGACATCTCGGGGGACGCGATCCGCGTCGCGAGGCTGAACGCCTCCCGCCTCGAGCTTCGCAACGCGACGTTCCTCGTCGGGGACCTGTTCGGCGCGCTTCCGGCCGGTCTCCGCGGCTCGGTCGACGTGGTCACGCTGCATCCGCCCTACGTCGCGAAGCTCGAGATGCGCGAGCTCCCCGAGGAGATCCGCCGGTTCGAGCCCGTTCACACGCTCACCGACCACAGCGTGGACGGCCTCGGCCTCATCGGCCGCGCCGCGTCCGAGTCCGGGACGTGGCTGCGGCCCGGCGGCTGGCTCCTCATCGAGGTGAGCCCGGACCGCTCGCGAGCCGTGGCCAGGGTCATGCGCGAGCGCGGCTTCACCGAGGTGCGCTCGACGATGGACCACGGGTTCAAGGTGACGCGCGTGCTCGTCGGCCGGTGGCGGGGGTGAGCGAGCAGGCGGTCCTTCCGTACGGCACGTGGCCATCGCCGATCTCGGCCGCGCGGATCGCCGAGGGCGGCATGCGGCTCACCGACCCTTGGGTCGAGGGCGACACCGTCTACTGGATCGAATCCCGACCGGCCGAGGGGGGGCGCTCGGTGGTCGTGCGCGCGGATCCCTGGGGATCGCCGGTCGACGCGACCCCGCCCGGCTTCAACGCCCGGGACAAGGTGCACGAATACGGCGGCGGCGCCTACACCGTGCGCGAGGGCACGGTGTTCTTCTCGAACTTCTCCGACCAGCGGTTGTACCGGCAGGCCCCGGGCGGCGAGCCGGTCGCGCTCACGCCCGAGCCGGCGAAGCCCGGAGGCCACCGGCACGCCGACATGCGGGTCTCGCCCGACGGCCGGCTCATCGCCTGCGTGCGCGAGCGCCACGAGGGCGACGCGGTCCCGGTGAACGAGCTCGTGGTCCTGCCCGTCGACGGCTCGTCGGCGCCGTGGGTCGTCGCGAGCGGACGGGACTTCACCTCCACGCCGAGGTTCTCGCCCGACGGCTCGCGCCTCGCCTGGCTCGAGTGGGACCTGCCCGGGATGCCGTGGGAGGGAACCGAGCTGATGGTGGCCGCGGTCGACGCCGACGGTCGGCTCGGCGGGCCGCGCCTCGTCGCGGGCGGCCCGAGCGAGTCGATCTTCCAACCCGCGTGGAGCCCGGACGGCCGGCTGCACTTCGTCTCGGACCGCACGGACTGGTGGAACCTGTACCGGGAGGAGCCGGACGGGACGCAGACGAGCCTCGCGCCGGCGGCGGCGGAGTTCGGCGGGCCGATGTGGGAGTTCGGGTACGCCTCGTACGCGTTCCTGTCCGACGGGCGCATCGCGTGCATCTACCGGCGCGACGGCCTCCATCACCTCGCGATGCTCGACCCGGCGACCTCCGAGCTCCTCGACCTGGACCTGCCCTACGCCTGCTACGACCCGCCGTTCGTCACGGCCGACGGCTCGCGGCTGGCGTTCCTCGCGTCCTCGCCGACCGAGCCGCCTCAGATCGTCACCCTGGACTTCGCGACGCGCGCGGTCGACGTCCTGCGCGTGTCCGAGGAGGTGGACGTCGACCCGGGCTACCTCTCGGTCCCCGAGCCGATCGCCTTCCCCACCGAGGGCGGCACGGCCTACGCGTACCACTACCCGCCCACGAACCGCGACGCCGTCGGGCCGGCGGGGGAGCGCCCGCCGCTCATCGTGAAGAGCCACGGCGGTCCGACGGGCGAGACGGTGCCCGAGCTCGATCTCGAGATCCAGTACTTCACGAGCCGCGGGTTCGCGGTGGTCGACGTGAACTACGGCGGGAGCACCGGCTACGGGCGACCGTATCGAGAGCGTCTCTACGGACAGTGGGGTGTCGTCGACGTCGTGGACTGCATCAACGCCGCTTCGTTCCTCGCCGAGCAGGGGAAGGCCGATCCCGAGCGCCTCGTCGTCACCGGCGGCAGCGCGGGCGGCTACACGACGCTCTGCGCGCTCACGTTCCACGACGCCTTCGCCGCCGGCACCAGCTCCTACGGGGTCGCCGACCTGGAGTCCTTCGCGCGCGTGACGCACAAGTTCGAGTCGACGTACCTCGAGACGCTCGTCGGGCCCTACCCGCAGACCGCCGAGCGGTGGCAGGCGCGCTCGCCCGCCCGCTTCGCCGACCGGCTCTCGTGCCCCGTGCTCCTGCTGCAGGGGCTCGAGGACGAGGTCGTGCCGCCCTCGCAAGCCGAGATCATGGTGGCGGCGCTCGACGCGAAGGGGATCCCGCACTCCTACCTCGCGTTCGAGGGGGAGCAGCACGGGTTCCGCAGGGCCGAGACCATCGCGCGCGCGCTCGAGGCCGAGCTGACCTTCTACGGCAAGGTGCTCGGCTTCGAGCCGGCCGGCGACCTGCCTCCGCTCGAGATCCACCATCTGCCCTCGTAGCCGGCGGCCCCGTCCGGAGGGGGCCGAAGGACCTTCCCCGAGGGCTCCCCGGGGCCCCGACGATACGTGGGGACACTGATCTCGAGACCGGAGGAACGGACATGGCGAGCGCTAGCGACGGGCAGGCGACGAAGCGGGACCGACAGCGCGTGAAGGCCGAGGCGCGCCGCGAGGCCGAGCGCAGGGCTCGGCGGCAGCGGAACCTGGCCTACGGGCTCGGCGGCGTGGCGCTCATCGCGATCGTGGTCATGTTCGTCGTCGCGCTCATGGGCGGGAACGACGGCGGCGGGACGCAGCCCTCGACCCAGGGCGACGTGACGGTGCAGGGCACACCACAGGACACCCCGCTCGCGGACGGCACGGCCGTGCCCGAGTTCACCGCGCCGGACCTGTCCGGCGGGACGGTCGCGTGGAGCGACTACGCGGGCGCACCCGCCGTCCTCTCGCTCTGGGCGCCGTGGTGTTCGCACTGCCAGGTCGAGCTCCCGGTCCTGGATCGCGTGATGAAGGACTACCCAGGGGTGGGCTGGGTGACCATCGTGACCGCGATCGACCCCGAGACCGGCCCCGACCCGGTCGAGTTCATGGCCGAGCACAACCTCGACTTCCCGGCGGCGGTGGACGATGAGCAGGGGACGCTCTCGTCGGCGTTCGGTCTCGAGGTGTTCCCCACGATCTTCTTCGTGAGCTCCGACGGGACGGTCGCGACGCACCTCACCGGCGAGGTCGAGGAGGCCACCCTGCGCGCGACGATCGAGTCGCTGTCCTGAGCCCGAGCCCGGAGAAGGGGGCGCGGGGAGCCGGGTGATGCTCCGGCTCCCCGCTCGAAGGGGCGCATGCCTTCGAGGGTGAGGCTAGGGGACCGTCGTGACGGCCTCCCGACGCTCGTGTGAGCGTCGCGTGAACACTCGTGCCGAGGCCGTTCGCGCGACCGAGGCCAGTGCGGCCCATCCGCGCCTTGCCCCCTCGCGCTCACCGCCGACCGCGCGCGCCGTGCGGAACGCCTGCGCCTTGCGGATGCGCTCGCGATCCATCGCCTGGCCGACGTCTCGGGTCACCATCGTCGGGTTCATCATCTCGGTCCCTCCTCTCGTCCTGCATCCATGGTGGACCGACGGGGCGGGCCGGTCGGTGACGGGTACCACCGATCCGGCGTGACGTCCGTCACGTTGCGCGAGCGCGGGCGGCCCACGATGATGGCGCGTGGTGGGGACCCTCCGACGATCCGTGATGGCGATCGCGGTGCTCGCCGGCCTGCCGATGGTGGCAAGCTCGGCCGCCGCGCAGTCCTCGACGCCCTCGAGCACGCCCTCCACGTCCGGCTCACCGAGCCCCGGGCCGCAGATCGACGGCGCGGTCTCGGGCTCCCTGCGACGGGGTGGCCGGTTGGAGATCCGGGTGAACGCCTCGGTCGCGAACGGCTGGCGAGAGCTCCACGTGATCCAGATCATGGTGTTGGGCGACGGGCGCGAGCTCGATCGTCTCGCCCTGGACGTGGACAACAGCCGGCTCGTCGTCGGTGACCGGTACATCCTGCTCGGCACGGCGGCGGTCGGTGAGGGCGCCTTCCTGCGTGTGAGCGGGGCTGCGGTGGCGCTCACGACCGGGGGGCCCAACCTGTCGGTCGTCATGACCGCCGAGGTGCTCCGCGCCCTGCCGGCGGACGCTCGGTTCTCGCTCTCGGTGACCGATGACGCCGGGGTGTCGGCGGCGGTGACCCGGCGGCTCACGGCTCCGGGGTCCGGCGGCATCGGGTGGAGCGCCGCCGCGGCCCTCGCCGCAGCGGCGCTGCTGCTCGGCGGGTTCGCGGGGAACCTCCTCGCGTCGAGACGACGCCCGCCTCCTCGGCTTTCGGTCTACGGAGCCGTGGCGCGGCGGCTCGCCGCGGAGCGCTCAACGCCGGACGGCGGCGGGTGAGCGCCCCGCCGGGCGACCGAGGGGTCTACGGAGCCGTGGCGAGGCGGATCTCGTCGGCTCCGGCACGGGACGCCGCGGACCGCGGGCTCTGGGACTGGCTCGCGCGCGACGTGGATCCGGCGGAGTCCCGCCCGCAGCTCGCCCCCGACATCGAGGTCAAGGAGTTCCGCCTGCGCTGGGGCAACGACTACGCGATGATCGCGAACCCGCGCGAGTTGCTCCACTACCGGCTCGAACCGTACGAGGTCGAGCTCCTGCCGCTCATGGACGGTGAGCACACCGTGAAGCAGATCCTCGTCGAGCGCTTCCGGGGTTCCGGCGACATGGAGCTGTCGGGCCTCGCCGACCTCGTGGAGCAGCTCCGCGCGGGCGGATTCCTCGCCGCGCCGTACGTCGATGTCGAGGACGCCGTCCGCCGGGGCCTGGATCCGGTCTCGACGGCCCGGCGCAAGGCGCGGCAGTTCGCGAGATCGCTGTCGGTGGACTGGCGCGGAGCCCACCGGATGGTCGCGTTCCTGTACCGGCACGGGGTCCGCTGGTTCTTCATGCCGTGGGTGGCGATCGCGATGGGTCTCGCGGCGATCGTCGGATCCCTCGCGTTCCTGGCCGTGCCGGACACCGGTCGGTTCGACCTGTCCGGAAGCGACGCGGCGGTGGCCTCGCTCGTGTTGCTCGCGATGAACTACCTGCTGACGTTCGTCCACGAGCTCGCGCACGCCTCGGCGCTCGTGCACTACGGGCGCCGGGTGAAGAGCGCCGGGTTCATGATCTACTTCGGGTCGCCCGCCTTCTTCATCGAGTCCTCGGACGGGCTCATGCTCGAGCGCGGGCAGCGCATCGTCCAGTCGGCCGCCGGACCGTACGCCGAGCTCGTCATCGCCGGGGCGGCCTCGGTCGTGGCGTGGGCGTTCCCGGACGCAGGGGTCGCGCCCATCCTGTACAAGTTCGCGCTGCTGAACTACTTCGTGATCTTCCTGAACCTCGTCCCCCTGCTCGAGCTCGACGGTTACTGGATCCTGGCGGACCTCATCCAGGTTCCGGACCTTCGGCCCCGGAGCTTGCAGTTCATCCGGTACGACCTGTGGCGCAAGCTCGGCGGCCGCGAGCGCTTCACGAAGCAGGAGGCCGGGCTCGCGCTGTACGGCACGCTCGGCGTCGTGTTCACGATCTTCGCCGTCTTCACCTCCGTGTACTTCTGGCAGGAGGTCTTCGGCGGGCTCGTCCGGCAGCTCTGGAACGGCGGGCTCGTCACCCGCCTGCTGCTCGTCGCGGTCGGGCTGTTCGTGGCCGGCCCGGTGCTCCGCGGCCTCATCTCCCTCGTCCGGGCGCTCGTCCGGCGCGCGCTCGCGCTCGCGCGGTCCGTCCGTTTCCGCCTCCAGACGAAGTGGCGGGTCGAGGCTGCACAGCTCATCGACGCGCTCCCCTTGTTCGAGGACCTGCCCGAGGACGTGCTCTCCGATCTCGCGGGGCGCGTGAGGCTCGTCGGGTTCGCGGCAGGCAGACCGGTCTTCCGACAGGGCGATCCGCCCGACGCCTTCTACGTGGTCCGCAGCGGGACGTTCCACGTGATCGAGGAGGACCACGAGACCGGCAAGGAGCGCGTCCTGCGCGTGCTCGGCCGGGGCGAGTCCTTCGGCGAGCTCGGGCTGATCGACCGGACCCACCGGGCGGCGACGGTCCGGGCCCTCGAGGACGGGGAGCTGTTCGAGGTGGGGAAGGGGACCTTCGACCGCCTGCTCGCGGAGATGGCGGCCGTGCCCGACTTCGCCCCGACGCTCCAAGCGGTGGCCGAGCTCCGACGCCTGCCCGCGTTCGCGACCCTCGGCAGCGACGACCTGGCGGAGGTGCTCGAGCATGGTGCGTGGGTGAACGTGGCGCCCGGGCAGGTCCTCATCGAGCAGGGGGCCGAGGGTGACGCGTTCTACGCGATCCGCTCGGGCCGGGTCGATGTGCTCACGGACGGGCGCCTCCTGCAGACGCTCGGCCCGGGCGCGCACGTGGGCGAGATCGCGCTGCTCGAGGACGTCCCTCGCACCGCGACGATCGTCGCGCGGACCCCCGTCCGCGTGTTCCGTCTCGACCGTGAGGGGTTCGAACGGGTCATCGCCGGCGCGTTCCGTCGAGGGACCCTGAACCCCGCGGCGCGCGTCGACCGGACCTGGCAGCATTAGCGCACCACCCAGCGAGGAGGATCGATGGATTGCTGGCACTGCCGCAGGAGCGCGGTCGGCGTCTGCCGTTTCTGCGGCCGCGGCGTCTGCGAGGACCACGCCGAGACGCTGCCGTACGTGCTCGAGCTGTTCCGCAGCGGGGACGTCACCCGGGCCCTCGTCGTCGAGGACGCCCTGTTCTGCGGCGCCTGCCATCCGCGTCCGGACCCCCTCGACCTGCCGGAGCTCGACGCGGGAACGTGACGGACGTCACATCCCTCCTCGTGACGCACGTCACACGGGGGTCGGTGACGAGCGGCACAGCCACCCGACCCGTCGAGCGTCATGATGCTCGTGTCGGACCGCCCCAGTGGGGGGCTCGGAGAACCGGAGGAGGTGAACCGAGGTGGCGGAGAAGAAGATCTCGCCGAAGGCCGCCGCGTCCAAGGAGACCAAGGGCACGAGCAAGGCCGCGACACGTGTGACGAAGAAGGTCGCGCGCAAGGTGTCGATGAAGAAGGCCAAGGTTCAGTAGCGCCGGCGGCGCGTCCGTCGATCTCGCACAGCGGGCCCGACCCGGGCCCGCTGTGGCGCGTTCCGGGGCTATCCAGCCTCGGGCGGCTTGACTAAGGTTGCGACGATGATCCCGACTCCGGATCACGCGGACATCGTCGCGCGGATGGCGCGCACGCCCCTGTTCGACGGGGCCGCCACGCAGACGATCGGCCGGCTCGCCGAGCAGGGAGCCGTCCGGCGGTACCGGCGCAACACGTACCTGTTCCATCAGGGTGACCCGTCGCCGGAGGTGTTCTTCCTGTGCGCCGGGCGCGTTCAGATCAGCTCGGACTCGGTCGCCGGCGACCGGCAGCTCCACACGACCCTCGAGGAGTCGCAGTTCTTCGGCGAGCTCGGGGTCCTGGGCGAGATGGGGCGCACGGCGACCGCCCTCGCGCTCGAGGACACTGCGGTGTGGGTCGTCGGCGGCGGCCTGTTCCTGTCGTTCCTGGCCGGCGAGCCCGAGGTCGCCCGCTCGCTCCTACGGGCGCTCGCGCGCCAGGTGCAGTCGCACGAGGCGTTCGTCGAGGACCTGCTGTACCTGGACCTGAAGGGCCGGGTGGCCAAGCGGCTGCTCCAGCTCGTCACGCCGAGCCTGGACCGGCTGCCCGAGGACGGCGCCGTCCTGCCGTCGATCGTCACGCACGCCGACCTCGCGAGCTTGTGCGGAGGGAGCCGCGAGAACGTCACGCGGATCCTGTCCGATCTCCAGCGCCGCGGGCTGGTCGAGCGCGACGGGAGACGCTTCGTCCTGAAGAGGATCGCCGGGCTCGCGAAGCTGGCCGGCGTGCAGCGCTCGGCGGGGTGACTCGGCGGGCGCTCAGCCGCCGATCGCGGACATGCTGCGCTCGGGCCGGACGAAGTCGGGGTGGTTGATGCGGTGTCCGGACCACTTGAGCCGGACGTTGTCGCGGATCAGGACCTCGAGCACGTCGTCGTCGGCCCCGGCGCGGAGCGGGCCGCGGAGGTCGGTCTCCTCGAGCGCGAACAGGCAGGAGCGCACCTCGCCCTCGGCGGTGAGGCGCAGGCGGTTGCAGGTCTCGCAGAAGGGCTCGGTCACGCTGGAGATGACGCCGATGCCGCCGGGCGCGCCGTCGGCGAACCGGTAGCTCGTCGCGGGCTCTCGGTCCGCGCCGGCGGGCTCGAGGGGGAACTCGGCATCGACCGCCTGCAGGATCGACGCCGAGGGCACCACCTTCGCCCGTTCCCAGGCGTGCTCGGCATCGAGCGGCATGTACTCGATGAACCGCACGACGTGGCCGGTCTCGCGGGACCAGCGCGCGAAGTCGACGACCTCGCCCTCGTTCGTCCCCCCGATCACCACGCAGTTGATCTTCACCGGCGTGAGCCCGGCCTCCTCGGCCGCCGCGATGCCGGCGAAGACGCGCTCGAGGGCGTCGCGCCGGGTCATCTCCTCGAACCGGTGGCGGAGCAGCGAGTCCAGCGACACCGTCACCCGGTCCAGGCCCGCCCGCGCGAGCGGCGCCGCGAGCCGGTCGAGCAGCACGCCGTTCGTCGTCATCGAGATATCGAGACCGGGTGCCGCCTCGCGGATCATGGCCACGAGCGTGGGGAGATCGGCCCGCACGGTCGGCTCGCCCCCGGTCACCTTCAGCGAGCGCACGCCGAGGCGCACGAAGACCCGCACGAGGCGGGTGAGCTCCTCGAACGTGAGCAGCTCGCTCCTCGGCAACCACGTGAGGCCCTCGGCCGGCATGCAGTACGTGCAGCGGAAGTTGCAGCGGTCGGTCACCGAGATCCGCAGGTCGTCCGCCACGCGACCGAAGGCATCCAGGAGGGGGTCTTGGACGTGGCGGGCAGCGGCCTGCGCGATGGCATCGGTCATGGGGATGACGGCCAGGGTACCCCGGGTGCCGGTTCCCGTCGTCATCCCGCCTCGGCCGGTACGTCCGGCAGCAGGTCCCGCAGCGCGGCGAGCGGTCCTCCGAGCGCCGCGGCTCGGTCCGCCCCGGCCGCCTCGTTCCGCCCCACGGCGAGCCCGAGCAGGAACGTCGACAGGGGGGTCACCTTGCGCTCGACGCGGTGCGCCACGTCGCGTGCGACCTCGAGCAGGGTCTCGGTCTCCTCGAGGGATAGAGGCGGCTCTCCGAAGCCTTCCGCGAGGCGGTCGATCCAAGCGTCCATCGGTTCCCTCCCGTCGTCGGTGGCCCCCAACCCTAGTACGGGTGCCGACGGCGACGCATCTTCGAGTGGACTGCTCAACGTGTAGGAGTATAATCCACGAACCGTGAGGGGCTCGGTGGTCCGGTCGGAACCGGTACGAGGAGAGGCGAGCCAGGGCTCGTCGCCGCGAGGCGCTCGATGAACATCTCGCGTCGTGACTTCCTGAAGGCGGCAGGAGGCACGGCGGCCGGCGTGGTCGTCCTGTCGGAGACCGGGCTCGCGCTCCGGCGGTTCGCCCCGGTTGTCGTCGGCAACCCCCTCGAGACCTACCCCGACCGCGACTGGGAGAGCGTCTACCGCGACCAGTACCGCTACGACGACTCCTTCGCCTACGTCTGCTCGCCGAACGACACGCACGCCTGCCGGATGCGGGCGTTCGTGCGCAACGGGATCGTCACCCGGATCGAGCAGAACTACGACGTCGACCGGTACGAGGACGCCCTCGGGAACAAGGCGACGGCGCACTGGAACCCACGAGGATGCCCGAAGGGCATGACGCTGCACCGGCGCGTGTACGGTCCGTACCGGCTCCGCTATCCGATGCTCCGCGTGGGCTGGAAGGCATGGGCCGACGCCGGCTACCCGTACCTCACGCCCGAGCTGCGCGACCGGTACAAGTTCACCTCGCGCGGCTCGGACACCTTCGTGCGGGCCACGTGGGACGAGGTCTACCGCGCGATGGCCGGGGCGCTCGTCGCGACCGCGCAGCACTACAGCGGTGACGAAGGCGCGAAGCACCTCCTCGACGAGGGCTACGAGCCCGAGATGGTCGAGGCGATGGGTGGCGCCGGCACCCGCACGATCAAGATGCGCGGCGGCATGGGACTCCTCGGCGTGCTCGGCAAGTACGGGATGTACCGGTTCAACAACATGCTCGCCCTGCTCGACGCGGAGATCCGGGGCGTGCCGCCGGAGCAGGCGCTCGGCGGGCGGAACTGGTCGAACTACACGTGGCACGGCGACCAGGCGCCCGGGCTGCCGTCCGTGCACGGATTGCAGAACTCCGAGGTCGACTTCAACGACCTGCGCAACTCGATGCTGCACATCCAGGTCGGCAAGAACCTCGTCGAGAACAAGATGCCTGAGTCCCACTGGTTCCACGAGGTGATGGAGCGCGGCGGCAAGATCGTGACGATCACGCCCGAATACTCGCCGCCCGCGACGAAGTCCGACTACTGGATCCCGGTGCGGCCGGCGACCGACACCGCGCTGTTCCTCGGCATCACGAAGCTGATGATGGACGAGGGCTGGTACGACGCCGACTTCGTGAAGCGCTTCACCGACTTCCCGATCCTCGTCCGGACCGACACGCTCACGCGGCTGGACCCGGCCGAGGTGTTCCCCGGCTACGAGAAGGGGCTGCGCCCGGACGGTCCGAGCTTCGCCGAGCACGGCCTGACCGAGGAGGACTACGCGCGCCTGCACGACTTCGTGGTCATCGACCGCCGAACCGGCCGGCCCGCCGCGATCACCCGTGACGACGTCGGCGAGCGGTTCGAGCTGGACCCCGAGCTCGAGCGCACCTTCCGAGTCGAGCTGCTCGACGGCACGACCGTGGAGGCGGCCCCGCTCT
The DNA here is from genome assembly GCA_964447335.1 of uncultured Actinomycetes bacterium. Lineage (GTDB taxonomy): Bacteria > Actinomycetota > UBA4738 > UBA4738 > HRBIN12 > HRBIN12. The sequence continues at coordinate 16,913 of CAYUSA010000031.1, forward strand.
TCGAGCTCTACAAGCTCCACCTGCGCGACTACGACCTCGACACGGTCGTGGACATCACCCACTCGCCGGCCGAGCTGATCCGGCGTCTGGCCGAGGACATCGCGACGCTGAAGCCGGTGGCGATCCATCTCGGCGAGGGGATCAACCACTGGTTCCACGCGACCGAGGCGAACCGCTCGTTCCACCTGCCGCTCATGCTCACCGGGAACTTCGGGATCCCGGGCGCCGGCGTGCAGGCCTGGGCCGGCAACTACAAGTCCGCGCTGTTCCAGGAGACGCACTGGAGCGGGCCGGGGATCAACGGCTGGTTCTACGAGGACCCGTTCGCACAGAACCTGGACCCCGACGCCTCGCCGAAGGACGTCACCTACTTCAAGCACGCGAAGGGCGAGGAGCCGGCGTACTGGAACCACGGCGACGTGCCGCTCATCGTCGACACGCCGAAGTTCGGGCGCAAGGTCTTCACGGGCGCCACCCACATGCCCACGCCGACGAAGGTCATGTGGTTCTCGAACGTGAACCTCCTGAACAACGCGAAGCACGCCTACGACATGCTGTTCAACGTCAACCCGCAGATCGACATGATCGTGACGCAGGACATCGAGATGACGTCGTCCTGTGAGTACGCGGACGTGATCTGCGCCGCGAACTCCTGGCTCGAGTTCGAAGACGTCGAGGTGACCGCCTCGTGCTCGAACCCGTTCCTGCAGGTGTGGAAGGGCGGCATCCCACCGGTCGGGGACACGAGGGACGACATGGCGATCATGACCGGCGTGGCCGCCGCGCTCACCGACGCCACCGGCGACGAGCGGTTCGCGAACCACTGGAAGTTCGAGCTCGAGGGGCGCCGCGACATCTACCTGCGGCGGTTGCTCGGCGGCTCGGCGACGACTGCCGACTACGACTACGACCGGCTCATGGAGGGCGGGTACGGCGAGCCCGGTGCCGCCCTCATGATGTTCCGGACCTACCCGCGCATCCCGTTCTGGGAGCAGGTCCACGACAACGTGCCGTTCTTCACCGACACGGGGCGCCTCAACGCCTACTGCGACATCCCCGAGGCGATCGAGTACGGCGAGAACTTCATCGTGCACCGCGAGGGGCCCGAGGCCACGCCGTACCTGCCGAACGTCATCGTCTCGACGAACCCGCTCGTGCGTCCGGAGGACTACGGGATCCCCTGGGACCACGAGGGCTGGGACGAGCGCACGGTGCGCAACGTGAAGCTGCCGTGGGACGAGGTGAAGAACACCACGAACCCGCTGTGGGCCAAGGGTCTGCGGTTCTTCATGATGACGCCGAAGACCCGCCACAGCGTCCACTCGCAATGGAGCGCCACGGACTGGCACTTCATCTGGGCGAGCAACTTCGGGGACCCGCACCGGACCGACACGAGGGCGCCGGGCGTCGGCGACCACCAGATGCACATCAACCCTGCGGCGGCGAAGGACCTCGGCATCAACGACGGGGACTACGTCTGGGTGGATGCCAACCCGGCCGACCGTCCCTACCGAGGCTGGAAGCCGGACGACTGGTTCTACCGAGTGTCTCGCCTGAAGCTGCGGGTGAAGTACAACCCTGCCTACCCCTACGACGTGCTGATGATCAAGCACGCGCCGTTCATCGCGACCGAGCGGACCGTGCTCGCGCACGAGTCGCGCGGCGACGGGAGGGCGCTGTCGAAGGACACCGGCTACCAGTCGAACTTCCGCTACGGCTCCCACCAGTCGCTGACGCGGGACTGGTCGATGCCGATGCACCAGACCGACAACCTGTTCCACAAGTCGAAGGACGCGCAGCACTTCGTGTTCGGCTACGAGCCGGACAACCACGCGGTGAACACCGTGCCGAAGGAGACCCTCGTCCGGGTCTCGTTCGCCGAGGCCGGGGGGCTCGAGGGGCGCGGCGTGTGGGCGCCCGCCACCTGGGGGCACACGCCGGCCGGCGAGGACGACGCGATGCTCGCTTACCTCCAGGGCCGCTTCGTGCGGGTGAAGAAGGCATGAGCCCGCAGACGGATGCCTCGGCCGAGGACCCCCTCGAGATCGTCGGCGTCGTGCTCGACCGGCCGATCGACCTCGAGGGGTTCGACGGCATGGCCCGCACGTTCGTCGAGGAGTACGCGCTCATGGGCTGGCCGCCCAAGCGGATCCTCGGGATGTTCCGGCAGCCGTTCTACGGCGGCGCGCACGACGCGTACGAGGCACTCGGCGAACCGCGGATCGTGGAGCTGATCGAGCAGACGCTCGGACCGGTGGAGGACGCCGATGCCTGAGGTCTTCAACTGGCAGCTCGGCCGGAGCATGGAGTACCGCTTCGACCCCGCGTACCCCGAGCGGCAGTTCGCGTTCGTGTTCAACATCAACCGCTGTATCGCTTGCCAGACGTGCACGATGGCCTGCAAGTCCACCTGGACCTTCTCCGAGGGCCAGGAGCTGATGTGGTGGAACAACGTCGAGACCAAGCCGTACGGGGGCTACCCGCAGGGCTGGGACGTGAAGCTCCTGTCGCTGCTCGAGCAGGCGAACCCCGGAGGGCAGGTCTGGGACGCCTCGGGGCAGGGCGGGCCCTACGGCGAGTTCCAGGGCTCGACGATCTTCGAGGCCGCGGCGGCGACCGGCGAACAGGACCGGGCGCTCGGCTACCTGCCGACCGACGCGGAGTGGCGCTCGCCGAACATCGGCGAGGACACCGCGGCCGGCCCGAAGGGACGGCCCTTCGAGTACGGCTCCGGGACCGACCTGCCGAGCCACACCCCCTGGTTCTTCTACCTCCAGCGCCTGTGCAACCACTGCTCGTACCCGGCCTGCGCCGCCGCGTGCCCCCGGAACGCGATCTACAAGCGGCCCGAGGACGGCATCGTGCTCATCGACCAGTCCCGGTGCCGTGGGTACCGCAAGTGCGTCGAGCAGTGCCCGTACAAGAAGCCGATGTACCGGGCGACGACCCGCGTCTCGGAGAAGTGCATCGGGTGCTACCCGCGGGTCGAGGGGACCGACCCGCTCACCGAGGGCATCCCGATGGAGACCCGGTGCATGGCGGTCTGCCCGGGCAAGATCCGGATGCAGGGTCTCGTCGAGATCGATCCGAGGACGGGGGACTGGCGTGAGGATCCGGCGAACCCGCTCTACTACCTCGTGAAGGTCGCGAAGGTCGCGGTGCCTTTGTACCCGCAGTTCGGCACGCAGCCGAACGGCTATTTCATCCCGCCTCGGTGGGTGCCGCGCGACTACCTGCACCAGATGTTCGGCCCCGGTGTCGACGAGGCGATCGAGACCTACCTCGCGCCGCCGCGCGAGCTGCTCGCCGTGCTCCAGCTCTTCCGCGCGACGCAGCGCATCATCTTCCGCTTCGAGGTCCGCGAGGGACCGAAGGTGCGCGACGCGGTCATCAACGGCAGGAAGTGGTCGATGTACGACGACACCGTGATCGGCTACGACAGCCAGGGGAACGAGGTCGCGAACCTGTCGGTCGTCGAGCCTTCTTACGAGCGCCCGAAGAAGTACCCGAACTCGATCTGAGGTGCGAACGATGGCGGCGACGGCGATGCGGACCGTGACCTCGGCGGACGGGGCGCTCGCGCGGAGCCTCGCGTACCGGCTCCTCTCGCAGGCGTTCGCGTACCCGATGCCGCCCGAGGTGGCCCGGCTCCGGGACGAGGACCTGCCCCTCGCGCTCGCATCCGCCGAGGGGCTCGAGCCACCGGTCCGCGCCGTGCTTGAGGCGTTCGCGGAGGCGCTCGAGGACGCCACGCCCGAGGAGCTCGAGGCCGACTACCGGAGCGTGTTCTCGCACGTGCACTCGGCTGACTGCCCGATGTACGAGACCGACTACGGCGCCCGCGACATCTGGCGGCAGAGCGAGACGCTCGCCGACGTCGCCGGGTTCTACCGCGCCTTCGGCGTCCGCGAGGACGGAGAGCGCCCCGATCACGTCTCCGCCGAGCTCGAGTTCCTCCACCTCCTCGCCTACAAGGGCGTCTGGGCGGCCTCCGGCGGGGACGAGGCGCACGCCGAAACGTGCCGCGAAGCCGAGACGACGTTCCTGCGCGATCACGTCCTGCGGTGGGTGTCGGGGTTCGCGACCCGCGCGGCGATGCTCGCCGGCACGAGGACGTACGCGGCCGCAGGCCGGCTCCTGCGCGCGTTGCTCGACGCCGAGGCCGCGCGCCTCGGACTGGAGGTCCCCGAGGACGCCCCCCCGCCGCCCTCGGCGACCGAGGAGGATCCGCCGTCCCTATGCGAGGTCGAGTCGTGAGGCTCGGGCGGGCGCGCTCGGCGGCGTTCGTGCTGGTGCTGGCGTTCAGCGCTGCGGGCATCCTCACCGCGACCGGCACGCGGCTCGCCGCGTCGCAGGAGACCGTCCTTACCGCCAAGCGCGTCGACGGCGACGTCCCGGTCCACCAGCCGTGGTCGGTGTTCTGGGACGACGTGCCGGGTGTGGACGTGCCGCTTTCGGCACAGTCGGTGACGCCGCCGATGGGCGGTCGCGGCTCGACGATGTCGGCTCGCGCCGTGAACGACGGGACGAGCCTGTACGTGCTCGTCGAGTGGCAGGACCCTTCAGCGGAGCGCTCGGTCGGGCGGACCGAGGATTTCTCCGACGCCGTCGCCGTGCAGTTCCCGGCCGTCGCGGGCACACAGGTGCCGGCGTTCTGCATGGGCGATCCCACCGCGACCGTCAACGTGTGGCAGTGGCGGGCCGCCTGGCAGGCCGACGTCGCGCGAGGGTTCCAGGGGAGCCTGAAGGACGGGTATCCGAACTCGGCCGTCGACGAGTACCCATTCGGTGACGACCCGGTCTTCTACCCGGGTCGTGCCACCGGCAACCCGCTGTCCGTGACGGATCGCGCGACGCCGGTCGACAACCTCGTGGCCGCGGGGTTCGGCTCGCTCACCGCCGATCCCTTCGCCGCGGTGAACGGCTGGGGCGAGTGGCGCGATGGGAGATGGCGCGTGGTCTTCACCCGGCCGCTCCAGGTCGGGCGCGAGGGCAACGTCGAGCTGTACAAGGACACCTGGACCGATGTCGCGTTCGCCGTGTGGGACGGCGCCGCGCAGGAGCGCGACGGCATCAAGTCCGTCGGCAACTTCGTCGCGCTCGACATCGAACCGGACCTGCTCGAGCCTGGGGGCGGGTTCAACGAGTGGCCGCTCCTCGCGATCCTCGCCGTCTGGCTCGTGATCGGCGCCATGTTCGTCATCGACCTGCCGAGAGGCCGCCGATGATCGCCGAGGAGCGCCTGCGCGCGATGACGCCGACCGCGGGGAGTCGCGCCGATGCGACGGCCTCGGACCGCGGGTGGACGCCCTTGCGGGCGGTACTCGTCGTGCTCCCCATCGCGGCCGTTTCCGAGCTGCTCCTCATCCGGACCTTCTACCGGGTCGGCGTCTACATCCCGAAGACGGGGCCCTTCCGGGACGTGTACGCGGTCCTCACCGCGGTCGGCTCGTTCGGGCTCAACCTCTCGTCGGTGCTCGTGGTCGTCGCGCTCGGACTCCTCGCGGCGCGGGGGCTCCGGGGCGAGGGGCGGCGCGCCGGGTTCGCGGTCGCAGGGTTCCTCGCGGCCTCGGTCCTCGTGCGGCTCGCCGGGGTCGAGACCGTCGGCCCGACCGCGCGGCTCACGTTCGCGCTCGCGGTCCTCGCGGTGGCGGCACCGTTCCTGCGCCGCGGCTCCGCGCCACGTGGACGGGGGAGCGCGCTCCACCGGGCGATGGTCGCGGGCGTCGCGGGCTGCTTCCTGCTGTCGACCTACTCGGGCCTTGCCGCCGAGAGCGGCCGGCTCGCCGGCGCGTCGCCCGGAGGCGGCGTCGGCGCGCAGCTCCTCGCCGAAGCGCTCGTCGTGGTCACGGGCCTGCTCGCGCTCGCGGCGTGGGCGAGGACGGACGGCTTCCGGTTCGGCCCGGCGGTGATCGCGGCTCCGCTCGCGGCGGCGCTGATGGCGGCATGGTGGGCCAACGGCGCGATCACCGGGATCCTGGTGCTCTGGACGGTCGGCCTGCGCCTGTACCTGCCGGTCGGGATCTACGCGGTCGCGCTGTGGGCGATGCTCGCGGCGGCCATCGGCTGGCTGCCCCGGTACGGATGGCGGAGCGCGGGTCTGGTCTTGCTCCTGGTCGCCGGGCTCCTGCTCGGCTCGACGTACCTGCAGTCGCTCGGGCTCCTCGCGCTGGTGCTGCTCACCGACGGCGTCGCCCTCGGCGGGCTCCCCGAGCGGCGCCCGGCCCGCGTCTGACGGGGCCGCGAGCCCTCAGTCCTGCTCGAGCCCCTGTTTGCGGCGCGCCACGAAGTCGAGGAGGGCTTCCTGGACCGCGGTATCGAGCCCCGGATCCTCGTAGCGGTCGAGCCACTCCTTCGGGCCGAGCGGGCCCTCGCCCTGGCGCGCGGCGGCGCCCCGGAAGTTCCGCAGCGTGTGCTTCGCGCCCAGGAACGTCCCTCCCGGGCCGACCTCGCGGAACGCGTCGAGCGCGAGGCTCTCCTCATCCACCGGCAGATCGGCTGCGAGGATCCGCTCGAACACCTCGAGCGCCGCGACGTCCTGCGCCATCTTCTCGATCGAGGACGCGAGAGAGCCCTCCACCCATCCGGCGGCGTGGAGGATGACGTTCGGTCCCGAGAGCAGGGCCGGCCACAGCGCCATGAGCGACTCCTGCATCGCGCGCACGTCGGGCGTGGGGCTGGATGTGAAGCCGCCGCCCCCGCGGAACGGGAGGCGGTACCGGCGCGCCATCTGTCCGCTCGCGAGCATCGCGAGCCCGTGGCCGGCGGTCGCGTACACGGGCTGGCCGTCGCGCAGGTTGAGCTCGGAGACCGAGGACCCGAACACCACCGGGTTGCCGGGTCGCACCAGCTGCACGAGACAGAGCCCCGCGAGGACCTCGGCGGCCATCTGCGCGACGGCGCCGGCGAGCCCGAGGGGCGCCGTGCCGCCGGCGAACACGAAGGGCATGAACACGACGGGCTGGCCGCCCTCCGCGTACGCGATCGCGGAGCCCGCCATGCGCTCGTCGAACAGCAGCGGGCTGATGGGGTTCACGATGCCGAGCATCACTGGGCGCGCCGCGATCGCCTCGCGACCGCCGAAGGCGATCGCCGCGAGCTCGACCGAATCCGCCGAGCTCTCGTACGTCGCGCCGACCGGGAAGTACGGCTTGTCGGACCAGCGCAGGACGTCGAGGTCCATGTCGAGGTGCCGGCTCGGCACCGGCAGGTCGTCGGGCTCGACGATGCCGCTCTCGTTCAGGTGGAACTGCGGCACCACGTGCGTGAAGCGCACGAACATCGCGTGGTCCGCGGCGCTCGGCGAGCGCCGCACGCCGTCGGGGTCGAGCACGAACGGCGCTCCTCCCGTCGGCGCGAGGGCCGTGTGCGGTCCTCCGATCGTGACGCTCCGCTCGGGGCTGCGGCCGTGGACCTCGAACACCTCGGGTGCGAGCACGAGCTGCTCGGTCACGAACCCTCGGTCCAAGCGCACGAGGTCGCCCTCGACCGGAACACCCGCCGCGCGGAACCGTTGCAGGGCAGGCTCGTAGAGGAATCGGACGCCGATCTCCTCGAGCAGGGTCATCGCGGCCTCGTGGACCGCGTCTGCCTGCTCCTCGGACCAGACGTCAAGACGCGGGAGCCGGTTCGTCCACAAGGTCGATCAACCTCCGTTCCAGGTCGCCGAGCCCGACGTCGCGGATCTCCAGCGGCACGCCGAGGGATCCGGCGATCTCACGCGCGCGGACCTTGAGCGAGGGCTCCGGCGCCTGCCGCAGGTAGAGCACGTCGGTGCAATGGTCGAAGTACGTGTCCTTCAGGAAGGGGAAGCGCCCGATGCCGAGCCCTTCGACGACGGCCTTGTCCCAGTTGCGGACGAGCCAGTCGGTGAGGAAGAACGTGCCGAGCCGCTCGCCGGCCTCGGCGGCGAGCTCGGCCCCCCCGTACATCTCGTAGCAGTGGGGACCGGCGATGCGGACGGCCGCGTGACGCTCGAGCACCCGGTCGAGGGCTCCGAAGGTCCCGCAGTCGCCGTATGCGACGATGATGCGCTCGTAGCGCCCGTCGAGGGCCTCGAGCTCGCGCTCGACGTCGACGACGATCTTCTTCGGCGCGAGGTGGTCGAGCGCCGGCACCGCGACGAGGTCCGCGTCCCATCCGTGGTGCGCGGCGATCTCGCGGACCTCGCGGACGAGAGCCCCGCAGGCCACGATCGCGAGGGGCCGGCGCTCGCTCACGTGACGGCCTCGAGGTCGGGGAAGCCCACCGAGCCGATGAACGCCTCGTTGAACCCCGGCCGTCCGGAGAGCTCCACGTACTCGACGCGCCGGAGCAGGTCGAAGGCCATCTCGCGCTCGCGGAACGACAGGAGCGCCATCTTCGCGCCCTCGCCGGCGGCGTTGCCGGCAGCCGCGATGCGCTCGACCGGCACGGGAGGCACGAGCCCGATGATCCGGGCGCTCTGCGGGTCGATGTAGGTGCCGAACGACCCGGCGAGCAGGATCTGGTGCAGGTCGTCGGTCCCCACGCCGAGGAGCTCCATGAGGGAGCTGATGCCGGTCGCGATCGCACCCTTCGCGGATTGGAGCTCGCGGATGTCGCGCTGCGTGAGCGTGAGGCCCTCGGCGAGCCGGAAGCCCCGGACGCCCTCCTCCTCGACGAGGCGGTGATGGAGCGGGTGCCCGGCGACGTCCTCGGCCCGCGCGAGGCGGCCGCTCGCGTCGACGAGCCCGGCGAGCCGGAGCTGCGCGACCGCGTCGATCAGCCCCGAGCCGCAGATCCCGCGCGGCGCCGAGCCGCCGATCACCTGGAGCTGCACGTCGCCGCCGGTGATCGTGACGCCCTCGATCGCGCCGTCGGCCGCGCGCATGCCGTGCTTCACGTGACCGCCCTCGAACGTCGGGCCGGCCGGGGCGGCGCTCGCGAGCACGCGCTCGGCGTTGCCGAGCACGATCTCGCCGTTCGTCCCGACGTCTACGAACAGGCGGAGCTCGGGCTCGCGCGTGAGTCCGGTCGCCTGGATCCCGGCCACGATGTCGGCGCCGACGTACGCGCCGATCGAGGGCAGGACCTGGATCCGGCCCTCGGGATGGATGTCGAGGCCAAACGCCGCGGCCGGCAGGTCGAGCGGCTCGCGGAACGCCGGCACGAAGGGCGCGACGCTGATCGCGTGCGCGTCGACGCCCAGGAGCAGGTGCAGCATCGTCGCGTTGCCGGCGACGACCATCTCGTACACGTGGGCGCTCGTGACGCCGGCGGCCGCGTAGACGTCGGCGAGGAGCCCGTCGATCGTCTCGACCACGGTGCGCTGGAGCTCGGCGGCCGCGCGCTCGTCCATCCACGTGCGCGCGATACGCGAGATCACGTCCGCGCCGAAGGGCGCCTGGCCGTTCAGGTTGGAGCTCACGGCGACGGCCACGCCGTCGCGCAGGTCCATGAGCGTCGCGACGACGGTCGTCGTGCCGACGTCGACCGCGACCCCGTAGGCGACCTCGGTGGTGTCGCCGGGCTCGATCGCGACGAGGTGCTCGCCGCACAGGACGGCGGTCACGTCGAAGCTCGCCTTGCGGAGCGCGATGGGCAGGTGCCGGAGCGCGCGGAGGTCGGCCTGCACCCCGTAGCCCTCGGCGTCGAGCGCGGCTCGGAGGCGCTCGATGTCCGCGCGCGGGTCCTCGAGCGTCGGCTCGGGCATCACGAGGTGGACCTTGTGGACGTTCGGCTCGAGGAGCACGAAGCGCGACATGCCCATCGTGGCGGCCTTCGGCACCTGCATGAGTTCGGGCACGAAGCACTCGGCGTCGCCGTAGATCTCAGCCTCGCAGGCGAGGCGCCAGCCCTCGGCGAGCTCGGCCTCTGAGAACCATCGGCGGTCGGCCGGGTCGACCTCGACGTCGCCGGCCAGCACCTGCACCTTGCACTTCCCACAGGTGCCGCGGCCACCGCACGTGGATTCGATCGGCAGGCCGATCCAGTGGGCGGCGTTGAAGAGCGTCGTGCCCTCGGGGACGCGGGTCTGCTTGTCGAACGGGCGGAAGGCGACCTCGAGCTTCCGCACCCCGGCTCCTACGCGCCCTCGGCGGCCGCGCGCTCGGCGCGCATGGCCTTCAGCCACGCGCCGGCGTACCGGTCGATGCCGAGCAGCACGTCGGCGCCGAGCGCCGCCAGGCGCACCTCGCGCGAGAGCGGGTTCGCGATCGCACACGTGAGGCCGTGCATCCGACCCATCGCGAGGAACGTGCCGGTGATCTCGGCGCGCCCGGGCATCCCGAAGGAGATGTTCGACGCGCCGCAGGTGAGGTTCGCACCGAGCTCGTCGCGCACGAGGCGCATCGTCTCGAGCACCAGCGCGCCCGAGTCGGGGTCGGCGCCGACGGCCATCGCCATCGGGTCGATCACCACGTCCTCGGCCGGGATGCCGTGGTCGGCGGCGCGCTCGATGATCCTGCGGGCGATCGCGAGCCGCTCCTTCGGGTCGGGGAGCGGGCCGCGCTCGTCGCTCGCGAGCCCGATCACCGCGGCCCCGTGCCGCTGCACCACCGGCAGGATGCGCTCGAGCTTGTCCTGCTCGCCCGTGACCGAGTTCACGAGGGCCTTGCCGTCGTAGGCCTCGAGCGCGGCCTCGAGCGCGGCGTCCGTCGAGGAGTCGAGCGACAGCGGCACGTCGGTCACCGACGTCACGAGCTCCACCATCCGCACGATGAGGGCGGCCTCGTCGGCGCCGGGGACGCCGGCGTTCACGTCGAGGACCGGGGCACCGGCCGCGACCTGTGCGAGGGCGTCCTCGCGCACCCGGTCGAGGTTCCCGGCCTTCAGCTCCTCGGACAGGCCCTTGCGGCCCGTCGGGTTGATGCGCTCGCCGACGATCACGAAGGGGTGGCCGGGCCCGATGACGACGCGCTTGCCCGGCGACTCGAGGATCGTCTCCATCACGCGCCCGCAAGCCGCTCGCTGCCCGCGAGCTGCAGGGCGAGCTTCACGGCCTCCGGCGCATTCGGGGCGAAGCCGTCCGCGCCGATCTCGGCCGCCCACTCCTCGGTCACCGGGGCTCCGCCGACCATCACCTTCACGCGGGTGCGCAGGCCGGCCTCCTCGAGCGCCCGGATCACCGCGCGCTGCTCGGGAACGGTCGTGGTGAGGAGCGAGGACAGGCCGACGATCGTCGGCTCCATCTCGCGGACGGCCTCGACGATGCGCTCGGTCGGCACGTCCTTGCCGAGGTCGTGGACCTCGAACCCGGCCGTCTTCATCATCGCGCCGACCATGTTCTTGCCGAGGTCGTGCAGGTCGCCCTTCACCGTTGCCATCACGACCCGATGGCCGAGGGTCCGCCCTCCCGCCGCGATCAGCGCGGGCTCGAGGATGTCGTTGCACTTCTTGAAGATCTCGGCAGCCGCGACGACCTCCGGCAGGAACACGTCGCCGGCGTTCCAGCGGCGCCCGATCTCGAGCATCGCCTCGGCGAGGCCCGCCTGCAGCACGCGATGCGGATCCGCGCCGCCGTCGATGAGCTCGCGTGTGGTCGCGACGGCCGTCGCCTCGTCGAGCGCGTAGAGCGCCTCTCGCAGAGCTGCGACCTTCTCCTCCATCAGTGGGCTCCTTCCGTGTGGCGTGCGTGCGTCTCGATCACGCGGAGGATCTCGTCCTCCACACCTACCCGCAGCGGCATGGGCTCGTGCTCGGCGAGGATCTGCCGAGCGCGCTCGGCCGCCCGGCCTGCAGGGCCGGGGCGGCCGGCGGCCTCCCAGTCCTCCCAGGCGTCGCGACCGAAGAACCGCGGCAGCCATCGCTCGCGCATGTGCCGCAGCGTATGCGCTTGCGCGAGGTAGTGCCCGCCGGGCCCGACCTCGTCGATGACCTCGAGCGCGAGATCCTCGTCGCTCACCTCGACGCCGCCGGTCATCGCGCGGACGAGGCCGAAGATCTCGGCATCGAGCAGCAGCTCGACGATCGAGTAGACCCGCGCGCCGTACAGCAGACCGGCGCCGCAGAGCATGTCGGCGCCGCCGAGCCAGCTCGCCATGATCGACAGGCCGTTCTCGAGGCCGGCCTGCCAGTCGGGCGACTTCGCGCCGGTCGCGAACGTGCCGATGTTCGACGGCACGCCGTACCGCCGCGCGAGCTGGGCGCCGGCCATCTGGAACAGCAGGTCCTCGGGGCCACCGCACGCGGCCGCGCCGGTGCGCAGGTCCATCACGGTGCCGCACGCGCCGTAGAAGGTCCTCGCGCCGGGGACGAGGAGCTGGAGGCAGACGATGCCCGCGAGGATCTCCGCGTTGGACTGCACGAGCGCGGCGGCGGGCGTGGCCGGGGCCGTCGCGCACGAGATCGGCATCGCGACGAACCCCGCCGGGACGCCGGCCTCCGCATAGATCGCCGCCGCCTCTAGCGGGGGCCCGTCGTAGGTGAGCGGCGACAGGCTCGTCTGGAACGAGGACAGCACGGGCCGCTCGCGCAGCTCGGCCTCGCCCCCCGCGACGATCGCCGCGATCTCCACCGCGCCGAGCGCCTGTCGAGGCAGGGCCGCGGTCATGAGCTGGATGTGCTTCGAGGTGTTCGTGAACTGCGCGTGGAGCTCGTGCAGCGGCTGGACCGGCAGCGGCGTGTCGCGCGCGGCGACCGGCTGCCACAGGAACCCGATCTGCGGCAGCGCGTCCGCGACGCGCGAGACCTGCGCGAGATCCTCCTTCGTCGATGCCCGGCGCTCGCCGGTCGCGAGGTCCGCGATCTCGGCCGCGTTGCCGTCGATCCCGAGGTAGCCGTGCGTGCCGTCGAGCACCAGGTCGCATGCGGGGTCACGGGCCGCGAAGAGCAGCGTGCTCGGCGCCCGCGCGATCGCTTCCTCCACGAGCTCGGGAGCGAAGCGGACCCTGCCGGTCTCGAGGTCCCCGAGGGCGCCCGCCGCGCTCAGCCGGCGGATCACGCCGTCGGAGCGGACCTGGATGCCGGTGCGCTCGAGCACCCGCAGCGTGCCGGCGTGGATGCGCTCGACGGCGGACTCGGGCAGGACGTCGAGGTGGCGCAGCGGGAGAGCGTCGATACGACGCGACGCTCCGATCGCGGGCCCCGCGACGTCCGTCGTCTGACGAACGGTCATCGTTGATCCTCGGGCTCGATGTGGTGCTTGAGCAAGGCTAACGGTCCGCGTTCGGCCGCAACAGGGCCGCGCCGTGACCTGCGGTCATCGCGGCGTGGTCACGCGGCCCGCGGGCCCTGCGCCACTAGTCGTCCTCGGACGCGGCCTTCGTCCTCGGCTCGTCGCCGGCGATCTCGAACGGGCGGGTGTTCGTGTCGGACCACACCGGGACCGTGTACGCGTACGGGCTCGCCGCGCCCTAGCGACTCAGTGGGTGCCGGCCGAGGCCGCGTCCGGCACCATGCGGTCGATCGCGAACCGGCCGGGTGAGAACGGCGCGACGAGCGGGTGGACGCGGCCGGTCGCGATCTCCTGGGCCGCGGCGACGCCGAAGATCGGCGCCCCCTTGAACCCCCACGTGCCCATGCCGCCCGCCATGAAGAAGCGCTCCACCTCGGTCGGGCCGAGGATCGGCGAGGAGTCCGGCGTCATGTCGCACAGGCCGGCCCACTGGCGCATCGCGCGGGCCCTCGCCATCACCGGCAGGATCATGATCGAGCGCTTCGAGGCCTCGGCGAGGAAGTCGAACGTCGAGCGCTGCGAGTACGTGTTGTAGGGGAGGATCTCGGCGCCGACGAGCAGCTCGCCGCGCGCCGTCTGCGAGACGTAGACGTACAGGTCCATCGAGGACACGAGCCCGTCGAGCACGTGCTTGTAGGGCTCGGTCACGAAGGCCTGGAGCGGGTGCGTGCGGATCGGGAGCTTCAGGCCGGCCATCGCGGCCACGATGCTGCTCCATCCCGCGACGGCGGAGACGACCGTCCCCGCCGCCACCGGCCCCGCCGAGGTCATCACGCCGCGGCACTCGCCGTCGACGACGTCCACGCCGGTGACCTCGATCCCCTCGTGCACGTGGACGCCCAGGCGCTGCGCCGCGACCGCGTACGCCCACACCACCGAATCGTGTCGAGCGAACGAACCGGGCGGGTGGAACGAAGCGCCCACCACGGGCAGCTCGCCGCCCGCCGCCAGGTCGACGTGCGGGCAGTGCTCGATGACCTCGTCGGGCGTGAGGGTCTCCATCGGCACGCCGTACGCGGTGTCCAGCAGCGCCTTGTCGCGCTCGGTCTCGAGGGCGTCGAAGCTGTGGACCAGGTCGAGCTCGCCCTGCGTCGAGAACTGGATGTTGAAGTCGAGCTCCTGGCTGAGCGTGCGCCAGATCTCGAGGCTCGCCTTGTAGAGAGGCACGGTCTCGGGCGTGTTGTAGTTCGCGCGCACGACCTGCGTGTTGCGGCCCGAGGCGCCCGAGCCGATGTACGCGCGCTCGAACACGCCGATGCTGCGGACACCGTGGTTGGCCGCCAGGTTGTACGCGATCGCGAGGCCCACGACCCCGCCGCCGATGATCACGACGTCGTAGCGCGGCTCGACGGCCGTCTGCTTCAGGAACGTCGTCCGACGCAGGAGCCCGGTCATGCCGCCCCGCCCTTCGGCGCGGCCCACGCGCGCGACTCGCCGTCCTCGGCGATCGCGAGCTCGAGTCCGACGATCCGCTGGTGCAGGTAGGCCCCCCACGACGATGGCACCGCGAGGTGCAGGCGCTCGCCGTCGACGACCACCTTGACCGGCAGGCGCGCGACGTCGCCTTGCACGACGCCGCTCTCCGGGAGCCGGAGCATCGACAGGCGCTCGAACGCGTCGTGCGCGTCCGCGCCGCCGAGCGTCCAGACCGCCCATCCGTCCGTCACCTCGAGCACGAGGGCGTCGTCGTCGCTACCGTGCAGCGCCTTCGATGCCGCCACGGCGATCTTCGCCGCCGAGCCCGGCGCGCCGATCAGCAGCAGCTCGTCCGGCGCGACGCGACACGCCGTCACGGTCTTCGGCGTGCGCACGGCGTCGAGCGCCGACGCCGAGGCGAAGCAGCCGACGAGCGCGGCCTCGGTGCGCGCGAGCTCAAGCACGGATCCTCGCCCCCTCGGGGTCGTAGAAGGGTCGCGGCACGATGGTCGCCGGGACCTCGCCGGCGCGGACGTGCTCGGGGAACGCTCCGTCCACCGCGCGCAGCCAGCCGAGCCCGATCGGGTAGCCGAGCGCCGGGGACACGGCGCACGAGGTCACGCGGCCGACGATCCGCTCGCCCGCGTAGACCGGCGCGCCGCGCTGCGGCGTCGTGTCGAACCGGAACCCGACCAGCTTGCGCTCGATCGGGAACGCCGCCATGCGCTCGAGGGCGACCTTGCCGATGAACGTCGGTTTGTCCATCGCGACTGCCCACTGCAGCCCGAGCTTCGTCGGATGGTCGTCGGGCAGCGTGTCCTGCGCGAGGAAGAAGTGCCCCTTCTCGAGCCGCAGGACGTCGAGGGCGTCGAGCCCGTGCGGCCGGATCTCGAGGTCCTTGCCCGCTTCGAGCAGCGCGTCCCAGAGCTCGACGCCGCGCGAGCGCGGGTGGTGCAGCTCGAACGAGAGCTCGCCGACGAACCCGGATCGGATCGCGTGGCACGGCACGCCGGCCACGGTGATGCGCGCGTGGCCCGGGTACGGGATCGCAACGGGATCGACGGGATCGTCGGTGAGTCGCTCGAGCAGCTCTCGCGCGTGCGGTCCCGCGACGTTGATCGCGCCGAGCATCGCCGTCTGGTTCACGAGGTGCACGTGCAGGCCCCACCGGTCGGCCCAGTTGCGGAGCCCGGCCTCCATCCGGTCCGAGCCGCCCGAGGTCGAGGTGATCGTGTAGGTGCCGTCGGGGTTGGCGCAGAGCAGGCCGTCGTCCATCGCGTACCCGGCCTCATCGAGCGCGATCAGGTAGCGCGAGCGCCCGGGCTCGAGGTGCTCGACGTCGCACGGGAACACGCGGTCGACGAGTGTGCGCGCATCGCGCCCGGCGACGAGGAACTTGCCGAGCGTGCCGACGTCCATCAGGCTCACTCGCTCGCGCACGGCGCGGTGGTCCTCGCGCCAGTCGCCGTACCGGTACGGGCGGATCCATGAGCCCGATCGGTCCAGGTGCGCGCCCATCTGAAGGTGTCGGTCGTGCAGGGACGTGCGCTTCGTGCCGGTCTCGTGCACGCCGGCCGCGAGCACCTCGAGCGGCACGGTGCGCGCCGGCGGCCTGGCCGTGGTCCGCGCTCCCGCCGGCTTCGGTCCTGCGTTCGCGGCGGCGAACGAGGCGAACACGCGCCCGCACACGACGCCCTGGCACGGCCCCATCGTCGCGGTCGTGTAGCGCTTCAGGATCTCGGCCGAGTGCCAGCCCTCGGCCCATGCGTCGCGCAGGTCGCCAATCGAGACGTCCTCGCACAGACACACGGTGCCGTGGCCGCCGACGACGATGCTTCCGAGCGGCCACGGCTCGACGGGCTCGCAGCGGCCGGCCGCTCGGCCGCTCTCCTCGGCCTCCTCGAGCGAGCAGCCCGGCCAGACGGCGTCGCCGGCGCCCGTGACGGGCTCGGCGATGGCCATCCGCAGGAGGGCGTCGCGGGGCGTGAGGCCGAGCGAGAGCACGAGCGTGTCGCACTCGACGCG
>CAYUSA010000032.1:0-32688 GCA_964447335.1 uncultured Actinomycetes bacterium
CCGCATGATCAAGCTGCCCTGCACCGGCAAGCTTGAGGTCATCCACGTGCTCAAGGCGCTCGAGGCGGGCGCCGACGGCGTCTACGCCGCCGGATGTCTCGAAGGCCAGTGCCACTACCTCGAGGGCAATCTCTGGGCCCGCAAGCGGATGGGGCACGTCAAGACGCTGCTCGAGGAAGTGGGCGTGGACCCCCAGCGCGTCGAGATGTTCAACATGTCGTCGGCCATGGGGCCGGAGTTCGCCCGGACGGCGCGCGAGTTCACCGAGCGCATCCGCCGCCTCGGGCCCAACCCCGTGCGGCCCCGCGACGGCTTCGAGCCGGCCGAGCTCGTACGTGCCCGGCTGGGTGACGCCGCTCTGCCCGATGGCTCCCCGGCGGACGAAGACGACACCCCCGGCGGATCCGTCGCGCCGGTCACCGTGCAGGAAGGACCGAAGAGATGATCACAGCGGAACGCAAGTCCTTCGACGAGATCTACGCGATGACCGAAGGGCACGACCGAGTGCTGGTCGCCGGCTGCGACACGTGTGTCGCCATCTGCATGTCCGGGGGCGAGAAGGAGGCCGAGATCCTCGCCTCCGAGATCAGCATCAAGGCGAAGGGAGAAGGCCGTGAGCTCACCGTCGAGCACACGACCGCCATCCGCCAGTGCGAATGGGAGTACCTCGACATGATCGCCGACAAGGTCGGCGAGTTCCCGCTCGTGCTCAGCATGGCTTGCGGTATCGGCATCCAGAGCATGGCCGAGAAGTTCGTCCCGAAGCTGGTCATGCCGGCCGTCAACACCAACATGCTCGGCATGCCCCAGGAGCACGCGGTGTGGCTCGAGCGCTGTGTTGCGTGCGGCGACTGCATGATCGGACTCACCGCCGGCATCTGCCCGGTGGTGCGCTGCTCCAAGAGCCTCATGAACGGCCCCTGCGGCGGCTCGCACGCCGGCCTCTGCGAGGTCGTCGGCCCCGACGGGGAAGAGATCGAGTGCGCCTGGGCGCTGATCTGGGAGCGCCTGAAGGCGCAGGGCCGTGAAGAGCTGATGTTCCAGTACCGTCCGCCCAAGAACTGGAGCAGGAGCAGCTCCGGTGGTCCTCGGAAGATGGTCCGCGAAGAAGCGAAGCCGGTATGAGCGACGATCTCCTGACACTGAAGGCAGGCAGCAACCTCGAGAAGGTCCTCTCGGCGGGCACGTTCGCCGTCACCGGCGAGTGCGGTCCGCCGAAGAGCGCCGACGGCCGCGTCATAGAAGAGAAGGCCAAGATCCTCAGGGGCTATGTCGACGCCGCCAACATCACGGACAACCAGACCGCCGTGGTGCGCGTCTGCTCGCTCGCGGCGGCCCACACGGTGCAGCTGAACGGCGTCGAAGCGGTCATGCAGATGACCTGCCGCGATCGCAACCGGCTCGCCATGCAGGCCGATATCCTCGGCGCCGCAACGCTCGGCGTGAGGAACATCCTTTGCCTGACGGGCGACCACATCAGTTTCGGGAACCACCCCGAGGCCAAGGGGGTCCACGACCTCGACTCGGTCAGCCTGATCCGCATGTACAAAGACATGCGCGATGAGAAGAGGTTCCAGTGCGGCGAAGAGATGGACGTCGCCCCTCCCCTCTACATCGGCTGCGCCGAGAACCCGTTCGGCGATCCGCTCGAGTTCCGCGCCCTTCGTCTCAAGAAGAAGGTCGAAGCCGGAGCCGACTTCGTCCAGACCCAGTGCATCTTCAACGTCCCCAGGTTCAAGCAGTGGATGGAGGAGGTGCGGGCCTTGGGACTCCACCAGGAGGTCAAGATCCTCGCGGGCATCACGCCGATCAAGAGCGCCGGCATGGCCAACCACATGAAGGGGTCCGTGCCCGGCATGGACGTGCCGCAGGAGATCGTCGACCGCATCGCCAGCAAGGAGAAGGGCGAGCCGCAGCAGACCGAAGGCAAGAAGCTCGCCGTCGAGATGATCAAGGAGCTGGCCGAGGTCGAGGGCGTTGCAGGCGTGCACGTCATGGCCATCGAGTGGGAGTCTGCTGTTCCCGAGATCGTCGAGGCCGCCGGACTCATGCCGCGCCCTGCGGTCACCTGATGAGGAGTGAGAGACGTGACCGAGCGGAGGAGGAAGTGACCCAGACCCTGTCGGGCGCCCTCGCTGCACGGATCCGCTCCGGATCGGGCGAGAACCCCTACAAGTGCTACCTGTGCAAGAAGTGCTCCACCGGCTGCCCGGTGGCCCAGTTCGCCGACGTCCACCCGGCGCAGGTCATGCGCGCCGTGCAGCTCGGCGACGAGGCGATGTCGGTCGACAGCAGGTTCATCTGGCTGTGCACCGGTTGCGAGACCTGCACCACGCGCTGCCCCCAGGGCATCGACGTCGCCTCGATCATGGAGGAGCTGCGGATGATCGCCCGCCACGACGGTCGGGTCCGCAAGGACATGCCGTTCGCACGCATCCTCGACCTCAACTACCGGTCGTTCAGGCGCTGGGGTCGCCTCTACGAGCTCGAGCTCGTCGTGCGCGACCTGCTCAGGCGACCCAAGGCCGTGCCCGACACCACGAGGCTCGGCATCAGGATGCTGTCCAAGGGCAAGGTCCGGCTGCTGCCGGCGACGGGCGACCGCAAGCAGATGAAGCGCATGTCCCGGGCGGCCGAGCGCATCGAGGCCCGGCGGCGCGTCGAGGCCAAGGTCGCTGCGGCCGGGAAGGCGCCCGGCGCCAGCGGCGCCTCGGCTGCCGGGGGAATCACGACGAGGGGCGGTACGCCGTGACCACGCTCGCCTACTACCCAGGGTGCTCGCTCCACAGCACCGCCAAGGAGCTCGACAGCTCGTTCGACGCCACGATGGCCACGCTCGACGTCGACCTGGCAGAGATCCCCGGCTGGCAGTGCTGCGGCAACTCCGCTGCCCGCTCGGCGAACCGCCTGCTGGCGGCCGCGCTGCCGGCGGGTGAACTCGCCAAGGTCAGGGACGACATGAAGCTCGAGGCGGTGGCGGTGCCCTGCGCCGCTTGCTTCAACCGGTTCCAGAACGCCAACCACGCGGTCAGCAACGAGGCCATGGCGACCGACATCGCGCAGGTCGTCGGGCGCCCCTACGACGGTGGCGTCAAGGTCCTCAACCTGGTGGACGCCTACCACGACCAGGTCGGCCTGGCGGCGCTCGAGGCCAAGGTCGTGCGGCCCTTCCAGGGCCTCAAGGTCGCCTGCTACTACGGCTGCCTGCTCACGCGACCGCCGAAGGTCACGCTCGCCGAGGACCCTGAGTACCCCGTGCACATGGACGCCGTCGTGCGGGCGATCGGCTGCACGCCCGTGGAGTGGGACTCGAAGAGCGACTGCTGCGGCGCCGCCCTGTCGCTCTGTGAGCAGGGTGTCGTCGACAAGCTCGTCAAGGGGATCATCACCAACGCCCGCGAGCGCGGCGCGGAGGCGATCGTCTGCGCCTGCCCGCTCTGTCAGATCAACCTGGACGGCCGTCAAGGTGAGATCAAGAAGACGGACGGTGCGTGGGTCGACGTGCCGATCCTCTTCCTCTCGCAGGTGGTCGGCCACGCGCTCGGCGTGAGCGACAAGCAGCTTGGCCTGAAGAAGGCGATGGTCGACGTGGCGAGGGTGCTCGCATAGGGCAACTCGGTGGGGGTTGTTGCGGGGTGCCTCCCCGCTAGGTGCGATCGCGAGAGGCGGCGATGAGGCGCTGGGTGATCGTGCTGCCGAGCACCGCGCCGGCGTCGGTGGGCAACTGCCGGGCGAGGGCGGCATCGAACAGCACCCGGTAGGAGGAGGGGAAGTCCTGGTCGCCCTGCCAGCACGCCACCGTGACCCGCACCAGCGGCAGGACCGGGAACGAGAAGGCCCGGTCGGCGATCGGCTCGGGGCGACCCCCCAGCGCGGCCGCAGCGCTGGCGAACACCTCGATGTCGTCGCCGAAGACCCGCTCCAGCTCGGCCCCCGTGTAGCTCTGGAAGGCCTGGGCGTAGAAGGTGGCGTCGGGCAGTTCCGAGAAGGCGATCAGGTTCCCCGACCCCGGGGTGCCGTCGGCTCGATCGAAGTAGTAGGCGAGCAGGAGGGTGGTGAACGGGTCGAGGGGCTCGCCGGTGTCCTCGACCTCGGCCGAAAAGCCGGGATGGGTGAGGCGGACCATCTGACCCCACACCGGAAGGGTCAGCTCGCCACCGTCCTCCCCGGGGGTGTAGGCGGCCCCGGTATCGGCGGCGAGGACCTCGGGGTCCCGGGCTGCGAGCCCCCTCCAGATCTCAGCGGCGCGCTGCAGGAGCGCCTCGGCCCTATCCTTCTGGGTGTCGATGATGGGGGTCTCGGGGTCGGACGTCACGCGGGTGATCGCCTCCTCGACCGTAGTCTGCAGGCTGGGCGGAGGAGCGGCGAATCGGGCTGTTTGGGAACGCTGAGACGGCCATTCGGCCCTGCCTGGCCGGCACCTTCGTCGGTACCCGCGCCACGAGAGACGTGGTTCCTTCCGAACGGGTCGGTAACGCGTCGGGCAAGGTCGCAGGGGCGACGACACCCGCGCCTCGACCTGGACCGGTCGATGAGGGGAGATGAGATGGCGTCGGTCATGATCGACGTCCCAGCGATGTACGCCGACCATCACGTGGTCGAGGTTCGGCGCATCCTCCTCGACGTGCCGGGCGTGCGCGCCGTCTACGCATCCAGTGCCTTCGGCGTCGTCGAGATCGACTTCGACGCCGAGCACACATCGTCAGAAGCTCTCGAACGGCGGCTCGTGGCCGCGGACAACTCAGGATCGTGGACATGAAGATCGCCATCAGCGGCAGAGGGGGCGTGGGGAAGACGACCCTGAGCGCGCTCCTTGCCGAGACGTACTCCCAACGCGGCCGAGACGTGCTCGCGGTAGACATGGATCCCTCACCTTCCCTGGCCGAGGCCCTGGCAGTTCCCGACGACGTCCGGTCGTCGCTTCGCCCCATCTCGGAGATGGACGAGCTGATAGAGGAGCGCACCGGCGCCAAACCGGGCACATCGGGCGTCTTCTTCACGCTGAACCCACGGGCGGACGACATTCCAGACCGCTTCAGCGTCCTGCATCGGGGGGTTCGCCTCTTGGAGATGGGGAGGGTCGAAACCGGAGGTGCCGGCTGCATCTGCCCGGAGAGCGCCATGCTCCGCTCCCTGTTCACACAACTCATGTTCCGCCACGACGAGGTGCTGCTGCTGGACATGTACGCGGGCGTCGAGCACCTGGGCCGAGCAACGGTCGATTTCGTGGACGCGCTGGTCATCGTCGTCGACCCCACACGGCGCAGCCTCACGGCCGCCGACCAGATCGAGAAGATGGCGCGCGACATCGGGCTGACCCGCATCTGGCTGGTGGGCAACAGGGTCCGAAACGACGAGGACCTGGCATTCCTCGAGGGCGCGGCGACGGGAGGGCGACTCCTCGGGCATCTGCCCGATGACCCTTCTGCCATCGAAGCCGATCGCCGCCGGGAAGCGATCTACGCAGCGTCGCTGTCCATGCGTAGCGCAGCCGCTCAGATCGCCGATGCATTGGATCGGCTGGTCGGGAGCATGGAACCACCGGCAGGCGACGAACGATGACCACGACGATCGCGGTGGCGGGGAAGGGTGGTGTCGGCAAGACCACGGTGTCGGCGATGGTCGTGAAGCATCTGGCGGGCACCCAGGGGCCGGTGCTGGCCATCGATGCCGATCCGAGCAGCAGCCTCAACATGCTGCTGGGCCTCGACTTGGAGTCGACGGTGGGAGACATCCGAGAAGGCCTGCTCGCTCAGGTCAGGGGACGGACCCCCGAGAGCGGGAGCCCGGGAGGAGGGTCCCCGGTAGGGATAGCCAAGAGCGAGTACCTCGACTACGAGATCCGGTCGTCCCTGTCGGAGGGCATGGACTTCGACCTCATCGCGATGGGACGTCCCGAGGGTCCCGGCTGTTATTGCGCCGTCAATCACACGGTGCGGCAGGTGATCGAAGCCATCAGCAGCAACTACGGCTACGTGGTCGTGGACAACGAGGCAGGCATGGAGCACCTCAGTCGCCGGACGACCCGTGATGTGCAACACCTCCTGATCGTGTCCGATCCGACCCGACAGGGGATCGTTGCCGCCGGACGCATCGCCGCCCTGCGGCATGAACTGGACGTTCGGATCGATCAGACCCACCTGATCGTCAACAGGTTGCGCGGGGAGATGCCGCCCGTGCTCGATGAGATGATCGCGCAGCTGGACTTCCCGCTCCTCGGAACCATCCCTGTGGTGCCGGAGATCTCGGACTTCGAGCTGAACGGCCGTCCGCTGGTCGAGGTGGGCGTCGATTCAGCTCTCTACACGACCGTAGCCGGCATGCTGGGGAGGATCCTGTGAGTGGCCACGAGGCGCGCCCACCCGGTCTCGACAGGCTACGGATCCTGGCCATCATCACGGGCGAGTACGGAAAGCGTCATGTCGCCAACATCCTTCGTCATGGCCCGGCGACCTGGTCTGTGTCGGACTGGCGAGCACCTTCACTGCTTCCACCAGTGATCGATGAGCCGGATGAGTTCGTTCCCGATGCGCTGCCGCCCGCCGACTTGATCCTGTCGTTCGCAGAAACGGCCGCGGTGGCGCTCCTGATCCCCGCGGTGGTGCGCATCACCAGGGCGCGCTCTGTGATCGCCGGGGTGGACAACGAAGCCTGGCTGCCGCGTGGTCTGGCCCGGCAGTTGCGTGACTGGCTCCGGGAGATGGATGTCGCATGCGTGACCCCCAAGCCGTTGTGCTCGCTCACGGGAACGCACTACGGCGTGCGCCGCGGCCAGCGAGAGCCCTACCAGGACGCCTTGATCTCCGAGTTCGCCCGCCGGTTCGGCAAGCCCGAGCTCCTCCTGTACATCGATCCTTCGACCCGTACCGTCACCCACGTCGAGGTCCGGCGCGACTCCGTCTGCGGCAACGCACGCTTCGTCGCGGAGAAGCTGGTGGGGATCTCGGCGGACGCTGCCGAACAGGAAGCGGGGCTCTTGCATCATCACTATCCATGCCTGGCGAGCATGGACGTTGACGCAGACTTCGGCGACACATTGATGCACGTGTCCGGGAACGCGATCAGAGACATCGTGGCCGAGCAGATCCGGCCGTTCAAGACCGTGCGTTATGTCGTGCCCGAAACGTGAAGCCGCGCTTGTTGACACGCGAGTCGTCGCCGGTTGAAGAGTCCCCCCTCCGGCACCGACCACCACCCGCAGGAACACAAGCGCTGGCCCTCGGTCGCTCTGATCGCACCACCACGACCCTCTGATAGCGGGTGCCACGGATCCTCGCAGCATCTTCACCCTCGCGATTGGGGCCAGCGTTGTGTTGACTAGGACTCCCGCCCCGATGGTCCTTGGCCCTTGTGCCAGCGCCGGATCCGAGGGCAGAGCCTCCAGACGCCTGAGTCTCGCCCATCGCCGCTTGTGGGTCGGGCTTGAACCCGATCCCCGTCCGCCTCCGCGAGCTGCGGTGTCTTCTCGGTTGTCCGGCGTGTGAGGCTCCTGGGACGATGCCGCGGCGAGGCATTCCTGGCTCCGGGCGGAGGGACCCACCGAGATCAGCGCCGAGGGAGCGCTCGCCGGCCGCGCGACCTCCCTCGTCCTCGTCGGATCCGCGGCGGCGCTGGTCATCGCCTCCTGGGACGAGCTGTGGCGTCGGTGCGGCGCGATCGCCGGGACCTGCGTCGAGCGAGCCGCGGGGGCCGCGCTCCTCACGCTCCTTGCCGTGCTCGCCCTCGTGTGCGGCATCGGCATCTGGCGCGGGGTGGGACGCAGGGTCGTGGACCCGCAGGGAAGCTCTCGATACGTGTGGGCCCTCGGCCTGCTGTTCGCCCTCGGGTTCGTGTTCATCGCCGCGCGGATCCCCGCGTTCACGTGCGAGCGGGGCCGGTTCGACGACACCCTCGCGCGGTGCATGCACCCGCCGACGACCTCGGACGCGGTGAGCTGGCTCTGGGCGAAGCGAGCGATCGTGGTCGTCGGACTCGTCGGCGGGATCGTGATCGCTGCCCTGCCCCGAGGCGTGCGGCTCTGGGTCCCGGTGGCCGTCGCCGCCTGGATCGGGGGCGCCGGGTGGCTCATCGTCGACACCCTCGTTCGGCACGGCTGACACGCTCCGGCGCCCCCCGCGACTGGCGGCCGGCCGACGCGTTCGACGCCGAGCGTGCCCGCTACTCGCCGAACAGGACGAAGGCCTCCACCGTGTCGCTCCTGCCGTGGCCGGGGATCCGGAAGCGCAGCAGGTACGGCGCGTCCTGGACGGCGTCGCTGCGACGCGTCCGCCAGCGCCACTTCATCCTGCCGGTGTCCGAGATGCTCACGGTGGCCACGCGCTCCCACGTGTCGGCGCCGGGCGCCTTGCGCTGCACCACGGCCTCGTCGTGTGCGCTCGAGGCCGCGCCTTTCAAGATCACGGTGTCGCCGTACAGGTAGCTGAACGTGTTGTCGCAGACATCGACGTCCGCGCGCGTGAGGCACGCATCGATGTCGACGGGATCTGCGGCCGCCATGGCCGGGGCGAGTGCGACGGCGAGTGCGAGGGCGAGGGCGGATGCGACACGACGCAATGGGCACCTCCTTCGGGTCGACCGCCGAACCGTACACCGTCGACCGAGCGGAGCGCGAGCCTACACTCGCCTGCGTGGGTACCTTCGAGCTCGTCGAGCGCGACCCGACGGTGCAGGAGTACCAGCGCCTGCGTCGCGCGGTCGGCTGGGGCGAGATGAACGACGAGGGGGTCGCGGTCGGGCTCCCGAACGCCCTGTTCTCCGTGGTGCTCGAGCGGGACGGGAAGGCAGTCGGGCTCGGGCGGATCGTCGGGGACGGCGGCCTGTACTTCTACCTGCAGGACGTCATCGTGCAGGCCGAGCACCGCGGTCTCGGCCTCGGCGCCCGGATCATGGACGCGCTGATGGCCTACCTCGACCGCTCGGCGCGCCCCGGCGCCTTCGTCGGGCTCATGGCCGCGATCGGGGCGGAACCGTTCTACGAGCGGTACGGGTTCCGCCGGCGCTCGGAGCAGCAGCCCGGCATGTTCCGCGTCTGGTCCTGAGCGACGGGATCCGCCCCGGAGACGGGTCGGGCGCGGGAGCCCGCAGACCCCCGCGCCCGGAACCCGGCAGCGCCTCCCCTACTGCAGGAGCACCGCCCAGTACTCGTACATCCGGCCGTCGTCCGCCGGGTACGCGGCGCACGCGAAGTCCCAGTTCGGGTCGACCCAGCAGTCGCCGCCGATCTTCCGCATGCTCGCGTTCGTCATGACGAGGTCGACCTCGGCGATCTTGCTCCGGCCGAATGGCACGACGATCTCGGCCACGCCCTTCCTGCTGACCGACAGCGGGAAGAACCTCACGCGGCCACCGGTGTAGAAGACCACGACCGAGGCCTCGGGTCCCGTCGCGTAACCCGGGCCGTCCATGTACACCCACAGCTTCGCCCCGTCCTGCACGCCTCGGGCGGGCCGGAACCAGTAGTAGCGGCTGGTCAGGTGGTCCAGGAAGTCGACCCCGTTCGTGCCGCCGTTGGCCTTCGTCACCTTGAAGATCCGCTCGGGCTGCGGGATCGGGTAGTCCACGCCCTCCTCGTAGAAGGCGTCGGGTACGTTGTTGTACATCGCGAAGTCGGCGAAGACCCACCGGAACTTCGTGCCGGGCACCGCCTCCGCGATCGCGCTCGCGTACGCCTGGAGGCTGTACTGATCGGATCCGAGCGCGCTCGCGTCCGCGAGCTCCCACACCCGCCGGATGGTCGCCTGGTGCACGGGCGAGGACTCGGACACGTAGCGCGGGAAGATCCAGTCGCCGTAGACGTTGAAGCCACCGTTGTAGTCGAGCGGGACGTCCGGGGTCCCGAGCGGCGATTCGGGGAAGTACTGCCAGTTATCGTTCACCGCGTCGTAGACCTCGTCCTCCATCCACGTCGCGGTGGACTCCATGAACCAGGTGTCCTCGAGCGCGTCGTAGGCGAACTGGACGGCGTGGAAGAACTCGTGCGCCATCGTGACCTGGAGCCCGGCGATCCCGTTCGCGTAGGGCGGCGGGAACTGGGCCGGGTCGTAATCGTTGTCCACGACGCAGTACGCTGAGAAGTCGTAGTAGGGGTAGAGCCCGGAGAGCGCGTTCGGGTCGTCGGTCGTGCAGTACCCGTACAGCCCCTGGTCGCCGAGCTCCGTCACGTAGACGTCGACCAGCGCGCTGCCTCCGTTGTTCGTCGAGGTGAGGTCGGACTTCGGCGCGCGGTAGCCGTAGGCCGTGACCTCGGTCGCCCACACCTGCTCGAACGTGTCCCGAGCCGACTCCACGTAGTCGGGGATGACGTTCAGGTTCAGGTCGGTGAGCGCCGGCGCGTCGCCGGTGCTCGTGACGTAGTGGACACAGCCGTTCGTCGAGCAGAGCGGGGTGGCCTCGACGACCGTGTAACCGTCACCGAACGGGTCGCTCCCGCCGTCGGTGGGCCGAGCCAAGATCGCGCGCGCCTCGCGCCGCTGCCCCGCGGAGAGGTCGGCGAAGCGCGCCACGAGGTCACGCAGGATCAGCGTGGCTCCGCGCGGATCGGCGCGGCGCACGGCGCCGTAGCGCTCGCGCACACCCGTCAGGTCGAACAGCGATCGGGCGCGTTCGAGCGCGTAGGTGGCCTCGTCGATCGCACCGCGCGCGAGCGCGCGGGACAGCGCATCGCGCGCCACGGTGGCGAGCGCCGGAGCCGCCTTCGCGACGCGCGCGAGGTCGGTGCGACCGGTGCTCGGGACGCGCGCGGACGGACCGGGACGGCCAGACGCGGACGATCCGACCGCGAGCACGAGCAGCGCCGCGAGCATCGCGGCCACGACGGACGGACGTGATGGCTTCACAGAAGTCCCCCTCTCCGGAGTCGCCGAAGTGGCGCTCATCCTACGCCCACGGGGTGCGTTTCGGGAGAACCCCTCGCTCGGAAACGCCGGTCATGTCGGCGCGGACCCGTGCTCCCCGAGGGCAGGGTTCCGAGGGGTACCATGGGCCGCCAAGGAGGCCAGGGATGGACGTGTTCGTCTCGGTGGACATGGAGGGCATCGCCGGCATCACGACGATGCGACAGATCATGCGCGGGACCGACGACTACCCGCGCTCGCGCCAGCTCATGACCGACGAGGCGAACGCCGCGGTGGCCGGTGCGTTCGAGGGCGGCGCGACGCGCGTCGTCGTGAGCGACTCGCACGGCGACATGAGCAACCTCCTGCCCGACCGGCTCGACCGGCGCGCCGAGCTCGTCGCCGGCACGCCGAAGCTGCCGTGGAGCATGCTCACCGGGATCGGCAAGGGCTACGCGTGCGCGCTGTTCATCGGATACCACGCGGGCGGCGGGGTCCAGGACGCCGTGATGGATCACACCTACACGGGGTACTTCTTCGACGTCCGCGTGAACGGCGAGAGCTGGAACGAGACCCACCTGAACGCGGCGCTCGCGGGCAGCTTCGGCGTGCCGGTCGGGCTCGTGACCGGCGACGACAAGTGCTGCGAACAAGCGAAGCGCCTGACGGGCGTGCGGACCGTGACCGTGAAGCAGGGCATCGGCCGGCACGTCGCGACAAGCCTGTCGCCGCAGGTCGCCCACGAGCGCATCAAGCGCGCGGCGCTCGAGACCGTGCGAGGCTCGCGCGAGCTGCTGGTCTTCGCGCCCGAGCCGCCGTTCCGGCTCGAGGTGGACATGATCAGCACCTCATGCACGGAGCTCGCGGCGCTCGCGCCGGGCACCGAGCGCGCCGGCCCGCGCACGGTCGGATTCGCGGCCAAGACGGTGCAAGAGATGATGCGCGCGCTGCTCGCGTGGATGTACCTCGCGCGGCACGCGGCGCCGACGTACACGGTCGATTGAGCTCGGCCACACGCAGAGCGCTCCGGCTCGCCGCGGCGCTCGCGATGCTCGGCGCCGCCCTCGGCCCCGCCGCCCAGGTGGCCGCGCGGCCACGGGTCGAGGCCCCGATGCCGGCCAACGCGCGAGGGTGGATCACGCTCGCCGCCGCGGGCGACATCGCGTGCCAGTCCGACCCCGGGAGCGACCCCTCGTCGTGCCGGTACGACGACACGGCGGACCTCGTCGCCGGTCAGGGGTTCACCCAGGTCCTGCTGCTCGGCGACACGCAGTACGAGACGGGCGCGTACCGCGCGTTCGAGGACCACTTCGAGCCGACGTGGGGGCGGGTGCTCGGGCGTCTTCGCCCCGCGCCCGGCAACCACGAGTACGCACAGGACCCGAGCTCGACGCCCCGGGGTTACTTCCGGTACTTCGGCGACGACGCGAAGGGGCCGGACGGGCTCGGCTACTACAGCTTCGACCTGGGGGCCTGTCCCGACGCGCCGTGCTGGCACCTGATCTCGCTCAGCTCCGAGCTCTGCTTCGCGGCCGGCGGGTGCGACGAGGCCGGCGACCCCGCGAACCCCGGCACCGGAGAGCGCATGTACGCATGGCTGCAGGCCGACCTCGCGGCGCACCCCAGCGAGGACTACCCCTGCACGCTGGCGTACTGGCACCATCCGCTGTTCTCGTTCTCGACCGGCAGCGGCGCGACCCAGGCGGTGAAGCCGTTGTGGGACCTGCTGTACGCCGCGGGCGCCGACATCGTGCTGAACGGGCACTCGCACAACTACCAGCGCTGGAAGCCCCAGGACCCGGATGGCAACCTCGACCG
The DNA here is from genome assembly GCA_964447335.1 of uncultured Actinomycetes bacterium. GTDB lineage: Bacteria > Actinomycetota > UBA4738 > UBA4738 > HRBIN12 > HRBIN12. The sequence goes on from CAYUSA010000032.1 coordinate 12,651, forward strand.
CGCGGGTGGGATCCGCGAGTTCGTCGTCGGCACGGGCGGCCGGAGCCTGTACGCGCTCCCGTCCGGGCGCGAGCCCGCGCACCTGGCGGCCGCGCAGGACCGATCGTTCGGCGTGCTGTCGCTCACGCTCCTGCGTTCGGGCTACACGTGGGAGTGGCTGACCGCGCAGGGCCAGCCGGCGTTCGAGGACACCACGTCGAGGAGCGCGAGCTGCGGATAGCTTTCGGGGGTCCGCTCGTCGCGCCGCCGAGCACGCGACCGGTGTCCTCGACGACGAGCGCCTGGGTCCTCGTGCCGCCGCCGTCGACCCCGAGCACGAGCGTCACGGCGCGCCGGCACCCCCCGCCGGGCGCGCGCCGGCCGCCCCCGCCGAGCGGTAGGCCGCCTCGACGACCCGCATGACGACCCGGCCGTCCTCGCCGCTCGGGCGCGGCGGGCGGCCCCGCGCGATGGCATCGAGGAACTCGGCCATCTGCGTCGAGTACATCGGCTGCGTGCAGTGCTCGTAGTCCTGCGACGGCGGGACCGGATCCCAGATGCGCGCGTAGCCGCCGGTGCCGAAGATCTCGGTGTCGGCCTCGAGCCCGGGCAGGTGGGGCCACCACCAGCCGGACTCGACCTCGGAGGTCACCCCGTTCGACCAGCCGATGAGCAGGTGCGCGTCGTCATCCACGTCGTAGCTGCCGTACCGCGTGCCCACCGCGGCCGAGACCCTCGAGGGCTCCGGATCGCCGAGCAGGAAGCGTGCCGTGTCGATCGCGTGCACGCCCATGTCGACGAGCGCGCCGCCGCCGGCGAGCGTCCGCTCGGTGAACCAGCCGCTCGGACCCCAACCGGCGTGCACGCCGTAGCCGCGCGTCGCGACGACCTGACCGAGCTCGCCCCGCTCGATCCGCTCGCGCATCGCCCGGACGTCGTCGTGGAAGCGCCAGCAGTGGGCGACCATCAGGGACGCGCCGCTCGAGCGTGAGGCCTCGATCATCGCGTCGCACTCGGCCACGCTGATCGCCATCGGCTTCTCGACGAGGACGTGCTTGCCGGCCCGCAGCAGCGCGATCGCCTGGGGGGCGTGCAGGGCGTTCGGCGTCGCGACGACCGCCGCGTCGATCCGTGGATCGGCGGCGAGCGCCTCCCAGTCGGTGGTCACGCGGGGGATGCCGAACGCCTCCGCGAGCGCGGCCGCGCTCTCCCTACGGTGGTTCGCGACCGCGACGAGCTCCGCGTCGGGGCGCTCGAACACGGCGCGCGCATGGAAGTCCTGGATCCAGCCCGAGCCGAACAACGCCACCCTGATCGTCATGTCACCGCCTCGAACGGGAGTATCGCAGTTCCGTCTATGCGCGATCCAACGGACTCAGCCCTTCACGCCGGTGAGCGTCACACCCTCCACGAACACCTTCTGGGCCAGGAAGAACAGCACGATCACCGGGAGCATGAAGAGCAGCGACGCGGTCATCGTGAGGTTCCACTCGACGTGGTGGAGGGTCCGGAACTCGGACAGCGCGAGGCCGAGCGTCCACACGTTGCGGTTCTCGCCGAGGTACAGGAGCGGACCGAAGAAGTCGTTCCAGTTGTAGAGGAAGTTGAAGAGGGCGACCGCGGCGATCGCCGGCTTCGCGAGCGGCACGACGACCCGCGTCATGATCTGGAACTCGCTCGCGCCGTCCACGCGGGCGGCGTCGGACATCTCGTCGGGGATCGTGAGGAAGAACTGCCGCAGCAGGAAGATCGAGAAGGCGTCGCCGAAGAAGCTCGGCACGATGAGCGGCAGGAGCGTGCCGATCCAGTGGAGCCGCACGAAGATGACGTACAGGGGTACGACCGTCACCTGGAACGGGAGCATCAGCGTGGCGAGCACGAGGATGAAGGCCGCCTGCCGTCCCCGCCACGAGATCCTCGACAGCGCGTAGGCGACGGGCACGCACGACACGACCACGCCGACCGTGGACAGCCCCGCGATGAGGGTGGTGTTCAGGGTGAAACGCAGCAGGTCGATCCGCTCGAACACGTTCGCGAAGTTCCCCCACTGGAAGGGCCTCGGCCAGATGGCACGGGTGAGCGACTGGTCGTCGGTCATCAGTGCCGTGGTCACGATGAACACGAACGGGAGCAGGAACATGAGCGACGTCACGATCAGCATCGAGTGCGTCGCGACCGAGCTCAGCATCCGGCGACGGCGCTCGGCGACCGGGAGCGGTCTCGCCACGATGCTCATCGGAACCCACCGCCGGCGTAGTAGACCCACCGCTTCGACGTCTTCACGAGGAGCAGCGTGCAGACCATCGTGACCATGAACAGCATCCAGGCGAGCGCGCTCGCGTAGCCGAAGCGGAAGTTCCCCCACCCCTGCTGCCAGAGGTAAACGGAGTAGAACATCAGCGAACCGTTGGGTGCGCCGACCGAGGTCGCCGCCTGGCTCGTCGTGCTGCCCGAGACCTGGATGCTCGCGACGTACGCCTGCGTGAAGAACTGGAAGCCGTAGATCACGCCGGTCACGAGGTTGAAGAAGATGACGGGCGAGATCGTCGGCAGCGTGATGTGGCGGAACTTCTGCCACCCGGTCCCGCCCTCGATGTCGGCCGCCTCGTAGAGCTGTCGCGGCACGTCGAGGAGGCCCGCGAGGAAGATGATCATCGTGCTGCCGATCCCCCACAAGCCGAGGATCAGCATCGCCGGCTTCGACCACTCGGGGCTGAAGAACCAGAGCGGCGGGTTGTTCCACCCCACGTTGTCGAGCAGGACGTTGATGGGGCCGGTGGCCGGGTTGAGGATGAAGACGAACGCGAGCGCGACGGCGACCGGCGGCGCGAGCGACGGCATGAAGAAGATCGTGCGGTAGACCTTCACGCCCCGCTTCGGCTTCGTGAGCATCCACGCGGTCAGGATCGACAGCACGATCTGCAGGGGGACACCCCACACGATGATCCAGATCGTGTTCCGCACGGCGACCCAGAAGTTCGGATCCTTCGTGAACATGAACACGTAGTTCTGGATGCCGTACGGGATGGGATCCGAGAGCAGGTCGTACCGGGTGAACGAGAAGTAGAAGGTCGCCACCATCGGATAGAGGATGAAGACGAGGAACCCGACGATCCACGGCGACATGAACAGCAGGATCGTCAGCTTCTTCTTGAGCCCCCGCCGCCGGGGCCGGCGCGCTCGCGCGGCCCCGACGGCGGTGCTCCGCACCTCGGCGGCGGCGGCTACCTCAGCCTCCTAGCCCTGCTGCTCGGCGAGCAGGTTGTCCACCGCCTGAGCCGCCTCCTGCAGTCCGGCCTGCACGTCCGCCAGCTTGCCGGCCTGCCAGTCCTCCAGCTGCTGGGCGATCGCCGCCTGGTCACCGTCGCCGATCGCGGTGGTCTCCTTGTAGTGCGACGCCGGGTTCGCGAACATGTCCAGGAACGTCTGGAACTGCGGCGTGACGTCGAGGTCGGGCGACTCGAGCGACGCGAACGTCGTGGGCACGTTGCGAACGTTGTTCGCCATGTAGACGAGGGTCGCCGTGTCGGTGGCCATCCACGAGACGAGCAGCCACGCCTCGGCCGCGTGCTCCGAGCCACGCGGGATCCCGATGATCGTGCCGCCGACCTGCCCCACCCCGTAGGTGTCGGCCTTGTCGTCCGGGACCGGCATCGGGGCGGTCATGTAGTTGAGGTCGGGGTTGTCATCGGCGATGAACGCCGTCCGCCACTCACCGTCGAGGTTCATCGCGACGCGACCGGTCTCGAAGTCGTTCTCCGCCGTCCACTCGTTGCCCTGGCCCGCCACGAACTTCGCGAGGTTGTCACGGCCGTAGAAGTCGACCAGCTCCTTCTGCCACGCGAAGAGGTCCTCCCAGCACGGGTCCGTGAAGGCCGACGCGGTCTTCTCCGCGTTGTACCAGGGGCATCCGAACGGGACGCTGAGCGTCACCGGGTTGGTCTCGTAGTACCCGGTCCACGGGACGAACCCCGCGACCCTGATCGAGCCGTCGGGGTTGAAGACGGTCAGCTTCTCCGCGACGTCCACGAGCTCGGACATCGTCTTCGGCGGCTCGGCGATCCCGGCCGCCTCGAACATGTCGACGTTGTAGTACAGCCCGTACACGTCGGTCAGGAACGGCAGCGCGCACTGGCTGCCCCCGAAGCTCGTGTACTGGAAGATCGACTCCGGGAACTGGCTCGTGTCGAAGCTCGATTGCTCCATGTACGGCGTGAGGTCCTGCCAGGCCCCCGACGCGCAGAACTTCCCGACGTTGTCGAGACCGAACGACAGCACCGCGTCCGGCGCCGTGCCCGAGTTGATCGCCTGGATCAGCTTCTGGTCGCCGATGCCGCCCGTGTCCTCCACCGTGATCCACGGGTACCGCTCCTCGAACGCCTGGAAGATCGCATCGAACTGCCGGATCTCGCGGTTCGACGTCCAGGCGCTCCACAGCTGGAGCGTCACCGGCTCCTGCGCCGCCGACGGGTTCACCGTCGGCGGCGCGGTCGGCCCCTCGTCACCGCCCGCCGTGCACGCGCCCGCCACGAGCGCGAACACCGCGAGGATCACGAACATGCGCTTCATCGGTCCACCCCCTCCTGGGTCATCCCTGTCCGTCCCATCCATCCGTGCGTGTCATCCGGCCTTCCTGCGCGCGGCCACGCCGCGCTCGAACAGCAGGTCCTGCGCCGCGCCCCTGGCCATCGCGACCGCTCCGAGGACCGTGGCCTCCTCGCCGAGCGGCGACGCCTCGATGCGCGGGGAGAACGGCGACAGCGCGCGCAGCTCGCGCTCGATGGGCTCGAGCAGCAGGTCGCCGTTGCGGCCGATCCCGCCGCCGAGCACCACGAGCTCGGGGTCGACGACCGGCGCCACCGCGGCGATCGCGAGCGCGATGCCCGCCGCCACGGTCTCGACCACGCGGCCGGCGAGCTCGTCGCCCCGGCGGGCGGCGGCGAACACCTTCTTCGGCGTGAGCGGCGGCCGCATCCCCATCCGTTGCGCCGTCGTGACGACGCCCGCGGCGCCGATGGCCGACTCGAGCGCGCCCCGCCGCCGGTTCGCGGGATCGTGCGGGTCGGCGGCGGCGAGCGGCAGGTAGCCGATCTCGCCGGCGGCGCCGATCGCGCCGCGGTACAGCTCGCCGTTCAGCACGAGCCCGAGCCCCACCCCCGTGCCGACGTGCAGGTAGACGAAGTTCTCGATGTCCTTGCCGAGCCCCATCCAGCGCTCGCCCATCGTGGCGAGGTTGACGTCGTTCTCGAACCCGACGTTCGTGCCGAGCTCGCGCTGCACGGCTTCGATGAGGCCCTGGCGGCCCCATCCGGGCAGGTTGTGTGCGAGGGCGACCTGCCCGCGCGAGGGCTCGAACACGCCGGGGCTGCCGACGACCGCGAACGTCACCTGTCGCCATCGCAGTCCCACCTCGGCGGCGAGGCCGTGCGCGATGTCGCCGATCTGCCGGATCAGCGTCGTGGCGCTCCGGGCTCGGGCCGGCTCGTCCCGCCGGCCGAGGATGTCGCCGGTGAGGTCGGCGATCGCCGCGCGCACGTAGCTCCGCCCGACGTCGATGCCGACGACGCAGCCCGCGCGGGGGTTGAGCTCGTACAGGATGGCCGTCGGGCCCTTGCCGCCTGAGGAGCGCCCGGCCTCGCGCACGAGGCGCGTGCCCTCGAGCGTCTGGAGCGCCTGCGAGACCGTCGGCTTCGACAGTCCGCTGTCACGGGCGAGCTGTGCTCGGGAAACCGGGCCGAGCTGGCGGATGAGATCGAGGAGCGTGCGTTCGTTGATCGCCCGGAGGAGGCTCGGCGTGCCGGCCGCGTAGCTCTGCTCGACGCCCGTCTCGGCTCCCCGCTCTCCTCGCCCGTTACGCGTAGGAAACTTTCCTAACTATTCGTCGCGATGCTACGCTGCCGGGCAACGCCGGGTCAAGGCAGCGGCGCCGTCACGACCCTCGGCCACGTCGTGCGGCCGGGAGCGGCCAGGAAGGAGCGACCACGATGGCTGAGCTCGCGATCCGCGGCGGCACACCCGTGCGCCCGCAGGGCTACCCCGCATGGCCTGTCTTCGACGAGCGAGACGTCGAGTCGGTCGCGGCGGTCGTTCGCAGCGGCAACTGGGGCGGATTCCCCGAGCCCGGTCCGAAGGCCGCCGAGTTCGAGACGGCGTTCGCCGCGTACCAGGGAGCCCGTCACGGGATCCTCATGGTGAACGGCACGATCACGATGGAGGTCGCCCTGAAGGCCCTCGGCATCGGCTGGGGCGACGAGGTCATCGTGCCGGCGCTCACGTTCGTCGCGACGGCCTACGCGCCGATGGCCGCCGGGGCGCTCCCCGTGATCGTCGACGTGAACCCCGAGACCTGGACGATCGATCTCGACCAGGTCGAGGCGGCGATCACACCGCGCACGAAGGCGGTCATCCCCGTGCACCTCGGACAGCAGATGGCCGACATGGACCGCCTGATGGACATCGCCGTCCGCCACGGCCTCGCCGTCGTCGAGGACTGCGCGCACGCCCACGGCCAGATGTGGAACGGGCAGGGCGCCGGGTGCATCGGCGACTTCGGCTCGTTCAGCCACCAATCGTCGAAGATCCTGACCTCGGGCGAGGGCGGCACGCTGCTCACGAGCGACGACGACCTCGCGATGCGCGCGCACTCGATCATCGACTGCGGCCGCCCGAAGGACGCCGACGAGAAGGAGTACACCTTCGGTGCCAACTACCGCCTCGGCGAGCTGCACGCCGCGCTCCTCATCACGCAGATGGCACGGTTCGAGGACCAGCGCGCCGAACGCGAGGAGACCGCGAACCTCTTCGAGGAGCTCGCGCCGCAGGTCCCCGGCGTGAGCATCAAGCCGCGCGACCCGCGCATCTCACGGTGGAGCTTCTACAACTACATCTTCGCGATCGACCCCGACGCGTTCGCCGGCGCGACGAACCTCGTCGTCGCCGCCGCCCTCGAGGCCGAGGGCATCCCCGCCGAGGTCCAGTACCCACCGATGAGCCGCTACGACCTCTATCAGCCCTCGCTCTCGCGCCTGCCCGTCGCCGTCGAGTTCGCCGACCGCCTGGACCCCGCGAACATGTCCTTCCCCGTCGCCGAGGCCGCCGGCGAGCGCGAGTCCATCTACCTCATGGAGAGCACCTTCCGAGCCGGCCGCGAAGGCATCGACCACCTCGTCGAGGCCCTGGCGAAGGTCCAGCGGCACGCCGCCGAGCTCGGGGCCGCTACCTGATCGGGAACTGGATCTCGGTCACGTAGTCCGCTGGGTCCCGGGTCTCCGACGGGTCGGTGAGGTAGATCTCGCGCGAGGGGCCGGCGATCTCGTGGCCGTGCTCCTGGATCCACCCGGTGAGCGTGTGGTAGGCAGGACCGACCTCGTCGTACGGCCCTCGGTGCATGGTCGAAGCCACCGTCATGGCCGGCATCTCCTGCCCGACGACCTGGCCGGCGCCCGCGAAAGGCACGGCGAGCGGGAACGCGACCTCGATGTCGCCCTCGGTCTCTTCGTCGATCACGTCGGGCATGATGAGGAACGGTGGTCCGGCCATCGGGACGCCCGCCCTGCCGACCGTCTCCCCGAGTTGGGCGAACCCCTCCATGATGGCCGTGCCGATCGTCGCCAGGGACGTGTGCTTGCGGAGCACCGCAACGTGCTGCGCCGGGACCTCCCTGACCGTGACCTCATACGGCATCACACCCTCCTTCCGCTCGATCAACCTGCCGAGGAAGGTGAGCATCCGCTCGTGGCGGCCGAGCTCGGCCTCCAGGCGCGCCCGGTGACGGTCGAGCACCTTCGCGGCCACCACCGGATCGTCGGCCGCGAGGGCCTCGCGGACGTCCTCGAGCGGCATGTCGAGCGACCGCAGGACCCGGATCGCCTCCGCGCGGTTGGCCTGCCCGTACGTGTAGTACCGGTAGCCCGACGACGGGTCCACGACGGCCGGCACGAGCAGCCCGAGCTCGTCGTAGTGACGTAGTGCCTTCACCGAGAGCCGCGTCATCTTCGAGAAGCGTCCGATGGGGACCAGGTTCTCCACGCGCCCTCCTTCCTCGAGGCCCATCCTGCGGCCTCCCCCCACGGGAGGGTCAAGCGATCCGCAGGGACGAAAGGCCCGGTTCGGTCGGGACCGGGGCTCAGCGCTTCGGGAAGAAGCGCGGCAGGTTGGCTCGGTTCTCCTCGAGCAGCGCGTCGAGGAGTGCTTGCGCGCGATCGGCGGCGGGGCCGATCGGGTTCGTTAGGAGCGCCTTCAGCGCGAGCGTCCGGTCCCCCGTCGTCGCGGCCTCGATCGCGAGGCGCTCGTACGCCTTCGCGTGCTGGACGAGGCCGAGCATCTCGGGCGCGAGCGGCGCGAGCGGGAGCGGGTGCGCGCCCTCGCGGTCGATGCGCGCGGGGATCTCGACGATGTCGTCGGCCGCGAGGTTGGCGATCGCGCCGTCGTTGCGGACGTTCACGACCTGGACGTCGCCGGTCCCGGCGTGGAGCGAGGCGACCAGCTGCGCCGCGGCCTCGCTGTAGAACGCGCCGCCGCGCTCCTCGAGGAGCTTCGGCTTCTCGTCGAGCGACGGGTCCTTGTAGAGGTCGAGGAGGCCGGCCTCGATCTCCATGACCTCCTCGGCGCGCGTCTTCGCGCCCGAGCGCTCGTGCTCGAGGATCTGCTCGGTGAAGTAGTAGTAGCGGAGGTAGTAGCTCGGGAGCGCCCCGAGCGCGCGGACCAGGTCCACGGGGAACTCGTCCTCGGGCTGATACTCCTCGAGGCGCTCGAGGATCTCGGGCAGCCGGTCGACGCCATCCACGCGGACCGCACGCTCCCACGACAGGTGGTTCAGGCCGACGTGCTCGAGCTCGACGTGCTCGGGCTCGACGCCGAAACGCGCTGCGAGCTCGCGCTGGAACCCGATCGCCACGTTGCACAGGCCGAGCGCGTGGTGCCCCGCGTCGAGGAGCGCCTGCGTCACGAGGCCCGTCGGGTTCGTGAAGTCCACGAACCACGCGCCCGGCGCGCCTCGGTGTTCCGTCTCCTCGGCCAGCTCCAGCACGACCGGCACCGTTCGGAGCGCCTTCGCGAAGCCGCCGGGCCCGGTCGTCTCCTGCCCGATGCAGCCGAACCGCAGCGGGATGGTCTCGTCGAGGTAGCGGGCCTGCTGGCCGCCGACGCGGAGCTGCACGATCACGAAGTCGGCGCCCTCGAGCGCCGCATCGCGATCGCCGGTCCGCTCGAGCCGGCCGGACCAGTCCACCTTGCGGAGCATGCGCTCGGCGAGCGCGCCGACGACCTCGAGTCGCTCCGGGTCGATGTCCAGGAGCGCCAGCTCGTCCATCGGGAATCGCTCGGCCCGGCGGGCGAAGCCCTCGACGAGCTCGGGCGTGTAGGTGCTGCCCGCGCCGACGACCGCCACCTTCACACCCATCGCGGTGAAAGCGTACACTCGCACCGGTGAAATCGTTAGGAAACTTTCCTGACCCATTCCTCGCGGAGATCGCGGCCCAGCCCGACGCGATCCGCCGGGCGGCCGCCACGCTCGTCGACCAGCGCGACCTGCTCGAGCGCATCCGCGAGGCGGGCGTCGCGTCGAGGACCCTGGTGTTCACCGGCATGGGGAGCTCCTACGACGCGTGCTACCCGGCGGTGAACGATCTCGCGGGGCGCGGGGTCCCCTCGCTCCTAGTGGATGCCGCGGAGCTCCTGCACTTCCGCCGGCCGATCCTGAACGCCCAGACGCTCGTCGTGATCGTGAGTCAGTCCGGCGAGAGCGCCGAGATCGTTCGCCTCGTGAACGAGATAGGGAAGCAACGGACGCGCCCGTTCGTCGTGTCGATCACGAACGGCCTCGACAGCGACCTCGCTCGAGGGGCGGACGTCCGGCTCGACACGTGGGCCGGCGTCGAGACGGGGCCCTCCACGAAGACGTTCGCCGGCGCGATGACCACGCTCTCGGGTCTCGCGCGGCTCCTCGGAGGCGACGGCGTCGACACGGCGATCGACCGCACGCGGACGGCGGCCGAGGGCGCCGCGCTCGCGGCAGAGCGGCTCCTGGACGACCCGGAGGCCTACGCCGCCAAGCTCGTCGAGTGGCTCGGCGAGAGCGACGTGATGGTGGTGCTCGGCCGCGGCCCGGCGCGCGCCGCCGCCGAGATGGGCGCGCTCACGCTGAAGGAATCGGGCGTGATGGCCGAATCGCTCGAGTCGGCGATGTTCCGCCACGGGCCGCTCGAGCTCGCGGGGCCGGGGATGTCGGCGATCGTGATGGCGACCGAGCCCGAGACGCGACGCCTGGACCTCGCCCTCGCCGCCGACCTCGTGCAGGCCGGAGCCGCGGTGCTCGTCGTGACGCCCGACGGCGAGGAGCCGAAGGGCGCGCACTCCGTCGCGACCGGCTATCTGGATCGCGCGCTCGTGTCGGCGGTGTCCATCCTGCCGGTGCAGCTGCTCGCGTGGAAGCTCGCGGCCGATCGCGGCCGCACCCCCGGGGCGTACACCCGCGCCTCGAAGGTGACGACCCGTGAGTGAGGGTCCGCCCCGCGTCGCGCTGACCTTCGACGCCGAGCACCCCGACCGCCCGCTCTGCCCTCCCGGCAACGCCGAGCGCATCCTGGCCACGCTCCGCGACACCGGTGTGCGCGCGACGTTCTTCGTGCAGGGTCGGTGGGCAAGGTCGCAGCCCGACACCGCGAGGCGGATCGCCGAGGATGGTCACCTCGTCGGCCACCACTCGCACTACCACGCACGGATGCCGCTCTTCTCCGCCGACGGCCTGCGCGAGGACCTGCGCGACGGCGAGGAGGCGATCCGCGAGGTCGTCGGTGTCGACCCGCGCCCGTGGTTCCGCTGCCCGTTCGGCGCCGGTCACGACGACCCGAGGGTGCTCGGGGCGCTCGAGGAGCTCGGCTATCGCAACGTGCACTGGGACGTCGAGCTCGAGGACTGGGAACCGTGGCGCACCGCCGAGGACGTCGCGCGCGAGGCCGTCGAGGGCGCGCTGACGCACGGGGACGGCGCGGTCGTCCTGCTCCACACGTGGCCGGCGCCGACCGCCGAGGCCCTGCCCGAGATCCTCGAGCGCCTGTCGGCCTCGGGGGCGCGGTTCGCGACGGTCGGCGAGCTGGAGCGCCTGCCGTGAAGCACCCGGCGGTCCTCGCGGTCGACGGCGGGGGCTCGAAGGTCGACGCCGCGCTCCTGGACAGGGCGGGCAACGTCCTCGGAGCGGCCCGGGTCCCCGACCCGAAATGGGAGGACACCGGCGACGAGCTCCACATGGACTCGATCGGCGCCGCGCTCGAGGCCGCCGCTCGGGACGCCGGACTCGATCCCTCGGCGCGGCCGGCCGCCGGCCTCGGGGTGTACTGCCTGGCCGGCGCCGACCTGCCGTCGGACGACCGCCGCATCCTCCGGGGGCTCCGCCGGCGAGGGTTCACCGGCGAGGACCTCCTCCGCAACGACACGTTCGCGGTGCTCCGCGCCGGAACCGAGCGCGACTGGGGCGTCGGCATCGTCTGCGGCTTCGGCACGAACTGCTCGGCCGTCGCGCCGAACGGCCGCCAGTACCGCCTGCCGGCGACCGGCGTGGTCTCGGGCGATTGGGGCGGCGGCGCGGATCTCGGCCAGACGGCGCTGTGGCACGCGCTCCGCGCCCGCGACGGGCGCGGACCCCGCACCAGCCTGGAGCGCAGCATCCCCGGCCACTTCGGCCTCCGATCGCCGCGCCGGGTGATGGAGCACCTGTACCTCCGCCGCCTCGAGGGCGAGCGCCTCGCCGAGCTCGCGCCCATCGTGTTCGCCGACGCCGCGACGGACGACGTCGCGAGGAGCCTCGTGGACCGCCAGGCGGACGAGATCGTGTTGATGGCCGGTGCGGCGATCCGGCGGCTCGGGATGACGAAGCTCGACGTGGACGTCGTGCTCGGCGGCGGGATCTTCCGCAACCGCTTCGACCCCTTCTTCGCACGGATCGAGGAAGGGCTCCACGAGGTGTGCGCGCACGCACGCATGGCCGTGCTGACCGCGCCGCCGCTGGTGGGGGCTGCGATCCTCGGCCTCGATCGGATCGGTGCCTCGGCGGCCGCGAGGGCTCGCGCCCGGACCGCCCTGACCCACGAACGGCTCGGCGGTCGCGTCCGGCGACGGCCCGGAAGGAGCGAGTGATGGCGACGATCGCCCTCGAGGGTGTCTCGAAGGTCTTCGGCAGCGACGTCGTCGCCGTGAACGACGTCTCCCTGCAGATCGGCGACGGAGAGTTCATGGTGCTCGTCGGCCCCTCGGGCTGCGGCAAGTCGACGATCCTGCGGATCCTGGCCGGGCTCGAGGAGGTCACCGCCGGCGAGGTCGTGATCGACGGGCGACAGGTCACCGACCTGCCCTCCAAGGGGCGCGACGTCGCGATGGTGTTCCAGAACTACGCGCTCTACCCGCACATGACTGTCGAGCAGAACCTCGGCTTCGGCCTGAGGCTGCGCAAGATGCCGAAGGACGAGATCCGCCGGCGCGTGATGGCGACTGCGAAGATCCTCGGCCTCGAGCCGCTGCTCGAGCGCAAGCCGGTCGCGCTCTCCGGCGGCCAGCGCCAGCGCGTCGCGATGGGCCGCGCGATGGTGCGCGAGCCGGTCGCGTTCCTGATGGACGAACCTCTGTCGAACCTGGACGCGAAGCTCCGCGTGCAGATGCGGGCGCAGCTCGCCCAGCTCCACGACCGGCTCGGCACGACGACGGTCTACGTGACGCACGACCAGGTCGAAGCCATGACGCTCGGGCAGCGCGTCGCCGTGCTCCGCGACGGGATCCTTCAGCAGGTGGACACGCCGCAGAGGCTCTACAACCACCCGGCGAACCTCTTCGTCGCGGCGTTCATCGGCTCCCCGCCGATGAACCTCGTGGAAGCCACGGTGAACGACGGGAGGATCGCGTTCGCCGGCTTCGAGATGCCGCTCGCGCCCGAGACCGACCTGGCCGCCTACGCGGGCCGGCCGGTCATCCTCGGCATCCGCCCCTCCGACCTGGAGGACGACGCGGTGTGGTCCAACCCCGACCTCCCCTCGATCGAGGTGACGGCCGACGTGACCGAGGAGCTCGGCTCGGAGGTCAACGTCCTGTTCGCCGTCGACGCGCCGCCCGTCGCCGTCGAGGAGACGATGGCGGCCGCGGACGAGCCCGGCGAGGAGCAGATGTACCTGCTCGAGGGCGAGCAGCGCGCCGTGTTCTGCGCTCGCGTCGACGCGAGGACCACGGTCCGCCCCGGCGGCACGATCCGGTTGTCCATCGATCCGCGCCGGTTCCACTTCTTCGACCCGGAGACCGGGCTCGTGATCGGCGAACGCCGCCCCGCCGCGTCGAGCCCCTGAGGCCGGGTCAGGCCTCGGCTTCGAGAGGAACCGACCGGTCGAGCGGGATCCACGCCTCGACCGTCGTCCCTCCGCCCGCGGCGTCCTCGATGCGGCACCAGCCGCCGCCGAGCTCGGCGCGCTCGACCATCGCGGGCAGGCCGAGGTGGCCGGGCCGGGGGTTCGACAGGTCGATGGTCCCGATGCCCTTGCCGTCGTCCCGCACGTGGAGCAGCACCCCGCCCTCCCGTGAGGTGAGCCGCACGACGAGCGTGTCGGCCCCGGCGTGCTTACGCGCGTTCGTGATCGCCTCCTGCGCGATCCGGAACAGCACGGCTCGCGCGTCCGCGGGCGGCTCGGCCTCGAGCTCGTCCTCGAGGGCCGCCGAGATCGGTCCGCCACCGGAGGGCTGCTCGAGGTACAGGCGGAGCGCAGCGGCGAGCCCGTCGCGGTCGAGCGCCGGCGGGCGGAGCTCGAAGAGCAGATGTCGCAGTCGCTGGACGGCCTCGTGGAGCGTCTCGTGCAGCTCGTCGGCCTCGGCACGCAGGTCCGGGTCCTCGAGCCGTCGCGCGAGCGCCTGCGCGCGCAGGTCGGCCGCGCTGATGACCTGGATTGAGTCGTCGTGGATGTCGGCCGCGATGCGCCGGCGCTCCTCCTCCTGCGCCTCCTCCAGGCGCACGACGAGCGTGCGGCGCTCCTCCATCGTTCGCCGCAGGATCTCGATGCTGCGACTGAGCTTCTCCTCGGTGCGCTTGCGCTCGGTGATGTCGAGCATGATGCCGCGCCAGAACAGCGGCTCGCCCGCGGGATCGCGGACCAGGACCGCCTCGTCGCGGAACCAGACCTCTCGCCCGTCGGCGGCGATCAGCCGGTACTCGCAACGGAACGGCTGGCCGATCTCGTTCGAGCGCCGATGCTCGGCGATCGTGCGCTCGCGGTCGTCCTCGTGCAGGCGGACGAGCCACAGGTTGGGCTCGTCGCGCCACTGCTCGGCGGTGAAGCCGAGCAGGTCCAGGACCTGCGGGCTCGTGTAGATGTTCGAGGACAGCTCGTCGACCGCGTCGATGTACAGGATCGCCGGGATGCCCTCGACGAGGTGCCGGTAGGTCTCCTGCGCCTCCTGCAACCCCTGGAGGAACTCGGGCGTCACGGGGACCTGGCTCACGCGGGGGCTCACAGCTTGTAGCCGAAGCGGCGGAGCATCGCCTTGCGCTCGGCCACGTCGTCGTCGGTCTCCACGCCGAGGGGCGAGCCGCCGTCCACCACGCCGAGGATCGCGCGACCCCCCTCGGCCTGCCCGACGACCACCTCGAGCGGGTTGGCCGTCGCGCAGTAGATCCGGCACACCTCCGGCACCATCTTCACGGCGTTCAGCACGTTGATCGGGAAGCCCTCACGCATCGCGATGACGAAGGAGTGCCCCGCGCCGATCGCCTGAGCGTTGTCGACCGCGATGTCGATGAGCTCCTGGTCGTTGCCGCTCCACCGGACCAGGCACGGGCCGCTCGCCTCGCAGAAGGCGACGCCGAACCGGATGCTCGACGAGGCCGTGACGAGGGCCTCGTGGAGGTCCTCGACGGTCTTGATGAAGTGCGACTGGCCGAGGATGACGTTCAGGTCCTCGGGCTTGCGGAACGGGACGGTCGTGATGTCCATGGGGAAGCTCCTGAGCGTCGGGGGGCCCTACCGGCTTCCGAGCCTGGACACTAGCCCGGCGAGGAGCGAGATGCGAGGAACCACGCTCGTGAGGTCGACCCACTCCTTCGGCGCGTGGTCGTCGCCCCCGACCGGCCCGAGCCCGTCGAGCGTCGGCACGCCCGCCGCGGAGGTCGTGTTCGCGTCCGACGCGCCACCGGTGGCCGCGTCGCGGAGCTCGAAACCGAGCTCGGCCGCGACGCCGATCGCGAGCTCGGCGAGCCTCGCGCCCCCCTCCTTCTTCTCCATCGGCCGGTGGCCGGCGCCGCCCCGCACGGCGACCGAGACGTCGGGAAGGGTGTGCTCGTGCACGATGCGCTCGACCTCGGCCTCGGCGGCCCGGAGCGTGGCCTCTTCGGGCGAGCGCAGGTCGACCTCGATCGTGCAGCGCTCGGCGACGACGTTCGTGCGGGTCCCACCGTGCACGACACCGACGTTCACCGTGACCCCCGGCCAGCGGCCGTTCAGCGCGTGGAGCGCGACCGTCTTGTGCGCCGCCTCGAGGATCGCGCTCCGCCCGCGCTCGGGCTCGACGCCGGCGTGCGCGGCGCGGCCGACGATCTCGATCACGGAGTCGGAGACACCCTTGCGCGCCGAGACGATGTCGCCGTTCTCGCGCGCGCCCTCGAGCACGAACGCGACGTCCGCATCCTTCGCGAGCTCGGCGATGTGCGCGTGGGAGAACGGCGAGCCGATCTCCTCGTCCGGGTTGTTCACGTAGGTGATGCGCTCGAAGCCGTCGAACCCGGCCTCCTGGAGCACCTCGACGGCGAGGAAGCCCGTGAGCAGGCCGCCCTTCATATCCGAGACGCCCGGGCCGAGCGCCCGCTCGCCCTCGATGCGGAAGGGCCGCTCGGCGGCGGTGCCGGGATCGAAGACGGTGTCGGTGTGGCCGATCAGGAGCACGCGCGGTCCGCCCGAGCCCTCGAGCCGGCCGATCAGCAGGTCGCCGAGTTGCGGCTCGCCCTCGCCGGGGCGGTGCGGGACGCGCTCGACGGACCAGCCGTGGGTGCGGAAGCGGGCCTCGCACAGGTCGGCGACCACGCTCACGCCCTCCGGCGTGTACGAGCCGCAGTCGATGTTCACCATCTCCTCGAGCGCCGCGACGAAGTCGTCGTAGCGGCGCGCGGTCAGCTCCCTCAGCACCTCGAGCTTCGCCTCGTCGCCGGTCATCGGGCACCTGCCGGGGTCGGGCGTGCGGGATGGAAGGTCGTCATGGTCGCTCCTCGTGTGGGTCGTGTGGCCGCCATCGTATCGACGGGCCGCGAGCGGCCACACGGCGGGGTAGCATCCGCGGGTGAGCCGACCCCGTGACGAGCGCACGCTCCTTTGGCGGTTGGTCGTGCTCGCCGTCGGCGCGGCGCTCCGGCTGTGCTTCCGGTTCCGGTACGCCGGGGTGACGCGGGTACCGGCGAGCGGGTGCGGCATCGTCGCCGGCAACCACGTGAGCGCGCTCGACGGACTGGCGCTCGGGGTTGTCGTGAGCGAGCGCCGCAAGCGGCTCACGCGGTTCCTCGTAGCCGCCGAGTTCTTCGACCACCACTGGTTCAGCTGGTCGCTCCGGCGCTTCCGGCAGATCCCCGTCCGCCGGGGGACGCGGGACACCGCGGCGCTCGAGACCGCCGTCGTCACCGTCCGGGCCGGCGCCCTGGCCGGGATCTTCCCCGAGGCCTTCGTGAACCCCGGGACCGAGCTCCAGCCCGGCAAGACCGGCGTCGCTCGGATCGCGCTCGCGAGCGGCGCGCCGGTCGTGCCGGTCGGCATCTGGGGGACGCAGGACCGCTGGCCCCGCGAGGGGCTGCACTGGCGGCGGCCCTGGCGGCCCGGGCTCGCGGTCACCTTCGGCGAGCCGATCGAGCCGGAGGGCGACCCGGAGTCCCGGGCCGACGTCGGACGGTTCCTGGACCGCGTGATGAGCGGCATCGCGGAGCAGGTCGAGGTCGCCCGCGCACTCGCCGGAGCGCGATGAGCCCGCACGGGGCGCAGGGATCCCGGTGAGCGCGGACGCCGCCGCCGAGCGCACGCCCGCCTACCGGCGCAAGCTCCTGCTCCTTCTCTCGAGCGCGACCTTCTTCGAGGGCTACGACAACTTCGTCCTGTCGTTCGTGCTCGCGCTCGTGCTCGTGGACCTCGGCGGGACCGAGGCCGAGGCCGGGTGGATCCGAGCGCTCGTCGGGCTCGGCGCGGTCGTCGCGTTCCTGCTCTCGGCGCAGGCCGACCGGATCGGGCGTCGGCGACTGCTCCTCATCACGATCGTCGGGTACACGGTGTCGGCGGCGCTCACGGCGGTCTCGCCGAACCTCGCGTGGCTCGCGGCGGCGCAGTTCACGGCGCAGGTGTTCCTCGGGGCAGAGTGGGCGGTCGCGGTGACGATCGTCGTCGAGGACTTCCCCCCGCACGAGCGCGGGCGGGCGCTCGGCATCGTGACGTCGATGAACACGCTCGGCGGCATCCTCGTCGGCCTCCTCGCGTTCGTCGGGCTCCAGTCCACGCCGCTCGGCTGGCGCGGGTTCTTCGTGGTCGGGTTGATCCCGCTCGTGCTGATCGCGATCGGCCGGCGCTCGATGCGCGAGACCGAGCGCTACGAGGCCGTGCGGGCCGATCCGAGCAGCGAGCACCTCGACCACACCAGCCTGTGGGAGCCGTGGAAGGCCGAGTACCGCTCGGACGTGCTGGCGGTCGGGCTGCTCACGTTCTTCCGGCACGCGGCGGTTGCGGCGGCGGCCTTCTGGTGGGCGTACTACGCGCAGCAGGAGGTCGGGATGTCGGTCTCGCTCTCCGGGCTGTACCTGGCGGCGGCCGGCGTCCTCGGCGCGGTCGGGTTCGTCGTGGCGGGGCGGCTCATGGACCGGTTCGGGCGGCGTCCGACGTTCGTCGCGTACATGCTCGGCACGCTCGCGTTCGGGACCTGGCTGTTCCAGATCCGCTCGGCCGCCCTCATGCTGCCCGTGCTCTGCGCCGCGATCTTCTTCGGCCTCGGCTCGGTCGCCGTCACCTCGGCGTTCTCGACCGAGCTCTTCCCGACGTACGTGCGCAGCCGCGCCGCCGCCTGGTGCCGCAACGCGTTCGAGGTCGGGGGCGGGATCGTGGGGCCGCTCGTCGTCGGCCTGCTCGGCGACCACGTGAGCGGACCGGTCGGCTCGATCGGCGATGCGATGAGCCTCACGATCGTCGCGCTCGTCCCGCCGACGATCTACCTCGCGCTCCGCCACATCCCCGAGACGATGGACGAAGACCTCGTCGCGCTCGACCGCCAGACCGCCGAGGAGGTCACGGGATGAGGCGGTTCGCGGCGGTCGTGCTGCTCGCCGGGGCGCTCCTGCCGGCGTGCGCCCGCGCGGACCGGCCCGAGGGCATCGTCGAGCGCTGGCTCGTCGCGCTGAACCAGGGCTCGGCGGGCCGTCCCGAGCGGTATGCGGGCGACGACCTCTCGCGAGCGGTGCTCCCGAACTGGGACGAGGTGGAGCCGGGCGAGCTCGACGTGATCGAGGTCGGTAGCGCCGCCGTCGACGCGAACGGGCTCGGCGCGAACGTCCGGTTCCGCGTCGAGCGCCTCGACGGGACCGTCGTCGAGCGTACCGCCCGCGTTGAGCGCCTCGACGGGGGCACCGCGTGGCGGATCGAACGGCTCGAGCCGGGGGCGGACGCTCCCGCGCTCCCCTCCGAGGGCGGACCGGCGATCGGGGCCGCGAGCCTCGGGTGGTGGATCGCCGCGGCGGGGATCGGGCTCGGGTTCGTGCTCGCGTCCGGCGCGCTGATGGCGTTCGTGCGCCGGCGCCCGGCGGAGCACGTCTAGCCCTTCACCACCCCGACGGGGCGAAGGCGCGCGACGATCCGAGAGAGACCGGCGCCCTCGCACGAGCGGACGACCTCGGCGACGTCCTTGTACGCGTACGGCGCCTCCTCCGAGAGCAGGCCGAGATGCGCCGGGGCGAGCTCGATGCCCTGCGCCTCGAGCGAGCGGGCCAGCTCCTGGCCGCCCATCACCTTCTTGGCCGCCGTCCGCGACATCGACCGTCCGGCGCCGTGACACGTCGAAGAGAAGGAGCGCCCGGCCGAGGCGGCGGTCCCGACGAGCACGTAGGACGCGGTGGCCATGCTGCCCGGGATGAGGACGGGCTGCCCGATGGAGCGGTACGCGGCCGGGATCTCGAGGTGGCCGGGCCCGAACGCGCGGGTGGCGCCCTTGCGGTGCACGCACAGGCGCCGGCGGCGGCCGTCGACGTCGTGCTCCTCGAGCTTCGCGAGGTTGTGCGACACGTCGTACACGAGCGCGAAGCCGAGGTCCGCGGCCGGTCGCCGGAACACGAGCTCGAAGGCCTCGCGGGCGGCGTCGGCGAGCACGTGCCGGTTCGCCCGCGCGAAGTTCGCCGCCGCGTTCATCGCGCCGAGGTAGCGCTCGGCGGCCTCGTGCGCGAGGGGCACGCACGCGAGCTGCCGGTCGGGCACCTCGATGCGGAGCCGGCGCATGAGCCCGTCCATGACCTTCACGTGGTCGGTGCAGACCTGGTGCCCCAGCCCGCGCGAGCCCGAATGCAGCATCACGCACACCTGGCCCTCGAACAGGCCGAGCACGTTCGCCGCGATCGGCTCGAGCACGTGCTCGACGACCTGCACCTCGAGGAAATGGTTCCCGCCGCCGAGCGAGCCGAGCTGCGAGCGCCCGCGCTCGATCGCGCGGTCCGAGACGTCGTCCGGCCGCGCGTCCTCGAGCACACCGCCGTCCTCGCAGAACGCCGCGTCCTGCTCCGTCCCCACCCCGCGCGACAGCGGGAACCGCACGCCCTCGCGGAGCACGCGGACGACCTCGGCGCGGGAGAGCGCCATCCGCCCCTTCGTGCCGACGCCACGCGGCACCCGGGCGCCGAGCGCAGCCACGAGCTCGCGGAGCACCGGGCGGACGTCGCGCTCCCACTCGAGCTCGGAGCGGAGCAGCCGCACGCCGCACGCGATGTCGAAGCCGACCCCGCCCGGGGAGATCACGCCGTCGCCCTCGGCGTCTGTGGCCGCGACGCCGCCGATGGGGAACCCGTAGCCCCAGTGGATGTCCGGCATCGCGA
>CAYUSA010000033.1:0-32429 GCA_964447335.1 uncultured Actinomycetes bacterium
GATCTCGCCGGTGGGGCCGGCGGCCTCGGGCGGGGGTGGGCGCTCGTCCTGGTCCAGGACCGCGGGGGCGGCGGCCGCCGCGACCGGGTTGCCGCCGTACGGGCCGCCGAGGCCACCGACGTGGACGCTGTCCATCAGCTCGGCGCGACCGGTGATCGCGCTGATCGGCATGCCACCGCCGAGGGACTTCGCGCTCGTCACGATGTCGGGGACGATGTCCTCGTCCTCGATCGCGAACCAGCGGCCGGCGCGGCCCATCGCGCTCTGGATCTCGTCGGCGATGAACACGATGCCGCTCGCCTGGCAGAGCTCCGCGAGGCCCTTCAGGAAGCCGGGGGCCGGCACGATGAAGCCGCCCTCACCCTGGATCGGCTCGACGATCACGGCGGCGATGTTCTCGACGCCGATGTGCTTGCGCATCTCGTCCGTCGCGTACGCGAGCGCCTCCTCCATGCAGTGCTCGGGGCCGGAGGGCCAGCGGTACGGATAGGCGAACGGCAGGCGGTAGATCTCGGGCGCGAAGGGGCCCATGCCCTGCTTGTAGGGCATGACCTTCGCCGTGAGCGACATCGCGAGCAGCGTGCGACCGTGGAACGCGTGGTCGAAGGTCACGATGGCCTGACGCTTCGTCGCGTAGCGGGCGATCTTCACCGCGTTCTCGACGGCCTCGGCGCCGGAGTTCGCGAACATGGTGCGCTTCTCGAAGTCGCCCGGGGCGAGCACGTTGAGGCGCTCGGCGAGCGCGATGTACGGCTCGTTCGCCGTGACGTGGAAGCACGTGTGCGTGTCGAGCTCGAGCTGCTTCTGCGCGGCGTCGACGACCTCGGGCGCCGTGTGCCCGATGTTCAGCACGGCGATGCCGGTCGCGAAGTCGATCAGGCGGTTGCCGTCGACGTCCTCGATGATCGCGCCGGAGGCGCGAGCGGTCACGATGGGGTGGATGTTCGCGACGCCGAGCGGCACGGCGGCCTTGCGGCGCTCGAACAGCTCACGCGACCGCGGGCCGGGGATCTCGGTGATGAGCTTGCGCTCCTGGGGGATGTCCACTTCGGTCTCCTCCTTCCGCACACGACGGCAGGGGCCGCCACGCGGCCACCCTTGAGTCTCACGGGGCGGAGCCGGTCGTGTCAGGGGGTCGGCCGACCAACCTCGCCCCGGGGCTTTGTACGGCGCGTCCATGGAGGGACGCTCGGGCCCGCGAGCGTCCCCCGGTTTTGTACGCCACGTACAATCCGTGCGTGGCGCTCACGGTCCGGGACATCCTCAACGTGCCCGATCTCGCCCTGCGGCTCGTCGCCGGCGAGGCGAACGTGTCGCACCCGGTGCGATGGGTGCACGCGAGCGAGCTCGAGGACCCCACGCCGTGGCTGAAGGGCGGGGAGCTCCTCCTCACGACGGGGCGCGGCATCGGCACGACGCCGGCCAAGCAGCGTGCCTACCTGACCCGCCTCGCGAACGCCGGGCTGGCGGGGCTCGGGTTTGGGCTCGGCTTCGGGCACGAGCGCGTGCCGAGGGCCCTCGTCGGGGCCGCCGAGCAGGCCGGGTTCCCGCTGTTCGAGGTCCCGTACCCGGTCCCCTTCATCGCGATCACCGAGACCGTCTCGACCCGCCTGCTCGCCGAGCAGTACGAGATGCTCCAGCGGGCCGTCGACGCCGAGCACGTCCTCACCCGCGCGGTGATGGAGGGCGGCGGCGTCGAGGGCATCGCGGCCTCGCTCGCGAAGGTGACCGGCGGGTGGGCGCTCCTGCTCGACCTGCATGGCCTCCCGCTCGCGGCGACCTCGCCCGCCGCCCGGCAACGCTCGCCCCGCGTATGGGAGGAGCTCCAGGGCTCGAGGCCCGACGGGAAGGGGTTCAGCCTCACGCTCGTGGATCGAGGGCACCACATCTGGGTCCAGCCGGTCGGCGCGCTGGGGCGCGTCGAGGCGTTCCTCGCGGTCGGCAAGCGGGACGCGCTCTCGCCGATGGATCGCATCGTGGCAGGGCACGCGCTCTCCTTGTTCGCGATCGAGCTCGCGAAGTCGCGGGCGGTCGCCGACGCCGAGCACCGCCTGCAGGGCGACTTCTTCGACGCCCTCGCCGGCGGGGCGCTCCCGCCGCAGGAGGCCGTGCGGGGGCTCACCCGCTTCGGGTTCGAGCGCGACGCCGACCTCCTGGTCGCGGCCGTTGAGGGCGCCCCCGGGCGCTCGCCCGACGAGCTCGCCTACGCGGCCGAGGACCACCTGTCCCGCGGTGGTGGCGCGTACCTGATCTCCCGCAACGACAAGGGGATCCACGTCCTGCTGCCCTCGGCCCCCGTGCCCGAGCTCGGCGCGCTCCGCGCGGCGATCGCCGAGCGTCTCGGGGGCGAGGTCCGTCTCGGCTCGGGCGGTCCCGTCGCGGCCGAGCAGGTCGGCCGGAGCCTGCGCGAGGCGCGGTACGCGCTCCAGGTGTGCCGGCTCGAGGGCTGGGACTCGGCCGGGTTCGAGGACCTCGGCACGTACCGGCTGTTGCTGTCGATGGCCGACCCCGACGCGCTCCGTGCCTTCGCCGACGCCATGCTGAAGCCGCTCGACGCGTACGACCGCGACCAGGGTGGCGAGCTCACGGGCAGCCTCCGCGCGTTCCTGCAGCACAACGCCCGCTGGGAGACGGCGGCCGCGGAGCTGTTCGTCCACCGCCACACGCTGCGCTACCGCATGCGCAAGGTCGAGGAGCTCACCGGCCGAGACCTGTCCTCGAGCTTCGACCGCATGGAGTTCTGGCTCGCGCTCCGCGCGCGCGAGCTCCTCGCCGCCGAGCACGAGGGCTGAGCCGCCGGGCGGCTACTCCTGCAGGCCCCCCATCACCGCGCCGTGCCAGGGCTTGTCCGCCTTGCCGGTGATGTCGGCCATCACGTGGCGCACGGTCGTGAACTCCTCGAGCGCGTACATCGACATGTCCTTGCCGAAGCCCGACTGCTTGATGCCGCCGTGGGGCATCTCGGACACGATCGGGATGTGCTCGTTGATCCACGTGTTGCCGAACTCCAGTCGCCGTGAGGCGTCCATCGCGCGGTAGATGTCCTTCGTCCAGACGGAGCTCGACAGTCCGTACACGACGTCGTTCGACATCGTGATGGCGTCCTCGTCATCGCGGAACGGCAGGACGACGAGGACCGGGCCGAAGATCTCGCGCTGTACGACCTCCGCGTCCTGCGCGACGTCGGTGATGACCGTCGGCTCGTAGAAGGAGCCGTTCTCGGTGCCGGGGCGGCTCGAGAGCTCCCCGCCGGTGACGATCTTCGCGCCGTAGCCCCTCGCGCGCTCGACGAAGCCGTGCACGCCGTCGCGCTGGGCCATCGTGATGAGCGGGCCCATGTCGGTCGCCGGGTCCAGGGTCGGGCCGACGTTCAGCTCGCGGGCGAGGTCGGCCACGCCGGATACGAAGTCCTCGTACAGCGGCTCCTGCACGTAGGCGCGCGTCGCCGCCGTGCAGTCCTGGCCGCAGTTGATGTACGCGCCGGCGACGGCTCCTCGGACGGCGGCCTCGAGGTCGGCGTCGTCGAACACGATGAACGGCGCCTTCCCTCCGAGCTCGAGGTGCAGACGCTTCACGCCCTCGGCCGCCGAGCGCATCACGAGCTTGCCGGTCTCGGTGTCCCCCGTGAGGCACACCATCCGCACGTCGGGGTGCGTGATGAGCGGCTCGCCGATCTCGGCGCCGCGGCCCGTGACGACGTTCAGGACGCCCGGCGGCATCCCGGCCTCCTCGCAGAGCTCGGCGAGCTCGAAGGCCGACAGCGGCGTCTCCTTCGCCGGCTTCATGACGACCGTGTTGCCGGCCGCCATCGCCGGGAAGATCTTCCAGACCTCGATCTGGAACGGGTAGTTCCACGGACAGATCGCCGCGACGACCCCGAGCGGGTCGCGGCGCAGGTAGCTCAGGTGGTCGGGGGAGTACTCGCCGGCCGCCTTGCCCTCGAGGTGGCGGGCGGCGCCCGCGAAGAAGCGCACGTTGTCCGCGCCGAACGGCACGTCGAAGTTCGACGTGAGCTTGATCGGCTTGCCGGCGTCGATGGACTCGACGCGCGAGAGCTCCATCAGGCGCTCCTCGATGAGGTCGGCGACCTTGAGGAGCACTCGAGACCGGTCCGCGGGCGCGATCCGGCTCCACCGGCCGTCGCGGAAGGCCGCACTCGCGGCGTCCACGGCCTTCGCGATGTCGGCCGCCGTCGCGGCCGCCGCCGTCGCCACCTGCTCGCCGGTCGCCGGGTCGATCACCGGGATCCGCTCCTTCGCCCCCGACTTCACCCAGGCACCGTCGATGTACAGGTCGTAGTCGTCTCTCACGTCGGCCCCCCTCTGGCTCGCGGCTCTTTGCGGAAGGCTACGGCGCGACCCGCTCGGCGACCAGGGCCCGTCCGGTACGGCGCACCCGGGACCGTTGGTGCGGAACGTGGCTGGCCGGGGCGTCCTGCCGCGCCCCGACGTTCCGTACAGCCCGGCACAAGGGCGGGGCCGGAACGTCGATTGGCCTTCTCGCGGGGCATTCGGGGATACTTGCGCTGTCAACGGCTCCTTCGACCCTGCGCGGGTCCCGAATGGAGAAGGGGAGGTCCTGGATGGCCGACATGAAGACGTGGGGCATGTTCATCGGCGGCGAGTGGGTCGGGTCGGGGCGGGGGGAGACCGAGCCCAACCTGAACCCCTCGAACGGGGAGACGGCCGACTTCGTCCAGGTCGGCACCCGCGAGGACGGGGACGCCGCGGTCGAGGCGGCGCAGAAGGCCTACGACGACGTCTGGTTCGACACGCCGCCCAAGGAGCGCTCGGCGATGATGTTCGCGCTCGCCGATGCGATGGAGGCCGACGCCGAGAACCTCGCGAAGCTGGAGGCCGAGGACGTCGGCAAGCCGATCTCGGTCTCGAGCGCCGACATCCCGTTCATCATCGACAACCTGCGGTTCTTCGCGGGCGCGGCCCGGCACCTCGAGGGCAAGTCCACGGGCGAGTACGAGAAGGGCTTCACGAGCATGATCCGGCGCGAGCCGCTCGGCGTGACCGCTGGCATCTGCCCGTGGAACTACCCGCTGATGATGGCGATCTGGAAGCTCGGTCCGGCGCTCGCGGCCGGCAACACGTCGGTGCTGAAGCCCGCCGAGATCACGCCGCGGACCACCCTGCGTCTCGCCGAGCTCAGCCATGACATCCTGCCGGCCGGCGTGATGAACGTGGTGACGGGCCACGGCTCCGAGATCGGGGACCAGCTCGTGAAGCACGCGAAGGTGCGGCTCGTCTCGGTCACCGGCGACACCGCGACCGGCAAGATCATCGCGGCGAACGCGGCGGCGAGCAACGTGAAGCGCGCGCACCTCGAGCTCGGCGGCAAGGCGCCGGTCGTGGTGTTCGACGACGCCGACCTCGACAAGGTCATCGAGACGCTCAAGTTCGGCGGGTACACGAACACCGGTCAGGACTGCACCGCGTCCTGCCGCGTCGTGGCTGGGCCCGGGATCTACGAGGACCTGCTCTCCGCGCTCGTGCCGGCCGTCGAGTCGATCAACGTCGGCCCGATCATGGACGAGTCGGTCGAGATGGGGCCGCTCGTGTCCGAGTCACAGCGCGAGAGCGTCGCGGGCTTCGTGGACCGCGCCCAGGGCTACGGGGGCAAGGTGCACACCGGCGGCGAGCGCATCGACGGCGCCGGTTTCTACTACAAGCCGACCGTCGTGAGCGACGTCGACCAGCGGTCCGAGATCATCCAGCAGGAGGTCTTCGGCCCGGTCGTCACCGTGCAGCGGTTCAGCGACGAGGAGGAGGCGGTCCGCTGGGCGAACGACGTCGTCTACGGCCTCGCGTCCTCCGTGTGGACGAGGGACGCGGCCCGCGCGATGCGGGTCGCCCGACGCCTGCAGTTCGGGGCGGTGTGGGTGAACACCCACTTCATGATCAGCGCCGAGATGCCGCACGGCGGGTACAAGGAGAGCGGGTACGGCAAGGACATGTCGATGTACTCGCTCGAGGACTACACGCAGATCAAGCACGTGATGTGGTCGCTCGACTGAGCGAACCTTCGAGGTAACCGGGGGTGGCCCGGCCCGAACGTCGGGCTCGGGCCACCTTCGTCGAAAGGGTGGTGATCGTTCCATGGCAGTCAGACCGTTCTACGTGAACGGCGAGTGGCGCACCGGCGAGGGGACCTTCGAGGTGCACAGTCCCTTCGACGACAGCGTCGTCGCCCAGATCGGGGTCCCGACCGACGCGGACGTCGAGGAGTCCATCGCGACGGCGGCCGAGACGTTCAAGGAGTCGCGGCACCTGTCGGTCGCGGCGCGCTCGACGGCGCTCGACCACATCTCGAAGCGCCTGGCCGAGACCCTGGAGGAGAACGCCGAGCTCATCGCGCGCGAGGGCGGCAAGCCGCTCAAGTGGGCGAAGGTCGAGGCGGCGCGCGCGGCGAGCACGTTCCGCTGGGCCTCCGAGGTCCTGCGGCACGGCGACGACGAGCTGATGCGGCTGGACACCGAGGCCGCGTTCGGCTCTCGGATCGGCCTGCTGCGGCGGTTCCCGTTCGGGCCGGTGTTCGGCATCACGCCGTTCAACTTCCCGCTGAACCTCGTGGCGCACAAGGTGGCGCCCTCACTCGCGGTCGGCGCGCCGATCGTCGTGAAGCCGGCCTCGGCCACCCCGATCGGGGCGCTCCGCCTGGCCGAGTTCTTCGAGGAGACCGACCTGCCCAAGGGCATGTACCAGGTGCTCCCGGTCCGTTCGAGCGTGGCCGACCAGATGGCCCGCGACGAGCGGTTCCGGAAGATCTCGTTCACCGGCTCGCCGGACATCGGCTGGTACCTGAAGGGCCTGGACCCGAGGAAGCGGGTCACGCTCGAGCTCGGCGGCAACGCTGGGGTCATCGTGCACTCGGACGCCGACCTGGACCTGGCCGCGCAGCGGATCGCGTTCGGCGGCTACTACCAGGCCGGGCAGAGCTGCATCAGCGTGCAGCGCGTGCTCGTCGCGAGCGAGATCTACGAGGACTTCGCCGCGCGCCTGGTGAAGGAGGTCGAGAACCTGAAGACCGGCGATCCCATGGACCCGACGGTCGACGTCGGCCCCGTGATCCAGAAGAGCGAGGTCGAGCGGATCGACGCATGGGTGAAGGAGGCCGTCTCCCAGGGCGCCGAGATCCTCACCGGCGGGTATGGCCAGGGGCCCTTCTACTACCCGACGCTCCTTTCCGAGGTGAAGCCCGAGATGAAGGTCTGCCGAGAGGAGATCTTCGGGCCGGTCGTGACGATCAGTCCGTACCAGACCTTCGAGGAGGCGCTCGCGGTCGTGAACGACTCGCGCTTCGGACTGCAGGCGGGTGTCTTCACGAACGACATCAACCGGGCGTTCCAGGCCCACCGCGAGATCGAGGTGGGCGGCGTGATCGTGAACGACGTCTCGGCCTTCCGAGCGGACCAGATGCCGTATGGCGGCTCGAAGGACTCGGGCTTCGGCCGCGAGGGCCTGCGGTTCGCGATGGAGGAGATGACCGAGCCTCGCATCATGGTCCTGTCGCACGTGCCGCTGTAAGGCGCAACGCTAGAGGTCCCGCACGATCTCGATCGCGGG
The DNA here is from genome assembly GCA_964447335.1 of uncultured Actinomycetes bacterium. Taxonomy (GTDB): domain Bacteria; phylum Actinomycetota; class UBA4738; order UBA4738; family HRBIN12; genus HRBIN12. The sequence continues at coordinate 7,575 of CAYUSA010000033.1, forward strand.
CCTTCGGGTGGCCCGCTGCAGCCGGACTCTCACCTGCTTCTCATGATCCGGTGGGAGACTCCAGGTTGAGATGCGCATCCTTCTCGTCGAGGACGAGCTCAAGATGGCTCGCGCCCTCCGACGCGGGCTGGAGCAGGAGGGTCACGCCGTCGACATGTCCGCCGACGGCGACGACGCGCTCTCGCGCGCGGTGGAGTTCGACTACGACGTGATCGTGCTCGACGTCATGCTCCCGGGACGTGACGGGTTCTCCGTCTGCCGTGAGCTCCGCGGCCGGGGCCGCTGGGCGCCGGTGCTGATGCTCACCGCTCGAGATGCCGTGGAGGACCGGATCCGCGGTCTCGACGCCGGAGCCGACGACTACCTCGTGAAGCCGTTCGCCTTCGGGGAGCTGCTGGCCAGGCTCCGAGCGCTGGTGCGACGAGGAGCCTCCGAGCGGCCGCCGGTGATCGCCGTCGGCGACGTCGCGCTCGACCCGGCCGCGCACACCGTCACCCGCGATGGCCGGCCCGTGGAGCTCTCCCCGCGGGAGTTCTCCCTGCTGGAGTTCCTGATGCGCCACCCCGGCGAGGTGGTCAGCCGCACGCGCATCCTCGAGCAGGTGTGGGACGTCAACTACCAGGGCTTCTCCAACGTGGTGGATGTCTACGTCGGGTACCTGCGCAGGAAGCTCGAGCAGCCCTTCGGCCGGCCGCTGATCCGGACGGTTCGCGGGGTCGGCTACGCGGTGGAACCCTCGTGAGCCTGCCGATCCGTGCTCGGCTCACGATCTGGTATGTCGCCCTGCTGGCCGCGATCCTCGCCGCACTGGGCGGGTTCGTCGTCGTTCGGCTGCGGGCTGATCTGATGAGCGGCGTCGACGATGGGCTCGATACGCGGGCGGCCCAGATCTCGCTCGGCCTCCAGGGGCCGGGCGAGGGGGAGTTCCAGGACGTGAGCGACGCGTCGCTCTCGGGGCTGCTCCGCAGCGAGTCGGCGGCACAGCTCCTCGCCTCCGGCGGCGGGGTTCTCGAGTCCTCCGGCGATCCGATCGCTCAGCGTGCGCTCGTCTCGGCAGGCGATCTCGGACGGGTGCTCGGCGGTGAGCGGATCCGCGAGAACGTCGACACGGGACCCGATGGCGAGTCGTTCCGGATCCTCGCGGTGCGATCGCCGCAACCGGAGGCCGGGAGGGTCATCGTCGTGGCGACCTCGCTCGAGGGCGTGGATGCCTCCGTGCACCGCCTCCTCGTGCTGCTCCTCGTCGCGGGGCCGGCGGCGCTCGCGGCGGCCGGGGCCGGTGGATGGTGGCTCGCCCGGACGGCGCTCGCTCCGGTCGCCGAGATGACGCGGGAGGCCTCGGAGATCGGGATGGCCCAGCTCGACGAGCGCATCGATGTACCGGTGACCGCGGACGAGCTCGGCCGTCTCGCGACGACCCTCAACGCGATGCTCGACCGGCTGCAACGCGGTGTCGAGGAGAAGCGCCGGTTCGTCGCCGACGCATCGCATGACCTGCGCACACCTCTCGCGGTGATGCGCTCCGAGCTCGACGTGAGCCTCCGCGCCCCGGACTTGGCGCCGGAGGCGAGGACCGTGCTCACGAGCGTTCGCGACGAGGTCGAGCGCATGGCTCGCATCGTCGAGAACCTACTCACGCTCGCCCGCATCGACGAGGGTGGCCTGGAGCTTCTGCGGGAGCCGTTGGAGCTGCGTCTGCTCGTCGATGGCATCGTGGCGTCCATGGGCTCGCTCGCCGCCGAGGGCGGCGTCGACGTGCAGGTCGACGGCGACGCCGGCTCCGTGCGGGCCGACCGCATGCGGATGGAGCAGGTCGTTACGAACCTGCTCGGCAACGCCCTCCGTTACGCCGGGGCCGGCGGGCGGGTGCGGGTGTCCGCGTGGCGGACGGACAACGAGGCCGGGGTGACGGTGAGCGACACGGGCCCGGGGATCGCTACCGAGCTCCTACCCCGCATCTTCGAGCGATTCGTCAGGGCGGATACGCCTCGAACGGGGAGCGGCGGCGGGAGCGGCCTCGGCCTTGCGATCTGCCGCGAGGTCCTCGAGGCGCACGGCGGGCGGATCTGGGTCGACCCCGCGCCCGGCGGCGGAAGCTCGTTCTCCTTCGCACTGCCGATCGTGGCCACCTGAGCCGCACGTGAAGGGAGGCCGTCTTCGGACGGCCTCCCTTCGGTCGAGCATCCCTGTGTGCTACTTCTCCTCGCCGTCGAACTCGTTCTCGACGTCGCCTGCCGGGTCTTCGTGGCCCCCGGGGCCGTCGGACTCGCCGGCGGCCTCGGTCTCGGACTCAGAGCCGGCTCCGTCCGGCGACGTCTGGTCACCTTCCTGGACGTCGTCCGTGTCGGCCGCTTCGCTCTCTTCGGCCCCGTCCGGTGACGTCTGGTCACCTTCCTGGACGTCGTCCGTGTCGACCGACGTGGTCTCTTCGGTGCCGGAGCTCGGTGTCGCCTTGTTGTGGCTCGCGGCCACGGCAGCTCCGGTCACGGAGAGCGTGCTGAGACCGATGGCCGCCACTGCGAGCAGTTTCTTGAAGCGCATGATGCACCTCCTTTCGCGCTCTTGCGTGCCCACGGTGCGCTCACGACGCTGAGCAGAGACTGAGCCTCCGATGAGAGCGCTTTCATCTTCCGAGGATGAGGGTGACCCGAGCTCCCCCGCCGGGGAGGTTCTCCGCGGTGGCGGAACCCCCGTGGGATTCGGCGACGGCGCGCACGATCGCGAGGCCGAGCCCCGATCCAGGCGCTGCCGGGCCGTCGGCTTCGACCCGCGCGAACGGCTCGAACGCCCGGGGGAGGAAGGCGGGGGGGAAGCCTGGCCCGGAGTCTCGAACGGACACGTGGATGCCGCCATCGTCCGTTCCGGCCTCGACCTCGATCGTGCCTCCGGGACGCACGTGACGCAGGGCGTTGTCGACGAGGTTCTCGACGGCTTGACGCAGACGCACGGGATCGAGCCGCACGCGGTCGTCGGAGGCGTTGACGGAGAGCTCCACCCCGGCGGCTCGTGCCCGTTCGCGGTGGTCACGGCAGGCGTCCGCGAGCACGTCGCGAAGCATCACGTCCTCGCGATGCACGGGCAGGCGTCCGTTCTCGGACCGGGAGAGGACGAGGAGATCCTGCGCCAGGCGAGACAGGCGGTTGGTCTCATCGAGGGCGCGCCGGAGGATGGCCTGCATCTCGGCGGGGGTGCGGGGGCGAGTCAGAGCGAGGTCGAGCTCCGCCTTCAGGACGCCGAGCGGCGTGCGGAGCTCGTGCGACGCGTCGTCGACGAAGCGCCGCTCGCGCTCCATCGATCCCTGGAGCCTTTCCAGCATCGCGTTCAAGGTCGTCGCGAGGCGGGCGAGCTCGTCGCCCGTGGCGGGAACCGGAAGGCGGCGCTCGGGCTCCGAGGCGGAGATGGCGGCGGCCTCCCGCCGCATGCGCTCGACGGGGCGGAGTGCCGCGCCGGCGAGGAACCACCCCGCCGCGGAAGTCAGCGCGAGCGCAACGGGCCCGCCGATGCCGAAGAGGACCAGCAAACGCTGCAGCGCTTCCTGCCGATCGCTCAAGATGGCGCCGACGACGACGAACCGCTGCCCCGAGGCATCGTCGACCGGCACGACGAGCAGGCGTGCCGGGTCCTCGATCCCCTCGACGGTTCGGTCGAGGAACATCGGCTTCCGGATCGTGCGCAGCTGAGCGGCGGGGACCAGCGGAGCGCCGGCCACGCGCTGGCTCGAGTCCACGATGACCGACGGCTGCATCGGGTCCAGGACCTGCGCGAAGGCCTCGTCGGGATCGATCAGGCCACCCGGCTCGTCGTTGAAGCCCTCGCCGTCGCTCCCGACCCCGGCGAGGACCACCTCGGCGCGCGAGCGCAGGCCGGTATCGATCGAGCCGAGTAGCTCCGCGCCGAGCCGCAGGTAGAGGAAGACCCCGAGCGCCGAGAGCACGACCGTCATGCCGCACGCGAACGCGAGCGTGATCCGCAGCCTAAGCGGGAGCCGCATCGCCCTCGTTCCTGAGCCGGTAGCCGGCGCCGCGGACGGTCTCGAGCGACCTCCGGCCGAAGGGCCGATCGATCTTCTCGCGCAGGTACCGGACGTACACGTCCACCACGTTCGAGTCGCCCTCGAAGGCGAAGTCCCACACGTGCTCGATGATCGAGGTGCGCGACAGGACCTCACCGCGGTTGTGCAGGAAGTACTCGAGGAGCGCGAACTCCTTCGCGGTGAGGTCGATCCGCGTCTCACCCCTGCGAACGGTATGGGCGGCAGGGTCGAGCGTCAGGTCGCCGGCGACGAGCACCGCGGGCCGCTCGGCCGATCCTCGGCGCACGAGCGCCCGCAATCGCGCCAGGAGCTCGCTGAAGGAGAAGGGTTTCGTGAGGTAGTCGTCGGCACCGGCGTCGAGCCCTCGCACCCGGTCCTCGACGGCATCGCGGGCCGTGAGCATGAGGATCGGCGCCCAGCGGCCGCTCTCGCGGATGCGGCGGCAGGTCTCGAAGCCGTCGGCGCCGGGCAGCATCACGTCCAGAAGGATGGCGTCGTACTCGTTCTCGGCGGTCATCCACACGCCGTCCTCGCCCGTGGCGACGACGTCCACCGCGTAGCCCTCCTCCTGCAGCCCGCGCTCGATCAGCTCGGCCATCCGTCCGTGGTCCTCCACGATCAGCACGCGCATCGACTCGACCTCCGCTCGCGATGGTAGACGGCGAAGATGAGACGAGGATGAGGCGCCGGCATCCCGGCTGCTTCATGGTCCTCTCATGTTCGTGAGGGCATCGTGCTCGCGTCCGACGACGAAAGGGGATCCGATGTCGAGGAAGCTCATCGCGATCGCGTCTGCGGCCACCGTGCTGCTCGGGTTGGCCGTGCTCGCGACATCGCAGGCGTCCGCAGGTGGCTCGGGGGCGCCTGCCGGGCTCGATCCGGCGGACTTCGTGTCCGGCGTCGACAACCCGTACTACCCGCTCACGCCCGGTACGACGCTCATCTACAAGGGCGTCCGCGATGGGCAGACGCAGGTCGACCGCGTCCACGTCACGGACCGCACGAAGACGATCCAAGGGGTCGAGGCGATGGTCGTCCTCGACGTGGCGAGACACCGGGGAACGCTCATCGAGAAGACGTTCGACTGGTTCGCACAGGACGTCGACGGTAACGTGTGGTACCTCGGCGAGGACACGGCGGAGTACGACGACGCCGGCAACGTCGTTAGCACCGAGGGCTCGTGGGAGGCCGGCGTCGACGGGGCGGAGGCGGGGATCATCATGGAGGCCGATCCGCAGGCGCCCGACGGCTACCGGCAGGAGTACTACGCGGGGCACGCCGAGGACCAGGCCTGGGTCCTGTCGAGGGGCGGATCGCTCCTGGTCCCGTTCGGCCGGGTCCACCACGTGCTGCTGACGATGGAGTGGACGCCGCTCGAGCCCGAGGTCGTGGACCAGAAGCTCTACGCGCCCGGGCTCGGCATCGTGACGGAGAGGTCGGTCGCCGGCGGACACGAGGTCGCGGAGCTCGTCGCCGTCCGTACGGCGTGACGGTCCAGCCGTATATCCTTCCGGTCGTGCGAATCGCCGTGTTGGGAGCGGGAGCCATGGGCAGCGCCGCCGCGGTGCTGCTCGCGCGGCACGACGACGTCGATCTGCTGGTGCTCGATGTGGACGAGGCGCGAGCCCGGCGTGTCGCCGAGCAGGTCGGCGCCGAGGGCCGCGGGTTCGATGCCACCACGGACGAGCTCGCGGGCATCCTGCGCGAGGTGAGAGCCGTCGCCGCATGCATCCCGTACCGAGTGAACCTGCCGACGATGGAGGCGGCGCTCGCGGCCGGGTGTCACTACGCCGACCTCGGCGGGCTCTTCCACACGACGAAGAAGCAGCTCGAGCTGCACGATCGATTCGCGGCGGCGGGGCTCTCGGCCGTTCTCGGGATCGGCTCGGCGCCCGGGCTCACGAACGTGCTCGCGAGGCTCGGCGCGGATCGTCTGGACTCGGTGACCTCGATCGACATGGTCGACGGAGCCGTGGACCTGTCGACCGACGGCGGCGCGTTCGGCGTGCCGTACTCGGTGGATACGGTGCTCGACGAGTTCACCTTGCCCGCGATGGTGTTCGAGGACGGCGAGCTGCGCGAGGTGCCGGCGGCCTCGGGCGTGATCGACTGGGACTTCCCCGAGCCCGTCGGCAGGCAGCCCGCGATGTTCACGCTCCACTCCGAGCCCGCCACGCTGCCGGACACCATCCCCGGCGTCCGCGACGTGCGGTGGCGCCTCGCGCTGCCGAGGGCCGTGCACGAGGGCTTCGCGTTCCTGACGGGGGTGGGCCTGGCGAGCGCCGAGCCCGTGTGGACGGAGTCGGGAGAGGTCGCGCCCCGCGAGGTGCTCGCGGCGGTGCTGAACCGCCTGCCGGTCCCCGAGGGCGAGCCGAACGACGTCGAGTTCCTCGACGTGCGCGTCGCCGGCTCCAAGGACGGTCGTCCGGCCGAGCATCGAGCGCTCGCGCGGTTCGCGCCGAGCCGCGAGGGCCTGTCGGCCGGCGCGTTCGGCACGGCGATCCCCATCGCGCTCACGGCGCGCTGGATGGCGGCCGGGAAGGTCGCCCCCGGCGTGCATCCGCCCGAGACCGCCTTCGACCCCGAGGCCTTCGTCGCGGCGCTGGGGGCCGAGGGCGTCACGTTCTCGACCGACCTTCAGACCTAGCCTCACCGGGGGGTAGGCTGGGAACGTGAGCCCCGCCTTCATCGCCATCGCCGTCACGGTCGTGACCGTCGCCGTCTTCGGCCTCGCGATCGCCGCGACGGGCGGCGCCTCACGCGCCGCATCGGCCCGTCGCGCGCTGCCGTTCCCGACGCCGTGGATCGTGCTCGGCGCGATCCTCCTGGTGGTCGGCGTCGTGGTCGTGCCGAGGCTGCTCGGCTTCACGTTCCTGCTCCTGCCCTTCATCTGGTCGCGCGGCCGGGGCCGGGGTGGCCCGACCGGCAGGACCCACGAGCAGGACCACGACCCGTACGACGAGGACCGCTGAGCATGCAGAGGGCGATCGCGGTCGTGCTGCTCGCGCTCGCGGGGCTCGGCTACTGGCGCGCGATGAGCAAGGTCGAGGGCACGTGGGGCGGCGCGTGGGGCCGGTGGACCTGGTGGACCTCGATCCCGCTGTGGGCGGGCGCGGCCGTCCTGGCGGCGCTCTTCGGCGGTCCGGGGTGGGCGACGCTCGTGCTCGTGCTCGGCGGCCTCTTCGCCGTCGTGATGCTCACGCAGCGCTCGTTCCGCCGGAGCCGCTAGCGAAGGACGCGCTCGGCGAACGCGCCGACCGCCTCCGCCGCCTCGTCCTCTCGTCGCCAGAAGAAGTGGTCCGTGCCGGGGACGACGACGAGCTCGGCGGCGGGGAGCCGTCGCACGACGGCCTCGAGGTCCGGGCGCGGCGAGAACTGGTCCCCTTGGCCCGAGAGCAGGAGCACGGGCCGGCGGAAGCCCCGCAGCTCGACGTCGGTAGGCAGGCCCGGGAGGTCGAGCCCGTGGTCCCCGAGCGGCAGCCCGACCAGGGTTAGCGCCGCGACCCCGGGGTCGGCGATCGCCTCGTGGAGCGCGACCATCGCCCCGAAGGACCAGCCGCAGACGAGCGCCGGGCCCTCGGTCTCGGCGCGGACGCGCTCGACGGCGGCGGCGACGTCGCGCACCTCGGCCCGCCCGGCCCCGAACGTCCCGCCGGAGCCGAGCACCCCGCGGAAGTTGAACGAGAGCACGGCGAAGCCTCGCGCGACGAGGTCGCTCCGGATCGCCCACAGGAGGGGATGGTCCTTGCTCCCGCCGTGCCGCGGATGCGGGTGACAAAGGACGGCCGAGCCGCGCGACTCGACCTCGGGCAGGCGGAGCTCGGCCTCGAGCGAGACCCCGTCCTCGGTCGGCAGACGCAGCGGTTCCACGCCGTGGGACGATGGCAGCCGTGGGAGCGAACCGACAACCTCGCGGCACGGGCTTCGCGCTCCGCGACCCGCTTGCCTGGGACGCGTTCGCCGGCGTCACGCGCTCGGGCGAGCTGCTCGGCTACGCCGCGGTGTTCCTGCCCGAGATCACCGGCCGGGACGCGTTCGGCGCCCTCCTCGGCCTCGCGGGCGAGACGCGGGACCTCCTCCTGGGCACCGGCATCGTGCCGATGGCCTCGCGCGAGACCCTGCTGACCGCGATGGGCGCCGCGACGGTGCACGAGCGCTCCGGCGGGCGACTCCTGCTCGGGCTCGGCACCGGGGGAACGGCGCCGGGAGCCCTCGACCGGCTGCGCGAGGAGGTCCGCGCGCTCCGCGCGCTGTTCGCCGGCGAGTCCGTCGAGCGCAAGGGCGAACGCGCTCGACTCGCGCTGGATCCGGGCTCGCGCGTGCCGATCTGGATCGCGGCGCTCGGACCGCGCGCGATGCGCCTGGCCGGCGAGGTGGCCGACGGGGTCCTGCTCAACTGGTGCCCTCCCGAGCGCGTGGCCTTCGCGCTCGAGCGCATCCGCGAGGGTGCCGAGGCGGCCGACCGCGATCCGGCCGGGGTGACCGTCGCGGTCTACGTCCGGGCCTGCGTCGAGCAGGACGAGGAGGCTGCCCTGCACGCCCTCCGCGCCGCGGCCGGCGAGTACGCCTCGTACCCGGCGTATGCCCGACAGCTCGCGGACGTCGGCCTCGGCCAGGAAGCGGAAACGGCGGCGGGGGCTCGGCGCGCGGGCCGGCCGGACGCCGTGCCCGAGCGGCTGGTGCGCGAGGTCTGCGTGGTCGGGGGGCGCGGAGCGGCGTTCGAGCGGATCGAGGCGTACCGGCATGCCGGCGCCGACCTGCCGGTGGTGTACCCGGTGCCGGTGGGGGAGCCGGCGCCCTCGATCCTGGGGACGCTGCTCGCGCTCGCGCCGCGCAGGTCCTGAGGTTCGGTTGCAGCCGCGGCGCTCGAGCGTAGACTACGGTTTGCAAGGTCCGCACCGTAGAAAAGGGGAAAACGGATGACGTACACGATCGCTGAGCCCTGTATCGACGTGAAGGACAAGGCCTGCGTCGACGAGTGCCCGGTCGACTGCATCTACGAGGGCGGGCGGATGCTCTACATCCAGCCCGACGAGTGCGTGGACTGCGGCGCCTGCGAGCCGGTCTGCCCGGTGACCGCGATCTTCTACGAGGACGACGTCCCGGCGGAGTGGAAGCAGTTCACCGCGATCAACGCGGAGTTCTTCAGCGACGCGGTGAGTGGCGTGGGCTCGCCCGGCGGTGCGGCGCAGGTCGGGCCGAGCGCGAAGGATCACCCGACGGTCGCCGGCTGGGCCGCGATCGGCTAGGCAACAGCTCGGCGCGCGAGCGCTCGAACGCCCCCGGTACCGCTGGGGGCGTTCGCCTACCTCGGGCTCAGGCCTCGGCGGGTTCGGCCTCCACGACCGGGATGACCCCCGGCCCGGACCAGTCGGTCCCCGGGAGCCAGCGCTCGCGCGACTTCACGGCGAGCTTGTTCATGAGGTCGATCGCGCCCTGGTCTTCGGAGCCGGGTTTCCACTCGACGACTCCGGCCGCGACGGCCCGGTCCCAGATGTCCTTGCCCTTGTCGGTCCGGATGATCGTGAGCGTCCAGCCCTCGCCCTGGCCGAGTCCCCCGAACGAGATGTCGGCGTGCTCGGCGGCGAAGTCGGGGCAGTGCAGGCATCCGGGCCGCGTGTACACGTGCGACTTCTTCAGCCCGTACGTGAGCTCCTGCCCGTCCTTCGTGTAGAAGAGGAGCTTGCCCTTGATGTTCATGCGGACGATGTCGTCCAGGTCCAGGCCGAGCTCCTTCTGCGCGATCTCGATCATCAGGCCGTCGTACGTGAAGCTCTTGGAGCACAGCAGGCCGAAGGTCCAGCTCACCTTCTTCGCCCACTTGTTCACGCGGCGCGCGGCCATCGCGCCGGGGGCGCTCGCCTGGCATCCCATGCCGACGAGCGCGAGGTTCGACAGGCCCATCTCGGCGGCCTTCAGCATCGCGAGCGGGTTCGGCGAGTACGTGTATCGGGAGCCCGCCGCGGCGAGCACGCCTTCCTTGTCGGTCACGACCGCCGGCTCGCAGTCCCACTGCCGCTCCTCGGAGAGCTTCGAGGTGCAGACGCCGTCGATCTCGCCGTTCTCGAGTCCCCAGATGAGCAGCGCCGACACGACGCCGCCGTCCTGCCCCACGGCGTGGACCTCGGGGCTCGCCGCGCGGGCCAGCACGATGTCCTTGTAGAAGCCGACGACCTGCTCGTCGCCGCGCGTCTCGCCGAACAGGTGCCGCTCGATGTCGCCCTCCCAGTCGCGGAAGCGGGGACACGCGAGCGTGCAGAGCGAGCAGCCCTTGTCGCCGTGCGCGCACTGGTCGATCCCGTCCTCCTGGAGCTGGATCGGGGTGTAGTTCTCGTAGCCGAGGACGTGGAACGGGCAGGCCACGATGCACGCCGTGCAGCCGGTGCACAGGCCCGTGTCGACGACCTCGTGGTACAGGTCGAACCACTGGGTGTTCTCTTTGGGTGCCATGGGCAGGAGGATAGCGCCCGCCTTCCGGCGTAAGGCCGGGCCGAACGGCCCAAGGGGCGGCAGGTCTTCTGGCCGGTCCGGCCAGGCTCGCGACGAGGGGCCGGGGGAGCGGGTGGGGTGCCTAGATCGAGAAGGACTCGCCGCAGGCGCACTCGTGGACGGCCTGCGGGTTGTGGACCTTGAGCCCACCACCGAGGAGAGCGTCGTTGAAATCCAGGGTCGAGCCGCGGACGATCGGGGCGCTCTTGCGGTCCACGAGCACCCGGAAGCCCTCGACCTCGATCACGTGGTCCTCGGGTTCGGGGCCCTCGGTGAACGAGAGCTCGTAGGAGAACCCCGAGCACCCGCCGGCCACCACGCGCAGGCGCAGGCTGGCGTCGGGGCGGCCCTCCTTCTGGGCGAGCGAGCGCGCCTTTCGGGCGGCCTTCTCGGTGACCGTGAGCACGGCGGTGTCGGTGTCCATCGCCCTTGCACCTTACCCCAGGGTCAGGCTTGGGCCAGTCGGAGGAGCGCTCCCTTCACGGACTCGGACAGCGTGGGATAGGCGTGGATCGCCTCGCCGGCCACCGCCGCGGGGGTCCGCCCGGCCATGATCGCGACGACCTCGTGGATCATCGCGCCGGCCTCCTCGCCGACGATGTGCCCGCCGAGGACCTCACCCGTGCGGGCGTCGCCGACGAGCTTGACCAGTCCGGCGGTCCGGCCGTCGATGTGCGCGCGCTCGTTGTCCTCGGATCGGAGCACCGCGGTCCGCACCTCGAGGCCCGCCTCGCGCGCTTGGCGCTCGGTGAGGCCGACGCTCGCGACCTCGGGCTCGCAGTAGGTGACGCGAGGCACGACGCGGTAGTCGCGGGGCCGAGGCCGGCCGAGGAGGTCGCGGACGACGAGCTCGGCCTCGTAGGAGCCCACGTGGGTGAAGAGCAGCTCGCCGGTCGCGTCGCCCGCGGCCCAGATGCTCGGGTTCGTCGTCCGCAGGGTCTCGCCGAGGACCGGGCGTCCGCGCTCGTCGAGCTCGACTCCCGCCGCGCCGAGATCGTGCACGTCGAACACCGGACGGCGTCCGGTGGCGACGAGCAGCTGGTCCGCGCGCAGGGCCTCGCCGCCTGCGAGCGCGATCGTCCAGTCGGTGCCGTCGTGCTCGGCGCGCTCGATGGACACGGCCGCCCGCAGGCCGATGCCCTCGGCCTCGAACGCGGGGACGAGCGAGGCCGCGGCCTCCTCGTCCTCGTTCGGCAGGACGTGGGGGAGCGCCTCGAGCACGGTGACCGCGGAGCCGAAGCGCGCGTAGGTCTGCGCGAACTCGATGCCGATCGCGCCGGCGCCGATCACGATGAGCGAGCCGGGCACGCGCTCGGGCGACCAGATGGCCTCCTTGTTCGTCCAGTACGGGCCCTCGGCGAGGCCGGGGATCGGGGGAACGGTCGCCTCGGTGCCGGTCGCGAGCACGATGCGGTCGGCCTCGATCTGCTCGCCGCTCGCGGTCTCGACGCGGTGCTCGCCGACGAGTCGGGCCTCCTCGAGCAGCACGCGGATCCCGAGGCGCTCGAACGGCGCGGGGCCCTCGCCGGATTGGCTGTCCACGATGTCGCGCGCCCGCTGCCGGACCGCCTGGAGGTCGACCTCGACGCCGCCGCCGATGCGGACGCCGAAGCGTCCCGCGTCGCGCGCCTGCGCGGCGATCTTCGCGCTGCGGAGCATCACCTTCGTCGGGACGCAGCCGTAGTGGTTGCACTCGCCGCCGAGCTTGTCGCGCTCGGCGATCGCGACCTTCAGGTCGCTCCGGTCGCCGAGCTGGAAGGCGACCTCGGACCCGGTCCCGCCGCCGCCGATCACGAAGACGTCGTAGCGCTCCACGGTCGTTACCAACCCCCCGTCCGCGGGTTCATTCCCCGCCGAGGAACCGCACGAAGACCCGCGCGTAGATCCGCGCGGCGGCGACGAGCTCGTCGACGGCGACCCACTCGTTCGCCGTGTGCGCGACGGTGAGCGAGCCGGGGCCGAGGATCACCGCGCGGATCGCCGCCTCGTTGATGTAGAAGCGGGCGTCCGTGATGCCGGTCATGCCGACATCGGCCGGCCGGGCGCCGGTCTCCTCCTGGACGGCCGCGCGGCAGAGGTCGGCGACGGCGCTGTCGCGCGGGGCCTCGGCGGCGTCGGTCCACTCGCGGATCCGGAACGAGAGGTTGACCTCGGGGTGGTCGGCGTGGATCGAGGCGGCGAGCCGCTCGAAGGGCGCCAGCACCTCCTCCGGTGAGCTCTCGCCGGGGACGATCCGTCGGTCGACGTCGACCTCGCAGAGGTCGGGGACGACGTTCGGCGCGCTGCCGCCGGAGATGAGCGCGGCGTTCACGGTCGGCCGGCCGACGAGCGGGTGCTCGCGGTCGGGGAGGACCTCCTCGATCCGCAGCAGGAACCGTGCCATCGAGGTGATCGCGTTGACGCCGAGGTGCGGCCTCGAGCCGTGCGCCGCCTTCCCCCTGGCGGTCGCCGTGACCCACGCGCCCCCGCGCTCGGCGAGGGCGAGCTGGAGGTCGGTCGGCTCGCCGACGATGCACGCGTCCTGGTCGAGCAGCCCCGCCTCCCACAGCACCTTCGTGCCGTGCAGGCCGGCGAGCTCCTCGTCGGCGGCCAGGTGCAGCTCGAGCGTTCCCGCGAGTCGCACGCCCGAGCGCACGATCGCGCTCGCCGCCGCGAGCGCCGCCGCGATCGCGCCCTTCATGTCGGCGGTCCCACGGCCGACGAGCCGTCCATCCGTCACCGTGCCGGCGGATGGCGGGTGCTCCCACGTCGAGAGGTCACCGGCCGGTACCACGTCGAGATGGCCGTTCCACGCGAGCTTCGGCCGTGCGCCCGAGCCGAACGCCGCGACGACGCTCGGCCGACCGGCCTCGCCGCGCACGACCTCGGGCACGGCGCCGAGGCCGGTGAGGATGTCCACCGCCACGCGCGCGGCCTCGTCCTCGGTCCCGCCGGGGTTCTCGCTCGGCGCGGCGAGGAGCGCGCGGGCGTACGTGAGCACCTCGGCGGGGTCGAGCGCATCCAGGACGGCCTTCACCGCGGCGTCGTCTACCATCGGCCGAGCAATGTACCCCGCCGACCTCCGCGACCGCTTGCGTGCCGCCCTCGACCCGGTGCCGGCGCCGGTTCCGGAGCCGGGCGATCGCCTCGCCGCCGTGCTCGCCCTGCTCGTCGAGCGGCCCGAGCTCGCGCTCGTGTTCACGCTCCGCTCGGACGCGCTGCCGCGGCACCCGGGCGAGATCTCGTTCCCGGGCGGTCTCGCCGACGACGCCGACCACGACCTGGTCGCCACCGCGCTGCGCGAGGCCGAGGAGGAGGTCGGCCTGGATCCGGCTGCGCCGGAGGTGCTGGGCGCCCTCCCGACGGTTCACACGACGGTGAGCGGGATCCTCGTCGTCCCCTTCGTGGGCATGCTCGTGGACCCGCCGGTGTTGACCATCAGCGACGGGGAGATCGACGAGATCCTCACGTTCCCCATCCGGCGGCTGCTCGAGGTCGAGGCGACCCACGAGCTGGAGCGTCCCGACGGCCGGCGCTGGAAGGGGTGGATGTGCGAGCTCGACGGTCGCACGATCTGGGGCGCGACCGGCAGGATGCTGCACGACCTGCTCGAGATCCTCCGGAGGGAGCTGCCGTGAACGAGACCGCATACGGTCCGAGCGACGCCGAGCTGCGCTCGATCCTCGGGGACGCCGAGACGATCGCCGTGGTCGGCCTGTCCTCGAACCCGTTCAAGGACTCGTTCGAGGTCGCGGAGTACCTCCAGGCGAAGGGCTACCGCATCGTTCCCGTCAACCCGAACGAGCACGAGGTGCTCGGCGAGACGGCCTACCCCTCGCTGCTGGACGTGCCGAAGGACGTCCGCATCGACGTCGTCGACGTGTTCCGGCGCGCGGCCGACACCCCGCCCGTCGCCGAGCAGGCCGTCGCCGTCGGGGCGAAGGTGCTGTGGCTCCAGGATGGGATCGTGAATGACGACGCCCGGCGGATCGCCGAGGATGGCGGGCTCACCGTCATCATGGGGGTCTGCATCAAGCGCACGAACCGCCGACTCGAACGGGAGGCCTGAATGCAGACGTGGGAGTACTTCGTGGCACCGCTCCTCGAGCACAACCCCGGCGAGATCCTCAACACGTTCGGCGAGGACGGCTGGGAACTGGTCGCCGTCATCGCGCAGGCGACGCCGATGGGCGGCCAGTCGCTCATCGCGTACCTGAAGCGCCCGAGAGCCTAGAGGTCCGGCTTCCGCCCGAACACCCTCGAGCGGTACAGGAGCATCAGCCCGATCAGCACGGCCGCGACGAGGATCCCGGCCGGCGTCGGTCCCGAGCGGTCCCCGGCCGTCGTGGGAGACGCGGTCGTCGTCGGTGCCGACGGGCTTGCGGGAGGCGCCGACGTGACCTGCGCGATCGGCGCCTGGCCCTCCACCGGTCGCGCGCTCGCTGGGAACGGGCCGAGCAGGAGCGCCACGAGCGACAGGAGGACGAGCAGCGCGGGTCGGCGAGCCATGCACGGAGTGTAGGCAGTGCGCCGCGGGACCGAGCGCCCCCGCGGCGACCTCGGCCTTGACCCCGCCGCCCAGCTCAGCCGAGCGCGCGCTCGAGGTCGGCGATGAGATCGTCGGGGTGCTCGATCCCGATCGACAGGCGGATGAGCGTCTCCGGGACGGCGATGGGGGAGCCCGCGACGCTCGCGTGCGTCATCGGGGCG
Organism: uncultured Actinomycetes bacterium; assembly: GCA_964447335.1. GTDB lineage: Bacteria > Actinomycetota > UBA4738 > UBA4738 > HRBIN12 > HRBIN12. The sequence continues at coordinate 22,786 of CAYUSA010000033.1, forward strand.
GGGACCTCGATGAGGGACTCGACGCCGCCGAGGGACTCGGCGAGGAAGAACAGCTCCGTGGACTCGACCACCCGGACGGCCTCGTCCTTGGACCCGACCTCGAAGCTGACCATGCCACCGAAGTCGGTCATCTGGCGGGCGGCGACGTCGTGGCCGGGGTGGTCGAGAAGGCCCGGGTAGTACACCCGGGCGACCCTCGGATGCCCGGTGAGGAAGGCGGCGATCGCGCGGGCGCCATCGCAATGGGCGCGCATGCGCACGGCGAGGGTCTTCAGGCCGCGCAGGGCGAGGTAGCAGTCCATCGGTCCCGGCACGGCGCCGACCGCGTTCTGCAGGAACACGAGGCGCTCGGCGAGGGCGTCGTCGCTCGTGACGATCGCGCCCATCACCAGGTCGGAGTGCCCGCCGACGTACTTCGTGACCGAGTGCACGACGACATCGGCGCCGAGCTCGAGCGGGCGCTGCAGGTAAGGCGTCGCGAACGTGTTGTCGACGACGCACCGGGCGCCGGCGGCGTGCGCGATCGCGGCGGCCGCCGCGATGTCGATCACCTTGAGGAGCGGGTTCGTCGGCGTCTCGACCCAGACGGCCTTCGTCTGCGGCCGGACGGCCGCGTGGAGCGCGTCGAGGTCCGTCATGTCCACGACGTCGAACGCGAGCCCCCAGCCGCTCAGCACCTTGGCGAGCAGCCGGTACGTGCCGCCGTAGACGTCGTTCGAGAGCACCACGTGGTCGCCGGGCTCGAGCGTGAGCAGCAGCGTGGTCTCGGCCCCGAGCCCCGAGGAGAACGCGAGGCCGTGCGTGCCGCCCTCGAGCGAGGCGAGCGCGGTCTGGAACGCCTCGCGCGTCGGGTTCCCGCCGCGCGCGTAGTCGTACCGCTTCGGCTGCCCGACGGCGGGTTGGGCGTACGTCGAGGTCTGGTAGATGGGGACGTTCACCGCGCCGAAGGCCTCGTCGGGCTCCTGGCCGGCGTGGATCGCGCGGGTCTCGAACCTCAGCGCGTCTCCGGGGGGATCGCCCATCCTCGCTCCTTCAGCTCGTCGATAGCCTCCTGGCCGCCGCGGGCCAGCTTCCACAGGGCGGACTTGCGTTTCGCGTCGTGTCCCGGGGCGAACTCGGCCGAGGTCATCGCCGCGCATCCGGCGTCGCCGCATCCGCACCGCGCCATGCCGGGCAGCGACGGTTGCTCCTCGTGCTCCTTCGGGAGCTCACCGCGGCGGAACGGGTGCGCGGGGAGCGTGGCGGCCGGCACGACGATCTGTCCCTCGCGAGGGTCGCCCGGCGCGCTGAAGCGTCGCTCGAGCGCGATCAGGCCGGTGAGCGCCGCGAGCGCCGCGTCCACCTGGTCGGCCGAGCGGAGCGCCTCAGCGTCGACGCCGTGGTCGTGGAGCACGCGTCGCCGCCACGCGTGCGGCGAGATCCCCTTGGGCGGCAGGCACCCGGCGAGCACGACGGCGGAGGCGTGCGGGAAGACCTCGATCGCGGTGCCGTCCACCTTGCCGCCGTGGTAGCGGGGGAAGCGGTCCTCGATGGCGCGGAAGGCGGCGAAACCGACCGTCATCCACTCGAAGAAGGGGTGCTCGGCCATCCGCGTGTCCGACGGCGTGTTGAAGCACTGGATGCCGAACCAGCGGAGCTCGCGCTCGGTCAGGCGCGAGCGCCCCGAGCTCGCCCACGTCGGTGGCGAGTCGATGGCGACGACGTCGGGCTCGAGGTCCTGGACGAGCGCCGGCAGGTCCTCGGGCCTCGCGCGGCGGTGGGTGTCCACGATCGCGCGCCCGCGGTCGAGCATGACGAGGTCGAGCCCCTTGCGAACCCCGACGTCGATCCCGAGCGCGCGCACCTCGGTCAGGCGGTCCGCGGCCGGTGGGCGAGGAACTCGAGGAGGTCGCTGCGCGTGAGCACGCCGAGCGCCCGACCCGCCTTGGAGACGAGCACCGCGGGCTCGCGCTGCAGCTCGCCGAAGGCGACCTCGACCGGCTCGTCGAACTCGACCATCGGGATCGGCGGTCCCATGACCTCGGCGACGTCGGCCTGCAGCGCGTCGGGGTCGCGGAAGATGCGGTCCAGGAGGGCGCGCTCTTGGATCGCGCCCACGAACTGCGCGATGTCCAGCGAGGGCTCGCGCACGACCGGCGCCTGTGAGATGCCGTACTCCTGCAGCACGTCGATGGCCTGGCGCACCTTGTCCTTGCCGTTCACCGTGACGAGCGGCGGGACCTCGCCCTGGCGGGCCGAGAGCACCTGCTCGACGCGCACGGCCTCGGGCCGGTCGAGCAGCCCGTACTGCAGCAGCCACGAATCCGAGTACACCTTCGACAGGTAGTTGCGGCCGGTGTCGGGCAGGATGACCACGATCGTCGCCGTCTCGTCCATCTCGCGCGCGACCTCGAGCGCCGCGACGACCGCCGTGCCGCACGAGCCGCCGACGAGGATGCCCTCCTCGCGTGTCACGCGCCGTGCCATCGCGAACGCATCGCGGTCGGTGACGCGGATCCACCGGTCGACGAGCGAGGGATTGAAGGTCTCGGGCCAGAAGTCCTCGCCGATGCCCTCGGTGAGGTACGGGTGCACGTCGCCGGAGTAGATCGAGCCCTCCGGATCCGCGCCGACGACGACCACGTCCGGGTTCTGCCGCTTGAGGTACCGCGCTGCGCCGGTGAGCGTCCCGCCCGTGCCGACGCCGCAGACCAGCACGTCGACCGTGCCGTCGGTCTGGCGCCAGATCTCGGGGCCGGTGGTGGCCTCGTGCGCGTCGGGGTTCTCCTGGTTGAAGTACTGGTTGGGCTGGAACGCGCCCGGGATCTCCTCGGTCAAGCGGTCGGCGACGCGGTAGTAGGACTCGGGCGAGTCGGGGGCGACGGCGGTCGGCGTGATGACGACCTCGGCCCCGTACGCGCGAAGGAGCGCGATCTTCTCCTGACTCATCTTGTCGGGCATCACGAAGATGCACTTGTAGCCCTTGATCGCCGCCGCGATCGCGAGCCCGTGCCCCGTGTTCCCCGAGGTCGGCTCGACGATCGTGCCGCCTGGCCGAAGGAGGCCCTCGCGCTCGGCGGCCTCGATCATCCGGGGGCCGATGCGGTCCTTCACGCTCCCCCCGGGGTTCAGCATCTCGAGCTTCGCGAGCACGGTCGGGCGCAGGCCGCGGGTGACGGCGTTCAGCCGGACGAGCGGCGTGTCGCCCACCGCGTCCAGGAACGAGCTCAGGACCTCCACCTCGATGCCCCCTCGTGCGTGCGCTGCGGGCTCCTATGGTGTCACGGCGAGCGCCCGGCGTCCGGGGCCACCCGGGCTTTACCCCGGCATGGAGGGTGCCGATGGACCATCGAGATGGAGCAGGAGATTGCCGTGATGAGCTCAGAGGGCCAGACCGGCGACGGCCTGTTCGACGCGCCCGTGGGCGAGTCGGTCCTGGTCGTCGACGACGATCCCTTCATCGCGCGCCTGCTCGAGATCGAGCTGCGTGCCGCCGGCTACGAGGTCCGGGTGGCGAACGACGGGGAGCGGGCGCTCGAGCTCGCCCGCGACCGGTGCCCCGAGCTCGTGCTCGCGGACGTGATGATGCCGAACATGGACGGCTTCGAGCTCACGCGGAGCCTCCGCCAGGACAGCCGGACCGCCTCCGCCAGCGTGATCATGCTGACCGCGCGAGGCCTGTCGGCCGACAAGCTCGAGGGGTTCTCGGTCGGCGCGGACGACTACATCGTGAAACCGTTCGACACGCCGGAGCTGCTCGCCCGGATCCGCGGCGCGCTCCGACGCTCGAGGGAGATGCGCGCGCAATCGCCGCTCACGGGACTTCCGGGCAACGTTCGGATCGCCGAGGAGATCGAGCATCGCTGCGTCTCCGGCGCGTCCTTCGCCGTGCTCTACGCGGACCTCGACCACTTCAAGGCCTACAACGACCACTACGGCTTCATGCGGGGGGACCAGGTCATCCAGGCGACCGCCCGGATGGTCCAGGACGTCGCGCTCGACACCGCCGGCGACCACGCGTTCGTCGGCCACGTCGGCGGCGACGACTTCGTGATCGTCTGTGAGGCCGATCAGGCGGCCGCCGTCGCCGACCGGGTGATCGAGGGCTTCGACGCCATCGTGGGCGACCTGTACGACCCCGCCGACCGCGAGCGCGGCGGGATCGAGGTGCCGAACCGCCGCGGCGAGGTCGAGAGCTTCCCCCTCATCACGGTCTCGATCGGCGTGGCCACGACCGAGCGCCGGTCCTTCGCCCACTACGCTGAGGCGGTCGCCGTCGCGAGCGAGATGAAGTCCTTCACCAAGAAGATGCACGAGGGCTCGTCCTGGTCCGTCGACCGGCGGACGAGCTAGAGGTCCAGCCCAGCGGCGGCGTCTTCGCTCTCGTCGGTCTGCGGCAGGCAGAACTCCACCGTCGTCCCCTCCCCGGGGGCGCTCTCGAGCCGGAGCCAGCCGCCCGCGAGGCTGGCGCGCTCTCGCATCGTCGTGAGTCCGAGGTGCCCTGGCGTGGTGGTCGTGGCGTCGGGCGGGAAACCGGCGCCGTCGTCCCTGATGCGGACGAAGAGCCCTTCCTTGCGGTCCTCCAGGAGCAGGTCGATCCGCGTGGCGCCGGCATGCTTGCGGGCGTTCACGAGTGCCTCCTGGGCGATCCGGAACGCCATGTTCCGGGTCGTCTCGGACGGCTCCTTCGCGAGGCGGCCCCTGAACGACGTCGCGACACCGGCGTCGCGCGCGAGCTCGTCGAGCTCCTGGCGGAGGGCTGCGGCCAGACCCTCCCTGTCCAGGGCGGGCGGGCGGAGCTCGAACATGAGGTGACGGAGGCGGGTGATGGCGAGCTGCACGTTCCCCTCCAGGCTCGCCATGAGCCGGCGTCCCTCCTCGTCACCCGCGAGGTGCTCGCCCACGGACCCGAGGCGGATGCCCACCGCGGCCATCTTCTGGATCGGGTCGTCGTGGATGTCCTCGGCGATCCGCCGCCGCTCCTCTTCCTGGGCGGCGACCAGCCGGGCGAGGAGGCGTCGACGCTCGGCGTGAGCCCCGGCGAGCAGCTGCATGTTCCGTCGCAGCTCCTCCTCCGCCTCCTTGCGCTCCGTGATGTCGAAGATCACGCCCTGGAGGAACAGGGGCTCGCCGCGTTCGTCACGCACGAAGGCCGCCCTGTCGTGGAGCCACAGGACCTTGCCGTCCGGGCGTACCCACCGGTACTCCGACGCCGACGGCTGGCCGGTCCGAAAGAAGCGGAGGTACTCCTCGAGGGTTCGTTCCCGGTCGTCGGGGTGGAGGTGCCGGTCCCACAGGTGGGGATCGGCGACCCATGCCTCGGCCGACACGCCGAGCATCGGCTCGACCTGGGGGCTCACGTAGATCGTCTGCAGGGAGTCGTCGGGGCGATCCACGTACAGGACGGCGGGGATCTGCTCGACCAGCGTGCGGAACCTGGCCTCCGCCTCGCGCAGCGCCTCCTCGGCCTGCTTGCGTTCGGTGATGTCGACGATGATGCCCTGCCAGCGCAGGGTGCCGTCCGGTTTCTCGCCGAGGAACACGGCCTCGTCCCGGACCCACACGGACCCGCCGTGCCGGTCCAGCAGCCGGTACTCCACCCGGAAGGGCTGGTGGGTCTCGTTCGCACGCGCCGCCTCGGCGATGACCCGGTCGAGGTCGTCGGGATGGATCCACCGGGCCCAGTCCTTGCCGCCCCACTCCTCCGGCGTGACCCCGACCAGCTTCTCGATCTGCGAGCTGACGAAGACGATGCTCGTGTCGCCCGAGACCTCCTCCACGTACGTCACCGCCGGCGTCTGCTCGACGAGCGAGCGGTACCTGGCCTCGGCCTCCCGGAGCTGCTCGTCGGCCCTCTGCCGCTCGGTGACGTCCCGGAAGACCCAGACCCTTCCGGCGATCGCCCCGTCCTGGACGAGCGGCAGGGAGTGGCGCTCGAACACCCGCCCGTCCTTGAACGCGATCGTGTCCAGGCTCTCCCGGTCGCTCGCGTAGAGCTCACGGACCCTCGCCACGAAGGCCTCGGGGTCGACGAGCTGGCCCAGGACGTAGGCGAGCATCTCGTCGTCGTCGCCACGGGCGAGCATGTCTGGCGGGATCCCCCACATCCGCGCGAACCGGACGTTCGCGTGGAGGGTCTGGCCGTCGGAGCCCACGACGAGGATCCCGTCCGTCGTCGCCTCGACCGTGGCGCGCAGGAGCGCCTCGCTCTGGCGAACGGTCTGCTCCGCCTCCTTCACGGTCGTGAGGTCGTAGCTCACCCCCTGGAGGAACAGGACGCGCCCACCCGCGTCCAGGACGGGCTTCACCTCGTCACGGATCCAGGCGACGCGCCCGTCGCGGTGCCGGACCCGGTACTCGAAGGCGAAGGGCTTCCCGCTCCGTCGCCCCGCGTGGTAGGCCCGGACCGCGCCGGCCCGGTCCTCGGGGAGGAGGTGACGCTCCCACACGGTCGGGTCGCCGAGGTACTCCTCCGGCGTCACGCCGATCAGCGTCTCGATGTAGGGGCTGACGTAGTGGGTCTCCATCGACTCGTCCGCGGCGTCGATGTACACGGCCGCCGGGATCGACTCGACGAGGGTCCGGTACTTCTCCTCGGCCTCGCGCAGGCGGTCTTCCGCACGCCGGTGCTCGGTGACGTCGCGGAAGTTGAGCACCCGTCCCACGTTCCTTCCCTCGTGGATCAGGGAGCGCGAGTGCCGCTCGAAAGACCGGCCGTCCCGGAGGTCGAGGATGTCGAGTGCCTCCTCGTCGCTCGCCTGCTGCTGGAGCGCCAGCCGGCGGAAGCTGTCCGGGTCGACGACGAGCCCCTGTGCGTGCTCGAGGAGCGCGTTGCGGTCGCGCCGGGCGAGCACGTCGGGCGGGATCTCCCACATCTGCGCGAACCGGGCGTTGGCGTGGAGGACCCGGCCGTCGGATGCGAAGACGAGGATCCCCTCGATGGCCGACTCCAGCACGGCCGGCATGAGGGCTTCCCATCGAGCTGCGTCGTCCGGCGGTGTCGGTGCCCGCCCTCGCCCATCGGCGTCGCCGGTCATGGGGTTACCTCGGCTCCGCCGAACGCCGGGAAGGAGAGCACCACGATGCGGCCGCCGCCCGGCCGGGGAAGTTGGTCGGTTCTGCCCCCGTGGGCCCGGACGATCCGCCGGGCGAAGCCGAGCTCCGCCCCGTTGCCGAGAGGCTCAGGGCCGGCAGCGCTCGCAGCGCTAGCGGCACTCGGCGACGGATCATCGGGAGCCGATGGGTCGGGGCCACGATCGGCGACGACGATCTCGGCCTCGGTACCCCGAAGGGTGACGCCTACCTCGACCGGCTCGTCGGGCGGCGAGCGGTCGAGAGCGTCCTGAAGCGCCATGACGATCGCCCGCGCTGCCAGCCTCTCGTCGACCAGGAGGCTCGCGGTCGTGGGCTTGGCCGGGAGCCGAAGCCGGTGCGCTTCCTGCGGGAACTCCGCGACCGCCTCCCGGAGGAGATCGGTCACGCTCACCGGACCCACGGAGAGCCCCACGCCCTCTCGGCTCATGCGGGCCGTGGCCGCGAGGTTGCCGGCGACGCGCCGGAGCCGGGCGCTTCCTCGAGCGATCGCGTCGGCGAGCTCCCGCATCTCATCTGCCCGGAGCGCATCGCCGCGCTCGGTGGCGGTCCTCGCGAGCCCTTGGATCTCCGCGGCCGTCGTGAGGAGGTCGGCGGCGAAGGCCTCGATGAGCTCGCTCTTCATCCCGTCCAGATCCAGGAGCTCCCCGGCGAGGGCCTCCGATCGGTCCAGGAGACCGACCAGATCGCGGATCACGTCGACACCCACCCGGATCGCCGGAGCCGACCCCGAACGCGTCGTCTCGCGGATGGTGTCGAGGATCTCGCCGGACGATGCCCCCTTCACGAGGTAGCCGACGGCGCCGGCTCGGAGCATGTCCAGGACCGTCCGGCGGTCCTCGTACGCGGAGAGGGCGATCACATGCGTTCCGGGCGATAGCCGGCGGATCTCACGGGCCGCGCGGGAGCCGCCGCCTGCCGGCATGCGGACGTCGAGCAGCGCGACGTTCGGCCTCTCGACCCCGGCGATCTCGATCGCCTGGTCGGCGTCCGCCGCCGTGCCGATCACGTCGATGGACGCATCGGAAGACAGGAGGTCGGCCAGGGCTTCCCTGACGGTGGCCTCGTCATCAGCGATCAAGACCCTGATCCGTTCCAATCTGCCCTCCCAGGCAACCGTAGGCGCGGTCCGTGTGGTGTTCAACTCCCGTGCTGCACGGAAGGGCCCCCGCCGTCCTCGACCCGGCGCGTCTGTCAGCTCAAAGGGGCCGGCCGGCCCAGGTAGTACCCCTGCCCGTACCGGGTGCCGAGCCCTCGGAGCAACTCCAGCTCCTCGAGCGTCTCGATCCCCTCCGCGACGATCTCTATGTCCATCTGCTCCCCGAAGGAGATGAGGGCCGCGGCGAGCGCTCGACGACCGGGGTCCCGGTCGATGCCGTGGGTCAGCCCCACGTCGAGCTTGATCACGTCGGGTCGGATGTCGAGGATGTGCCGCAGGCTCGCGAACCCGGCGCCGGCGTCGTCGATGGCCACGCGGATCCCGAGCCTGCGCAGGAGCCCGAGCGCCGCGCCGAGATCCTCGTAGTCGTCGACCGGCTCGTGCTCGGTGATCTCCACGACGATCCGCTCGGTGCTGTGACCCTCGAGCGTGCGCACGAGCTGGGGCGACATCGCGGTGCGATGGGAGACGTTCAGCGACAGGTACGCGTCGACGGGGATCCGCCGCAGTGCGCGCACCGCGGTGTCGATGGCGACGAGCTCCAGCTCGACGCCGAGACCGACCTCGGCCGCCTCCTTGAACCAGGCATCCGGGGGTCGCTCCGGCGGCACCGTGAAGCGCGCGAGGGCCTCGAGCCCCACGACCGCGCGCGAGCCCAGCTCCACGATCGGCTGGTAGACGAGGTGCCAGCCCTCACCGGCGATCGCGCGACCGATCCGAGCGGCGCGCTCCTCGGCCTCGGCCGCGACGATCTCCTGGCCGTGCAGGCGGCTCGCGAGGTCACGCACGAGCAGGCTCAACACCTCCGGCGACAGCGTCTCCTGACCGCCGGCCGTGCGTCGCACGGCCGCGCGGATCTCGGCGGGTGAGGTGCCCTTCAGCAGGTAGCCGACGGCGCCGTGCTCGAGCATCTGCACCACGGTCGCGTGGTCCGAGAGGGCGGAGTGGGCCAACACGCGCGTCTCGGGGACCGTCGCGCGCAGTTGCTTGGCCACCCGCACGCCACCACCGCCGGGCATCCGGATGTCGACGATCGCGACGTCGGGACGGTGCACGCCGGCGAGTTCGATCGCCTGCTCGGCGTCCCCGGCGACGGCGACGAGCTCGAGGCCCGGGTCCGCTTGGACGACCTCGGACAGCGCTTCGAGCACCATCGCGTCGTCGTCGGCGAGGAGGACCCGTATCGTGTTCATGACCTGCCTCGCACCGTACGTGGCGCCGATGGGCGCCGCAACACGGAGGGCTATCATCCGGCTGGAGGTGGATCCGATGAGCGCACGTGAGATCCGAGCTCCGCGCGGACCCGACCGGTCGTGCAAGGGCTGGCCGCAGGAGGCCGCCCTGCCGATGCTCATGAACAACCTCGACCCCGACGTCGCCGAGCGGCCGCAGGACCTCGTGGTCTACGGCGGGA
>CAYUSA010000034.1:0-30752 GCA_964447335.1 uncultured Actinomycetes bacterium
AGGGCTCCGCGGCGGCCGCCTCGGCCGCGCTCTGCGACTACGGCCCGCCGCCGGGGAGCGCGCTGCCGCCGGCCGAGGGCCCGACGCCGCAGGCGGTCGCCGACGTGGAGGCCGCGGTCGAGGAGCTCCGCGGCCTGCGGTTCACCGAGCCGGTCGTGGTCGAGGCCGAGACGCAAGCCCAGCTCGTGGACGGCCTGGAGGAGTCCTTCGACTACTCGTACCCTGAGGAGATCCTCGGGCGCCGGAGCATCGCGTGGCAGACGATCGGGGTTATCCCGCCCGGCACGAGCATCCGGTCAGAGCTCGAGGCGTTCGCCTCGGGTCAGGTGATCGGCTACTACGACACCCTCACGGGCGAGCTCGTGTTCATCGGCACCGGGGAACCCTCGCCGACCGAGCGCGTGACGCTCGCGCACGAGCTCACACACGCGATCGACGACCAGAATTTCGGGCTCGAGCGCCTCGACCAGCTCATGACGTCCTGCCGAGACGAGGCCGGCTCGGCGGCGGTCGCGCTCGTCGAGGGCAGCGCCACGTTCTTCATGACGCAGTACGCGTTCCGGTACCTCACCGCGGAGGAGCAGCTCACCCTCGGCCAGGACGGCGGCGAGGCGCCGCCCGAGATCGCCCCCTTCATCCAGGAGCAGCAGATCTGGCCGTACGTGAAGGGACAGGTCTTCGTCACGGCGCTCTCGAACGACGGCGGCATCGAGGCGATCGACGGTGCCTTCCGCGACCTCCCGGTCTCGACCGAGCAGATCCTGCACCCCGAGCGCTACCCCAACGACGTCCCGACGCCGGTCGACATCCCCGACCTCGCGGCCGCGCTCGGCGACGGTTGGCAGGACCTCGACGTGCAGGAGGTCGGTGAGGCGTGGCTCTCGCTCGCGCTGGATCTTCGGCTGCCGGCGGGCGATGCGGCCGACGCGGCCGCCGGGTGGGACGGCGGCATCTACCGGGCCTGGTCCCACGGCGACGACGTGGCCGTCGTGCTCTCCACGGTCTGGGACTCCGAGGCGGACGCGAACGCGTTCGCCGGCGCGATGACGGACTGGCTCTCGGTCTCGCCGGACGCCCAGACGGCCGAGGTGCTGCCGGCGGACGGCACGGCCGTGCGGGTCCTGTTCACGAGCGATCAGACCGTGCTCGACGCGCTCCGAGCCGCGGCGTGACCCGTCCGACGGACCGCGACGTCCGAGCCGCGTCGACGCAGGTGCCACGGATCCTCGCCGCGAGGCTGTGCCTGCCGGTCGCCGCAGCACGCGAGCCCTAGTCTCAGGGACCTACGGCCCGGTCGAGAGGGGGCACTCGACTCCCCCCGACGGGCGGGTGTGCTGCGACGCTCGGAGGCATGAGAGCGACGCTGGAAGCGCCACGGAAGACCCTCGATCCGATGCTCCCCGGCATGGGGCTCCTCACGGTCCACGACGACGAGCGCAGGCGCGAGCCTGGGGCCGCCCCGAGGCGAACGCCCGGGCGCGTGCGCAGGGTCCTTCGCAGCCGCACCCTCGCGTGGGTCCTGGCGCTCCTCGTCGCGGGTTCGGCCGCGGGGGTCGCCTTCGTTGCGATCGGCGACGCCCGGCGCGACGCGGACCGCCTCGGCTCCGAGCTCGCCGCGCTCCGCGGGGAGTCTGCCGATGCGAGCGGCATGCTCGCGGACGCGGTCGGGCGCAACGAGGGCCTGCGTACGCGCCTCGCGAAGCTGCGGGCCGAGGTCGCGCAGCTCGAGGCCTCGAAGGTGCGGACGGTCGTCGAGACCGAGACCGTCACGGTCACCGAGACCGTCACCGAGTGGATCCCGAACGGCGAGGGCATCACGGTCGAGATCACCGGGTTTGAGGACCTCATCGAGATCCACGACGTGCAGCTCACGCACTCGTACGGCTACAGCGACCTCATCGGCATCGCGGTGAACACGAGCGATGCGGCCATCTCGTACGCGCAGCTCGGGTGCTCGTTCCTCGACAAGGACGGCACGCTCCTCGCGAGCGGCATCGACAACAAGCAGAGCTGGCAGCCCGGTCAGAGCTGGGGGTTCGTGTGCAGCGCCGAGGTCGACGCTACCGGCGGCATCCTGCGGGTCGACGAGCTGAGCTGAGACGGCTCGTGCGACGGCTCCTCGTCCCGGTCCTTGTGCTCGGGCTCGTCGCCGGCGGATCGGCGATCGGGCTCGCGAGCGTGTCGGACGATATCCGCCTGATCGCCGCCCACGCGGCGCTCGACACGCTCCGCTCCGACGTCGTCGCCGCGAGCACCGTGATCGACGGCCTCGCGCGGGTCGTCTCCGACGTGGAGGTGGACCTCGCCGACCTGCGTGACGGGCTCGCCGCGGCCGACGTCGAGCTGAAGACGCGCGAGCGCGCGCTCGAGCGCCGCTCGGAGATCGCGACCGATGTCGTGACGACCGGGCGGACCCCGAAGGGCCCGGCCGGCCCGCTCACCGTCGCAGATCTGCGAGCGCCGATGCAGATCGTCGGCCGCGCGATCCACGCGAACGACATGCTGACGACCGAGCTCGTGGGGCAGCAGCTCGGCATGCGCGCGCAGGTCGCTTCGGTGCGGGAGCTCCTCACCCGGGTCCGACAGACGGAGTTCCGGCTCGCGACGCAGGAACGGGTCGTCCGTGCCGAGCTCACCGAGGCGATGCGCTCGGCGGCGACCATCGCGCAGGCCTCGGGGAGCGAGGAGCTCGCGCGCCAGGCCGACGAGCTCATCGCGGCCGCTCGCAGCCAGCTCCACCGGATCGACCTCGCGCGGGAGGGACTGCGCCTGCGCGAGTCCGAGGTGCTCGAGCGCTCGATCGCGCTCGACGACCGAGACGGCTCGCTCCGCGGCGACCTCCGCCGCGCGCGCCAGTCGAAGAAGGACCTGTTCGGCCAGATGGCCGTGGCCGAGATCATCGTCGGCTCCCGGCTCGCGGCGTGGACGGGGCCCTTCGACGGCATGTCCGAGTTCGTGCTCGGCGGGGTGTTCAACGTGTGCCCCGTCGACCAGCCGATGAGCTACTCGGACAACTGGCACGCGCCGAGGTGGGGCGGCGGTTTCCACCTGCACCAGGGCATCGACATCTTCGCGCCCATCGGCACGCCGATCCGGGCGCCCTTCGACGGGCTCGCGGTGACCGCCGACAACTGGCTCGGCGGGATCGCCGTGAAGGTCTACGGCGAGGCCGGCTACGTGTACAACGCGCACCTGTCCGGCTACGGGCAGCTCGGGCAGGTCGAGGCCGGCACGATCATCGGCTACGTGGGGGAGACGGGCAACGCCTCCGGCCCGCACGACCACTTCGAGTTCCACCCCGGCGGCGGCGACGCCGTGAACCCGTTCGGCATGCTGAGCGCGGTCTGCTGAGCAACTCGCCCGGCGGCGCGATCGCCCCGAAGCCCTAGACTCCGGCCCGTGGACGCCGCGCCGAAGCTCGTCGTCGAGGACGTCACCTGCCGCTTCGGCGAGACCGTTGCGCTGGCCGGCGTGAGCCTGCGGATCGAGGCCGGCGAGTTCGTCTCGATCCTGGGCCCCTCGGGGTGCGGCAAGAGCACGCTCTTCAACGTCGTGTCCGGGCTGCTCCGACCGGACGAGGGCCGCGTGACGATCGACGGGCGCGAGGTCACCGGCTCGACGGGGAACGTCGGCTACATGTTCCAGAAGGACCTCCTGCTGCCGTGGCGGACGGTCGTCGGCAACATCGTGCTCGGCGCGGCGCTCACGCGCGGCGTCAGCGACCGCGACGAGGCCGAGGCGTGCGAGCTCGCTTCCCGCTACGGGCTCGGCGGCTTCCTCGACCACTACCCGCACGCGCTCTCGGGCGGGATGCGTCAGCGGGTCGCGCTCATGCGGACGCTCGCGGCGCACCGCGACCTGCTGCTGCTCGACGAGCCGTTCGGCGCCCTCGACTCGCAGACCCGCCTGGAGATGCAGCGGTGGCTGCTCGAGGTGTGGGACGAGCTCGACCGCACGGTGCTCTTCGTGACGCACGACGTCGACGAGGCCGTGTTCCTCGCCGACCGGGTGCTCGTGATGAGCCCTCGCCCCGGCCGGATCGCCGCCGACATCACGGTGGGCATCGCGCGTCCGCGCGGTCTCGACACGCTGACCGCGCCGGACTTCATGGCGACAAAGCGGCGGCTCCTCGGCCTGCTGTATGGGGCGGGAGGCGAGGGCGCGTGAGCTGGCGACGGATCGGCCGTTGGCTCACCCCCGTCGCGGCGGTGCTGGGCGTCTTCGTCCTGTGGGGGGTCATCGTCCGCGTCTTCGATGTGCCGGACTACGTGGTGCCGTCGCCGCAGGCCGCGCTCGCGGCGCTCGTGGACGACTGGGACGTGATGCGGCCGCTGCTGTGGACGACGGTGCAGGAGACGGCGATCGGCTTCGTCGTCGGCGCTGTCCTCGGGTTCGTGCTGGCCGTCCTCATGTCGCGCTGGGGGCTCGTGCAGCGGGTCGTGTACCCGGTGCTGGTCGCGTCCCAGGCGATCCCGATCGTGGCGATTGTGGTGCCGATCGCGCTCATCCTGGGGTACGGGCTCCTGCCGAAGGTGGCCATCGTGGCCTTCATCGTGTTCTTCCCCGTGGTCGTGAACGTGCTCGACGGCCTGGCGAGCGTGGACCGGGACCTGCTGAACCTCGCGCGGATCATGAACGGCCGACCGGCGCGGGTGTTCGCGCTCATCGAGCTGCCGGCCACGCTCACGCCGTTGTTCTCGGCGCTCAAGCTCGGCGCGACGTATGCGGTGACGGGCGCGGTGCTGGGGGAGTGGGGGGCGACCAAGACGCCTGGGCTCGGGACCTACCTGTTGATCCAGTACTCGAAGCTGAACATCGACGCCGTCTACGCGACGGTGCTGCTGCTCACAGCGATCGGGGTGACGGGATTCCTACTCGTGCTCGGCGCCGAGCGGCTCGCCACGCCCTGGCGGACGCGCTCGACCGCGCGTCGCCGGCGCCGGGTCACGGCGCCGATGCGGGAAGATGTGTCCGCCCAAGAAGGAGGACTGCCATGAGGCTCCGTTCGGGACTGGTGATGGGCTCGCTCGCGTTCGTCCTGGTGGCCGCCGCGTGCGGCGGGGACGACGGCGGGAACGGCGGCGGGAACGGCGGAGGCGGAGGTGATGGCGGCGGCACGACCGCGATCACCATCGTCACCGAGTGGAGCTGGCCGGACCCGCTGTGGATCCCGTTCCTGGTCGCCGACGACCAGGGCTACTACCGGGAGGCAGGGCTCGACGTGACGATCCAGCCGCCGCCGGACAACTCCTCGACCACGAAGATGCTCGCGCTGGGCGAGGCGCAGGTGGGCCTGTCGACCACCTCCGACGTCGTGTTCGCCGTCGGCGAGGGCTTGCCGGTCGTCTCCGTGTCGAACATGACCCAGTCGAACAACTGGGGTTTGTTCCAGCTCGGCGACCAGCCGATCGACGTGGGCGCGCTGAAGGGCAAGACGATCGGCATCTACAACGACTCGTGGACCGCCGCGATGCTGCCGCTCATGCTCGAGTCGGGCGGCCTCACGATGGACGACATCGACACCGTGGCCGCGACCGGGAGCGTCATCCCGCTCCTGCTGAGCGGCAAGATCGACGTGGCGACCGAGGTCACGAACCTCGGCGGCGTCGAGATCGCGACGAGCAGCGGCGAGGCGTTCACCCAGCTCCTCGCACCCGAGGTCGGCGCGCCCGACACGCCGATCTGGGTCTACGTGGCGAGCTCGGACTGGGCGTCGGCGAACCCGGACCTCGCGACCGCGTGGCTCGATGCGACCCGCAAGGGCATCGAGTGGGCGAGCCAGAATCCAGATGACGCCGTCGCGCTGTTCGAGGAGACCTACCCCGAGGCGGCGACCGACAACGGCTACAACCTCGAGGCCTGGAAGACCTCGATCCCGCTGCTCACCGTGGACGGCGGGTACCCGGCGCAGACCGACGAGGAGTGGTCGGCGTTCACGCAGGCGCTCGTCGCCGCCGGCCAGCTCGACACCGCGCTCGACCCCGGCGAGTACTACACGGACAACTACGCCCCGTCAGCGTAGGCGCTGCGGGGCCCGGAGCCTGCGAGACCCCGTGTTCGTCCGGGAGATGCGACGCCCGACCCGGCGATGTCACCGCTGGATCTGGCGCGGATAGAGGCCCGGGGGAGCTGAGCTCCTCGCGGCCCACCGCCGGGCCCAGAGGGCCGAGACTCGTCTCGGCCCTCTCGCGCGTCATCGGTCGCCGGGCAGCAGGTGCAGGTCGGTGTGGCGCGCGATGACGCCGAAATCGCGGTCGCGGTGCAGCACGCTTGCGCCTTCGCGGATCGCGACCGCCGCGATGAGGCAGTCCATGGTGCTTCGCACGGTCTCGCCGCCGGCGCGACACGCGCACCGGATCGCGGCGGCCGCTTCGTAGTCGGCCAGCCCGAAGACCCTGGCGAGCGGGTAGGCGAGGAGCGCGGTCCGCATCTTCGTCGCGTGTCGCTCGTCGCGAGCGCCGGCGAGCATCTCCATCACGACGGGCTCGGTCACGACGATCGGTGCCTCCTCCTCGATCAGGTTGCCGAGGGTGATGTCGACCCGATGACCGGATCCGCGGAAGTACTCGATCCAAGCGGAGGAATCAGGCAGGACGATCGGCATCGACGTCCCCGACCTCGTCGCGGCGCATGTCGTCGAGGTCTCCGATCCAGCCACTCCCACGCAGTTCCTTGATGAGGGACCGATCGCCGATCCCGGCGACCCGGCGCAGGGCGTAGTCGACCGCCGCGCGCCGGGACGGGAGGCCGAACATGTCCATCACGCGCTTCACGAAATCCTCGTCGAGCACGATGTTCGTTCGCACCTTCCGACCCATGCTGACATCCTACACCGACATACATACCCATGTGTAGCCACGAGCGACCGGCCTGGCCCCCGGTCGAGTTCCGTAGACTGGGCGGGACCGGATCCATGCATGTCAGGAAGGGCACGCCGTGACCAAGTACGTCTACGACTTCAGCGAAGGTAACAAGGACATGAAGGACCTCCTCGGCGGCAAGGGCGCCAACCTCGCCGAGATGACCAATATGGGCCTTCCCGTGCCCCACGGCTTCACGATCACGACCGAGGCCTGCCTCGCCTTCCTCGCTCAGGGCGGCGCGCCGCCGGAGATGCTCGAGGAGGCGGGGGAGCATCTCGATCGCCTCCAGGAGGCGATGGGCAAGAAGCTCGGGGACGCCGAGGACCCGCTGCTCGTCTCCGTGCGCTCGGGAGCGAAGTTCTCGATGCCCGGGATGATGGACACGGTCCTGAACCTCGGCCTGAACGACGGGTCCGTGAACGGCCTGGCGAAGCAGACGGGCGGCGACGTCCGGTTCGCGCGCGACGCCTACCGCCGCTCCATCCAGATGTTCGGCAAGATCGTGATGGACGTGCCCGGCGACGCGTTCGAGCACGCGCTCGACGAGGCGAAGGAGCGCAAGGGACCCGGGGCCCAAGACACCGACCTCGACGCGGACGACCTGGCGGCGGTGATCGAGCGCTTCCGGGCGATCTTCCGCGAGCACACCGGCGAGGACTTCCCCCAAGACCCCAAGGACCAGCTGCGACTGGCGATCGACGCGGTATTCCGCAGCTGGAACGGCAAGCGCGCTCGGGACTACCGGCGGCAGAACAAGATCAGCGACGACCTCGGCACGGCGGTGAACGTGCAGGCCATGGTCTTCGGCAACCGCGGGGCAGACTCCGGCACCGGCGTTGTGTTCACGCGCGACCCGAAGGACGGGAACAAGATGCCCTCCGGCGACTACCTCGAGAACGCGCAGGGCGAAGACGTCGTGGCCGGGATCCGGAACACGCTCCCGCTCGCGAAGCTCGAGGAGATCGACCCGGTCTCGTACGGCGAGCTCATCCAGGTCATGCACACGCTCGAGATGCACTACCGCGACATGTGCGACATCGAGTTCACGATCGAAAAGGGCCGCCTGTGGATCCTGCAGACGCGGATCGGCAAGCGCACCGCGTTCGGCGAGTGGGTCATGGCGTACGACATGCTCGAGGAGGGCTTGATCGACGAGGACACGGCGCTCCTTCGCGTGGATTCGAACCGCCTCGAGCAGCTGTTCAAGCATGTCATCAAGAAGGAGGTGAAGGACAACGAGACCCCGATCGCCAAGGGACTCAATGCATCACCGGGGGCGGCAGTTGGAAAGGTCGTCTTCTCGGCCGACGAATCCGAAGCATGGGCCAAACGCGGCGAGCGCGTGATCCTGGTCCGCCGCGAGACCACGCCCGACGACTACCACGGCATGATTGCCGCGCAGGGCATCCTGACCTCCGCGGGCGGCACGAACTCGCACGCGGCAGTCGTGGCCCGAGGGGAGGGTATCCCGGCGGTGTGCGGCGCAGACCAGATCAGGATCGACTTCGAAGCGCGATCATTCTCCGCGAACGGGACGACGGTCGCCGAGGGCCATTTCGTCACGATCGATGGGTTTGACGGCGCCGTCTACGTCGGCGAACTCGAACTCGAGGAGTCGAAACTCGAGCGCGCCCGTCGGGGCGACGAGGAAGCGCGCCGGGAGAGGCTCTGGGCGGCCTTCGTGAGGCTGATGGATCTGGCCGACGTGCGCCGGCGCCTGCGCGTGCGCGCGAACGCCGACACGCCCGACCAGTCCACGAACGCCCGCGAGCGCGGCGCCGAGGGCATCGGCCTGTGCCGCACCGAGCACATGTTCCTTGGGCAGGAGCGCGTGGCCGCCGTCCAGCAGATGATCTTCGCCGAGACCGTCGAGGAGGAGCAGGCCGCCTACGACGTGCTCCAGCCGCTCCAGCGCGGGGACTTCGTCGGCATCTTCCGCGCGATGAGCGGTCTGCCCGTCACCGTGCGGCTCCTGGACCCGCCGCTGCACGAGTTCCTGCCGAACCAGGTCGAGCTGGCGGTCGAGGTCGCGCTCGGCAAGGAGCGGGGCGAGGACGTCGCCGAGCAGGAGCGCGTGCTGCGCAAGGTGAACGAGCTCCACGAGACGAACCCGATGCTCGGCCTGCGAGGGGTGCGTCTGGGCATCGTGAAGCCCGGTCTCTACGCGATGCAGGTTCGCGCGATCTGCGAGGCGGCCGCCCAGGTCAAGAAGGAGGGGCTCGACCCGCGGGTCGAGATCATGATCCCGCTCGTCGCGACGAAGCCCGAGCTCGAGCAGATGCTCGCTGAGCTGCGGCCGGTGGCCCTCGAGGTCCTGACCCGCGAGGGGGTCGAGCTCGACCACCTCGAGTGGGGCACGATGATCGAGCTCCCGCGCGCGGCCGTGACGGCCGGCGAGATCGCCGAGACCGCCGACTTCTTCTCGTTCGGCACGAACGACCTCACACAGACAGCGTTCGGCTTCAGCCGCGACGACATCGGCAAGTTCGTCGGCATGTACGAGGAGCGCAAGCTCGTGCCGGCGAACCCGTTCGTCACGGTGGACCGCCCCGGCGTCGGTCGCCTGATGGCGATCGCGTGCGAGGAGGGCAAGGCCGCGAACCCGGCGCTGCACCTCGGCATCTGCGGCGAGCACGGCGGCGACCCGGCGAGCGTGATGTTCTGCCACGAGCTCGGGCTCGACTACGTTTCGTGCTCGCCCTTCCGCGTCGAGACCGCGCGGCTCGCCGCCGGCCAGGCGGTCGTCGGCACCGCGGAGTCGGCCTCGAAGTGACCGAGGGCCGGCTGCCGCTGGTCGCGGCCTGACGCGCCCGAGCCCAAAGGTCTCGCGTTGCGTGGGCGGACACCCTCGCACGTCGCGACGGACCGACGGCGCCCGCTCGCGAATCCGCCGCTCCGAGGCAGGGAATCCCCCTGTCGGGTGATGCGCGACGAACGCGCGTTCGAGTACGCTCCTGCCCTCCCCACCTCCCCCGCGGACCACAAGGAGGTGGATCTTGGGCACATCGTCGGACGTGCACCGCCGACGGCGCCTCCTCCCCATCGCGGCCCTCTCGGCCGTGCTCGCGCTCGCTCCGCTCCTGCTCGCATACCACTGGGCGAAGGCGGGCTGGCGCGACTGGCACTACAACTACCCGGCGACGCCGACCGGATACAGCCAGATCGTCAATCGGTTCGGCCAGCCGTGCAACGCCGACGCCTCGGCCATCTGGATGTCGTGGCCGGCGTCGGACAACGGCTTCACGTACCACCCGAAGTTCCACAAGAAGCTCGGGGGCTACCCGACCGAGATGGTCTCCAACAAGGGCGGGAGGTCCACGAACCTGGACAACGACGTCTACGGGCACATCCAGAACGGACACCTGGGCTCGTACACGAAGAGCGGCATCTGGGGGTACTTCTGCCGCGTTATCGACGGCACCTCCTCGTGGAGCACGCACGCCTGGGGGATCGCGATCGACGTCTCGGCCTCGTACGAGCCGATGGGCCAGTGCTACAGCACGGTGAACAAGAACTTCGCCTACATCTTCAAGGATCACGGCTGGCGGTGGGGGCTCGACTTCTGCGACCCCATGCACTTCCAGTACGCGTTCGGCTACTAGGAGGGGACGGCATGAAGAAGGGGTTCGTGACGGCGCTCGTGTGCTCGCTCGGCGTGCTGGGGGTGATCGGCGGCGCGGCCGTCGTCGGCCGGACGGCTCCCGCGCCGGCGCCTCGCCCGGTCGGTCCGCAGATCAAGCCGGAGACGGGGGCCGGGGAGATGCTCCTCGTGGTCCTCGGGGGGGTCTACGCGACGCGCGCGGAAGCCGACGAGGCGAACGCGCAGACGATCTTCGGAGACGTGCAGGGCTACTACGCGGTGCCCGTGGCCCAGTTCCAGGGGTTCCGCGAGGAGATCGGATCGCCGGGGGACTTCGCGCTCGTCTCGGTGTTCCGCACGGAGGCCGGCGCGCAGGAGTTCGCGGCGTTCGCGCAGGCGCACGGTATCGCGGCCGAGATCCTGCCGACGCGTGTCCGCAGCCTCGGTGGGCTGTACGCCGGGCTCGGTCAGGAAGCCGCGCCCGACGGGAGCGGTCCGCTCCTCGGCCCGATCCCCGCGTCGCTGCCGTGAGGCGGGGGGCGTTCCTTGCGGCCGGGCTCGCGCTCGCGGTCCTCGTGGCCGCCTGCGCGGGCCCGGCGGGGGCCGAGGGTCCGGGCGCGCAGGACGAGGGGGTCCACACATGCGAGCCGGGCTTCGGCGCGCCGAGCGGCTTCCACGTGACCGAGACGTTCGAGGACCCCTACGTGGACCACGTCGGGATCCGTCTCGGGTTCGTCGACGACGAAGGCCGGGAGCTGCACGCGTTCGTCGGCATCCCGGGCGAGTTCGGCGAGGGGCTGCCGGTGGTCGGCTCCGTCGAGGCGGCCGGCGGCATCCAGGGTCCGTTGCAGGGCTCGGGTGACACGTGGGTGCTCTCGTGGAGCTCGCCGGGGCCCTGTGGTCCGCACGCGATCCTCGGCACCGGGTTCTCGCGGGCAGCGTTCCTCGACACGCTCGAGCGCGCGGGGATCGTCCCGACGAGCTGAGCGGACGGCAAGAGCATCGATCTCCCCCTACGGACGGAAGGGGAGTCGCATGCGCAGGATCGTCACGATCGCGGTGCTCGTCTCGGGCCTGATGGGGCTCGGGGCGACGCCGGCCGGCGGCAAGGGCGTCGTTGAGATCGCGGCTTCGCCGAACCCGGTGGTGCTCGGGCAACGGGTGTCGCACACGGTGACCACCGCGGCCACGGGGCGGCTCGACATCTGGGTGAGTGCCCGAGGGTTCGGGCAGCCGGGGTTCGGGACGCTGCCCTCGGGCACGTGGACGTGGGTGTGCTGCCTCTCGCAGACGGCTGGCACTGCGGCCTGGCACTACCGGTCCGGTACCTCGGTGGCGCCCGGCACCTACCGGTTCGGCGCCGACGTCGTGCGCGCGGGCGCGTACCTGTCGAGCGCCGCGCTCGGGTTCGGGGTGGCGTCGGTGTGGGTGCGCGTCGTGACGGCCTGAGCAGGAACGACGGGCGATGCGCCGCGCCGGCGATAGCATCCGAACACGTGGGGGTCATCCGTCGCCATCCCGTCGTGGCCACCGGCGCGGCGCTGCTCGGCTTGCTCGTGCTCGTCCTGTCGCTCACGGGCTGGGCCGTGTGGGCCGCCGCGCACACCGACGACGCGAGCCGCATCGACCGGGCCGACGCGATCCTCGTGCTCGGCGCCGCGCAGTACCAGGGCGAACCCTCGCCCGTGTTCGCAGGACGGCTCGAGCAGGCGGAGCTGCTCTTCCACCAGGGGCGGGCCGAACGGGTGCTCGTGCTCGGCGCGGGCCGCCCGGGCGACCTGTCGACCGAGGCCGAGGCGGGCCGGGACTTCCTGGTGGCGCGAGGGCTGCCGGCGGGGTCCGTCGTCGCGATCCCGGTCGGGAGCACCACGCTCGAGAGCCTGCGGGCCGCTGCGGCGTGGATGCGCGAGCGGGGGCTCGAGTCGGCCTTCCTCGTGTCCGACCCGTGGCACAACCTGCGGGTGCGGCGGATGGCCTCGGACCTCGGGATCACCGGATACGTCTCGGCGACCTGGCAGTCCGCAGCCAAGACCGAGCACACCCGTCTCGTGGGCTACGTGCGAGAGACCTTCGCCTACCTGTACTACCGGGTCTTCGGCCGCTGAGGCCGGCGCTCGCGCGAGACCGGGGCCCGCGGAGCCGCGCGGCCGGAGGGCGCGTCGGAGGCCCGCGCTAGGATGGCCTGCGTGAGCACCCCCCGCGAGCGCACCGAGGAGATCGAGCGCGACACGCTCTCGCCGCGCGCCACCCTCGCCTCGGCGAGCAAGGGTCGCGAGCGAGAGGAGCCGCCGGACCGCCTGCGGACGTGCTTCCAGCGCGACCGCGACCGCATCCTGCACTCGAAGGCGTTCCGGCGGCTGAAGCACAAGACGCAGGTGTTCCTCGCGCCCGAGGGCGACCACTACCGCGTTCGCCTCACCCACACGCTCGAGGTCGCACAGATCGCTCGCACCGCCGCTCGAGCGCTCCGCCTGAACGAGGACCTCGCCGAGGCGATCTCGCTCGGCCACGACCTCGGGCACACGCCGTTCGGGCACCTCGGCGAGCAGGCGCTCACGCCGTTCCTCGGCCGGCCGTTCCGGCACAGCGAGCAGAGCCTGCGGATCGTGGACCACCTCGAGAACGACGGCCGGGGCTTGAACCTCACCTGGGAGGTCCGCGACGGCATCGTGAATCACCCGTGGTCGATGCCGCCGCCCTCGACGCCCGAGGGGCAGGTGGTCCGGGTCGCCGACCGCGTGGCGTACATCAACCACGACGTGGACGACGCCGTTCGGGCCGGCGTCCTGCGCGAGGACGAGTTGCCCGCCGAGGCGCTCGAGGTGCTCGGGCGCACCCACGGGGAGCGGATCAACACCCTCGTGACCGACCTCGTCGAGCGGAGCGCCGAGGCCGAGGAGATCGGCCTGTCCGACCCGGTCTTCCGAGCGCTCGACACCATGCGCGACTTCATGTTCGAGCGCGTCTACCTGCGCGACGAGGCCCGCTCGGAGCAGGACAAGGCGATCGCGCTCGTACGGACGCTCTTCGCCTACTACCTGGACCATCCCGATGCCGTGCCGGCCGAGTACCATCGGGCGCCTGGAGACCTGCCGACCCTCGTCGCCGATCACATCGCGGGCATGACGGACCGGTACGCGCTCCGAACGTACGAACAGCTCTTCCTTCCCCAGAGCTGGCTGCTGTAGCGATGCGGGCGGCGCGGTAGAGCCCCCGGAGCCTGGGGAGACACGTGGCGGGACGGATCCGAGAAGAAGACCTCGAGGCGGTCCGAGAGCGGACCGACATCGTGAAGCTCGTCTCGGGCTACCTCACGCTCAAGAAGTCCGGGCATGACGCATTCAGCGGCCTCTGCCCGTTCCACACGGAGAAGTCGCCCTCGTTCTCGGTCAGCCCGTCCAAGGGCGTCTACTACTGCTTCGGCTGCGGCGCCGGCGGTGACGCCATCCGCTTCCTGCGCGAGGTCGAGCACCTCGAGTTCGCCGAGGCGGTCGAGCGCCTCGCGAAGGAGGCCGGCATCACCCTGCGGTACGAGGGCGACACGCCGGCCGAGCGCCGAGCCGCCTCGCGGCGCCAGGCGCTGCACCGGGCCAACGAGGAGGCCTTCGGTCTCTACCACCGGATGCTGCTCGACGGTCACGAGGGCGAGGAAGCCCGCCAGTACCTCGCTTCGCGAGGGATCGACCGCGACACCTGGGCGGCGTTCGGCATCGGGTATGCGCCCGGCTACCCGGACTTCCTGCTCCGGCGTCTGGCCAAGACCCTGTCCTCGGAGATCCTCGTCGAGGCGGGCCTCGCGATGGCCGACCAGGAGGGCAACGTCCGGGACCGCTTCCGCGGACGCATCACGTTCCCCGTCCACGATCTCTCGGGCCGCGCGGTTGGCATCGGCGCGCGGATCCTGCCCGGCGCGCGCGAGGAGGGCCCGAAGTACCTCAACTCGCCGGAGACGCAGATCTACCACAAGGGCGAGGTGCTCTATCACCTCGACCGTGCGAAGGCGGCCGTCGCGAGGTCCGGCGAGATCTTCGTCGTCGAGGGCTACACCGACGTCATCGCGATGGCCCGCGCGGGGCTCGAGAACACCGTCGCGACGTGCGGGACCGCCCTCGGCGAGGGCCACTTCCGCCTCGCGTCGCGGTTCGCCCAGCGCATGGTGCTCTCGTTCGACTCCGACGAGGCCGGTGCCCGTGCGGCCGAGCGCGCCTACCCGTTCATCGAGCGGTTCCCCGTGCTGCCGGTGGTGCTCATCCTGCCCGAGGGCCTGGATCCGGCGGACTTCGTCGGCCGGCACGGGGGCGAGGCGCTCCGCGAGCTCGCGAGCCAGGCGAAACCGCTCGTCGAGTACATGGTCAGGCGCACCGTCGGCCGTCACGACCTGTCCAGCGTCGAGGGCCAGAGCGCGGCCGTCGCGGCGGCCCTGCCGCTCCTCGAAGGCCTCTCCGACCCGGTCCGCCAGAGCGAGTACGGCCATCTGCTCGCCGAGCTCGCGGGCGTGACCGACGGCTCGGTCGCGCTCGCGCTCCAGCGTCGGATGGCCGGCAGGCCGATCGAGCTCGAGAAGGTCGTGAAACGCGCCTCGGCGCAGGAGAAGGTGGAGCGCGAGATGCTTCGGCTCCTGGCTCGCGACTCCGAGGTCTACCGCGAGCTCGCACCTCGGCTCGAGGACGAGCACTTCCAGATCGCCGGCAGCCGCGCGCTGTTCGCGACGCTCCGCGGTGCCGGAGGCGACGTGCGCTCCTTCGTCGCGACGAGCGAGGATGAGAAGCTCGTCCGCGCGCTCTCGGCGCTCGCGCTCGAGCCGCTCGACGGCGAGCCGACCGCCGACTACGCGGAGGACGTGTGGGGCCGGCTCCAGGAGTTCCGCCTGAAGCGCGCGAGCCTCGAGCTGCGCCGGCGGCTGCAGAAGCTGAACCCGATCACCGACCCCTCCTACGAGGCGCTGTTCCGACAGCTCATCGAGACCGACGGCGAGCTCCGCCGCATGCGCGACCGCACCGGCGGCCGCATCTGAGGAAGGGGTCGCCGTCGGTGGCATCTCGTACACTGCGTTCCACCCCCGCGCACCCCGTGCAAGGAGCCCCGTTGACCGAAGCGGCCCGCGACCTGGGTCTTGAAGAGGCGAAGGAAGCGATCACCGCACGCGGGCGCGAGCGCGGTTTCGTCACCTCCGAAGACCTTCTGGAAGCCGTCCCCGTCGATGACTTCACGCCCGAGCAGGTCGAGGAGTTCCTCACGCAAGTGGAGGACCACCTCCGCGGCGAGGGCATCGAGGTCATCGAGGTCCCCGGCGACGAGGGCGACGGCGCGGCCGTCCGCACGCTCGAGGTGGACCTGCTCAAGGCGCCGACGAACGACCCGGTTCGGATGTACCTCAAGGAGATCGGGAAGGTTCCCCTGCTCACCGCGGCGCAGGAGGTCGATCTCGCGCGGCGGATCGAGGCGGGGGAGTTCGCCACGGCCCTCCGCGAGTCCGTCGAGGACGAGGGCCGGGTCGAGGCGAAGCAGCTGCGGCGCGTGACCGAGTCGGTCGTCGCGATCCGCGACCATCAGGTCGAGAAGTTCGGCAAGGTCGAGGGCATCGGCCGTGATCGCATCGCGAAGTCGTGGAAGCCCAAGACACGCGACGAGCTCGACGACTTCCTGCGGCGCGTCGAGCGCGACGGCCAGCTCGCCAAGCGCAAGCTCATCGAGGCCAACCTGCGGCTCGTCGTGTCGATCGCGAAGCGCTACGTCGGCCGCGGCATGTTGTTCCTTGATCTCATCCAGGAGGGCAACCTCGGCCTGATCCGCGCGGTCGAGAAGTTCGACTACTCGAAGGGCTACAAGTTCTCGACGTACGCGACGTGGTGGATCCGCCAAGCCATCACCCGCGCGATCGCCGACCAGGCGCGCACGATCCGCATCCCCGTGCACATGGTCGAGACCATCAACAAGCTCGTGCGCATCCAGCGCCAGCTGTTGCAGGACCTCGGCCGCGAGCCCACGCCGGACGAGATCGGCAAGCAGATGGGCATCGGCCCCGAGAAGGTCCGTGAGATCTTGAAGGTCAGCCAGGAGCCCGTGAGCCTCGAGACGCCGATCGGCGAGGAGGAGGACTCCCACCTCGGCGACTTCATCGAGGACTCCGACGCCGTCGTGCCGGTGGACGCCGCGAGCTTCATCCTCCTGCAGGAGCAGCTCGAGTCGGTGCTCCACACGCTGTCCGAGCGCGAGAAGAAGGTCATCCAGCTCCGGTTCGGACTCCTCGACGGTCACCCGCGCACGCTCGAGGAGGTCGGCCGCGAGTTCGGCGTCACGCGCGAGCGCATCCGCCAGATCGAGAGCAAGACACTCTCGAAGCTCCGGCACCCCTCGCGCAGCCAGAAGCTCCGCGACTACCTCGAGTAGGTCGTCAGTTCATCGAGACGTCGTCGACGTCGGCCTCGAGGCGCCGCTGGATGTTGGCGCGGGCGCGGCGGATCGCATCCAGACCGCGCTCCCCGGTCAGGTCCACGACCCGGCGACCGAATCCCTGGGCTGACGGATGTCGCGTCATCGAGCCGGCGATCCCGCGCGCCTCGCGCTTGACCTCGAGCTCGACGTCCTGCTGCCGCATGCGCGAAGCCACCGCCCAGCCGAGCGCAAACCCCGCGGCCGCCCCGGTGATGAACCTCATCGCGCGCTCCGTTCGGTCTGCCCTCGCGCGCAGCGTAGTCCATCACGTGGAGCGCCGCTGGTGCGGGAAAGGCCGCTGGTAGACTGCCTCGGCTCCATTCCGGGGTAGCTCAATTGGCAGAGCGGCGGACTGTTAATCCGTAGGTTGAGAGTTCGAGTCTCTCCCCCGGAGCCCGCTCCCGAGCCCTCAGCCGATCTCGGTGAGGGACTGCCGCTCGTACACCCGAACGATCTCGTCGAGCTCGGAGGCGACGTCTTCGGGCAGCGGCTGGGGCTCGTGCTCGGCGAGGAGCGTGCGGGCGCGCTCGGCGGCCGCCTTCGGAGGATCGGGGCGTCCGGCGGTCTCCCAGGCATCCCACGTCGAGCGGTCCATGACGGACTCGCGCCAGAACGCCCGCATGTTGGCGAGGGTGTGAGGTCGGTCGAGGAAGTGCCCGCCGGGCCCGACCTCGGCGATCGTGTCGACCGCGACGTCCTCGGGGGTGAACCGGAAGCCCTCGGCGAACCGGACGAGCATCTCCCATAGCTCGGCGTCCAGCACGAGCTCGACGGGGGAGTACACGACGTCGTCGAACAACGACCCGGCCCCGTTGATGAGGTGCCCGGGCGAGAGCGCCATCGCCATCCCGGACATGGCCGCCTGCACCCCGGCCTGCCAGTCCGGGTACTTCGCGCCCGGTGCGAAGCACCACACCGAGTACGGGATGTCGTATCGGCGCGCGAGCTGCGTGTTCGCCATGGCCGAGAAGATCTCCTCGGTCGCCCACGCGGTGTTGATGCCCCCGCTCGACAGGTCGATCGTGGCCGCGTACGAGATGTGCATCGTCGGCGTGCCGGGTGCGAGCGTCTGCAGGACCGCGATCCCGGACAGGATCTCGGCGTTCGCCATCGCGACCATCCCGGCGATCGACAGCGGTGCCGAGGCCGCCGCGAGCGGCATCGCACAGATCCCCACGGGGATCCCAGCCTCTGCGAACACGCGCATGCACTCGACGGGTCCGTCGTCCCAGTGGAGCGGGCTGATCGAGCACTGGAAGTTCGAGACGATCGGTCGTGCGCGGAGCGCATCGGAGCCGCCGGCCACGACGCGCGCCATCTCGACGATCCCGCGCGCGTTCACCGGGTCGATCGCGGTCATGTGCTGGATGTGCTTCGTCGTGTTCGGGAACTGGGCGTGGATCTCGTGCATCGGCCGCACGGGGACCGGCGTGTCGTTCGCGCTCACGGGTTGCCAGTGGAACGCGATCTGCGGCAGCGCGTCCGCCAGCCGCGTGATCTGCTCGAGATCCCGCTTCGTCCCCGGCCGGCGCTTCCCGGTCTCGAGGTCAACGACGTCGGCCGGGCACCCGTCCGTCGCGAGGTACGCCGCCGAGCCGTCGAGCGGCAGGTCGAGCGCCGGATCGCGAGCCGCGAGCGTGTACGTGGAGGGCGCGAGGCGCAGGCGCTCCTCGACGAAGGCCGGGTCGAACCGGATGCGTCCCGCCTCCAGGTCCACATCCTGTCCCGCCTCGGCCATCACCTCGAGCAGGCCGCGGTTCGAGGTCGTGACGCCGACCCGTTGCAGGATCTCGAGGCTCCGCTCGTGGAGCCCGTTCACCTCCTCGGCAGACAGGACGTCGTGCCGATGGGTCCAGGGGAGGGACCGGATGTGCCGCGGCTCCGCCATCGCGCTTGCTCCTCGGTATTTGAACGGGCATTCAGACGCTAGGGCAGCCGCTCGTCAGACGCAACCTGGGCGCCCGGCCCCGAGGATCGGCCGGGAGGGAACTCGGCGCTGCCTTCCGCTCGTGGTCCTGCCCGAAAGACCGATTGAGCGACCCCCGTCCAGCATCTACGATGGCGGCCCACGGTTCGGGAGGACACGTCATGCCGGATGAGATCGCCTCGGGCACGGAGCCGGAGGCCGAGAGCTCCAGCGTCGTCCACGACGACATCATGAAGCGGCTGCTCGACTACCAACGCCACCTGCGCGAGGGGACCTCGCCCGCTGTCGCCGCCGAGGCGGCTACCGACGAACGTCCGGTGATCGACCACGCCGCGGCCGAGGCGATCGGGACGCAGACCGAGACCGTCACGCTCGTCGACATCACGGCCGCCGAGGCCGAGATCGAGGCGGACACCGCTCCCATCGCCGAGACCGAGCTCGAGACGGAGATCTCGTCCCTCGAGGCTGCGGAAGCGGCGGCGCCGGAGGATGCGCCTTCGGCGGCCGAGCGGACCTGGAGCGAGGCGACGCCCGCCGCGGCCGGCGATCTCGCGGCCCGCGTGACCGAGTTGGAGAGGACGCTCGCGCGCGTCGCGACGATGATCGGAGAGCTGCACGGCAGCTTCCAGGACATGGCCGTCGCCTCCGACGAACGTCTCGCCGCCATCGAGGACGAGCTCGCCGCCGTCGGTGGGGGCTCGGTCGCGTAGGTCCTCGCCGGACCCAGGTCCGATGCTAAGGTCGGACCGCGGGGCGGTAGCTCAGTCGGTCAGAGCAGCGGACTCATAATCCGCCGGTCGCAGGTTCGAGGCCTGCCCGCCCCACCTTCCGGCAGATGGTCGAACGTGGGTCGTGCCGGGCGGCTCCCGGCGCGGCCTCAGAACTCCGTGTCGGCCGGTCCGGTCTCGGTGGCGGCGGTGGCAGTGCACACGTTGGCCGCCACGTCGTACGGGGTGGCCAACGGGGTCCAGGTCATCGTGCCGTTGGCGTTCACGGTCTTCACGGCGCCGTCGGGCGTGCCGAGGGTCACGGTGATGACCGAGCCGCTCATGACCATCGTCGAACCGGAGAAGGTCACGTCCGTGCTCGTGTAGTTCTTCCCGAGGTCGACGGACCCGAGCGGCAGCTGGGTGACGTTCGCGGCGTCCCAGATCTCCGCGCCATCGCTGCCGCCCTGGTTCACGAGGCGGAAGGTCACGGTGGTGGCCACGCCGTCCCAGCCCGCGAGGATCGAGCCGGGCTCGATGGCCTCGGAGAACGTCAGGGTGATCGTGTCGCCGGTCTCAGCGCGACCGACGGTGCCACCGGAGGCGTTCGCGGTCTGGACATCGGCCGCGGAGGGCGCCGTGTTGTCGACGGTGACGGAGAAGCCGGGCTGCTGAAGCATGTTCCCGGCGACGTCCTGCGCGCGGACCGAGAAGGTGCGCGGCCCTTCGGGGATCGGGTTGTTCGCGGTCATGGAGGCGCTGCGGTAGTTGTAGGCGACGCCACCCACGGTCCACGACCCGGCCGACAGGACGACAGCCGTCTCGCCGGGGGTCAGCGTGCTCACGTCGGCGGTGACCGAGGCCACGCCGGTCGACGGGTCGCCCGGGTCGGCGACGCTCGCGTAGACGTAGTAGGTCCCCCCCTGCTTCACGAAGCCGGGGGTCCCGCCCTGCGTCTTGCCGACCACGGCGGCCGAGATCGTGGGCGCCGTCCCGTCGGACACGGACACGCCCGCGGCGGCCACGGTGCCGAGCGAACCCACCGCGTACACGGTGTGCGACCCGATCGAGGTGCCCCCAGGCAGCGTCACCGAGACCGAGGCCGCACCGTCGCCGGGCACGGGGTCGGGGGTGATGCTGCCGGACAGCACCGGACCGGTCCCGGGGTCGTCCAGCCGGAACATGACCGACTCGCCGGTCGCGAAGCCGGCGAGCCCGCCGGTGAGGACTGCAGGGAGGGACGTGACGCTCGGCGGGGCGAGCGTGAGGTTCGGCGCCGCGATCGAGACCGTTGCGCTCGGTGGGCCCTCGAGGCCGGTCCAGGGGCCGTGCGTCGGCGTGAGCGTGTACGTCCACTGCCCGGCCGGCACGTTCGCCTCGACGCAGGTGGTGGTCGTGACGGTTCCGTCGCAGGAAGCGAGGATCGTCTGCGGCGTGCCCGAGATCGCGTCGTACCGCCGCACCGTGTAGCCGGCGACGGCCTGTCCGCTCGTGAACACGCTCGGCGGCCAGGACACCGTGACGTCGCGGCCCGAGACCGAGACCGCCGGCGCCGCGACCCCGGGCATGACGTCCGCTCGAGCCGATCCGGTGCCGGTCGCGCTCGCGCTCCACTGCGCCAGCGCAACGCCGGGCATGCCCACGACGAGCACGGCGATCGCGAGCGCGAGCAGCGGCCGCTGGCGTCTCACGCCGCAACCCCCCGCCCCGAGTACGCGAGAGGGAACCGAGCGCCCTGGCACGCATCCGGTGCCTGCTCGGACATCCGGACGCGCACCTGGACGCGCATCTTGCCGTGCGCGGGCACGCGCAGTGCGCCGCGGAACCGCCGCACGTGGAGGTTCTGGCTCGCACAGCCCGGCGCCGCGTCACCGACCGTGGTTCGGATGCGGGTGAGGACGATGGCCGACGAGCCGGAGTTGCGGACGCGGATGCGCAGGGTGCCCACGTACCCGGGGTACAGATGCTTGATGTGGCCTTGGAGCGTCAGTCGGTCCCGCGGGGACGTGGTCAGGGTGGTCCACGACCGCTCTCGGGGGGTTGAGGCGACGGCGGCCGACGCCAGGACGGCGAGCGCGACGAGCGCAGCCGCGATCCCGGCTGCGGTTCGTCCTGCTCGTCGTTCCGTCCGCGGCTCCATGGTGTGTCACGCAGCGGAAGGCGGAGCCGTTGGCTCCGCCCTCCGGTCCGCGTGCTGCCTCCTCTACGGGACGTTGCTCGCGCCGGTCAGGGACACGGGGATGGTGAACGTCGCTCCCTGACAGGAATCGTTCGCCCCGCCGCCCATGTTCACCGCGCCGGCGAGCGTGAAGGGCGCGGACGTTCCGGCACCGACGTCGAGCGTGAGGCCCGACTGGTCGGTGAACGTCAACGATCCCACGTTGCAGGCGGCGTGGGCGCCGTCGACGGTGATCGCACCGTTCCCGGCGACGCCCGTGACGCGCACCGGGTAGGCGTTCGGGTTGTCGATCTCGAGCTCGACGTTGCCGTTCGCGCCCGGGTACAGGGTCGCCGCGGTGGTCGCGGAGACGTCGACCGTCGTCAGGGGCTGTGCGGTCGTTGCCTTCGCGTACCCGGAGCCGGTGCCGGTCGCGGTCCACGCCGCGAACGCGATGCCGGCCGCGAACACCATGCCGGCGAGCACGGCGACGACCGTGCCCTTCCTCGAGAGCCTCCCTCTCCTGCTGCGAGCCATCGTCGATACCTCCTCGTACGGGCCCGCCGGACCCGTTGCCCGGCTTGTTCGAGCCTTCTGGGGAAGGTATCGGCCGGATGGGGGATAGCTTGAGTAGAAAGCCGAAAATCCGTTGCGGGGAGTCCGAGGCTCCGCGAGAGCCGTCAGAGGGGCGAGATGAGGTCGCCGACGCGGACCACCCCGGGCTCCTCGACCGAGGCATACACCCCGAAGAGCAGCTCGCCGTCGTCCGAGACGCCGCGGTAGCGTTCGATGACCGAGAGCGTCGGGAGGTCGCGCTCGCCGCTCGAGGGGTCCTGGGTCGTCACGACGCAGCGGGGGACGGGCTCGCCGGCGAGCAGGAGCGCCTCGCCGACGCGGACGCGGCGGCCTGCCCACGTGTCCTCCTCGTGCGGGGCCAGCCCATCGAGCTCGATCGTCATGCGGAAGCGGCGGGGGTCAAGTGGGCCGTCGGCCCCGCCCGCCCGGCCGAGCTCCTCGACCGAGGCGAGCGAGACAAGCGTGATCGGGCGGACGTCGTTGCCGTCGCCGTGGCGCTCCACGCGCGCCAGGCGCAGGTTGCGGCCCGCGTAGCGCGAGAGGTGCTGGGTCCACGGTCCCTCGACGATCCGACCCTGGACCGGCCGGCCCCAGAAGTTGACCTCGAACGGCTCACCGCCGGGCGCGCCCGGGGCGTCGATCTCGACGCCGTTCGGGAAGCAGATGCGCAGCACGTCGGTCTCGCGGTCGTGGTCCGCTCGGATCCGCACGAGCGGACCGAGCTTGGAGCCACCGAAGAGCTTGCCGTCACCGTCCAGGAAGAAGAAGTCGCGGTTGCCGACCGCGCCCCAGCGCTCGATCCGGATGTGGTCCGGGTGGTGGAGGGCGGTGGACTTCACCGGGGTGACGTTGAAGCGCGCTACGGTCGCCATCGTGGGGCTCACGGTAGCAGCGGGTCAGGCGTCCGCGGCGGACGCCCGTGGTAGCGTCGAGGCATGGAACCGGCGCTGCATCCGGACTGCGAGCCGCTCGCGTTCCTGCTCGGGACCTGGCGCGGCGAGGGCGAGGGCGAGTGGCCCCGCGGCGAGCCGTTCCGCTACCGCGAGGAGATGGTCTTCGAGCACGTTGGCGACCCCTTCTTGATGTACTCGCAGCGGAGCTGGATGATCGCGGACGGCTCACCGCTCCACTTCGAGCGAGGGTTCTTCCGCCCGGCGGGCGCCGGTCGCGTCGAGGTCGTGCTGTCCCATGCGCTCGGCGTCGCCGAGGTCGCCGAGGGCACCCTGGAGGGCACCTGCATCGACGTCGCCTCGAAGGACGTCACGGTGACCGCGACGGGTGCGCCCGTGACGGCCCTGCGTCGACGGATCGACGTCCGCGAGGAGCGCCTCTCGTACGAGCTCCACATGGCGATGCCCGAGCTCGCGAGCATGCGCCACCTCGCCGCGGAGCTCCGGCGCGTCTGAGCTCGCCGTGGCCGCCGAACGTCCCCGCGCGCTGAACCCCGATACCGTGTTCCTCGCGGCGGCCGTGGTCGGCATCGCGACCGCTGGGGTCCTCGCGCTGGCCGACCTGCACGACGCCGTCCACGTTGCGCTCGTGGTGACGACGCTCGTCGGGCTCGTGCCCCTCACGATCCACACGGTCTCGACGCTCCGCCGCCGGGAGGCGGGGGTCGACCTCATCGCGCTCCTCGCGCTGGTCGGAGCGCTCGCGTTCGGCCAGTTCCTGGCCGGGGCCGTGATCGCACTCATGCTGACGAGCGGCCGTGCTCTCGAGGACTACGCCGACCGCCGGGCGCACAAGGAACTGTCCGCGCTGCTCGACCGCGCGCCGAGGCTCGCGCACCGGTACGTGGACGGGACGCTCGAGTCCGTGGGCGTCGAGGAGGTCCGCCCCGGGGACCTGCTCCTGGTGAAGACCGGCGAGGTCGTGCCGGTGGACGGGCTCCTCGGCTCGACGACGTGCGTCCTCGACGAGTCGGCGCTCACCGGCGAGGCCCGTCCGGTCGAGTGGGGCAGGGGCGACCAGGTCCGTAGCGGCGCCGTGAACGCCGGACCGGGATTCGACCTGCGCGCGGTGGCGACCTCGGCCGAGAGCACGTACGCGGGCATCGTGCGCCTGGTCGAGGAGGCGGAGAAGCAGAAGGCGCCGTTCGTGCGGCTCGCCGACCGGTACGCGCTGTGGTTCATCCCGCTCACGCTCGTGGTCGCGGGGCTCGCGTGGGTGGTGTCGGGCGATCCGGTCCGCGCGCTCGCGGTGCTCGTCGTCGCGACGCCGTGCCCGATGATCCTCGCCGCGCCGATCGCGATCGTCGCCGGGATCTCACGCGCAGCGAGGCGCGGGATCATCGTGAAGGGCGGCGGCGCGCTCGAGGCCCTCGCGCGGGGCACGGTCCTGCTGTTCGACAAGACCGGCACCCTGACCACCGGCACACCCGAGGTCGCCGACGTCGAGGTGTTCGGGGACCTCGACGCGCAGGACCTCCTGCGCCTCGCGGCCTCGCTCGACCAGGTCTCGCCGCACGTGCTCGCCGGGGCGATCGTGCGCGCTGCACGTCATCACGAGGTGGTCCTCACCTTCCCCGAGGACGTGCACGAGGAGCACGGGGCAGGCATCGAAGGCGTCGTCGAGGGCCGCTCGGTCGCGCTCGGCAAGACCGCGTGGGTGACGCGCGGCGCCGAGCTGCCGCAACGGGCTCGCGACGTGCGTCGGCGCTCGGCGCTCGAGGGCTCGAGCTGCGTCTTCGTCGCGGTCGATGGGGCGGTCGCGGGGGCGCTGATCCTCGACGACCCGATCCGCCCCGACACGCCGAGGGTGATCCGCACGCTCCGCCGCGCCGGGATCCGCCGCGTCGTGATGGTGACCGGCGACCACCCGGACGTCGCCGAGTCGGTGGGCATCTCCATCGGCGTGGACCGGATCATGTCCGAGCGCGACCCGGCGGACAAGGTCGACGCCGTCATCGCCGAACGCGAGTCCGGCGTCACGATCATGGTGGGTGACGGCGTGAACGACGCGCCGGCGCTGGCCGCGGCCGACGTCGGTGTCGCGATGGGTGCCCGCGGCGCGACGGCGTCCTCGGAAGCCGCCGACGTCGTGCTGGTCGTGGACCGGCTCGACCGCCTCGCCGAGGCGATGCGCGTCGCCCGCCGCTCTCGCGGCATCGCCGTGCAGAGCGTGCTGGTCGGCATGGGGCTCTCGCTCGGCGCGATGCTCCTTGCCGCGTCCGGGTACCTGCGCCCCGTGGCGGGCGCGATCGTGCAGGAGGCGATCGACGTCGTCGTCATCTTGAACGCGCTGCGGGCGCTCATCGGCGACCGCGCCACGCGACGGCGGACCGGCGCGGGCTCGGACGTGGGCGAGCGCTTCCGCGCCGAGCACAAGGAGTTCGTGCCGTGGCTCCAGCGGCTGCGGACCACGGCGGACCGGCTCGAGACCTACGAGCCGGTCCGGGCCCTCGAGGAGCTCGAGCAGATGCGGTGGTTCCTGCAGGAGCGCCTGGTCCGCCACGAGCAGGAGGAGGAGGCCGCGGTCTACCCGGTCGTCGCGAGGCTCATGGGCGGCGAGGACTCGATGGGCACGATGGAGCGAGCCCACATGGAGATCGAGCACCTCACGCGCGTCTACGCGCACCTGCTCGAGGGACTGCCGGCCGAGGGCCCGACGGTCGAGGACCGTGTCGACCTTCGCCGCGTGATGTACGGGCTCCACGCGATCTTGCGCCTGCACTTCGCGCAGGAGGAGGAGGCCTACTCCTGGATCGCCGCCGACCGCGTCTCTGAGGACGCGACGGTCGGCTAGGTCATCGCGGGCGCCGGCTCCTTCGGCGCCTCGAGCGGGAGCCGCACCCGGAAGGACGCGCCGCCGCCCTCGCGATCCTGTACCCACGCGCGCCCGCCGTGCAGCTCGGCGAACCGCGCGACGAGCGTGAGCCCGACGCCGACGCCGGGGGAGTACTCGGGGGCGTCGGGTCCCTGCTGGAAGGGCTCGAAGATGTGCTCCCGGTGCTCCGCGGCGACGCCCGGCCCCTCGTCCTCGACGGCGATCACGACCTCGGAGCCGTTGGGGATCACGCGCACCCAGATGCGGCTTTCGGCGGGGGTGTGCCGAGCCGCGTTGGCGAGCAGGTTCTCCACGATGCGCTCGACCTTCGCGGCATCGACCTCGGCCCAGACCGTCTGGGTCTGCACGAGCACCTGTCGTCCGGCGACGAGATCGGACTCGGACACGAGATGCTCGACGAGCGAGCCGACCTCGGTGGCGATCAGGCTCGGCTCGACGATCCCGCGTGAGAGCCGGTCGAGGTCGAGCAGGTCGTTCACCATCCGGTCGAGCTTGCGTGCGTTCGCCGCGATGCGCGCGGCCATCTCCTTGGCGTCGGCGGGGTCGAGCTCGAGGTCCTCGCGCTCGAGCGTGACGGCCAGGCCGAGGATGGCGGCGAGCGGGGTCCGCAGGTCGTGCGAGACCGCCTGCAGGAACGTGTTCTTCATGCGGTCGATCTCGCGGAGCTGGGCCGACTCCTCGCGCTCGACCTCGAGCTCGACCTCGAGGTCGGCGGCGCGCTTGCGCTCGCTGATGTCCATCCATACGCCCTGCCAGTAGAGCGGCCGGCCCTGCTCGTCGCGGATGAGCACGGACTGGTCGTAGACCCACACGACGCGACCGTCCTTCGCGCACATCCGGTACTCGATGCCGTAGAGGCCCTGCACCCGGTCGGCCTCGGCCGCGTAGGCGAGGACGCGCTCGCGGTCCTCGGGATGGATGAGCGCGGGCCAAAGCGGCGGGTCGGCCGTGAGCTCCTCCGGCGTGTACCCGAGCAGCGCCTCGACCTGCGGGCTGATGTACGTCGTGACGCTCGAGGGCGCCGGCGCGTCGATGTAGGTCACGACCGGCGTCTGCTCGACGAGGGCCCGGTAGCGCTCCTGCGCGTCGCGGAGCTGCTCCTCGATCCGGATGCGGTCGGTGATGTCGAGCATCACCCTCTGCCAGTACGACGGCTTGCCCTCCTCGTCGCGCACGACGATCGACTGGTCGCGGATCCACACCGCGCGACCGTCGTCGGCCATCATCCGGTACTCCGCGACGAAGGGCTCGAGGAAGCGATCCGCGTGCTCGTTCAGCGCCCGGACGCGCTCGCGATCGTCGGGATGGATCTGCGCGAGCCAGCCCTCGGTGGAGCCGAGCCACGACTCGGGGTTCGCGCCGAGGATCGCGCGGGCCTGCGGGCTCACGTAGACGATGCCGGCGCCGCCCTCGCCGATCGACTCGGTGTAGACGATGGCAGGCATGTTCTCGACGAGGGTTCGGTACCGCGTCTCCGAGGCCTCGGCCCGCTCATCGGCCAGGCGCTGGTCGGTGGTGTCGAACATCACGCCCTGCCAGAAGCGCGGCGTGCCGTCGGCATCGCGCACGAGCGCCGCCTCGTCGTGGATCCACACCACCCGCCCGTCCTTCGCGAACATCCGGTAGTCGGCGCGGTAGGGAGCGCCGGTGCGCTCGACCTCGCGGTACGCGCCGCGCAGCGCCGGAACGTCGTCGGGGTGCACGCGCGAGACCCAGAGCATCGGGTCGGCGAGCCACTCGGCCGCGCGGAAGCCGAGGATGTGCTCGACCTGCGGTGAGACGTACAGCACCCGCCCGGGTCCTTCCGCCTCCATCGCATCCTCGAGGTAGACCATGCCGGGAAGCTGCTCGACGAGGTTGCGGTACCGCTGCTCGACCTCGGCGCGGCGCTCCTCGGCGAGCTTGTGTTGGGTGATGTCCACCATCAGCCCGCGCACGACCACCGGGTGACCCTCCATGTCCGTGACGGTGTGGCCGATGTCGCGGAGCCACACCACGGAGCCGTCGCGATGCAGGAACCGGTACTCGGTGTCGTGCGGGGTCGCGTCGGTCACGCCGGCCATGAACCCCTTCACGGCGTGCTCGCGATCGTCGGGGTGGACGTGGTCGGCCCAGAAGCTCGGCTCCTCGATCCAGACCTTCGGCGGGTAGCCGAGCAGGTCCCACGCGCGCTGGCTGACGAACGTGAAGCGCCCGGAGGAGGCATCGGCCTCCCAGACCACCGCGTCGAGGTCCGCGACCAGCGAGCGCAGGCGGCGGAGCTCGGCTCCGGGGGTCGAGGTCATGCTTCGCTGCGCCGGGGGGACGGCATCATCCGAAGATGCTAGTCGCTATCCGACGGCGACCCCGCCATCCGCGCGGGGATCGGTACCTGCCTCGAAGGTACCGTCGGGGCCAACCGTGATGAGATGGGCGTGCCCGACGCTCTCGTCCAGCGGCTCGAGCAGGTCCACGCGGAAGCCGGCGTCCTCGAGCACGCCTCGCACGCGTTCGGCCGCGCCGGGCTCGGCGACGACGAAGGGGTCCGGGCCGACGGGATCCATCGCGCCGGCGAGCCACCGCGGCTCGGCGACGGCTTGCGCGGCGGACCGCCCGAGCGCGAACGCCCGAACGAGCGACATCATGTTGATCTGGGGGTGAGCCGACCCACCCATCGTCGCGGAGATCGCGGCCAGCCGCCCTTGCCGATGCGCCATCACGGGCATGAGCGTGTGGGCGGGAAGCTTGCGCGGTGCGAGCGCGTTCGGGTGCCCAGGGTCCAGGACGAAGCCGCTGCCGCGTCCCTGAGCCACGATGCCGGTGGAGGGCTCGAGGATGCCGGCGCCGAACCCCGGACCGAGGCTCTGGATCAGGCACACCGCGAAACCGTCGGCGTCGGCGGTCGCGAGACCGACGGTGCCGCCCTGCGGGGTGGGTGGGGCCTCGACGGGAACGGGCCGGCCGGTGCGGACCTCGTCGCAGAGGGCGGCCAGGTGGCCGTCGTCGAGGAGCGTGTGCGGATGCACGAGCATGTGCGCGGGGTCGGCCAGGTGACGGTCTCGGTCGAGCGATGCCGCGCGGAACAGCAGCGCGAGCGTGCCGGCGTCAGGCCCGAGCGGATCCGGATCGATGCCCAGGCGCTCGATGCCGGCGAGGATCTCGAGCAGCACGAAGCCCTGCGACGTCGGCGGGGCGACACGGACGTCGAGATCCCGGTACCGCCCGACGAACGGCGGCAGGATCGTTGCCTCGTGCCCCTCCAGGTCCTCCGGCTCGATCGGCACCCCGGCCTCGCGCAGACCGAGCGCGAACCGCCGGCCGACCTCGCCACCGTAGAGCGCGGCGGGGCCCTCGGTGGCCACCATGGCGAGGGTCGTCGCCAGGGCCGGCTGGTGGAGCATGGCGCCCTCGGCGAGCGGTATCCCGTCCGGGAAGAAGACCCCGGCGAGGCCGGGATCGGCCGGGAACCCCTGGCCGACGCCCCACGCGAGCGTGTCCGCCAGCGAGTGTGCGACCGGCACGCCGTCGCGTGCGTGCGCGAGCGCGGTCGCGAACAGGTCGGCCCAGGAGAGAGCCGCTCCTCGACGGAAGAGGGCCCACCAGCCCCCGACGGCGCCCGGGACGGTCGCGGTGAACGGTCCGCGCTCGGGCATCGCCGAGCCGTGGGCCGCGCGGACGGCGTCCGGGTCGATCCCTCGGAACGAGACGCCGGTGGAGTTCACCGCGACGACGTCGCCCTCGGGCCGCTGGACCAGGGCGAACAGGTCGCCGCCCACTCCGCACATGTGCGGGTACACGACGGCGAGGGTGGTCGCCGCGGCGAGCGCGGCGTCGATGGCGTTCCCGCCGGTCTCGAACGCCGCACGTCCGGCCGCGGTCGCCGCCGTGTGTGGCGTCGCGATCGCGTAGCGCGAGCCGCGTCCGGCGAGCTGACGCTCGGTCATCCGGCGACCTCCCGCGCGAGGCGCGGCTGGCAGGGACCGGCGAACAGGGTGTCGCTCTCGTACACGTTGACCACCCCGCAGGCTACCCGCTGGCCGAGCAGCGCGACGGCGATCGCGGTCTCGGGAAAGGCCGCCTCCTCAGCCTCGGAGCGTGAGGCCGCGGTAGCCCTCGGCGAAGCCTGCCGCGCGCAGGCGCTCGGCGTGGGGGCCCTCGAGCGCCGCGACGCCGTCGATCCGCTGGAGCTCGATCCTGCGCAGGCGCCCGTCCTTGGCCAGCGCGGCGAGGGCGTCCGGCCAGTCGGCGGACTCGGCGGCCGGAAACGTGGTCAACGTCTTCGCACCCCGTTCGAGGAACACCGCGGGCTCGCCGTCCGCGAGCACGACGTACGCGCCGGCCGCGCGCGAGGGTCGTCCGGTGTTCGGCGGCCATGCGAGCGCTGCCCCGTACGCCTGCGCAGGATCGGCGGCCGCGAGCGCGAGCGGCTCCGCGTGCGAGACGGCCTCGCGCAGGTCGCGGAGCCGGTCAACCGCGCCGGGGAGCGCGAACTGCGCGGCCCCGAGCCCGTCGACGAAGTACCCGCGACGGACCTTGCCCGACTCCTCGAGCGCGCGGAGCACGGCGTAGACGCCGGCGAAGCCGCCGGGGACGCCCTCGGCGAGCACCGCCTCGCGCGTGAGCACGCCGTGCCGGTCGAGGAGCTGCATCGCGCGGGCATGCGCCACCTCGGTGGCCGAGACCGCGGGGTCGAGCAGCGGGGCGTCGCGCAGCAACGCGAGCCGCGTGCCCATCTCCCGCA
>CAYUSA010000035.1:0-17751 GCA_964447335.1 uncultured Actinomycetes bacterium
CCGCGCCTCCGTAAACGACCTGTCCCTGGAGCTCGTCGGTGATCGGGACGGGGGGATTGGCGTTCTGGAAGTGGACGCGGGCGTGGGCTTGGCCCGTGAGGCTGGGGTCGTAGCCCTGCTAAATGGGGGCCCAGGCCTTCTTCTCCTCCAGCATCTTGGAATCGATGAAGTCGGGGACATCCGGGTGGTCCGCGTCCAGGATCACCATCTTCGCGGCTCTCCGGGTCTTGCCACCCGATTTGATAACGCCGGCAAAGCTGTCGTAGCCCTTCATGAAAGAGACGGGGCCGGACGCGACACCACCGCCGGTCATGCGCTCCTTGCTCGAGCGGATGGGGGACAGGTTGCTGCCCGCGCCGCTGCCGAACTTGAAGAGCATCGCCTCCGTCTTGGCGAGATCCATGATCGAGGACATCGAGTCCTGGACGGAATTGATGAAGCAGGCACTGCATTGCGGCCGCGGTTCGACGCCCACGTTGAACCAGACCGGCGAGTTGAACGCAGCCTTCTGGTTCACGAGCAGGTGCGACAGCTCCTCGGCGAAGACCTGCGCGTCCTGGTCGCTCGCGAAGTACCCGCCCCTGCGGCCCCAGTGCGTGATCGTGTCGACGACGCGGCCCACGAGCTGCCGCACGCTCGACTCGCGCTCCGGGGTCCCGGGCGTCCCGCGGAAGTACTTCTGCGCGACGATGTTCGTCGCGTTCTGCGACCACGAGACCGGGAACTCCACGTCGCGCTGCTCGAACGCGTAGCCGCCCTCCTTGTAGTTCGGGAT
This sequence comes from uncultured Actinomycetes bacterium, assembly GCA_964447335.1. Classification (GTDB taxonomy): domain Bacteria; phylum Actinomycetota; class UBA4738; order UBA4738; family HRBIN12; genus HRBIN12. Next base: position 776 of record CAYUSA010000035.1, read on the forward strand.
GACGGCATCTCGACGCTCCCACTCGATCTGATCGAACGGGTGAACGCCGTCGGTCGTGAAGTACCGCTTGAAGGTCAGGCCGTTGCGGATGACCTGAACGTCGCCTTCTTTCGTCGCCACTCGGGAAGCCCCCTCTCACGCCCCGGGGAAGGTCCGGAAGGTGGAATCACAGCCCCGTGATTCTAAGCGCCGGGACCGTCGCGTCAAGGGTTTCGGATGCAATATGTCGTGGGTCGACCTGTCTGCGACCACAACATATTGTACCTGAGCGCGTTTCCGCTGGTCAGCGCCCTCGAGGTTTGGCGGGCTCTTTCTTCGGCAGCAGCACGCCGAGCTCACGCTCGAAATCCGTCACTTCCTGGAAGTCCTTGTAGACGCTCGCGAAGCGCATGTAGGCGACCTGGTCGAGCTTCTGGAGGTGCTGGAGGACCTCGACGCCGACCTGCTGCGAGGTCACCTCGGGCCCCTTGCGCCGCAGTCGGGACTCGACCCGCTCCCCCACCAGCGCGACCTGCTCGGCGGTGACGGGCCGGTTCACGATGGCCTTGCGGATCCCGGCGACCATCTTGTCCCGGTCCCAAGGCTCCTTCGACCCGTCGCGCTTGACCACCATGAGCCCGAGCTCCTCGATCCGCTCGAACGTCGTGTACCGGCGGCTGCACGCTCGGCACTCGCGGCGACGGCGGATCGCCGCCCCCTGGTCGGCGGGGCGCGAGTCCACCACCTTGTCGTCCTCGCGATCGCACCACGGACAGCGCATGCGCCTCATCCCTGCCACAACATATGGTGGCCGGGCGCACGCTACCACGAGATCGGTGGCGACTACCCGGAGAGGGGGATGACGAGCGTCTGTCCCGGGACGATCGCGCCCGGCTCGACATGGCTCGCCGTGGCGATGGCGTCGACCACGGAGCGCGGGTCCCGGTCGGCCGCCACGCGGCCGGCGATCGACCACAGCGTGTCGCCCGCCCGCACCACGTAGCTCTGGCTCGAGACGGGCGCGGGGGCGGAACCTCCCAGCGCGTTCGCGACGGGCCCTGCCCACACCCCGGCGACGACGGCGAGCCCGACCAGCACACCCAGCCGACGTCGGCGAACACGCGTTCGACTCATGGGCGTATCCTATCGAACGGGTGTTCGACGTCAAGCGCGAAACCGAACATATGTTTGAACACCTCCAAGGCCCGTGCTAGCTTCCCGAGCGTAGGCGGAGGGTCTGACAAAGGGGTCGTCGGATGAACACGAGCGGACTCACCACGCGGCAGCAGCGGATCTTGGACTTCATCGCGCGGACCGTGCGCGAGCGCGGCTACCCCCCCACCGTGCGAGAGATCGGCGAGGCGGTCGGGCTGACCTCGTCCTCGAGCGTCCACGCGCAGCTCGCGAACCTCGAGCGACGGGGGCTCCTCCACAAGGACCCGACGAAGCCGCGGGCGATGGCGCTCGAGGCACCCCGCGCCGATGGCGTCGCCATCCCGCTCCTCGGGCGGATCGCGGCCGGTGCCCCGACGCTCGCCGCCGAGCACGTCGAGGAGTACCTCACGGTCCCGATGGACTTCGCGGCGGAGGCCGACCATTTCGCGCTCCGGGTGGCCGGAGACTCGATGGTCGGCGCCGGCATCCTCGACGGAGACGTGGTGGTCGTGCGCAGCCAGGACGAGGCCGACGACGGAGACGTCGTCGCTGTGCTCCTGCCGGGCCCGGCCGAGGACGAGGCCACGGTGAAGCGCCTGCGCCGGCAGCGGGGGAAGGTGACCCTCGTGCCGGAGAACCCCGCGCTCGAGCCGTTCGAGATGGACCCCGAGGGTCGGGTGCTCGGCAAGGTGGTGGCGGTCCTGCGGAAGCTCTAGGCTCCGGCCGAGAGCCCGCCGCCAACGGAGGTCCCGCCGCCATGTCCGACGAACCGTCCCGCACGACCGCGCTCGAGGCCGCGATCGCCTCCCAGCCCGCCGAGATCGAGCGCCTGCTCGGCGTCCGTATCGGTCACGACATGATCGAGCGCCTGAAGCAGGCGCACCGTATCTGGGTGGTCGGCACCGGGACGAGCCAGCACGCGGCCGAGCTCGCGGCGGCCATGTTCCACGACGCCGGGCGAGCGGCGTACGCGATGTCCTCGATGCGGTTCGTCAATTGGGCGCCGCCGGTGGATCCCTCGGACGCGGTGGTCGTCATCAGCCACAACGCGGGAGCCGAGACCTCCTATGCCGCGGCCGCGTACACCATGGGCATGGACGCCGGCCTGCGGGTCGTCGCGATCACCCGGCGGGGCGGTGGCCTGCTCGAGTCGCTCGAGACGGTGGACAAGGAGCGCTCGCACACCTACACCGTGAGCTACACCTCGGCGCTCGTCCTGCTTGCGCGCCTCGCTCACGAGCTGGGGGCCGAGGCCTACGCCCCCGAGGTGCTCGCGAGGATCCCGGGCGCCGTCCGGGCGGCCATCGACGACCCCGGGACGCAGGACATCCCGCTCCCCGAGCGACTCCTGGTGCTTTTCGGCGAGGGCCCGGCCGGCGTGACCGCGAGAGAGGGCGCGCTGAAGATCCGCGAGGCGGCGCACCTGGTCGCCGAGGGCTACGACGTCGAGTACCTGTTGCACGGCTCGGCGGTGCCGCTCACCGGACAGGACCGGCTCGTCGCGCTCGCGCCACCGGACACCGACGGGCTGATGGCCGAGGTCGCCGCGGCCGCGGAGGCCGAGGGTGTGCAGGTCACCGCGTTGATCGAGCCCGCGGACCTCCCGCCCGTGCTCGCGCAGATCCCGCTCACCGTCCGCCTCCAGGCGCTCGCGCTGCGCTTCGCGCTCGAGCGCGGCACGGACCCCGACCTCGCCATCACGGGTGCATGGGCCGGCGAGCGGCTGTGGACGCTCGGCGCCCCCGGACCCAGCGCGCCCGCCTCCTAGCGCCCGTCCTCGTCCGCCCCCTCGCGGTTCGGAACCGCGGCGCCCTCGGTCGGGACGGCGAACGCTCGGACGGAGGCGAACACCCGATGCCCAACCCGCGCCCGGACGAGCACGCCGTCCTCGCGCGGCTCCTCACGGAGCACCTCGGCCTCACGATGCAGCATCGCGAGGAGGTCACCACGCTCGTGCGGCAGGAGCACCTCGACCCTCATGGGGAACCTCGGGAGGGTCTGCTCCACGAGGCCGAGCAGTTCCTCGAGCCCCTCTCCGAGGAGCGCGGACACGGCGATCGCGTCCGGGTACCGCCGGGCCAGCATCTCGCGGCCGTCCTCGTCCACCCGGTCCACCTTGTTGAGGGCGAGGACCTCGGGGACCGCGCCTGCGCCGATCTCGACGAGCACGGTTCGCACGGCCTCAATCTGCGACTCGAGGTCCGGGCTCGATGCGTCGGCGACGTGCAGGATCAGGTCCGCGCGGCCGACCTCCTCGAGCGTGGAGCGGAAGGCCTCAACGAGATCGTGGGGCAGCTTGCTCACGAACCCGACCGTGTCCGAGATCGTCGCGTCGCGCCCGTTCGGGAGCTGGATGCGCCGGGTCGTCGGGTCGAGCGTCGCGAAGAGCTGGTTCGCGACGATCACGTCGGCCCTCGTGAGCGCCCGCATGAGCGTGGACTTCCCGGCGTTCGTGTAGCCGGCGATCGCGACCTGCGGCACGCCGGAGCGCTCACGCTGGGCACGCTTCACGTCGCGCGTGCGGGCGAGATCCTTGATGTCGCGCCGGAGCTTCGTGATACGCCGGCGGATGTGCTGGCGGTCCACCTCGAGTTTCGTCTCGCCTGGGCCACGCGTACCGATGCCACCGCCTAGCCGGCTCATGGCCTCGCCCCAGCCACGCAGGCGAGGTAGGAGGTAGTTCAACTGCGCGAGCTCGACCTGCGCCTTGCCCTCCCGGCTGCGGGCGTGGAGCGCGAAGATGTCGAGGATCAGGGCCGTGCGGTCGATCACCTTCACCTTCAGCCGGTCCTCGAGGTTCCGTAGTTGCCCGGCCGAGAGCTCGTCGTCCAAGATCACGGCCTGCGCGCCGGTCGCGTGCACCGCGCGATGGATCTCGTCGATCTTGCCCCTACCGACGAACGTTGCGGGGTCCGGATCCGATCGCGTCTGGATCACCCTCGCGACCGGCTGGGCGCCGGCCGAGTCCGCGAGGGCGGCGAGCTCCTCCAGGTCGTCCTCGTCCATGTGCCGCCCGACGCCGACGAGCACGGCTTTCTCGGGCACGCGCGGGCGCCAGGTCGCCGAGATCGGCGACTCGAGCATCGAGGTCTCGTGGACCCCTCGGCCGCCGCGCCGGTCCTCGGCCATCAGGCGAGCGTCGCCGCGAGGCGGTCCATCGCCTCGGCGAGCCGGTCGTCGGGCACCGTGAGGCTGAATCGCACGTACCCCTCGCCGAGCGCCCCGTACCCGCTGCCGGGCGCGACGAAGATCCCGGCGGTGTCGAGCAGGCGATCGGCGAACCCGACCGAGCTCTCTCCCTGCGGCGTGGGGACCCACACGTAGCACGAGCCGAGCGGTGGTTCCAGCGACCAGCCGAGCCCGTTCAGCGTCTCGATCACCAGGTCACGCCGACGCTGGTACGTCGCGCGGAGCTCGTCGAGCTGCTCCGGCGGACCCTGGAGCGCGGCGATCGCCGCCCGCTGGATCGCCGTGAACTGCCCCGAGTCCAGATTCGTCTTCACGACGGCGAGCGCGCGGATGGCCTCGGCCGAGCCGGCGACCCATCCGATCCGCCACCCGGTCATGTTGTAGGACTTCGAGGTCGAGCCGAACTCGAGCGCGACCTCCTTCGCGCCCGCCGCCTGGAGCACCGACGGTGCGACGTACCCGTCGTAGGTGATCTCCGTGTACGCGGCGTCATGCAGCAGGAGCAGATCGCGCTCCCGCGCGAACGCGACGGCCTCCTCGAACGTCGTGAGGTCCGCGACCGCCGCCGTCGGGTTCGTCGGGAAGTTCAGCCACAGCACCTTCGTTCGCTCGGACACCGTTGCGGCGGAGAGGTCCGGCAGGAACCCGCGCTCGGCCGGCATGGGCAGCGGGATCGGCGTCGCCCCGGCCAGCCGCGTCGAGACCCCGTAGACCGGGTAGCCCGGGTCCGGGATCAGGGCCTCGTCACCCGGGTCCAGGTACGCGAACGCGATGTGCCCGATCCCTTCCTTCGAGCCGATGAGCGCCATGACCTCGGTGTCGGGGTCGAGCTGGACCCCGAAGCGCCGCGCGTACCAGTCCGCCACGGCGGTGCGGAACGCGAGGCTCCCGAAGTAGCCCGGGTACTGATGGGTCGAGGGGTCCCGCACGGCGTCGCGCATCGCCTCGACGATGTGCTCGGGCGTCGGGAGGTCGGGGTCGCCGACGCCGAGCGAGATCACGTCCACGCCCTCGGCCCGCTTGGCCGCGATCTTCTTGTCGAGCTCGGCGAACAGATATGGGGGGAGCGTCTCGATCCGTTTGGCGACCTTCATCCGAGCCCTCTCACCTCGAGCCACGCTCTGTCCAGCGTCCCTTCGAACACGCGCTCGGCCGGTCCCGTGAGCAACACCTCGTCCGCGGCGCGCTCGACGACCAGGTCGCCGCCGGGGAACCGGACGATCGCCCTCGCCGGCACGAGCCCGGCTTCGTTCGCGGCCACGAGCACCGCGCAGGCGCCCGTGCCGCACGCCATCGTCTCGCCCGACCCGCGCTCCCACACGCGGGCCTTCAGGACCTCGCCGTCGAGCGCCACGAACTCGACGTTCGTCTTGCTCGGGAAGCGCACGTCGTGCTCGATCCGCGGGCCGAGCGTTCGGACGTCGACCCCCGCGGGATCCTCTTCGACGAAGAGCACGAGATGCGGATTGCCCATCGAGATCGCGCTCGCCTCGTAGCTGCGACCGTCGACCTCGAACGGCTCGGTGAGGAACGGTTCCTCGGCGGGGCCGGTCATCGGGATCCGGGCGCGCTCGAACGCGGGCGCGCCCATCCCCACCGTGACCGAGCGCACGACGCCATCACGCACGTCGAGCGACAGACGCTTCGTCCCGCCCCGCGAGCCGACGCGCAGCTCGGTCGCCGTCGTGTGGCCGTGTTCGAACACCAGCTTGCCGAGGCACCGGATGCCGTTGCCGCACATCTCCGCGATCGAGCCGTCGGCGTTGCGGTAGTCCATGAAGAAGTCCTCACCGGGCGCCTGCCCGCGCGTGACGCGGATCACGCCGTCGGCACCCACCCCGAAGCGACGGTCGCAGAGCGCGGTCGCGAGCCCGGCGGTGAGGGGGCGCTCGTCCTGCAGGTCCTCGAGCATGACGAAGTCGTTCCCGGTGCCGTGGTACTTCCAGATGCGCAAGGGTTCAGCCACGCAGGTACCCCACCAGCTCGTCCACGAGAGCGCCGGCGCCGTCCTCCCCCACCGGGAACCAGCGGATGCGCGGGTCCCTGCGGAACCACACCATCTGCCGGCGCGCCAGCTCCTTCGTGCGCTTCACGGTGCCCGCAACGGCCTCGTCGAGCGTGCGCTCGCCGGCCAGGTGCCGGGCGAACTCAGCGTACCCGATGGCCTGTGTCGCGGTGAGCCATCCGCCGAGCCCGCGCTCCACGAGCGCCCGTACCTCGTCGAGCAGCCCGCGGTCCACCATCGCGAGCACCCGCGCCTCGATCCGGCGCGCGAGCACGTCACGCGAGATCTCGATGCCGGACGCCCGGACACGACCGGGCTCGAAGCGCTCCCACGCGGCGGCGAAGCTCGAGAACGGCCGGCCCGTGACCGCGCGCACCTCGAGCGCCCGGACGGTCCGCCGGACGTTCTCGGGCTCGATCTTCTCCGCGGCGGACGGGTCGAGCTCCGCGAGGCGGGCGTGGAGGGCGACCTCGCCGACCTCGGCCACCTCGGCCTCGAGCGCCGAGCGCGTCGCCGGGTCGGTCCCGGGGAACTCGAGCTCATCGACCACGGCCCGCACGTACAGGCCGGAGCCGCCGGCCAGGAGCACGCGGTGGCCTCGAGCTCGGACCCCGGCGACCGCGTCGCGTGCGAGCTCCTGGTACCGCGCGACGCTGAACGGTTCCGACGGCTCGGCCACGTCGATCAGGTGATGCGGCACCCGGGCGAGCTGCTCGGCACTCGGCTTCGCCGTCCCGATCTCCATGCCGCGGTAAACGAGCATCGAGTCGGCGCTCACGATCTCGGCGCCGAGCGCCTGCGCGACCTCGATGGCGGCCTCGGTCTTGCCGGAAGCGGTGGGCCCGACGAGCGCGAGGAGCGGATCGTCGGCCATCAGCCGACGGCGACGGACCCCGGGACGCCGAGCGCCGCCGGCTCGTCCAGCGAGGCCGGCTCACCGACCAGGTGGTGCGGGTGCGCCGAGACGACGCGCGCGTGAAGGAACGTGCCCGGCTCGAGCTCACCGGGCAGGTGCACGACCTTGTTCGTCCGGGTCCGTCCCTGCACGCCGCCCTTGCGGCCGGTGCCTTCGACGAGCACCTCGACCCGAGCCCCGACGTGCTGCCGCATCACCTCGAGCGAGATGGACTCCTGGAGCGCGACGAGCCGGTCGAACCGCGCCTGCACCACGTCCTTCGGCACCTGGTCGGGCATCTGCCCGGCGCGCGTTCCCGGCCTGGGTGAGTACTGGAACATGTACGCCTGGTCGAACCGGGCGCGGCGCACCGCCTCGAGCGTGTCCTCGAAGTCCTTCTCGGTCTCGCCGGGGAAGCCGACGATGAGGTCGGTCGTGACGGCGATGCCGGCGATCGCCGCGCGGATCGCGCCCAGCCACTCGAGGTAGCGCTCGCGCCGGTACGAGCGCTGCATCTCCTTCAGCACACGATCCGAGCCCGACTGCAGCGGGAAGTGGATGTGCTCGCACACCTTCGCGCTCGAGGCCATCGCATCGATCACGTCGGGCGTGAAGTCGTGCGGGTGTGGGCTCGTGAAGCGGATCCGGCGGATGCCGTCGACGTCGTTCACCGCGCGGAGCAGATCGGCGAACAGCGGCCGGCGCGACGAGCCCTGCACCGTCACGTCGCGGCCGTACGTGTTCACGTTCTGGCCGAGGAGGGTGACCTCGACGACCCCCTGGCGGGCGAGGCCCTGGACCTCGGCCAGCACGTCGCCGATCGCGCGCGAGCGCTGGGGCCCACGGACGAGCGGGACGATGCAGAACGTGCACGCGTTGTCGCACCCGACCGAGACCGAGACCCAGGCGTGGTGCACGACCTCTCGGCGCGCCGGGAGTGCGCTCGGGAACACCTCCGTGTATTCGCGGACGTCCATCTGCGGCCCCTCGGTCTCTGAGGCGTGCAGCAGGTCCAGGAGCTCCGGGAGGGCGTGTGTGCCGACGACGACGTCGACCCAGGGCGCGCGCTGCTGGATCGACCCACCGTCCTTCTGCGCCAGGCACCCGGCCACGACGATCCGCAGGGACGGGTTCCGCTCCTTCAGCGGCCGCAGATGCCCGAGGTTCCCGTACAGGCGGTTGTCGGCGTTCTCCCTGATGGCGCAGGTGTTGAAGACGATCACCTGGGCGTCGGCAGCCTCCTCGCTGGGAACGTAGCCGTCGGCCGAGAGCAACCCGCCGATGCGCTCGGAGTCGTGCTCGTTCATCTGGCACCCGAAGGTGCGCAGGAGGTACCGCCGCCCGCTCACCGGCTCCACGCTACTTCGCGTACTCCACCGACCGCGTCTCGCGGACGACGGTGATCTTGATCTGGCCGGGGTATTGGAGCTCCTCCTCCACCTGCTTGGCGATGTCGCGCGCCATGACCTGCGCCTGGAGGTCGTCGATCTCCACCGGCTTCACCATGACCCGTACCTCGCGGCCGGCCTGCATCGCATACGTCTTCTCGACGCCGGGATAGCTCGTGCAGATCTCCTCGAGGCGCTCCAGCCGCTTCACGTACGTCTCGAGGCTCTCGCGGCGCGCACCCGGGCGCCCGCCCGAGATCCCATCGGAGATCTGCGCGAGGACCGCGTCGATCGTCCGCTGCTCGACCTCACCATGGTGCGACTCGATGCAGTGCACGACCTCGGGCGACTCCTTCAGCCGGCGGGCGATCTCGGCGCCGATGATCGCGTGCGAGCCCTCGATCTCGTGCGTCACAGCCTTGCCGATGTCGTGCAGGAACGCCCCGCGCTTGGCCACGGTTGGGTCGACGCCGAGCTCGGCCGAGATGGCGGCCGCGACGTGTGCCGATTCCACCAGGTGTTTGAGCACGTTCTGCCCGTAGCTCGTGCGGTACTGGAGCCGGCCGAGGAGCTTCACCATCTCCGGGTGGATGTCGGTGATCCCGACGTCCATCGCGGCCTCCTCGCCGGCGCGGCGGATCTGCTCCTCGATCTCCCGCTGGGAGCGCTCGTGCATCTCCTCGATGCGGGCCGGGTGGATCCGTCCGTCGGCGACGAGCTTCTCGAGCGTCATCCGCGCGGTCTCGCGTCGGACCGGGTCGAAGCACGAGAGCACCACCGCCTCGGGGGTGTCGTCGATGATCAGGTTCACGCCCGTCGCAGCCTCGAACGCGCGGATGTTGCGGCCCTCGCGGCCGATGATGCGCCCCTTCATGTCCTCGCTCGGGAGCGAGAAGACCGAGACCGTGGACTCGCTCGTCTGCTCGGACGCCACCCGCTGGATCGCGATGGTCACGATCTTGCGCGCGCGCTCCTCGCCTTCCTCGCGCGCCCGTTGCTCGAGCTCGCGAACCTGCTGCATCGATGAGCGCTTCGCCTCGTCGACCATCTGCGCCATAAGGGCGTCGCGCGCCTCCTGCTGGGTCATGCGCGCGATGGTCTCGAGCTGCGTGCGGTGCTGCTCGGCCGCCTGCTCGAGCTGCTGACGGACCATCTGCAGTCGCTTGTCCCGATCGGTGAGCTCCTCCGCCCGCTGCTCCAGCTCGAGCACCTTGCGGTCGAGCGCCTCTTCCTTCTGCGCCTGCCTCTGCTCCTGACGCTTGACCTCCTCGCGCCGGGGCCGCAGATCCTCCTCGGCCTCCCGGCGGGATGCGGCGATCTCCTCCTTCGCATCGAGGAGGGCCTCGCGCGAGAGACGCTCGGCCTCCCGCTCGGCCGCCAGCACGACCTTCTGAGCCTTGGCCTCGGCGCTCTGCGCCTGCGACTGCGCGATCGTCTTCCTCAGGAGGAAGCCTGCGCCCACGCCAACCGCCAGGGCCGCGATCCCCACCAGCACGCTCTCCATCGCGGTGCCTCCAAACGCGAAAGCCGAACGAGGGCCTCATCGGGCCCTGTTCGGCCGTGCGTTCGGGATGGAGCTTCAGCGCGAGGGGCCGGGTGGGCCCTCACGCCCTCCGATCGCGTCTTCTCCCTGCGACTTCGGCATCTTCAAGGTGTCAGGCACAGTCGAACATTCGTTTGCGATGAGACCGTTCGTGGAAACCCAATCTACGGCTTCCCCGCGCCTGAGGCAAGGCTCCGGAGCTCAGGGCTCGGCGTCCGTCCCCTCGACCTCGAGGGCCGACCGGGCGGCGCGGCGTGCGGTCTCCGGATCGTGGCCACGGCGCATGAGGAACGAGACGAGGCGCGCGTAGGCCTTGTCCGGCGGCAGCGAGCGGAGCCTGGGGGCTCGGTCCCGCGCGAGTTCCTCCGCGCGCTCCGCGTCCGAGCCCGGCGCCTCGGCGAGCGTGCGTTCGACCGTCCGTCGGTCCACGCCTTTCGCCGCGAGCCCCGAGGCGACCGAACGGCGTCCCGCGTGCCGGTTGCCGAGGTAGTGCTCGGCATACTCGCGGGCGAAGCGCTCGTCGTCGATCAGCCCGACGAGCTCCAGGCGCTCGAGCTCGGCGTCCACCTCCTCTGCCTCGAACCCCGCGTCGACCAAGCGCCTCTGGAGCTCGCGCCGCGAGCGCGCGCGCACCGAGAGCAGCCGCAGCGCGCGCTCGTGGCAGTCGAGCGGGTGTTTGGGTTCGCGAGAACGCCGGGGGCCGGCCACGCTGCCTTCCCCGTCAGCCGGCCGGCACCCCGGTCGTCTCACGCTCCTTGGCCCTCTTCGGCGCCGGCTCGTCGATCACGACGAGGTCCGGGACGACCTCGGTCGGCGTCTCGTCGCCCTCGGCACCGAACGCCGTGAGACCCACCGCCTCGCGGACCTTGCGATCGATCTCCTCGGCGATGTCCGCGTGCTCGGCGAGGAACTGGCGCGCGTTCTCGCGACCCTGGCCGAGCTGGTCGCCCTCGTAGGTGAACCAGGCGCCGGCCTTGCGCACGATCTCCATGTCGACACCGATGTCGATGAGACTGCCCTCCTTGGAGATGCCGGTGCCGTACATGATGTCGAACTCGCACTGGCGGAAGGGCGGCGCCACCTTGTTCTTCACGACCTTCACCCGCGTGCGCGAGCCCACGACGTCCGTCCCGTCCTTGATGTTCTCGATCTTGCGGACGTCGAGTCGGACGGACGAGTAGAACTTCAGCGCGCGACCGCCTGGCGTGGTCTCGGGGCTGCCGAACATCACGCCGATCTTCTCGCGCAGCTGGTTGATGAACACGGCGGTGGTGTCGAACCGCGAGAGGGTTCCGGAGAGCTTGCGCATCGCCTGCGACATGAGCCGCGCCTGGAGCCCGACGTGCGTGTCGCCCATCTCGCCCTCGATCTCGGCACGAGGAACGAGCGCGGCGACCGAGTCGATGACGACGATGTCGAGCGCACCCGACCGCACGAGCAGGTCGGCGATCTCGAGCGCCTGCTCGCCGGAGTCGGGCTGGGACACGAGCAGCTCGTCGATGTTCACGCCAAGGCGCTGGGCGTAGGTCGGGTCGAGCGCGTGCTCGGCGTCTATGAAGGCGGCGATGCCGCCGCGCCGCTGAGCCTCGGCGATCATGTGGAGGCACACCGTGGTCTTGCCCGAGCCCTCGGGCCCGAAGACCTCCATCACGCGGCCGCGAGGGATCCCCCCAACCCCGAGCGCGATGTCCAGCGCGAGCGATCCCGACGGGATGATCGAGATCCCGGCCCCCATCGGGTGCTCGCCGAGCTTCATCACCGCGCCCCTGCCGAACTGCTTCTCGATCTGCGCCAGCGCGACATCGAGCATCTTGTCCCGATCCATCCGCGAAGCCCCTTTCTGCTCCCTCGCCCACCGAGCGACCGCTCCGGCGAGCTTCTTCCCATCTCCGGAGCGGACGCTATCGCGAGGGTCTGACATGGCTCACACCCCTGTGATTACAGCCCTGTAAGGACGAACTGACAAGGGGGAGGCTACTCGAACAGACGTTCGAGGTCAATCATCCGCGGGGCTCGGCGCGGCACCGAGCGGGAAGGTCGCGATAGCCTCGTAGAACGGCGCGGGTCGCTGCAGGTGGCTGCGGTAGATCACGAGCCACTCGACGCCGAACGGCCGGCTCTCGACGCCGACCTCGCCGAGGTCCTCCTCGAGGCCCACGGCCGGCTCGAAGCGAGCCACCGTGAGGTGCGGGGCGAACGCCCGCTTCTCCGGCGCGAAGTCCTTCGCGAGCGCCGCATCCAGCCCCCCCGCGATCGCGGCGAGCCGCCCGGCCGGGTCCTCGAGCCCCACCCACAGCACGCGCGCCCGCCGCGCGGACGGGAACGCGGCGAGCTCGGCGACACGCGTCTCGAACGGGGCATGCGCGGCCGCGACCCCTCCGACCACCTCCACCACGTGGTCGACGAGTCGCGGCCAGGTCGCGCCCAGGAACTTCATCGTCACGTGCTGGTTGCGGGTCGGCACCCACCGGGCCCGCGGGTACCGCTCGCGGAGCGGCGCCACCCCCTCCTCGACGAGTCGCTGCACGTCCTCGGGCAGGTCGATCGCGACGAAGAGCCGGAGCGGCTTCGCCTGCGGCCGGGAGGCGCGGTCGCGAGCCATCACGTGGGAAGCGGCAGCCCTTCCAGGTGCCGCCGCACGAGGTCGAGGGCCGCCTGCTCGGCGAGCCGGCGCACGAACACCCGGTCGCCGGGCCAGCGCAGCGAGCGCTGGTGCGTGATGCCGGGGCCCTCGAGCGCGATCCACGCCGACCCGGGTGTCGCAACGTCGTGCGGCTCGGGCCCGGCGGCGCCGGTCAGCGCGAGGGCGAGATCGGCGCCGAACAAGCGCCGGGCGCCCGACGCCATCTCGGCCGCGCACTCTCGGCTGACCGTCCCGTGGCGCTCGAGCGTCTCGCGAGCGACGCCGAGCACCGTGTGCTTCACCTCCGCCGTGTAGGTGACGGCCGAGCCGAGGAAGTACGCAGACGCCCCCGGGACGCTCGTGATCCGCGCTCCGAGCTCGCCGCCGGTGAGGGATTCGGCGCACGCGAGGGTCGCGCCGGTCTCGCGCAGGAGTCGCCCCACCACCTGTTCGAGCGACTCGTCCGTCCGGCTGAACACGACGTCCCCGAGCCGCCCCGCGACCTCCTCGGCGACCGGCGCGATGAGCGCGTCGGCTTCCTCGCGCGTGGCGGCCTTCGCGGTGAGGCGGACCTTCACCTCGGAGCCGCCCGCGAGGTAGGCCACCGTCGGGTTCGCCGAGCCGTGGAACAGGTCGTCGAGGAGCTCGGCGATCTTCGACTCGGCCATGCCGAAGCATCGGAGCGTGCGCGAGGCGAGCGACGCGGGCCCCGCGAGGGCCCGGAGCTCGGGGAGCACGGTCCCTTCGATCATCTCGCGCATCTCGGCCGGCACGCCGGGGAGGGCGTAGACACGGCCGCCGTCGATCTCGACGACGAGCCCGGGGGCCGTGCCGCGAACCGGGGTGATGACCCGCCCGCCCTCGGGGACGTCGGCCTGCAGGAGGTTCGACTCGGGCATCTCGCGGCGGGTCGCCGCCCACCGCTCGCGCAGCTGTGCCTCGATCTCGGGTCGGCGGACGAGCGGCACGCCGGCGGCCGTCGCGATCGCGGGTCGCGTGATGTCGTCCTGCGTCGGGCCGAGGCCGCCGGTCGCGATGACGACGTCGGCGCGCGCGAGGCCGGCCCGGATGGCCTCCACGATGCGCTCGTGGTTGTCGCCGACGACCTCGTGGTGCAGGACGTCGACGCCGATCTCGGCGAGGCGCTCGCTGATCCACTGGGCGTTCGTGTTCGCGATCTGGCCGAGCAGCAGCTCGGTCCCGACGCCCAGGATCTCGACCCTCACGGCGTCATCCCGAGGGCGTGGAGCTCGCGGCGGCCTCGTAGCGGAACGACCTGTGCCAGGGCCGTCCCTTCACGCCGGGGAAGCCGAGGTCGCGTCCGTCCACGGTCACCTGCGCGGTGGCTCCGCTCGACAACCGCAGGTCGAGCGCGAGGTCGGCCTCGAACGAGCGCCCCTCCCCCGGCTCGAGAGCGTAGGGCTGGGGGTCGGCGCCGTCGATCGCCACCGTGACCTCGACGGACTCCTGCGCGAGCACCGTGACCTCGATCCCGGGCGGGGCCACCGCGATCTGCTCGATGGGCGCCGGCGAGGGGGGATCCGCGGGCTCGGGCGCCGGGTCTCGAGCCGAGAGCACCCCGAAGGCCCCGGCGAGGACGAGGACCGCCGAGGCCACCATGATCACCAGCCGTGCGTTGTCCCGGCGCCTGGGCAGACGGATGTCCGGATCCACGGGCGGCGTCGGCGCCTGGGGCGAAGCCGGGGCCTCGGCCGAATGCTCCCCGTAAACCTCGAGCACGCGATCCGCCGGCACGCCGAGGTAGGTCGCGTAGGACCGGAGGCACCCACGGACGTGGACCTCGCCGAGGAGGCGATCGAAGTCCTCGTCCTCGAGTGCCCCGAGGAACTCGGCGCGGATGCGGGTGTCGCGCGAGGCCTCCGCGAGGGAGACGCCGCGACGCTCCCGTACCTTCTTCAGCGCCGGACCGAGCCCGGTGCTCGATCGTTCCACCATCTACCTCCCGGCCACGGGACCCCCGTATCCTAGCCAAACGCCCCTGCTAGGCTCGGCCTGTGGATGCCGACGTCGTGACCATCGTCGTGGAGATCCCCAAGGGATCGCGGAACAAATACGAGCTCGACCCCAAGACCGGGGCGATCACGCTCGACCGCATGCTGTTCACGTCGATGCAGTACCCCGCGGACTACGGGTTCATCATCGACACGCTCGCCGGCGACGGCGACACGCTCGACGCCCTCGTATTCGTGGGCGAGCCAACCTTCCCGGGCTGCCGGATCACCGCCCGTCCGGTCGGCCTGTTCCGCATGCGCGACGAGAAGGGGCCCGACGAGAAGATCCTGTGCGTGCCGCTCAAGGATCCGATGTGGTCCCAGGTGCACGAGCTCGGCGACCTGAACCCGAACCTGCTGAACGAGATCGAACACTTCTTCGCGGTCTACAAGGACCTCGAGGGCCACAAGGTCGGCATCGACGGCTTCGGCGAGCGCGCCGAGGCGCTCGAGGTCATCGCCGCCGCCCGCGCCGCCGCGGCCTCCTGAGGCCCCAGCTTCAGACCTTCGCCTTCTCGCGAGCCGCCGCCGCTTCCATCGCCGCGAACATAGTCTCCGCCTCGTCCTCGCCGAGCCGGTCCTCGAGCAACGGGAGGTAGATCTCCTCCTCCTCGACGAAGTGGACCTTCACGAGCGTGTACAGGCCGTAGAGGATCCGCCGGAGCGCGTGCTCGACCCCGAGCGGGAGCGACGGCGCCCGCAGCTCCGGCTCGATCGCCTCGAGCTCGTCGACCAGACCCGCCACCTCGACGTGGTCGTGACGCATCGTCGCCGTCGCCTCGGGCGCGCCCATCAGGCGCGCGACGACCGGATACAGCTCGGCGTCCTCGGCCTTCGCGTGCGGGAGCAGCTCCCGCGCGAGGAACGCGTGGACCTCCTCGACTCGCTCGCGCAGGGTCTCGAGCGGCACGAGGCCGACGGCGTCCGCGACCCGGCGGATGCGCTCGATCTTCGGCAGGAGCTCCTTGTGCTCCTCGCGCAGCGGCTCCGTGATGGTGTACATCGGCATCCCCCCCGCCCGGCACGCTACGGAGCGTGCCCCACCGGGCCTAGGGCCATCCGCCCCGGCCTCCCCCGGACCGGTGCGCGGCGGCTCAAGGGCCTAGGCCTCAAGTCCGATACTCACGGGGTGAGCAGGGGGATAGCGTTGAGGACGTTCGGACTCGGCCGGCATACCAGGAGACACGGCGTGAGCGCAAGCGCGATGGTCAACCTGGACGGGGCCTCCCCGTTCGCCCTCGTGGAGTCGCCGACGACCGAGCAGCTCGAGACCGAGGGCCGCGTGCGATACCTGCTCGTCTCCGGCAGGCAGGACGACGGCCTGTGGGGTCCGATCGGCGCGCTCTGGCGCTCCGAGGACCGACGCCGGGGCGGGTTCCTGGTGGACCCCTGGGCCCTCTGGGGGGGGAGCGAGGTCGTCCGCGGCTACCGAAGCGCCCTCGAGCGCGGCTGGACCCCGGAGACCATCTATGTCTACTGGCAGCGTGAGGTCTGGCCGCGCGGCTACACGATCGATCCCGAGCGCGAGGCCGAGTCGCTGCTCCTGCTGAACGAGCTCGTCGCCGCGCTGTAGCCGGTCAGCCGGTGTGTGCGGAGCGGGATCTCTCCCACTCCTCGGGCGTCACGAGCACGTCGCGCGCCTTCGAGCCGAGGCTCGGGCTGACGATGCCCCGCTCCTCGAGCAGGTCCATGATCCGTCCGGCTCGAGCGAACCCGACCTTCAGCTTGCGCTGCAGCATGCTCGTCGAGCCGAGCTGGGAGCGGATCACGAGCTCGGCCGCCTGTCGCATGAGCTCGTCGTCCCCGTCGAGATCCTCGCCGTCGCTCTCGACCGGTGGCCGCCCCATGCCCTCGACGCTCGCCTGGTACTCCGGGTCGCGCTGGGCGCGCACCCACTCGGAGATGGCAGCGATCTCCTTCTCGGTCACCCACGCGGCCTGCAGGCGCGTCGGCCTCGAGGCGTTCGACGGCGCGAACAGCATGTCGCCATGGCCGACGAGCTTCTCGGCGCCGTTCATGTCCAAGATGACCCGTGAGTCGGCCTGGCTCGAGGCCATGAGCGCGATCCGGCTCGGGATGTTCGCCTTGATGAGGCCGGTGACCACGTCAACGCTCGGACGCTGGGTAGCGACCACGAGGTGGATGCCGACCGCGCGCGCCATCTGCGCGATGCGGCAGATCGCGTCC
>CAYUSA010000035.1:17761-29328 GCA_964447335.1 uncultured Actinomycetes bacterium
ACCATCATGAGATCGGCGAGCTCGTCGATCACGACGAGCAGGTACGGGAAGTCGACGACCTTGTGCTCCTGCCCGGGAGGGATGCGCAGGCTGTCCTCGGCCATGCCGGCGCGGTAGCCATCGATGTCGCGCACGCCGACCATCGCGAGCACCTCGTACCGCTGCTCCATCTCCCGCACGACCCAGGCGAGGGCCTCGGCGGCCCGCTTCGGGTGCACGATGACCGGAACGAGCAGGTGCGGCAGGTCGGCGAAGTGCGCGAGCTCCACGCGCTTCGGGTCGACGAGCACGAGCTTCACCTCTTCCGGTGTGGCGCGCATGAGGATCGAGGTGATGAACGAGTTGATGAGGCTCGACTTGCCTGCGCCGGTCGCTCCCGCGATCAGCAGGTGCGGCATCTTCGCGAGGTCCACGAGCTGTGCCCGCCCGTGGACGTCCTTGCCGAGCGCGACCGAGAGCGGGTGCGTGTCGTCCTTGGCCACCTTCGCGCGCAGCAGGTCCCCGAGCATCACGAAGTCGCGGACCTTGTTCGGCACCTCGACGCCGATCGCCGACTTGCCCGGGATCGGGGCGATGATGCGAACGTCCGGCGTCGCGAGGGCGTACGCGATGTCGTCTGCGAGCGAGAGCACCTTGTTGACCTTCGTGCCGGCCTCGACCTCGACCTCGAACAGGGTGACCGTCGGCCCTCGATGGGCCGCCGTCACGTGCGCCGGGACGCCGAACGTGTGGAAGGTGCGCTCGAGGGCCTGTGTCGTGTGCTCCTCGTCGCGCTCGTTGCCTGCCGACGCGGGCGAGGTGCGGAGCAGGTCGATGGGTGGGAGCTGGTAGCGGCCGCCCCTCGGCACGGGACGCACGAGCTCGGGCACCTCGATGGGCTCGAGCTCCGGTTCCACCGGGCCCTCCTCGGGGAGCTCGACGACGAGGTCGCGCTCGGTGCGGCGGACACGGAGCTCGCGCCGGCGCCTGGGCCTCCGCTCGTCCTCCAGGAGCTCGAGACCGTCGTCGTCCTCGGCCTCGTCGTCATGCCGCGCGAAGCGGTCGCGGATGCCGCGCCCGACGGCGGCGAGCGGCGTGCCGGTGAAGATCAGCAGCCCGATCACCGAGACGCCCGTGAGCACGATCGCCGCGCCGACCTGCGAGAGCAGCTTGCCGAGCGGCCAGGCGGCGATCGCGCCGATCACCCCGGCGGCGTCCTCCACCTTCGTCCAGCCACCGAACGGCCGCGGGTTGTCCCGCCACAGCGAGAGCAGGCCGAGCACCCCGACGAGCGCGATCGCGAACCCGATGAACATCCGCGTGCGGTCGTCCTCGGCGGTCCCGCGAAGGAGCAGGATCCCCCAGTACAGGGCGAGGAACGGGCACACGACGGTTGCCGCTCCGATCGAGCCGTGCAGCAGCCAGTCGATGCCCCGCCCGAGGACCCCTGCGGCCTCGAACCACAGCGCGAGCACCGAGATGAGCGCGAACACGACGAGCCCGATGCCGAGCGCATCTCGCGCCCACGGCCTCAGGTGCTGACGCATCCGGGTGCGGGCGGGAGCGGCCTTCCTCGAGGAGGCGCGCCCCTTGGTCTTCGTCGCCAACTAGACCTCCATGATCACGGGCAGGATGACCGGCTTGCGCTGCGTAACCTCGTAGAAGTAGCGACCCAGCACGCGCCGGATGTTCTGCTCGAGCACGCTGCGGTCGGTGACCTCCGCGGACGCGCTGTCCTGCAGCGAAAGCATGACGCGTTCCCGCGCCGCTTCAAGGATGTCGCCCGAGGTCTCCTCGAACACGAACCCGCGGTTCACGATGTCCGGCCCCGATACCACCTGCCCATGGTGAGCGTCGATCGCGAGGACGACGACGACGACGCCGTCGCCCGAGAGCTTGCGCCGGTCGCGGAGCACGATCTCGCCGACGTCGCCGATCCCAAGACCGTCCACGAAGGTCATCCCGGCGGGGGCGCGGCCCACGATCTGCACCTTCTCCCCCACCTCGAGCACGTCGCCGTCCTCGCACACCAGCACGTGCTCGGGCGGGATGCCGACCTCGGTCGCGATCTTCGCGTGGTGCGAGAGCTGACGGCGCTCGCCGTGGATCGGCACGAACCAGCGCGGTCGCACGAGCGAGAGCATGAGGCGAAGCTCCTCGGCGGCGGCGTGACCGCTCGCATGGATCGGGTACGCGGGGAGGTGGAAGACGTCGGCGCCGGTCCGGTACAGGCCGTCGATGACACGGTGGATCGCGGGCTCGTTCCCCGGGATCAGGCTGCTCGAGAGCACGACGGAGTCGCCCTCCTGGAGCTTCACCCACTTGTGCTCGCGCGCGGCCATCAGCGAGAGCGCCGAGAGCGGCTCCCCCTGCGAGCCCGTGCAGATCACGACGACACGCGCCGGGTCGAGCGCATCGACCTGCTCGATCGGGACGAGGTCGGCGTCCGGCACGGCGAGCAGGCCGAGCCGGCGGGCCGCCTCCACGCTCTGGTGCATCGAGCGGCCGAGGAACGCCACCACGCGCTCGTTCGCGCGAGCCGCGTTCACGACCTGCTGGATCCGGTGGATGTGGCTGCTGAAGCAGGCGACCACGACGAGCTGCGGTGCCCGGGCCACGATGTCGGTGAGCACCGGACCGACGCTCCGCTCGCTCGCGGTGTAGCCGGTCTCCTCGGCGTTGGTGGAGTCGGACAGGAGCAGGTGGACACCTCGGCCGGCCTCCTCGGCCAGGGCGTGCAGGTCCGTCGCCCGCCCGTCGAGCGGCGTCTGGTCGATCTTGAAGTCGCCCGTGTGCAAGATCGCGCCGAACGGCGTGTCGATCGCGACGGCCATGCCGTCGGGGATCGAGTGGGTGACGCGCATGAACCGCATCGAGAACGGCCCGATGGCGGCCGCCTCGCCCGGCACCGCCGTGCGGAAGTCGGCGCGGTCCCGGACGTGGTGCTCCTCGAGCTTGCCGTCAAGGAGCGCGAGCGTGAACGGGGTGCCGAAGACGGGCAGCGTCCGATCCGCGAACTCACGGAGCAGGTACGCGAAGGCGCCGATGTGGTCCTCGTGGCCGTGGGTGAGCACGACGGCCTCGACGTCCTCGATGCGGTCGCGGAGGTACTCGAAGTCCGGGAGCACGATGTCCACCCCCGGCATGTCGGCGTTCGGGAACGACAGACCGACGTCGACGATCAGGATCCGGCCCTCGAGCTCGACGCAGGCCATGTTGCGTCCGACCTCGCCCACGCCGCCGAGGAACACGACGCGGGCGGGCCGCGGCGGGCGGGTGCGGCCCTTCTTCCCGGCCCGCGTGTCGCTCTCAGAGGAGGCCGGCATCGGCGAGAGCTTTCTCGATCCGGTTCCGTTCCTCGGCCGTGGCCGGCACGAGCGGCAGGCGCGGGGGGCCGACCGGCCGCCCGACGAGCTCGAGCGCGGTCTTCACCGGGATCGGGTTGCTCGTGATGAACAGGGCGTTGAACAGGGGTGTGAGCTCCTCGTGGATCTTCCGCGCCGCCGGGATGTCGCCGGTCGCGATGAGGTCGATCAACCGGCGGATGCGCCCGCCGACGAGATGGGCCGCGACGCTCACGACCCCGACGGCGCCGAGGCACACGTACCCGAACGTCGCCCAGTCGTCGCCGGAGTAGACCTCGAAGTCCGGCGGCGCCTCGCCGATGAGCCGGCTGATCGCCTGGAAGTCCCCGGTCGAGTCCTTCACGCCGACGATGTTCGGCACCTCGGCCATCGCGAGCAGGGTGTCGTGCTCGATGCGGGTGCCGGTCCGGCCCGGGATGTTGTACGCGACGATCGGGATGTCGACGGCGCCGGCGACGAGCGAGAAGTGCTCGAGCAGGCCCCGCTGCGGCGGCTTGTTGTAGTACGGCGTGACGAGCAGGAGCCCGTCGGCGCCCGCCTCCTCCGCCTCGGCCGAGAGCTCGAGGGTCTCGGCCGTGTTGTACGTGCCGGTGCCGCATAGGACCTTGCCGCGGCCCGCGGCGACCTCGATGACCGCACGGAACAGGTCGAGCTTCTCGCGGTGCGTGAGGGTGGGCGACTCGCCCGTCGAGCCCGCCACGACGAGGGCGTCCGACCCGTTCTCGAGCAGGTGCGCGGCCAGGTCTCGCGCGCCGTCCAGGTCGAGCGAGTGGTCCTCGCGGAAGGGCGTGACCATGGCGGTGACGACCGCCCCGAACCTACCGGCCATGCTGCCTCCTTGCTCCGAGTCCGGTGCGGCGGTGGGCGGTGCGCCCGCAGACGTCGGGCCGGGCGGTCGGGCCCCGCTCAGGCGTCCTGGCTTGCCGCGACCGCTCGGCCCCACGTACGGCTCGGGATGCTAGCACCGTCTCACTCCTCGCACAAGAGTCACATGCGTCACAAGTTGCACACGCGATGAAGGTGGTTCCAGTGGTTCATGGGCCAAGGCTGGCTCCTGCGCTCCGAGCAACTCCTGCACCACATCTCCATCATCGCGCCGCGTGTGCGACATCCGGGCGCGGGCCCGCCCGGGCTAGGATAGCCGCATGCCCCGCATCTACACCAAGACCGGCGACGACGGCACGACCGGCCGCCTCTTCGGGGGGCGGATCTCCAAGGCCGATCCCGCGGCCGAGGCGTACGGGTCGGTGGACGAGTCCGTGGCCGCGCTCGGCCTGGCCCGAGCGCTCTGCAAGGACCCGGCCTTCGCCGAGGGCGTGCTCCAGATCCAGCGGGAGCTGTTCGTCGTCGGCGCCGACCTGGCCACCAACCCCTCCGAGCGCGAGCGGCTCGAGCCGGAGGTCTCGCTCGTCTCCGACGCGATGGTCGGGCGCCTGGAGACCTGGATCGATGAGCTCGTCCTCGCGCACCCGCTCCCGAACGCGTTCGTCGTTCCGGGGGCCAGCCCGGTGTCCGCGGCCCTCGACGTCGCGCGCAGCATCGTGCGACGGGCCGAGCGCAGGGCGGTCGAGATCCGCGAGGGGGGGGCCGAGGTCAACCCGGCGGCCCTGCGTTACCTGAACCGGCTCTCGGATCTGCTGTTCGTGCTGGCCCGGATCGAGGCGGGCGGATCCGAGCCCGGCACGCGCGAGAACTGACCGCGGCTACTGCTGGACGAACGCGCCGTAGTTGTCCTTGCCCATGAGCAGGACCACGAGGCCGATGTTGTCCGTGTCGATGCCGCCCAGCGCGACGTCGAAGGTGGCGGTCTCCCCTGCCGGAACGGCGGTCGGGGCCTCCACCTTGCCGTCGACCTCGGTCCCGTCGCGCGCGTCCAGGACGTAGAAATCGGGCTTCGCGAGCTCGCGGCCGGTCTGGTTCTGGACCTCGAGCGTCGCGTCGTCCAGGTCCAAGATCACGACGAGCCCGGCGTTCGCATAGCGGTAGACCGAGGAGCCGGGCGGGACGCTGATCGTGCCGGTCGGCCCAGTGCCGCCGGTTCCGCCGCTCGGGCCGGTGGCATCGCCGCCGTCCTTGCCGCCGTCGTCCCCCGTACAGCTCGCGAGAGCGAGCGCCAACGCGAGCACGAGCACGACCAGACGGCCGGTAGTCTTCATGGGCGCGCGGCATGCTACACGAACCCGGCCTGCAAGGACCCTGACGATGCGAACGCTCGAGCTCCGACGCCACGCGAGGCGTGACCCCTACGAGGATCGGCTCTCGCCCGAGGGGCGGGCACAGGCCGAGACGATCGGCCGCGCCCTCACGGGTAGCTACGCCGTCGTCTTCGTCTCCCCCGCTCAGCGGGCGGCCGAGACGGTCGCCTGGTTCCTTCGCGGGCTTGGCCAGCAGCTGCCGGCCCACGGCGTGATCCCCGGTCTCGCCGGGGACGGCACTGACCGCTCGCCGCTCGCCATGGCGGGCGTCGTGGCCGCGCTCCTGGACGCCGTGCCCGAGGGCGGACGCGGGCTGGCGGTCTCGCACACCCCCCTGATCGAGCGGGCGGTGTTCGGCCTGTCGGTGCGGGAGATCGCGCCCCTCGGCGAGTGCGAGGGCGTGCTCCTCACCAAAGCGGAGGATGACGGTCCGATATCCATCGAGGAGCTACGGCTCTAGCGCCGGTCGCGATGGACGTCTCGATCCCGCTCTCCGCGTTCGGGCTCGGCGTCGCGCTCGGGACGTCGCCGGGGCCGGTGCAGCTGCTCCTGTTCTCCGAGGCCTCGCGCGGGGGCATCGGCCGGGGCCTGCGGGCGATGGCCGGTGCGAACGCGACGTTCGGGCTGATGATCCTGCTCCTCGCGGCTGGACTCTCCTCGCTCGAGCCGGGCGCGACGTTCCTTCGCGTCGTGCGGGTGGTCGGCGGCGCGTTCCTCGTGCTCCTCGCGGTCGACGCCCTGCGCGAGAGCCGCCGCCCCGAGGTCACCGACGCGCCCCGGCCCGGCCTGCACCCGACGTTCCGAGGGGTCCTCGCGGTGCTCATGAACCCGGGCGTGTACGTGTTCCTCGGGACGACCGGCACCGCGGTCACGGCCAACGCGGCGGACGCCGGTGGGCGGACGCTCGCGCTCACGACGGCGGTGGCGCTCCTTGCCGGCGTGTCGATGATGGACTCGGGGATGGTGCTCCTCGGAGCGGGCGCGCATCGCGTCAGCGACCGGTTCCTGCGGATCCTGGGCGACCTGCTCGCGGTCGCGCTCGGCGCCCTTGGGGTCTGGCTGGTCGTCCAGGGCCTCGCGGGCTGAGCTCGAGACCTCGCTTCAGAACACGAACGGGCACCAGGGCGCCGGGTCCGAGCCGAACAGCGCGTCGGCTCGTGCAAGGGCACCCGGCTCGAGCTCCTGCACCTGCCCGGCCCGCCACAGCTGCCGGAAGGTCGCGCCGCCCAGGTACACCGCGCCGAGCGCGTTCACAGCGCATGCGATCTCGGGCGCCAGGTCCGTACGGGCGCACGCCGCGCCCTCGAGCGCGGTCTCGAGCGCGAAGCGACCCTCGTTCCACGCGCAGAAGCGATCGCGCACCTCGAAGACGACACGCCCGGGTCCCGCGTAGCCTCGGGCCTCGAGCGCGGCTGCCACGTCGACCGGACGCACCCACAGGCCGTCCTTCAGCGTGAGGCGCAGGCGCCGGGGCTCGGCGAGCAGGTGCAGGAGCGGCTCGTCCGCGGGACGCCCCCACGCCGTGACCCGGTGCGCGAGGTCGAGATCCAGCACGAACCGCCACGTGTCGGCGTAGGCCTGCGGGGTGGTCGCCATGAGCTCCGAGAGGTCGACCTCCGAACGCGGCATCGATCCCGGCCACTCGTGCTTCACCCGGTAGATCGCGTAGCCGTCGGCCGTGCCATCGGTCTCGTGCACCGCGAAGAAGGGGGCGGGCTCGCTCTGCGCATGGTGGTCGTGGAGCCGGTACTCGAGCCACCGCTCGTCCAGGACCGGCATGCCCGTGCGTGTCCGCCGGACGCCCTCGTAGACCTCGAGGATCTGCGGGAACGCCTCCTCCTTGCGATGCAGGAGGACTCGGCCGGACGGTGCGTAGCCGCGCACGAAGGCCGAGCGCTCGGTCTCGAGATCCATCCCGCAGGAGAACGACCCCAGCCCGAACCCGAACCGCCCGTAGATCCCTCCCTCGGAGGCGAAGAGGGCGGCGAGCGGCTCGCCCCGCTCGCGCACGTCCTCGAGCAACCGACGCATGAGCGCCCTGTTGACGCCCCGGCGGCGGTGGGTGGGAAGTACGCCGACCGAGGTCACGCCCGCGGTCGCGACCTCGCCGCCAGGGACGCTGAGCCGGAGCGAGTAGGCCGCCGCCCCGGCGATCATCCGGCCGTCGTCGAAGGCGGCGAGGTACCGATCGAGCTCGGCGACCCGGCGCTCGTTCTGGACCTCCTCGGGTGTGACCACCTCGCCGAACGCGGACTCGACGACGGCGATCGCCTCGTCGAGCTCGTCCTCGCGGATCGGTCGGATCTGGAAGCTCACGGCGGCCAGCCTACGTGCCGGGCAGACCCTCGAACAGGTCGCCGAAACGGAGCACGTCCTCGCCGGGCGAGGGTTCGGGCCAGGCGATGCGGAAGTCCTCGCGGCCGAGGATCGCGGGCCACAGGTCGAACGGCACGTCCTGGAGCTCGCCCTGGGTGCGGTGGCGCCGCAAGGCCTCGAGCTTGCGCTCGAAGGAAGCGGAGCAGTCCACCGAGACCCCGATCGTGCGCTCGGGCACGCCGCGGGGCACGAAGGGCTGGGTCGGGTCCATCGGCTCCATCCCTCGAGCGCGCAGCGCCTCGTTGAACGCCTCGAGCCGCTCGCGCGACAGAACGTTGTGCAGGAGGCGGTGGAAGCCGCCACCCGCCTGGCTCCGCGCGACATGGAAGGCCTCGGTGGCGGCGGCGCCGACCGCCACGTGATCCTCGTGACCGGTGATGCCGTCCGGACCGAAGGTGACGACGACGTCCGGCCGGGGATCGAGCAGGAGCTCGACGTAGGCCGCGACGAGGTCTTCTCGCGGGACGTCGGCGACCCCGCCGTCGGGGTACCGCAGGAAGTGGATGACGGGCTCGAGTCCGAGCGCCTCCCACGACGCGCGGTCCTCGGCCTCGCGGACGGCGGCGAGCGTCTCGCGGGTCGCAAGGCTCGGATCGGCGATCTGGCCCGCCTCGCCGCTCGTCGTCAGGAGGACCGTGATCTCGATGTCGGAGCCGGCGTGGAGCGCCAGGGCGCCCCCCACGCCGTACGTGTCGTCGTCCGGGTGGGCGACGATGGAGGCGATGCGCTTCGTCACGGCCTCACGGGAGCGGCGGCAGATCCAGGAGCGGCTCGAGCCCGACGGTGAGCCCCGGCCGCGTCAGCACCGCGCGGACCGCCATGAGCACGCCCGGCATGAACGAGCTGCGGTCGGTGGAGTCGTGGCGGATCGTGAGGAGCTGCCCCTGGCCGCCGAACAGCACCTCCTGGTGCGCGACGAGACCGGGCAGGCGCACCGAGTGGACGCGGACGCCCTCGAGGTCGCCGCCCCGGACGCCCTCGAGCGTCTCGGCGAGGGGGCCGCGGTAGGCGGCGGCTCGCTCCTCCAGCAACCGCTGCACCGTTGAGATCGCCGTGCCCGACGGCGCGTCGACCTTGCCGTCGTGGTGCATCTCGATGACCTCCACGGCCGGGAAGTAGCGGGCCGCCTGCGCCGCGAAGCGTTGCATCAGCACCGCGCCGAGCGCGAAGTTCGGCGCGACGATGACGCTGGACTCGCCCCCCTCGTCCTCGATCAGCCGCTGGATCTCCTCCAGGTCCTGCGACCGGAGCCCCGTGGTCCCGACGACGAGGTGCACGGCGTGCGCCACGCACCACCGGACGTTGTCCATCACGACCTCGGGATGGGTGAAGTCCACGGCGACCTCGACCTCTGCCTCGAGGAGGCGGTCGAGCTCCTCGGAGACCGGGACGTCGATCTTCGGGTGACCGATGAGCGGGCCGATCGACTGCCCGACGCGCGAGCGGTCGATGGCCGCCACGAGCGCGAGGTCGTCGGCCTCGGCGACCGACCGGCAGACCATGAGGCCCATCCGGCCGCAGGCGCCGATCACGCCGACGCGGATCACGCGATCCGGCCCTTCGCGAACGGTCCGAGCACCGTGAGCGACATCGGCTGCGAGAGTACGCGCTCGGCCACGCGGCGCGCATCCTCCAGGCTCACCGCGTCGATGCGCTTCAGCATCTGCGAGAGCGTGAGGATCTCACCGTGGCCGACCTCGGACTTGCCGAGGCGCGACATCCGCCCGCCGGGGTCCTCCTGCGACAGCACGAGCGCACCCTTCATGTGCCCCTTCGCGCGCTCGAGCTCCCGGGCCGAGAGGCCGTGCTCGCCGACGTCCTCGATCTCGCGACGGATGAGGTCCACGACCTCCTGGGCGCGCCCGGGCGTGGTGCCCGCGTACGCGCAGAACAGGCCGGCCTCCGCGTACATCGCGTGGTAGCTGTAGACCGAGTATGCGAGGCCGCGCTCCTCGCGCACCTCCTGGAACAGCCGGGAGCTCATCCCACCTCCGAGCGCGTTGTTCACGACGCCGAGTGCGAACCGGTCCGGATCGTGACGCGAGACCCCGTTCGTCCCGATGCAGATGTGCGCCTGCTCGGTCTTGCGGCGCTTCACGAGCGCGCGGCCCGAGGGCTCCGGCGGGGTGCCCGCCTCGCGCAGGTTCCATCCGCTCGGGCCCTCCGCGCGCACGGGGCCGGTCTCCAGGAGCGAGCCGAGCCTGCCGAGCAGGTCGTCATGATCGACGTTGCCGGCTGCCACGACGACGAGGTTCCCCGGCACGTAGTGCTTGCGGTAGAAGCGCCGGACCTGGTCGCGTGAGGCCGCCTCGATGCTCTCCCGCGTCCCGAGGATCGGCCGCCCGAGCGGATGACCCGGCCACAGCGTCTCGGTGAACAGGTCATGCACGAGGTCGTCGGGCGTGTCCTCGTGGACGTTGATCTCCTCGAGGATCACCTGCCGCTCGGCGTCGAAGTCGGCGGCGCGGATGACCGAGTGCTGCAGCATGTCGGCGAGGTGGTCGAGCGCCATCGGCAGGTCGCGGTCGAGCACCCGGGCGTAGTACGCGGTGTACTCCTTCGCCGTGAACGCGTTGAGGTCGCCGCCGACGGCGTCGAAGGCCTCGGCGATGTCGCGTGCGCTCCGCGTCTTCGTGCCCTTGAACAGCAGGTGCTCGAGGAAGTGGCTCGAGCCGCTGATCGGCGGTGGCTCGTCGCGCGAGCCGGCGAGCGCCCAGAACGCGAGCGCCACCGAGCGGACCGCGGGCATCCGCTCGGTGACGACGCGCAGGCCGGAACCGAACTCGGTTCGGCGGATGGTCATCGAGCGCCTAGGGGTCCCGGCGCTCGCCGCGGTCGCGGCGCGGACGGCGCTCGCCGCGGTCGCGATCGCCACCCTCACGCGGACGGCGCTCGCGCGGCTGCGACTCGACCTCCATGCCCTCGGGGATCGCCCACTCCTCGCCGATCGGCTTCAGGCTGATCTTGCCCATCGCGTCGATGTCCTGGATCTCGACATCGAGCATGTCGCCCTCCTTGAGACCGGACTCCTCGACGCTGGACAGGCGTCTGCCCTTGCCGAGCTTCGAGATGTGGACCAGGCCGTCGCGGCCCGGCACCAGGTTCACGAACGCGCCGAACGTCGCGATCTTCACGACCTTCCCGTTGAAGGTCTCGCCGACCGAGAGGGGACGCGGGTTCGCGATCTCGTCGATCATGCGCGCGGCCTCGTCGGCGCCCGCGCCCTCGCGCGAGCCGATGAAGACCGTGCCGTCGTCCTGGATGTCGATGTCGGCCCCGGTCAGCGCGATGATCTCGTTGATCCGCTTGCCCTTCGGCCCGATCACCTCGCCGATCTTGTCCACGGGGATCTGGATCGTGAGGATGCGCGGCGCCTTCGCGTTGACCTCGGAGCGCGGCGCGGGGATCGCGGCGAGCATCACGTCGAGGATCTTGAGGCGGGCCTCCTTCGCCTGCTGGAGCGCGGCGGCGAGCACGTCGCCCGGCAGGCCGGTGACCTTCATGTCGAGCTGGATCGCGGTGACGAACTCGCGCGTGCCGGCGACCTTGAAGTCCATGTCGCCGAGCGCGTCCTCGGCTCCAAGGATGTCGGTGAGCGTGATGAACTTGCCGTCACCCGCGATCATGCCCATCGCGATGCCCGCGACCGGCG
>CAYUSA010000036.1:0-28791 GCA_964447335.1 uncultured Actinomycetes bacterium
GAAGGTGGTGGATCTCAGTGAGCGGAGCTGGGGGGTTTCAGATGAGCGTGGTCAGAGGTCGCGAAGCACTTGCGCTGCCGGCAGATGCTTCGCGATTGGACCGGCAGAATCACAGTCGCCGAGCTGAACAAGGCGCTACGACCCGGCGGGCAGGCGCACGTGGATCGGTACGCCGAGACACTCACATACCTGACTGCCATGAGTCCGTCGATCCCGCTGCCGCCCGGCTTCGAGGACCTCAAGGCCCTCGCGAGGTCAGACATGCGGGCGCGTGAGCGCGTGTTGTACGTCGAGGTCGCCCCGTCCGGAGCGCCCATGACGCCGGAGGGGGTAGGCGAGGACGAGGCTCGCGTGTGGCTCTCGGCCATGATCAAGTACTCCGTGTCCCTGGGGAGCGTGTGGCGCTCGGGGCTCGACGATGCACTTGCCGTCGCCCGCGACGCGGAACATCAACTGCCACGCTGAGAAGCGAACTCGCGCACGCTTCGGCCCGAGGGTAGCCGGCGTTCGGGGGGTTCCCCGGGATGCCTCTGCGCGCGCGTGTCAGACTCCCCGTGAATGACCGTTCCATGGGACGCCGTCGGCGCCGTAGCGACCGTGGTGGGAGTCGGCATCGCTGTGTGGGCCGTGCGTCAGACCCGACGCGCCCACGAGCGCGAGAAGGCGGCCCTCGCGCTGGCCGAAGCGACCACACTAGCCGCCACCGAATGGGTGCTGCACGCGTCGCTCTCTCCCAGGACCGGGCTCATTTGGGACTTCCCGCCAGATCCTCCGATCTTGCTCTACGTCAGCGGGGCGAACGTTTGGCTGCACGAAGTAGCGCTCACTTGGGGGTATGCCTCAGAGCGAGACTGGGTCCTGGAGAACGGGGCATGTGGGCCGATCGAAGAAGAAGTGGCGCTACCGACGCAGGTGTACGCGGGGGATCGCAAGCTGCGCCTGTCCTGGCCGGGGCACATGCCCGAGCGACAAGAGCAGCTCCGCGTCAAGTTGCGGGCATGCTGCAGCCTTACCAAGGAGGGATCCAAGCATTGGCGCGATGTGAGGGTCTCCAGCGTGAGTTGGCAGGGCTGAACGGGACTCCCTCGTTGGACAGACGCCGGAACCCGGTTCAGTAACATCCATCAACGCTCGGCCACCCCAACGTGCTCGGCCTCAGCTCGTCATCACCTCAGCCGAGTGGGAACTCCTCCAGCGGTGTGATGTGGGTGAGGTCCTCGTCCAGCCAGACGATGTGAACGCTGCCCAGGCGACAAACGAAGTCGAGATCCATCGCCTCGGCCTCTACGAGGGCGCGTTCGAAGCGGGTCCGATCAAGGGCCCTCGGGCGGAGCTCGGGCAGATCGTGGGTGTCTTCCTCCTCGGCGAACAGCCCGAGTCCGACGTGGGGTATGTACGGCTGCTCGGTCCCCAGGTGTGGGCGGAGGATCCCGCCGTACAGTGCGTCGTGCAGCGCGACGACCTGCTCACGTCCCTCCGAGACGAGGAGGAACAGCCAGTGGTCCCACGACTCCTCGAGTCTGTTCAGTCGGGCGTCGAAGGACGGTGTCTGCGATGTCACTCGTCGAACGTGCGCCCTCAGCGCATCGCCGCCGATCGAGGCGGGGACGGGGAAGACCAGGGTCAGGTGCGGGCCAATGAGTCTGATCGTCGGATCGTGAGCTCGCCGGAACGACCCGATCGGCTCCTCCGGGAGCGGCAGAAGGTGGACGACGGCGTAGAGGTCGACCCGATTCACGTCCATGTCGGGAAGCCTGGTCGGGAAGCCTGTCCGACGAGCGGAACCCAGGCAAGAGGCCGACGTTCGAAGCGGGACTTGAACGGCCGTTCAGGTTCGTGTTTCGATACGGAACAACCGTTCAGAGGGGGGCGAGATGGCGAACTCCTATCACGCCATCGTCATCGGGGGCGGTCACAACGGGATGATCGCCGCCGCGTACCTCGCGAAGGCCGGGGCTCGGGTCGTCGTCTGCGAGTCGCGACACAAGACCGGCGGCGCCGCCGACACCATGGCGCCGTGGCCCGACCTGCCGGACTTCAAGGTCACGACGCTCAGCTACGTCATGAGCCTCATGCCCGACACGATCCTGAAGGACCTCGAGATGGAGCGGCACGGGTACCGCGTCCACCCCGTGGGTCCGTACGTCGTCCCGCTGCCCGACGGGCGCGTGATGATCGAGTACGACGACCCGAAGGCCAACTACGAGGAGTTCGCGGCGGTCAGCAAGCGCGACGCGGACAACCTCGAGCTGTGGGAGGCGTGGATGGGCGGGATCGCCGACGTGCTCGGCCCCGTACTCATGACCACGCCGCCGCACCTCGGGTCGAAGCGGCCCGGCGACCTGCTCGACCAGCTCCGCCTGGCCTGGCGGTTCCGCGGGTTCGACGTGAAGACCGTCGGCGAGGTCACCCGGCTCTTCACGATGTCGGTCGCCGACCTTCTCGAGCGCTTCTTCGAGTCCGACGAGATCAAGGCCGCGATGTCGATCAACGGGCTCATCGGCACGTGGGCCGGCCCGCGCGAGCCCGGCACCGGCTACGTGATGGTGCACCACTCGATCGGCGATGTCGGCGACGGCACGCTCGGGTCGTGGGGCGTGCCCGAGGGCGGCATGGGCGGCGTCGCCGAGGTCCTCGAGCGGAGCGCCCGCTCCTTCGGCGCCGAGGTCCGCACGAACGCGAGGGTCGAGAAGGTCCTCATCTCGAACGGCAAGGCGCAGGGCGTCGTGCTCGAGGGCGGCGAGGAGCTCCGCGCGCCGATCGTCATCACGGCCTGCCACCCGCAGATCACGTTCCTGCGCCAGATCGACCGGTACGAGCTGCCCGATGACTTCGTCCGCGACATGGAGAACTGGTCGAGCCGCTCGGGCACCGTGAAGGTGAACCTCGCGCTGTCGAGGCTCCCGAAGCTCGCGGCGAAGCCCGAATGGACCGACTTCACCGGCGGGTTCGAGATCGCGCCCTCGATCGAGCAACTCGAGACCTCGTTCGAGGAGGCCCGGCACGGCAAGGCGGCCTCGCTGCCGTTCAGCGACGGCGTGATCCCGACCGTGCTCGACCCGTCGCTCGCGCCGGAGGGCGCCCACGTGATGTCGCTGTTCACGCAGTGGGTGCCCCACACCTGGTCCGACGAGCAGCCGCAGGACGAGCTCGAGGCCTACGCCGACCGCGTCGTCGACGCGTACGAGCAGGTCGCGCCGGGCTTCAAGGAGTCGATCCTCGCGCGGCAGGTCATCGGCCCGTACGAGATGGAGCACGAGTGGGGGCTGATCGGCGGCAACATCTTCCACGGGGAGCTCTCGGCGAACCAGCTCTTCCACATGCGCCCGGCGCCGGGCTACGCCGACTACCGCACGCCGATCCAGGGGCTCTACCAGTGCTCGAGTGCCACGCACGGCGGCGGCGGCGTCACGGGCATCCCCGCGTACGCCTGCGTCCGCGAGATCCGCAAGGACCGCAAGCGAACCCGCAGGGGGGTGGTGGCCGACCGCGCGGGCTTGCCATGATGGAGCGGTGGACAGCCTCCAAGGACACCTGCTGCTCTCGGCCGCGAGCCTGTGGGACCCGAACTTCCGCAAGACGATCGTGCTCATCGGGCACCACGATGACGAGGGCGCCGTCGGCGTGGTGCTGAACCGCTCGACGGAGGTCACGGTCGCCGAGGCCGTGCCGCCGCTCGCGGACCTCGTG
Source organism: uncultured Actinomycetes bacterium (assembly GCA_964447335.1). Lineage (GTDB taxonomy): Bacteria > Actinomycetota > UBA4738 > UBA4738 > HRBIN12 > HRBIN12. The sequence continues at coordinate 3,691 of CAYUSA010000036.1, forward strand.
CCGCCCGGCGAGCCGCTGTTCATCGGCGGGCCCGTCCAGCCGCAGGCGGCCGTCGTGCTCGCAGACTTCGAAGACCCGAGCCACGCCCGGATCCTCGCGCTCGGCTCGATCGGGTTCCTGCCCGAGGAGGTCGACCCGGGCGAGATCGGCGGCATCCGCCGCGCGCGGGTCTTCTCCGGCTACTCGGGCTGGGGTCCCGGCCAGCTTGAGGCCGAGCTCGAGGACGGCTCGTGGATCGTCGAGCCGGCGCGGCCCGAGGACGTGTTCGCGGCCGACCCCGACGGCCTGTGGCAGGAGGTCCTGCGCCGCAAGGGTCGCGGCTTCGATCTCCTGCGCTCGATGCCGCTCGACCCGACCCAGAACTGAGCCTGGTGCATGTGCCGCGCATGAAGTAATGTGCCGCACATGAAGATGATCCAGATCCGCAACGTGCCCGACGAGGTCCACCGCACCCTCAAGATGCGCGCCGCGGAAGCCGGCCTTTCGCTCTCGGCCTACCTCCTGCAGGAGATTGAGCGATATGCGGATCGTCCGACGGTCGAGGAGGTCCTGGCCAGGATCAAGCGGGACGGCTCGGTCACCCTGCTCGAGGACAGCGCGACCGCAGTGCGAGCCGAGCGCGACGCCAGGTGACGGTCCTCGACGCGTCGGCCGCGATCGATTTGTTGCTCGACGCGCCGCCGTTCGCTACCCGGATCCGGGAGCATGTGCTCGCCGCAGGCGCGGGGATGCATGCTCCGCACCTCCTCGATGTCGAGGTTGCACAGGTCCTCCGGCGATTCGTCCTCGCGGGGATCATCCGGATCGATCGGGCAGAGCGGGCCATCGACCGGCTCGGGGAGCTGCCGATCACCCGCTACCCCCACCTCCGTCTGCTGCCGCGGGCGCTGGAGCTGCGCCGAAACCTGACGGCATACGACGCGACCTACGTGGCCCTTGCCGAGGCGCTCGAGGTCCCGCTCCTCACGCGCGATGCCGGGATGGCGCGTTCGGCCAGGCGGCTCGTGGAGGTGATCCACGTCGGATGAGTGAGTCCGTTCGGTTCGACCGCGCGGCCGAGTTCTACGACGAGACGCGGGGGTACGACGAGGGGCTCGCGCGCGCGACGACCGATCTGCTCGCCGCCGAGCTCCGAGGGCGGGGGAGCGTGCTCGAGGTGGGCGTCGGCACCGGCCTCATCGCGCTCCCGTTGCACGAGACCGGCATCCCGATGCGCGGCCTCGACATCTCGGCGCCGATGGTGGGCAAGCTCGTCGAGAAGGCCGGTGGCCGCCCGCCGTTCCCGCTCGTGCTCGGCGACGCGACCTCGTTACCGTTCCGCGACGACACCGTCGACGCCGCGTTGCTCCGCTGGGTGCTGCACCTCATCCCGGACTGGCAAGCCGTCGTCGCCGAGCTCGTGCGCGTCGTGCGGCCGGGCGGCGTCCTCGTGATCCACCTGGGCGCGTACGGCGGGCCGTGGGACGAGATCCACGAGCGGTTCGCACGGCTCGTCGATGCCCCCATCGAGCCCGTCGGCATCGGCTGGCACCGCGAGGAGGAGCTCGACGCCGAGGTCGCGCGGCTCGGTGGGCGCCTACGCATCCTCCCCGCGCTCACCGACCGCGGTGAGGAACCGTTGTCCGAGTTCCTCGACGGCATCGAGCGCAACCTCTACTCCTGGACCTGGCCGGTCCCCGACGGCGTGCGCCTAGCCGCCCTCGGCGAGCTCCGCCCCTGGGCGGAGGAGCGCTTCGGCCCACTCGACCGCCCCCAGGAGTGGGCGACCGCGATCGTCTGGCGCGCCTACGACCTGCCCCTACCGGGGTCCTGACCAGCCGGTATCCTTACGGTTCGGCCCGGAGCAACGGGCCCACCAGATGTCGCGAAGGAGGCCCCGATGCCGATCACCGAGGTCGAGAAGATCTGGTACGACGGCGAGCTCGTGAACTGGCACGACGCGAAGATCCACGTGCTGTCGCACGCGCTCCACTACGGCACCGGCGTCTTCGAGGGGATCCGCGCGTACGAGACCTCGCGCGGGCCGGCCGTCTGGCACCTCGACGAGCACCTGAAGCGCCTATTCCGCTCGGCGAAGCTCTACCACATGGACATCCCGTTCTCGCTCGAGGCCATCACCGAGGCCACGAAGGAGCTCATCCGGGCGAACGGCCTGCGGTCCTGCTACATCCGGCCGCTCGTGATCCGCGGGTACGGCGAGATGGGCGTGAACCCGCTGCACGCGCCGGTGAACGTCATCATGGCGGTGTGGCCGTGGGGCGCGTACCTCGGCGAGGACGCCCTCGAGCAGGGCGTGCGGGTCAAGATCTCGAGCTGGCGCCGCAACTCGCAGAACTCGCTGCCGGCCGCGGCGAAGGCCACCGGCCAGTACATCAACAGCGTGCTCGCGAAGGTCGAGAGCCTGAAGGCCGGCTACGACGAGGCCATCATGCTGAACGAGCAGGGCTTCATCACCGACGGCTCCGGCGAGAACGTGTTCGTCGTGCGTGACCGCACGCTGACCACGCCGCCGATCCAGGCGGGGTGCCTCGACGGCATCACGCGCGCGAGCGTCATGACCCTTGCGCGCGACATCGGGTACGAGGTGCGCGAGGAGAACCTCGTGCGGACCGACCTCTACAACGCCGACGAGTGCTTCTTCACCGGCACCGCGGCCGAGATCACGCCGATCCGCGAGGTGGACGACCGCGTGGTCGGCGAGGGCCATCGCGGACCGGTCACGAAGGAGCTGCAGGGCGCCTTCTTCGCCGCGACCAAGGGCGAGACCGAGCGCTACGCCGACTGGCTGACCTACGTGAACGACTGACGTGGCCGTCACCTCGGAGACCTCGGAGACCCGGTACCGCCTCCCGCGCAACGCCGTCCCCGCCCGGTACGACCTCGTGCTCGAGCCCGACCTCGATGCCGGGACCTTCGCCGGCTCCGAGGACGTCGCGCTCGAGGTGCGCGAGGCGACCGCCGAGATCGTGCTGAACGCCGCCGACCTGCAGGTCGACGCCGGTTGGCTGCTCGGCCCCGGCGGTCGGCGCGTCGAGCTCGCGTCGATCCACCTCGACGAGGAGGCTGAGAGCGCGCACCTCGAGCTCACCGAGACGATCGAGGCCGGGGGATGGACGCTGCACCTGGAGTTCCGCGGGACGCTGAACGACCGGATGCGTGGGTTCTACCGCTCGACGTACGCCGACGACGACGGCGTCCAGCACGTGATCGCGACGACGCAGTTCGAGTCGACCGACGCGCGCCGCGCGTTCCCGTGCTGGGACGAGCCCGACCTGAAGGCCGTCTTCGGGGTGACGCTCGTCGTGGCCCAGGGGCTCGTCGCGATCTCGAACGGGCCGGAGGTCGGCCGCGAGCCCACCGGCGACGGGCGCGTGCGCGTCCGGTTCGCCGACACGATGCCGATGTCCACCTACATCGCCGCGTGCGTGGTCGGCCGCCTCGAGGTGACCGAGCCGGTGGACGTCGACGGCGTGCCGCTGCGCATCGTGCACGTGCCCGGCAAGGCGGACCTGACCGCGTTCGCCCTGGAGATCGGCGCGTTCTCGCTCCGGTTCTTCGCCGACTACTACGGCATCCCGTACCCGGACGCGAAGCTCGACATGATCGCGCTGCCGGACTTCGCGCAGGGCGCGATGGAGAACCTCGGCTGCATCACGTACCGCGAGGTCGCGCTGCTCGTGGACCCCGGGAAGGCGACGCAGTATGAGCTGCAGAGCGTGGCGGACACCGTCGCCCACGAGATCGCCCACATGTGGTTCGGCGACCTCGTGACGATGCGCTGGTGGAACGGCATCTGGCTGAACGAGGCCTTCGCGACCTTCATGGAGCTGCTGTGCGTCGACGCCTTCCGTCCCGAGTGGGACCGCTGGGCGCTGCAGGCGCGTACGCGCTCGGTCGCGTTCGAGGTCGACGCCCTGGACTCGACCCGCTCGATCGAGTACGAGGTGCGCTCACCCGACGAGGCCTCGGGCATGTTCGACACCCTCACGTACGTGAAGGGCGCCTCGGTGCTGCGGATGCTCGAGCGCTACCTCGGCGGCGAGCGCTTCCGCGACGGCATCCGCGAGTACCTCACGCGTCACGCGCACGGGAACACCGAGACCTCCGACCTGTGGGACGCGATCGAGGCGACCACCGGCGAGCCGGTCCGCCGGATCATGGATTCCTGGATCTGGCAGGGCGGGTTCCCGCTCGTGTCGGTCTCGGCCAGGGACGGTGCGCTCGCACTGTCGCAGCGGCGGTTCCGCTTCGACGGCGGGGATGACGCCGCTCGGTGGGACGCCCCGCTGCTCGTCCGCCACGGCGCCGGGCCCGGCGCTCCCGTCGAGCCGGTGCTCGTCGGCCCGGACGGGATCGAGATCGCGCACCGCGACGGGGGTGCCGCGGTCGTGAACGCCGGGGGCCACGGGTTCGTCCGGGTCCGGTACGCCGAGGACCTCCGCGAGCGGCTCGCGGCATCGCTCGCCGAGCTCGGCCCGGTCGAGCGGTATCAGCTCGTCGACGACACGTGGGCCGCGACGGTGGCCGGGGCGAGCTCGGCCGTCGAGTTCTGCGACGTCGCCCGCGCCTTCGCGGACGAGACGGATCTCCCGGTCTGGCAGGCGCTCCTGCTCGGGCTCGGATGGTGCGAGCGGGCCGTGGAGGGTCCGGCCCGGGACCGGTTCCGGGCGTTCGTGCGCGAGCTCGTGCGCCCTGCGCTGGACCGCGTGGGGTGGGAGGCGGACCTTGGCGACCCCGACCTCACGAAGGCGCTCCGCGGCGCCCTGTTCGGCGCGCTCGGCGTGCTCGGCGGCGACCCGGAGGTGCTCGCCCTCGCGCGCGAGATCGACCGCGAAGGGCGCTCGGCCGCGGGGGCCGACCCCTCGCTCGCGACGGCGGCCGCGCCGGTCATCGCCGCGGCCGGCGGCCGCGAGGAGTTCGACTCGTTCGTCGACGCGAGCCTGGCCGCGACCACGCCACAAGAGGAGCTCCGGTACCTCGGCGCGCTCTCGGAGTTCCGCGATCCGGACCTGCTCCGTCGCGCGCTCGAGCGCACGCTCGGCGAAGCGGTGCGGCCGCAGAACGTGCCCCACCTGATCTCACGGGCGATCGCGAACCGCGAGGTCGGCGCCATCGCCTGGGCGTTGGTGCGGGAGCACTGGGACGAGATCGCGGCGCGCACCGCGTCCTCGGCGCTCATCTACGCGACCGTCGGGATCCGGGCGCTCACCGAGCCGGCCCTCGTGGACGATGTGCAGGCGTTCTTCGCCGAGCACCCCATCCGCCAGTCGGCGCTCCAGCTCCGCCAGGTGCTCGAGCTCCAGCGCGTGTACGCGGCCTTCGTGGCGCGCGCGCGGGTCGAGCTCGAGCAGCGGTTCGGTGGGTAGGCGTCTCCGGCCGCTTCAGATCGCCGAGGCGGGGTCGGTGTTGCCGCCGCAGATGACCGCGACGATCCGCTCGTCGGGCCGTGGGGTGTAGGCCCCCGAGGTGAGTGCTGCGAGCGCGGCCGCCCCACCGGGCTCGGCGAGCACGCGGCACTCGTCCCACAGCCGCCGCTGCGTCTGCACGATGGCCTCGTCGGACACGAGGACCACGCGCTCGACGAACCGCCGCGAGATCTCGAACCCGATTCGTCCGGCGCGCCTCGCGCCGAGGGCGTCCGCGGCCACGCCCCCCACCTCGACGTCCACCGGGTCGCCTGCCGCGAGGGCCTCGTGGAGCGTCGGGCAGAGCTCGGACTCGACGCCGATCACGCGGACCTCGCCGGCGAACCACGCGGCGATCCCGCCGATCAGCCCGGCGCCGCCCACCGCGACGAGCACGGTCTCGACGCCGGGGACCTCCGCGGCGATCTCGGGAGCGATCGTGCCCTGGCCGGCGACCACCGCCGGCTGGTCGTAGGGGTGCATGAAGATCGCGCCGGTGTCGAACGCGCGCTCCTCGGATGCCGCGTACGCGTCGGCGTAGTAGCCGGGCACGACGTTCACGGTGGCCCCGAGCCCTCGGATCCGGTCGATCTTCACCTGGGGCGAGGTCTCGGGCACGAAGATCTCGGCGCGGTGGCCGAGCTCGCGCGCCGCGTACGCCACGCCGAGCCCGAAGTTGCCGCCCGAGGCGGCGAGCACCCCGCTTTCGTCCACCTCGGCCGAGAGCATCCGATTGAAGGCACCGCGCGGCTTGAACGACCCGGTGTGCTGCAGCAGCTCGAGCTTCAGCGTCACGGCGCCGGGAGCCCCGAGGGCCTCGGGCTCGAGGTGGAGCACGGGCGTCCGGCGCACGTGCCCCCCGATGCGCTCGGCGGCGGACTCGATGTCGAACCGCGTGATCGGGGGCGGCTCGAGACCCGGCGACAGCAGATCCATGGCGCGTATCCAACCACGGGGGCCGCCACCGCCGGAAGCACACCCGCTCGGTGGGCGGGGCCAGGGGGGTAGCATCCGGCGGGTGACGGGGGACGAGGGGAGGCCGCCGCAGGCGGACGCGTCGCGCGGGGGATCGCTGCGGCTGGACGTGTCACGCCGGGAGGCGCTCCTCCACGCGGTGGAGATCATCGAGCAGGCCTGGCGGAGCTTCGACCGCTTCCGGCCGGAGGAGCCGCCGGTCGACGAGCGCCTCCGCGCCATGCTGCAGGCGGCGCTCCCGGACGAGGGCGCGCCCCTGCACCAGGCGCTGGACGACGCGGGCCGGATCCTCGACGAATCGATCGCCCAGCCCCGGCCTCGCTACTTCGCGTTCATCGGCTCCTCGGGGCTCGAGATCGGCGTGATCGGCGACGCGATCGCGGCCGCCTACGACATCAACCTCGCGGTGGACGCCCGCGCCGCCGCCGAGATCGAGCGCCAGGCCGTTCGGTGGGCGGGCGAGTTCATCGGCTACCCGGCCGGAAGTGGCACCTTCACGAGCGGCGGGACCGTGAGCAACACGACCGCGCTCGCCGCCGCGCGCGAGCGCGCGCTGCCGCTGTCGCGGCTGAAGGGCATCGGGGGGGAGCGGGTGGCCGTCTACTGCTCGCTCGAGGTCCACTACTCGATCACGCGGGCGGTCGAGCTCCTCGGCATCGGCTCGCAGAACCTGCGCGTCCTGCCGATCGACGAGCACCGGCGCCTGCGGCCCGAGGCGCTCGCCGCCGCGATCGACGAGGACATGGCTCGCGGCGTCACGCCGATCGCGGTCGTCGCCTCGGCGGGGACGACGCTCACCGGTGCGATCGATCCGATCGGCGCGCTCGCCGACGTCTGCGCCGAGCGCGGCGTGTGGCTGCACGTGGACGGGGCCTACGGGGTCCCGGCCGCCGGCGTCCCCTCGATGCGCGAGGCCTTCGCCGGGCTCGAGCGCGTGGACTCGGTCTCGCTCGACGCCCACAAGTGGCTGTACCTGCCGAAGGCGTGCGGGGTCGTGCTCGTGCGGCGCGGCGAGGATCTCGAGAACGTCTTCGCGCACCAGGAGGGCTACCTGCCACACCAGAAGCACGAGCTGTTGGCCGTGGACATCACGCTGGAGTACTCGAGGCCGTTCCGCGCGCTCAAGTTCTGGCTCGCGTTCCGCGCGCACGGCGCCCCCGCCTTCCGCGAGGCGATCGAGCGCAACCTGGCCCAGGCGCGCCTGCTGTACGAGGAGATCGGCAGGCACGAGGACCTGCGGGCGCTCGGGCCGCCGCAGCTGTCGATCGTCCCGTTCCGGCACGAGCCCGAGGGCGTCGCCGACCTCGATGCGCACAACGCGACCCTCGCCGAGGCTCTCCAGGCCGACGGGCGCGTCTACCTCGCGTCGGCGCTCGTGGACGGCGAGGTCTACCTGCGGCCGTGCTTCGTGAACTTCCGCACGACCGAGGAGGACGTCCTCGCGCTCGTCGAGATCACCCGCGAGGTCGGGGCCCGCGTCGCCGGACTGAAGGGACGTGCGTAGGCCGCTCAGCAGCGGGAGGGCGTGAAGCCTGCGGGCGGCTGCAGATCCGTCGGCCCGGTGTAGGAGCCGCGCGGGCGATAGAGCCGGTTGTCCTGCTGCTGCTCGATGACGTGCGCGGCGATGCCGGCGATGCGGGCGCACAGGAAGACCGGCGTCGCGAGCTCCACCGGGACGCCCATGAGGTGCAGCAGGAGCCCGATGGGCAGGTCGGCGTTCGGGAACAGACCCTTCTCGCGCTCGACGGTCGCGACGACGACGTCGTAGCAGGCGACGAGCACCGCGGCGTCCGGGTCGCGCTCGGCGAACGCGTTCAGATCGTCGCGGAGCAGGACGGCGCGCGGGTCGGGGCGCCCCATGTACACGCGGTGGCCGAACCCGGCGATCCGGTCGCCCCGCGCGAGGCGCTCCATCACGAAGGGCTCCGCGGCCGGCGGCCCGCCGGCCATCCGGATCTGCGCGAACATCCGGGCCGCGGCCTCGTTGGCGCCGCCGTGCAGCGGGCCCTTCAGCGTCGCCGCGGCGGCCACGACGGCCGCGTACAGGTCCGCGAGGGTCGAGGCCGTGATGCGGGCCGCGAAGGTCGAGGCCGCGAGCTCGTGCTCGGAGTAGCAGGTCAAGATGCGGTCGAAGACCGGCACGACCTCGGGGAAGGGCGACCGGCCGTGGATCATCCACAGGAAGTTGCCGGCGAAGCCGAGTCCGGGGTTCGGCTCGAGCACGGCCTCCCCGCGCATCGCGCGGTGGGCGGCGGCGGTGAGCGTCGGCGCGCGCGCGAGCAGCCGCACGGCCACGCGCTCGCTCGCCTCGCGCGACGTGTCGGACAGGCGCGCCGGATCCTCCCACCCGGCGAGGATCGACAGCCCGGTCCGCAGCGCATCGATGGGCGTCAGGTCGCGCGGGAGCCGGCGCAAGATGTCCACGACGCCGTCCGGGAGCCCCATCTGGTCCCCGAGCGCGCCGCAGAACGTCGCCTGCTCCTCGGGGCTCGGCAGGTGGCCGCGGATCAGCAGGTGCGCGACGTCGGGGAAGTGCGCCGTGCGGGCGAGCTCGATCAGGTCGTAGCCGCGGACGACGATGCGGTCGCGCTCGGGATCGAGGGCCGAGACCTCGGTGCGCGCGACGACGACGTCCTCGAGGCCGGCGCGGAACCCCTCGTCGTTCACGAGCGCTCCTCGGGCTCGGTGGGCTCGCGCGCGAGGCCGCGGTCGAGCGCGGCGTAGTCCTCGTAACCGATCAGCGTCTCGAGATCCTCGCGGGTGAGCATCCGGTCGATCCAGCCGGTCTGGACGCCCTCGCGCAGCAGGTCGGCGTAGAACGCCTGCACCTGCCTCGCGGCGACGCGCGCGGCCGAGACCGGGAACAACACGATCGCGTACCCGAGCTCTGCCAGGCGCGCCGAGGACAGGTTGGGGCCCTTGCCGAACTCGGTCATGTTCGCGAGGAGCGGGCCGGGGACCTCGCGCGCGTACGCGGCGAACTCCTCCTCGGTCCGCAGCGCCTCGGGGAAGATCACGTCGGCGCCCGCCTCCCGGTACGCGAGCCCGCGGCGCACGGCCTCGTCGAACCCGTGGGTCGCCCTCGCGTCGGTCCGCGCGATGACGACGAGGTGCTGCCGGCTCTCGGCGGCGGCCGCGATCTTCTCCGCGAAGACCTCGGCCTGCACGACGCGCTTGCCGTCGAGGTGACCGCAGCGCTTGGGGTCCTCCTGGTCCTCGAGCTGGATCGCCGCGCACCGGGCGCCCTCGAGCTCGCGGACGGTGCGCATCACGTTCAGGGCGCTGCCGAACCCGGTGTCGGCGTCGACGATGAGCGGCAGGCGCGTCACGCGCACGATCTGCCGGGCCGCGCGCGCGAGCTCGTCGAGCGTAACCAGGCCGACGTCGGGCATGCCCATCGAGGCCGAGAACGCGGCGCCCGACAGGTAGAGGGCCTGCGCGCCCGCCTGCCGCGCGAGGAGCGCCGTGAGTCCGTTGAACACGCCGGGGACCGTGATCGTCTCGCCGGTCTCGAGCAGTGCGCGAAGGCGCTTGGCCGGGTGCTCGCCGGGATCGGGGGTGAGCCAGGTCATCCGCGCGATGCCTCCAGCAGGCGGTCGAGGCCGCCCGGCTCGTCGACGTGCATGGCCGCGTCCTCGACCGCGGCCGTCCGTGCATCGTCCCACCGCTCGGCGACGTTCGCGCGGAACTTCGCCGAGAGCTCGGCGTCGCTCATCGGGTTCCGAGCGTGGCCGAGGGGATGGGCGACCTCGCGCATGAGCGTGGCGCCCTCGGTGGTCGTCACCGTGACGCGGTTCGGGATGCCCTGCGGGTAGCCGGCCGTGAGGGCGTCGTCCTGCTCGACGGTCGTGCGACCCTGCAGCAGCTCGAGGGTGTCGGGCCGCCGGACGCGCTCGAGCTCGAACGTTCGCCGGGTGACGTCGCCGTCCTGCAGGGCCGCGCACACGATGTACTGGATCGAGTGGTCCGCGGTCTCGCGCGTGTGCGGGTCCCACTTCTCGGGGTCCTTCGCGATGATCTCGTGGCTCGCGCGGAACGTGTCGATCCGCACCGAGGCGATCCGCGAGGCGTCGCCCCCGATCTCGGCGCGGAGCTGCAGCGCGGCGTCGACCGCGCTCTGCGCGTGGTACTCGACGGGCCAGCGCTTCACGTACGTGTCACCGATCCGCCGCGGCGGCTCGAGGGCCTCGAGCCGCGCGAGGGCGGCCTCGTCGAAGCCTTCGCCGCCGAGGAGCTGGCGCACGAACCCCATCTCGCCCTCGAACGGCCGGGACGGGCCGGTCATCCCGGCCTCGGCGAGGAGCGTCGCGGTGACGGCCACCCGAGCGGCGTTCGCGGCCGCGGCGCCCTTCCACATCGAGAGCTCGCCGGCGCGCGTCTCGCGCATCGCGGCGTGGGGGACCGCCGCGAGCGAGATGGCGTGCTCGATGCCCTCGGCGGGGAGCCCGAGGAGCCGGCCCGCTCCGCACGCCGTCGCGATCCCGATCACGTTCACGTGGTCCCAGCCGTGGGCGCGAAGGCTCGCGGCGTCGCAGAGCGTCACGCCGATCTCGTACGCGACGGCGATCGCCTCGACGAGCTTGCGCCCCTCGAGCCCGCGGACCTCGGCGAGCGCGAGGAGCGCCGCGATGACGTCCGAGGGATGGAGCGGCTCCAGGGAGAGGTAGGTGTCGTTGAAGTCGAGCGCCCGGACGGCGACGCCGTTCGCGAACCCGGCCGCCTCGACGCTCGAGCGGCGATCGGTTCCCCACACGGTGGCCTCGCCGGCCAGGCCGGCCGCGTACCGGCGGGCGGCGACGGGCGCCTGCTCGTCGAGACCGGCGATCGCCACGCCCACGCTGTCGAGGACCCGCCGGCGGACCTCGTGGACGGTCGCGGGCGGCAGGTCCTCGGCACGGGTCCCGCGGGCGTACCCGGCGAGCAGCCGGCTGATGCGATCGGACATCTGGTCTCCTCGAGGTCCACCGAGCCTACCGCGCTCCGCCGCACGTCCCGGGCACTAGACTCTGTGCGACCGAGGCGGCCGCCGAGGTCGAGACCGGGGAAGGAGCGAGATGTCGGGACCGCTCGTCGGCGTGGTCATGGGCTCCAGGTCGGACTGGGACACGATGCGGCACTGCGTCGACCAGCTCGGCGCGCTCGGCGTCGCGTGCGAGGTCCGCGTGCTGTCCGCCCATCGGACGCCGGACGAGCTCGCCGAGTGGATCGGCTCGGTCCAGGAGCGCGGCGTCGAGGTGTTCGTCGCGGCCGCCGGGATGGCGGCGGCGCTCCCGGGCGTCGTCGCGGCGCAGACCACGAGGCCGGTCATCGGCGTCCCCATGGAGTCCAAGCTCCTCGGCGGTCTCGACTCGCTGCTCTCGATGGTGCAGATGCCGGGCGGGATCCCCGTCGGGACGGTCGCGATCGGCAAGGCCGGCGCGGTGAACGCGGCGATCCTGGCCACGCAGATCCTCGCGGGCTCCAGGCCCGAGCTCCGCGAGGCCGTCGCCGCCCAGCGCGCCGAGCAGGCCTCGAAGATCCTCGCCGAGCCCGACCCCACCGCCGGCTGAGCCGATGGCCTACCTCACGTGCCCGTGGTGCCTCACGCCGCAGCTCGTCGGCGACGACGCCCCGGGCTACCAGTGCTTCACGTGCTCGGCGGAGGTCAAGTTCTTCGAGTGCCCCGAGTGCCATCTGGTGCAGACCGTGAGCAAGCGGTGGTCCGTGTTCATCTGCGGCAACTGCGACACGACGCTCGACCTGCCGAGGCGGTGGGGGTACGCGCCCGGCGCGAAGGCGTACCTCGTGCGCGGCTCCGGCCAGAGCTGGCCGAAGCTGTGACGGCTCGCTAGTCGCGTCGGCGCTGCGACCAGAGCGCCACGAGCCCGGCGACGAGCGCGAGGGCCGTGCCCGCGCCGAAACGGAGCACGCCGGAGAGCTGCTGCACCTCGACGATCGGAGCGGGATGCGCGTCGAGCAGCGTGCGCATCGCCTTCCTCGTCATGCCGGCCTCGCGGGCGTGCGCGACGAACGCGTCGTCCCAGAAGAAGAACCCGAACTGCGCGAACGCGACGACGATCGAGCCCACGGCCGCGGCGAGCGCCGCGTACCACGGGCTCGCGAGCCTCGGCAAGGTCGCGCCGCGATCGAGCCCGTACCAGAACCACACGAGCCCGAGCACCGCGAGCGCGACCGCGATCCCGAGCCCGATCTTGCCCGCGAACGCGTCCGAGCCCCGGAACGTGAGCTCGGCGAGGACGTGCGTTCGGAGCCGGTCGTCGACCGTCGTGATGCTCGCGGTCACCCATGCGAGCGGGAGCGAGGTGTAGATCACGACGGCAGCGGCGAGTCCGAGCAGCCCTCCCACCAGGAGGTGCCGGTCGGCTCGCCGGCGCAGCGCGAAGGGGACGGGGAGCTCGGAGAGATCCCCCGGGGAGGGCCCGCCGTGGCGATCGGCGCGCCCCGAAGGCGTCACCCACACGTCGCCGCCCGCCGGCGCGAACACCGAGGTCGACGGGACCGGACGAGGACGCTCCGAGGCGGGGGCCGGGCCGGATGCGAGGGGCTCGGACGCGCGGACCTGCGCGGGCGCCGGGGCTCCGACGGCCGCGGCCGCGGCCGGCTCCGTCTCGCCCGAGAGCGACGTGCCGCAGTGGACGCACGTGATCACCGACGGCCGTACCTCGCCGCCGCAGTGCGGACAGGTCTTCATGACGAAGGTGTCGTCGCGTGCCCACGACCCCTTGAGCCGGGGCTCGGAGCGGGCGCTCGGAATCGGGGCTCAGAGGGGGGGTTGGCCCATCAGGCCGCGCATGCGCACGGCCATGGTCTCGAGGAGCTTGAGCGCGATGTCCGGCTCGTCCTTCAGCATCGTGCGGAACGGCGCGCGCTCGATACGGACCGTGGTGAGCGCGGTCTCGGCGACGACGGACGCCGTTCGCGGTCCGCCGTCGAGGAGCGCCATCTCTCCGAAGAAGTCGCCCGGACCGAGCGTCCACGTGCCCTTCGCGGAGGCGATCTTGCCGCGGACCACCTTGGCCTGACCGTCGACGATGACGTAGAAGGCGACACCGGGCGTGCCGGTGCGCACGATCATCCGGCCGGGGGAGTAGCGGACCTCCTCGGCGAGCGCGGCGATCTGCCGCAGGTGCGCCTGCGGCAGGCCGGTGAACAGCGGCACCTTCGCGAGCAGCCGGATCCCCGGCTTCTTCGCCACCGGCGCGGTCGGTGCGGGTTTCGGTGAGGTAGCCATGCCCCTCATTCTGCCAGCCGAGCGCGGGCAACGCGTCCCGGGACATCTGGGCGCATCGGCCCCCATGACCCCCTCGGGGCCCTGGCTAGCGTCGGGTGGGGAGTGCGCTGGCCGGCGCCTCCCCACCGGTCGAGGAGGAGGCCGCATGGGGACGAGGGTCGTCGTGACGTGCTCCTCGTGCGGGAGGGAGCTCCCGCTCCTGCCCGCGTTCTGCGGCGAGCCCACCAGGGCGGCGCAGCTCGGCTCCCTACGCGACGCCGGCGTGGTGGCGTGAGCTAGGGCCGGGGCTCGAGCGCGGGCTCCGGAGGGGCGACGTCGATCCGCTCGAGGATCTCCAGGCTGAGCGCGATCTCTGTCTCGCCGATGCGCACCACGGGCGCCGGACGTCGCTGCACGACCCGGACGAGGCTGCCGGGGACCACGCCGAACGCGCTCAGCCTCGCGGCTCGGGATGCGCTCATCCCGCGCAGGGCGACCACCTCGACCTCGCGCCCGGGGAGCACGTGCGAGAGCGGGATGGTCTCTTTCGGCAGCCGTGGGGCCGGGGGCGGCTGGGGTGCCTCGGCCTTGCGTCCGAGCGCGCGCGAGAGCAGCCCGCCGATCTTCGTCCGCGAGGCGTCCACCACCTGGTAGCCGCAGTTCGGGCAGCAGATGAGGTTGCAGTGGGACCCGAGCGGACAGCCCGTGTGGCAGGCGAGCGCGGCGGCGTCGAACCGGTGCCCGCACAGGCCGCACGTCGTCTCACGCTTATCCGAGCGGGACATCGAGCCCTCCGAGGATCAGGTGCAGGCCGCCGCCGACGACCATCACGACGGCGAGCACGACGGCGAGCACCGCGATCGCGATCCTCACGCCGTGCTCGCGAACGATCATGAGCAGGCTCGCGATGCAGGGGATGAACAGCGTGATGACCACGAGGCTGACGAGGGTCTGCTCGGCGGTGAGCGCCCCCGCCCCCGCGAGCGCGAAGATGCCTGCGGCGCCGTAGTCGCGCCGCAGGAACCCGATCAGCAGCACGCCCGTCGCGGCGGCCGGCAGCCCGAGCCACGACACGACGACCGGCGAGAACAGGTCCTCGAGCCGCGCGAGCACGCCGGTCCGGTCGAGCGCGAACAGCGCCGCCGTCCCGAGCACGAACACGGGGATCACCTCGCGCAGGTACCACTCGAGCCGGGCGGCGGTCTTCAGCACCACGTTGCCGATCGCCGGCACGCGCATCGGCGGCAGCTCGAGGATGAAGTCCGAGCGCTCGCCCGGCATGACCCGCCCGGCGAAGTAGCCCACCCCGAGGAGCGATCCGACGACGACAGCGAGCCAGATCGAGATCCCGATCGCGCCGGTCGAGGAGATCATGCCGAGCATGACGCCGAGCTGCGCGGAGCACGGGATCGCGAGCGCGAGCAGGAGCGTCGCTTGGATCCGCTCACGGCGCGTGTCGAGCATCCGCGTGCTGACGGTCGCCATGGTCACGCACCCGAGCCCGAGCACGAGCGGCAGCACCGCCTTGCCGTTCAGGCCCATCCGCCGGAACGTGCGGTCGAGCATCACGCCGAGGCGTGGCAGGTACCCGCTGTCCTCCAGGACGCCGAACGCGAGGAAGAACGTCGCGACGATCGGCAGCACGATCGCGAGCCCGTACGTGAGCGCCATCGTGACGAGCCCGTACTGGCCGGTGAGGAAGTCCTGCACGATCGGCCACGGGACGAAGCGCTCGACGACGTCCGTGGCCCACGGGTTGATGACCTTGCCGAACAGCCCCTTCTCGAGCAGGCCGACGAGGACGCCGGCGCCGAGGAGCCCGACGATCACGTACAGGAGCCCGAGGACGCCGATCAGGATCGGCCACCCGGCGACCGGGTGCGCCGCGATGCGACCGACCCCCGCTGCGTGGGAGCGGCGGGCCGCGCGGCGGCGGACGACACCGGCGAGGATCGTGTCGGCCTCGGCCAGGCGCCGGCGCGTGAGCGCGTAGGCGATCGGCTCGCCCAGGGCGGACTCGAGCTCGGCGCGTGTGCGCGCGACCTGGTCGGCCGTCCACGGGTCGAGCTCGAAGCGCTCGGTGAGCGCGTCGTCGCCGGCGAGGAGCCCGAGCGCGAGCGCCCGCCGGCGTGGGATCTCGGCGGGCAGGCGCTCCTCGACCTCGGCCTCGGCGCGCTCCACCGCCTCGTCGAACCGCGCGGCGTGCGAGACCTGACGGGCGTGCTCGATCGCCTCGCGGAGCCGCTCGATACCCGTGCGGCGGACGGCGACAGTCGGCACCACGGGGACGCCGAGGACCCTGGAGAGCTGCTTGGCGTCGACGTCGATGCCTCGCGCCTCGGCCTCGTCGGTCATGTTCAGGCAGAGCACGAGTGGCAGCTCGGTCTCCGCGAGCTCGAAGGTGAGGAGCAGGCCGCGCCGCAGGTTCTTCGCGTCGATCACCTGGACGACC
This sequence comes from uncultured Actinomycetes bacterium, assembly GCA_964447335.1. GTDB lineage: Bacteria > Actinomycetota > UBA4738 > UBA4738 > HRBIN12 > HRBIN12. The sequence continues at coordinate 19,733 of CAYUSA010000036.1, forward strand.
GCGCTCGGCTCGAGGTCGAGCAGCGCGTCGCGCGTCACGCGCTCGTCGTCGGACAGCGGCATCGTGCTCCGCACGCCGGGCGTGTCGATGAGCGTGCGCTCGCCCTCGGCGGTGCGGACGGGGCCCGTGGCGATCTCGACCGTCGTGCCGGGGTAGTTCGACACGTCCACGCGCCGCCCGGTGAGGGCCGCGAAGACGGCAGACTTGCCCACGTTGGAGTTGCCGACCAGGACGATCGGACGATCGCCGAGGCCGGCGCGAGCTGCGGGTGCACCGTGGTTGTGGCTCATCGTGCTCATAGCCATGCTGCGGGCGGCTCGGAGCGCGTCCACCGGCCGTTCGGCCCGCCGGAGCGGGGTCCTCCGGTCCGGAGCGCTCCGCGCGCCGGGGAGGACTCGAACCTCCGACCCGCTGCTTAGAAGGCAGCCGCTCTGTCCACTGAGCTACCGGCGCTCGGCCTCGATGATAGGGGCGGGAGGCCGGACTCGGGTGGAGGTCAGCTCCGGCGGGCCTTGCGGACGACCGTGCCGGCGAGGGCCTCGGTGGGGTGGCCGTCCTCGACGGCGGGCGTGCCGTTCACGAAGACCCAGTCGATGCCCTCGGGGAAGTCGTGCGGGTAGTGCTCGAAGGGCGCGGGGTGCGGCCACAGGTTCGTCGCGCGGTCACGCACGCGCTCGAGGTCGAACAGCACGAGGTCGGCGCGGAAGCCCTCGGCGATGATGCCGCGGTCGGTGAGCCCGAGCTTGGCGGCCGGCATCGACGTCGACTTGCGCACCATCTCCTCGAGCGTGAGCACCGGGCGTTGCACGACGTAGCGCTCGATCACGCCGGGGTACTCGGCGTAGCTGCAGGGCACGTAGGGCGGCGGCTCGGCGGTGCGGGCCTCGCGCGGCATCACCCAGCCGTCGGAGGAGATCATCACGAGCGGGTGGCGCAGCATGCGCTCGATCTGCTCGCCGGAGATGTAGTCGAACAGACCCTGCGCCTCGTTGCGCTGCTCGGCGACGACGTCGAAGTACGCCGTCCACGGGTCGACGCCTCGGCGCTCGGCGACCTGCGCGATGGCGAGCCCCTCGAGGTCGCGGTCGCGCGGGCATCGCAGGAGGAACACGCGATCGAACGCCTCGTGCACGAGGAGCCCGGCCGGGCCGAACGCGGGACGGCGATCCTCGAGGATCTCGCGCTTGAGTGCCTCGCGGAACGCGGGATCGGAAAGGCGCGCGACGAGGTCGTCGGCGTCGAGGGCGTGCGTCCACTGGGGGAGCGCCTCGCGGAGCGTGGGGGCGAAGTCCGTGTGGACGTCGTTGTCGACGGTCACGTCCAGGCCTCGCGCCCGCGCGTCCTCCCAGAGCGCGATGACCTCGTCCTGATGCTGCCAGCCGCCGAACTTCGGGCAGTTGTGGCTGATCTGCGTGCTGCAGCCGGCGCGCTCGCCGATCGCGATGCACTCGCGCACGGCGTCGAGGATCGTCTCGCGCTCGCCGCGGATGTGCGAGGCGTACAGGCCGCCGAACCGTGCGGCGACCTCGGCGAGCGCGACGACCTCGTCCGTGTCCCCGAAGCAGCCGGGCGGGTACACGAGGCCGGTGCTCATGCCGAACGCGCCGGCGCGCATCGCCTCCTCGACGTGCGCGCGCATCCGCTCGAGCTCGGCGGGCGTGGGCGGGCGCTGCTCGAAGCCGAGGGTGGCGAGGCGAACCGTGGAGTGACCGACGAGGGGCACGACGTTCACGCCGACCCCTCGGCGCTCGAGCGCGTCGAGGTACTCGGCGTAGGTGGACCACGTGAGCTCCACCGGGAACCCGTAGTCCCAGAGCTGGCGAGCCGTGAGCTCGCGCCACCGGTCGTCGACCGGCGCCGCCGAGACCCCGCAGTTGCCGATCACGTGGGTGGTCGAGCCCTGGCGGACCGCGCACTCGGCCGTGGGGTCCTGCACCAGACCGAGGTCGCTGTGCGTGTGGATGTCGATCCACCCGGGGGCGAGGTATCTGCCCTCGGCCTCGATGACCGTGCGGGCCGGCCCGACCCCCGAGCGCTCGACGGAGACGATGCGCCCGTCCATGACGCCCACGTCCGCGTACCGCCACGGCGCGCCGGTGCCGTCGACCAGGCGCGCACCCCGGATCGCAACGTCGAGCATGCCTACTTCTTGCCGAACAGGGTGCCGAAGAGTGCGCGGATCGTGCGCTGGCCCTCGGCCGAGGAGACCGTCTTCAGACCGGCCTCGATGGTCTTGCGCCCCGTGCTCGTGCTGCTCGAGCTCGAGGTCGACCGCGTCGAGACCGGCTTCGAGGTCCGCCTCGTCCGCGTCGTGCGCCTGCTCGAGCCGGCGGGGCGCACGGGCTCGGCGGCGGCCTTCGCGGCGGCGATCCGGGCCGAGAGGATCTCGTGGGCGCTCTCGCGGTCCGGAGCCTCGAGGTACTTGATGCGCAGCGGGCTGCCGCCGATGAGCGCCTCGAGCGCGGCCGGGTCCGCGGGCGCCATCTTCGAGTCCGGCGGCACGAGCCGCGTCGCCGAGAGCGGCGTGGGCACACCCTTCGCCGAGAGCACCGTGACGAGCGCCTCGCCGATGCCGAGCGACGTGATCGTCTCCTCGACGTCGTAGTGCTCGGTCTCGGGGAACGTGCGCGCCGTCTTGCGCAGGTTGTCGGCGTCCTGCGGCGTGAACGCGCGGAGCGCGTGTTGCACGCGGTTGCCGAGCTGCGACAGCACGGAGGTCGGCACGTCGGTCGGGGACTGCGTCACGAAGTACACGCCCACGCCCTTGGAGCGGATCAGGCGCGCGGTGAGCTCGATCTGGTCCATCAGCGCGTCCGAGGCATCGTCGAACAACAGGTGCGCCTCGTCGAAGAAGAAAGCGAGCTTCGGCTTCGGCAGGTCGCCGGCCTCCGGCAGCTCCTGGTAGAGCTGCGCGAGCATCCACAGCAGGAACGTGCTGAACAGACGGGGCCTGGTCATCACGTCGGCGAGCTCGAGCACGCTGATCACGCCCGCGCCCTCGGGCGTCGAGCGGAGCAGGTCCTCGACCTCGAAGGCGGGCTCGCCGAAGAAGTCGCCGATGCCCTCCTGCTCCATCATGACGAGCGAGCGGAGCAGCACGCCGACCGTCGATCTCGACATCCCGCCGTACGCCTCGAGCGCGGGCTTGCCCTCGTCCGACGTGAGGTACTGCAGCGTCGTGCGCAGGTCCTCGATGTCGAGCAGCGCGAGGTCGTGGTCGTCGCAGTACGCGAACACCATCGAAAGGACCGAGGTCTGCGTCTCGTTCAGGTCCATCACCTTGCCGAGCAGCAGGGGGCCGAACGAGCTGATCGTTGCCCGCACCGGCGCGCCGAGGGCGCCCGTCAACGACAGCAGCTCGACGGGGTGCGCGGCCGGCGAGAAGGTCCACGCGAGCGAGGCGGCGCGCTCCTGCACCCGCGTGTCGGCGGCGTCGCTCGGCGCCGAGAGCCCCGTGAGGTCGCCCTTCACGTCCGCCACGAACACCGGTACCCCGGCGGCCGAGAGCTGGCCGGCGAGCAGCTGGAGCGTCTTCGTCTTGCCGGTCCCGGTCGCCCCGGCGATGAGCCCGTGCCGGTTCGTCGTCGAGAGCGGAAGCGTGACGCGGACCGAGGACAGGACCTCGCCACCCAGCATCGGGCTGCCGAGGGTGACCGCAGGCTCGTCGCTCGCGTAGCCCTCGGCCATCTCCTTCGCGAAGGCCTCGTCCATGTTCGGCAACGATACCCGCAGACCGGCTCTCGGCACCTAGGCGCTCGGGCTGGGCGGTCGTGCTCGTCGTGATCGTCGCGACGATCGTCGCCCTCGTCGTCCTCGTCGCCCGGCTCACGCGAACGTGCCCGAGGCTCTACCATCGCACCCCATGGGGATGCCGAAGGCAGGAGCGATGACGATCGAGCGGTTCGACGCGCTCGCGGAGGACTTCGTCGCGCGCGGCGCGAAGCGCTCACAGATGTTCGGGATGCCGGTGCTGAAGGCCGGACCCAGGGTGTTCGCCGGCATCTTCGGCGACGCGATGACCTTCAAGCTCGGGCCCGAGGATCTCTCGGCCGCCCGCGAGCGCGCGGGCGTCGAGCCCTTCGAGCCGATGGCCGGCCGCGCGATGAAGGAGTGGGTGCTCGTGCCGTTCTCGCACGCCAAGCTGTGGGCCGGCCTCGCCGAGCAGGCCTGGAAGTACCTCGCGCCGTGACGCGCGCCGTTTCCTCGGTGATCGGTGGCGAGCGTGTCGAGGGCGCGCCCGGCGGGACGCTCACCGTGCCGAACCCGGCCCGGCTCGACGAGGTCGTCGCGGTCGCTTCCCTCGGTGACGTCGGGACGTTCGTGCAGGCGTGCCGTATCGCGAGGGAGTCGCAACGCGCGTGGGCGGCGGTGCCCCCTCCCGTGCGCGGGCGAGCGATCCAGCAGCTGGGGCGCCTGGTCGAGACGAACCTGGAGGCGCTCGCTCGCCTGCTCACGCGCGAGATCGGCAAGCCGATCGCCGAGTCGCGCGGTGAGGTGCAGGAGGTGGTCGACACCTGCAACTTCTTCGTCTCGGAGGGCCGCCGTCTCTACGGGATGACCGTGCCGAGCGAGCTGCCCGACAAGCAGCTCTTCACGTTCCGCGCGCCGATCGGCATCGCGGCCATCGTCACGGCGGGGAACTTCCCGGTCGCGGTGCCGTCCTGGTACCTCGTGCCGGCGCTCCTGTGCGGCAACACGGTCGTGTGGAAGCCCGCCGAGTACACGCCGGCGACCGCGGAGGCGTTCGCGGAGCTCTTCCTGCACGCCGGGTTCCCCGCAGGCGTGTTCAACATGGTCCTGGCCGACGGACCCACGACGTTCGAGGGCCTCGAGCGCGTGCTCGGCGAGGGGCTCGTCGACAAGGTCGGCTTCACGGGCTCCACCGACGTCGGACGGCGGATCGGCGAGCTCTGCGGGCGGCACCTGCAGTCGCCGTGTCTGGAGCTCGGCGGCAAGAACCCGCTCGTCGTGATGCCGGACGCGGATCTCGACCTCGCCGTCGAGGGCGCGCTGTTCAGCGGGTTTGGCACGGCGGGACAGCGATGCACGTCCCTCGGCACGGTGATCGCGCACGAGGACGTCCACGACGACTTCCTCGCCCGGTTCGCGAAGGCCGTGCGAGAGGCGCCCATCGGTGACCCGACGGCCGACGTGCTCTACGGCCCGATGATCAGCGCGCGCTTCTGCGACCGGTTCGTGGACGAGTGGCTCGGGCTCGTGCGGCCGCATCACACGCTCCACGGCTCGAGCGGTACCGGGCGCATCACGGCGGCGAACCCGCGTGAGGGGTTCGTCGGTGATCCCGAGGCCGGCCTGTACGTCCACCCGACGATCGTGGACGGCGTGGCCATCGAGGACGACCTGTACGCGACCGAGACCTTCGGCCCGCTCGTCGGCGTCGCGACGTTCTCGACGTTCGACGAGGCGATGGCACTCGCGAACGGCCACGGGTACGGTCTGTCGAGCTCGATCTACACGCGGGACCCGCTGAACGTGTTCCGCTTCCGCGAGCGGATCTCGGCCGGCATGGTCAGCGTGAACAACTCGACCTCGGGCGCCGAGGCCCACCTCCCGTTCGGCGGCAACGGCAAGAGCGGCAACGGCTCGCGCCAGTCCGGCGTGTGGGTGCTCGACCAGTTCACGCGCTGGCAGGCGATGAACTGGGACTACAGCGGCAAGCTCCAGAAGGCCCAGATGGACGTCGCCGACGTGGGCGCCGACCTCACGTTCCGCCTGCCGCCCGAGTGATCCGGCGCCAGGGTCGGCAGGCCAGCACGAGCGCGGCAACCACGAGCCACACCCAGGCCAGGTCCCCCGGCCGCGGCCCGGCCCCGCGTTCGGGCTCCCCGAGGTCGATGCGCACCACGGGCCACCTCTGCGTCAGCGTCTCCACCGTCCCGTCATCGATCCGCTCGGCGTCCACCCCTGCCAGCAGCTTCGACAGACCCTTCGTGTCCTCGAGGAGACGCCGCAGCGCCCCGGTCGCCTCCCCGGGATCTTCGACCCGTCGTCCGAGCCCTCTCCGCCGTTCGCCGGGGAGCCAGACCTCGACCCGGGGTTCGGCGAGCAGGTTCGCGAACCACGACGACCGAGGGCTCCAGCCGGCGATGCAGTAGACGACGTGTCCCGAGCGCGTGTAGTTGAGCGAGGTGCGTCGCGCGCGTCCTGTCCGCCGCCCCGTGGTCGTGATGAGCACATATCGGCCGAGCAACCGCGGCCACGCGTTGAGCATGGGTCCGAGGCCGAGGCGCCACATCCCCAGGTGCAGCAGGTTGATGCCTCGGAGCACCCGGCGTGACATCAGCCGGTAGGTCAGGTCGACCCGGCGGCTGACGGAAGCGAGGTTCCGGTCTGTCCCGGCCATCGGTCCTCCCCGAGCAACGTCGCGCTGTCCCGATGCGGGTCCCAGGGCCACAGGTCCTGACGCGGGGAGGCCGTCAACGGCAGCGGCGCCTCACCGCGGCCCGCGTCCGAAGCGGACCATCACCTCGAGCAGGCGATCGTGGGGGAGCGCGTGGGCCGTGACGCCGTTCGCGCCGGTCAACGTCTTGGCGGCGCACAGGGCGTTCAGGATGGCCTCCTCGGTCGCCTCGATCGCGCCCCAGAACAGCGGCGTGATGGCGGTGTCCGGGAGCATGTCGACGGCGATCGCCGAGCCCGGGAGCTCGTCCTTGTAGGAGTGCAGGCGACCGCGGTTCGCGGTCGAGAAGCACAGGAACAGGTCCCCGCTCGAGTGCGCGCCTGCGCCCCCCGCGCGCGCGATCCCGAGCCCCGCGCGCTGCGCGAGGCGCTCGCGCTGGTGAGGGAGCAGCGGCGCGTCGGTCGCGAGCACCACGATGATCGAGCCGGCGTCGCGCGGCTCGGCGAACGGTGAGGGGACGACGTCGTATCCGATCTCGCGGCCGACGGGGACGCCGTCGACGGTGAGGCGCGAGCGGTCGCCGTAGTTCGCCTGCACGAGCGCGCCGACGGTCCACCCGCCCTGCTCGGGCACGAGCCGGCGTGAGGCCGTCCCGGTCCCGCCCTTGAACTCGTGGCAGATCATGCCCGTCCCGCCGCCGACGTTGCCCTCGGGCACGGGGCCGCCGCTCGCTCCCGCGAGGGCCGCCTGGAGGTGCTCGGGCCGCACGTGCATCCCGTTGATGTCGTTCAGCGTGCCGTCGTAGGTCTCGCCCACGACCGGCAGGCTCCAGTAGCTGCCGTGCTCCGGATGGAGCGAGCCGTCAGCGAGAGCGAGCGTGTCGCGGATCACCCCCACGCTGTGTGTGTTCGTGATCGCGACCGGCGTCGTGAGCGTGCCGGACTCGCGCACCCACTCGAGGCCGGTGAGCTCGCCGTTGCCGTTCAGCCGGTGGCAGCCGGCGAACAGCGGCTCGCCGGCGATCCCCTGGTGCGGCACGATCACCGTGACGCCGGTGCGGACGGGGCCCTCGCCGACGACGAGCGGACCGTCGCCGCGCACGAGCGTCGTCGTGCCGACGCGCACGCCCTCGACGTCGGTGATGGCGTTCAGGGGGCCGGGGGTGAGCTGTCCGATGGACAGGCCGAGCTCGCGGAGCCGCATGGTCGATGCCTCCTTGACTGTCGGTTCTGCTGCGGGTCGAGCGGAAGGCTAAGCTCTCGCGGCGTGAGCGACGAACGCCTCACCGTCATCCGGACCGGCCGCCTCGTGGACGTCATCGCCGGCGAGGTCCGGCGCGCGCAGGTCGTCACGGTCCGTGGCGGCCGGATCGAGTCCGTCGGCCCCGACGAGGGCACCGTGCCGGCGGGCGCGGAACTCGTGGACCTGTCCTCGCACACGGTGCTGCCCGGTCTCATCGACTGCCACGCGCACCTGATCGGCGAGGTGGAGAGCGGGCACGGGTACGCGGTCCTCGCGCAGCGGACCGGCGCGCAGGAGGCGCTGCGCGGCGTGCGCAACGCGCGCGACACGATCATGGCCGGCTTCACCACCGTCCGCGACCTCGGGACGTTCCGCGCGTTCGTCGACGTCGCGCTCCGCGAGGCGATCGAGGCGGGGGATGTCCTCGGCCCTCGGATGATGTGTGCGGGAGCGTACGTGACGAGCTCGAGCGGCGGGGGAGACGTGACAGGGCTCGCGCCCGACGTAGACGCCGGCCTCCCGCGGGACCTGCGATTCGGCGTCGCGAACTCGGTCGACGAGGTCCGCAAGGTCGTGCGCGAGATCCTCCACGGCGGCGCCGACGTCATCAAGGTGATCGCGACCGGCGCGGTGCTGACCGAGGGCACGGTCCCCGGCGCCCCCGAGTTCAGCGAGGCCGAGATCCGCGCCGCGGTCGAGGAGGCCGCCCTGTACGGCGCCCACGTCGCGGCCCACGCTCACGGCGCCGAGGGCATCAAGCGCGCCGTCCGCGCGGGCGTCCGTTCGGTCGAGCACGGCTCGCTGATGGGCGACGAGGCGATCGACCTCCTCGCCGAGACGGGTACGTACCTCGTCGCCGACATCTGGTTCGGCGACTGGATCGAGGAGCAAGGCCGGCTGCACGGGTGGTCGAAGAACGTGCTCCGCAAGAACGAGGAGACGACGCAGGCGCAGCGCGAGGGGTTCGCGAAGGCGGTGAAGGCGGGCGTGAGGCTCGCGTTCGGCACCGACAGCGGCGGCTACCCGCACGGCATGAACGCGAAGCAGTTCGCCTACCAGGTCCGCTACGGCCAGACGCCCATGGACGCGATCCGAAGCGCCACGTCCGTGGCCGCCGAGCTCCTCGGATGGGAAGACCGCGTCGGCGCGATCGAGCCCGGGAGGTTCGCCGACCTCATCGCGGTGGAGGGCGACGTGCTCGAGGACGTCGACCTCCTCACCGACGTCGCCTTCGTGATGAAGGGCGGCGAGGTCGTCAAGCAGCGGGTCCCCTGACCTCCCGGGGGACGGGGCGGTAGGCTTCGAGGTGCTCGCCGGATGAAGGAGTCGACGCGATGAAGACCTGCCCGTACTGCGCGGAGGAGATCCAGGACGCGGCGATCAAGTGCCGCTTCTGCCAGAGCTGGATCGTCGCCGAGCACCCGGCCACCGCCGATGCCCCGCCGGCCGCGTCATC
>CAYUSA010000037.1:0-27556 GCA_964447335.1 uncultured Actinomycetes bacterium
AGATCGACAAGGTCATCGACATCGACCAGTCGCCGATCGGGCGCACGCCGCGCTCGAACCCGGCCACCTACACCGGCGTGTTCGATCACGTACGGACCCTGTTCTCTCAGGTGCCGGGGGCTCGCGTCCGCGGCTACAAGCCCGGCCGGTTCTCGTTCAACGTGCGCGGCGGCCGGTGCGAGAGCTGCGCCGGCGACGGACAGATCAAGATCGAGATGCACTTCCTTCCCGATGTCTACGTCACCTGCGAGGTGTGCAAGGGCCACCGCTACAACCGCGAGACGCTCGAGGTGAAGTACAAGCACCGCTCGATCGCCGACGTCCTCGAGATGAGCGTCGACGAGGCCCTCGAGTTCTTCCAGAACATCCCCGTCATCAAGCGGCACCTGCAGACGCTCTCGGACGTCGGGCTCGGCTACGTGAAGCTCGGGCAGCCGGCACCCACGCTCTCGGGCGGCGAGGCACAGCGGATCAAGCTCGGCGGCGAGCTCCAGAAGCGCGCCACCGGCAACACGCTCTACGTCCTGGACGAGCCGACCACCGGACTGCACTTCGAGGACATCCGCAAGCTCCTGAGCGTCCTGCAGCGGCTCGTCGCGACCGGGAACACGGTGCTCGTGATCGAGCACAACCTCGACGTCGTGAAGACCGCCGACTGGATCGTGGATCTCGGTCCCGAGGGCGGTGACGCGGGGGGAGAGGTCGTCGTGGCCGGGACGCCGGAGCAGGTGGCCGCGCATCCGAGCTCGCACACCGGGCGGTTCCTCGCCGAGGTGCTCGGCACGCTGCCCCTCGAGGTGGCCGGCGCGACGGCGAAGGGTTGAGCCTCCGCACTCCTGGAGGAGCGTCGACCCGGACCGCGCCGGAGCTTGCTATATTGCGCCCGCTCATGTCCAGGAGGCTGCTACCGCTCGCGCTCGTCCTCGGCGTCTCGGCTGCTGCGTGCGCGAAAGCCCCGGTCGCGCCGGGGTTCGGCTCCGGCCCATCGTTCGTTCCGTCGGTCGTCGATCCGTTGAACGACGCCGGGCGGTACCCCTCGGTCGTCGTCGTGGACGGGCGCCCGCTGGTCGCCTACTTCTCGTTCGCGGAGGAGGTCCCCGAGGGCTCCTTCCCGCAGACGCGGCCGATCGGGTCGCCCTCGCTCCCCGGCGTGATGCTCGCCACGGTGCAGGACGGGATCTGGACGCGCGGCGCGATCGCGATCGAGAAGAAGATCAACAACGTCGAGGTCGCGTTCAACCCGGCCTTCGAGGAGTCGGTCGGCGCGCTCACGCCGGTCTCCGTCACCGGCCTTCAGCTCGTGGCCGACGCGGCCGGCGGGCTGCACGCGGTCTGGGGGAGCGGCGACGGCGTCTTCTATGCCTCGGGCTCGGCAGACCCGAGCTCGAGCACGCAGTGGACCGTCGAGCAGGTGGCGGTGTCCCCGCCCTACGGCCCCTCGCTCGCCGTGGACGCCGACGGCAACCCCTGGATCGCGTACGCGACGGCGACCAGCGGCAGCGATGTCGTGCTTGCCACGAAGGACGGGCCGGACTGGACCTCGAGCGTCGTCGGCTCGGGCGCCGGATGTCCGGGATGCCGCACGGCGATCGCCGTGAGCGGCGACGGCGCACCGGTCGTCGCGTGGGGCGACGGCGCGAACACGTACGCGGGCGTGGCCGGGACCGACACCTGGCAGACGGTCGAGCGCGGAGGCACGGGGGTCGGCCTCGCCGCCGCCGCTGCCCCCGACGGGAGCGTCGTGCTCACGTACGAGACGGATGCCCAGGTCCACGCGGCCACCGGCAACGGCCGCGGGACATGGCGGATCGCCACGGTGGCGGAGCTCGCGGCTACCGAGACCGCACCTCCCGCCGCGGCGCTCGCGACCGGGGTCGCGGCCGACGACGCCGGTGCGCTCACGGTCGCCTGGTACGACGCCGCGGGCGGTGGCGTGGCGGCCGCGGTCTCCTCGGCGGACGGCACTTTCTCCCCGATCGAGCTCGGACTGACCCAGGGGGCACAGGGTCCGTCGGTCGCGACGACCGGCGACGGCGCCTCGAGGTTCATCGCGTGGTTCGAGTCCGGACCGCAGGACCTCGTGCTCGGGGCGTACGGCGACGCCGGTGTCCTCGCGATCGCCGAGCCGAGCCCGACCCCGACCGAGTTCGTGCCGCCCACCGGCGCGCCGCCGACCCAGGAGTGCGCACCCGTGGTCGACGGCAAGGTCACGGTCGTGGCCGTCGGGATCGCCTTCACGGACGGCTCGTGCATCGACGCGCCGGCCGGCGAGCCCTTCACCATCGTGTTCGACAACCAGGACGCCGGCGTCCAGCACAACGTCCAGGTCTTCGCTGGGACCGAGCCGAGTGGCGACACGCTGTTCCAGGGCGAGATCATCACCGGTCCCCTGCAGATCGAGTACCAGATCCCGGCCCTGGACGCCGGCGAGTACGCCTACGACTGCGTCGTCCATCCGACGATGGTGGGGACGATCAAGGTGGGCGGCGGCGGCTCGACCGGCGTCACGGGCGCCACGGGGGCCACCGGCTCGATGGTGATGGTGACGGCCCAGGGGATCGCCTTCGACACGAGCACCATCACGCTCGCGGCCGACGCCGAGAACACGATCATGTTCAACAACCAGGACGCCGGCGTGCAGCACAACATCGCGATCTACTCGGACCCCTCGATGACCGATGAGCCCTTCAACGGCGAGCTCATCACCGGGGTCACGTCCGTCGAGTACACGATCCCTGCACTGCCCGCCGGCGAGTACTACTTCGTGTGCATCGCGCACCCGAACATGAACGGCACCGTCGTCGTCGAGTAGACCGGCACCTTCCGGTCCCCGCGAGGACCGCCGGTAGGATGGGCGGGTGAGCGTCCCCAGGCCGCAGACCTCGCAGATCCCCGACCAGCCCGGCGCCTACCTGTTCCGCGACGCCGACGGGCGGGTCGTCTACGTTGGCAAGGCGCGCTCGCTCCGCAAGCGCCTCGCGAGCTACTGGGGCAAGCCCCTGCACCCGCGGACCGAGGCCATGACGCTTGCCGCGGCCACCGTCGAGTGGATCGTCGCGTCGACCGAGGTCGACGCGCTCATGCTCGAGTACAACCTCATCAAAGAGCACCGGCCGCGGTTCAACATCCGGTATCGGGACGACAAGTCGTACCCGTACCTCGCGCTCACGGTGGGGGAGCGCTGGCCCCGCGCCCAGGTCCTGCGAGGGCTGAAACGCAAGAACGTCCGCTACTTCGGGCCCTTCGGGCACGCGTACGCGATCCGCGAGACCCTGGACGCGCTCACCCGGGTCTTCCCGGTGCGAACCTGTTCGAACGCGTTCTTCGACCAGCGCGCCCGAGCACGACGACCGTGCCTGTACTACGACATCGGCCGGTGCTCGGGGCCGTGTGTGCCCGAGACCACCGGCGTGACCGAGGCGTCCTACCGCGCCGACGTCGAGGCGCTCGCCGACTTCATGGCGGGCAACGAGCGCCCGGTGCTCGCGCGCCTCGAGCGCGAGATGCGCGAGGCGGCCGAGCGCCGGGAGTACGAGCTCGCGGCCAAGCTGCGGGATCAGCTCGCCGCCGCCCGGCGGGCGATGGAGACCCAGGAGATGGTCCTCGGTCAGCCGGAGGATCTCGACGTCGTCGGGCTCGCCGAGGACGACCTCGAGGCCGCCTTCCAGGTCTTCTTCGTGCGCCGGGGGCGCGTGATGGGCCGCAAGGGCTGGGTCGTCGACCGGGTCGAGGAGCTCGATCGCCCGCAGCTCGTCGCGTCCTTCGTGCGCGAGCTCTACATGGAGCGCGACGAGGTCCCGCCGCGCATCCTCGTGCCGGACCTGCCCGAGGACGCGGACGTGCTCGAGGTCTGGCTCGCCGAGCGCCGCGGGAGCCGTGTGGCCCTCGGCGTCCCCGAGCGCGGGGCGAAGCGCAAGCTCATGGAGACCGTGACGCAGAACGCCCGCGAGCACTTCCAGCGCCACAAGCTCCGGCGGGCCTCGGACTTCGGTGCCCGGTCGCGGGCGCTCGCCGAGCTCGGGAGCGCGCTCGAGCTCGGACAGGCACCCCTTCGGATCGAGTGCTTCGACATCTCGAACCTCGGCCCGACCGACAAGGTCGGCTCGATGGTGGTCTTCGAAGACGGGCTGCCCAAGCGCCAGGACTACCGGCGTTTCGAGATCAAGGGCGTGCCGGGGCAGGACGATCTCGCCAGCATGGAGGAGATGCTCCGGCGACGGTTCGCGAGGCTCCGGTCCGAGGCCGACGGGAGCGAGCCGCGGTCCCGGCGGTTCGCCTACCCCCCGGCGCTCCTGGTCGTGGACGGCGGGCGGGGCCAGCTCGCGGTCGCCTCGAAGGTGCTCGCCGACGCCGGCCTGCGCATCCCGGCCATCGGGCTCGCGAAGCGGCTCGAGGAGGTGTACTTCCCGGACCGACCGGACCCCCTGCTCATCGCGCGGGGTTCCGAGGCGCTCTTCGTGCTCCAGCACCTGCGCGACGAGGCCCACCGGTTCGCGATCGCGTATCCCCGCCAGAAGCGCGCCCGGCGGGCGCTCGCCTCGCCGCTGGACGAGATCCCCGGCGTCGGGCCGACCCGCAAGCGCGCGCTGCTGAAGCGGTTCGGCTCTCTCGCGCGCCTGTCGCGCGCGAGCGCGGAGGAGATCGCGGAAACCCCCGGCGTCGGCCCCGAGCTCGCACGGGCCGTGCACGAGCGCCTCCACGTCCCGAGCGACGACCGGCGGGTGAGCGCCTGATGACCCGCCCGAGCGCTCCCGTGCGGCGCCACCCGGAGGGGCCCGGCTTCACGATCATCACGGGGCTGTCCGGGGCCGGCCGGTCGGAGGCCGCGAAGTGCCTCGAGGACCTCGGCTACTTCGTCGTGGACAACCTCCCGCCCGCGCTCCTGCCCAAGATGGCCGAGCTCGCAGCGCGGCCGGGCGGGCCGGGTGGCCGCGTCGCGATCGTCGTGGACGTCCGCGGCGGCGTGTTCTTCGGTGAGCTGTCGAAGGCGCTCGAGGAGCTCGAGCGCATGAGCATCCCGTACCGGATCGTCTACCTCGAGGCGTCCGAGGACGAGCTCGTGAACCGGTACGAGGCCACGCGCCACCGGCACCCGCTCGCGCCGGCCGACCGCGTCGTCGAGGGCATCCGCAAGGAGCGCATGATGATGGAGGGACTCCGCGGGGAGGCCGACCTGATCATCGACACCTCCAAGCTCGGCCCCCACGCCCTCCGCGACCGCCTCCGCGACGCCTTCGCCGAGGCGCCCGCCGAGCAGGGGCTCCAGGTCTCGCTCGTGTCCTTCGGCTTCAAGTACGGAGCGCCGCGCGATGCCGACGTCGTGCTCGACGTTCGGTTCCTGCCGAACCCGCACTGGGTGGACGAGCTCCGGCCGCTCCCCGGCACCGACGAGCGCGTGCGCACCTACGTGAAGGGGCAGCAGACCTATCGCGAGTTCATGCGGCGGCTGCGCGCGCTCCTCGGCTTCATGGCCCCGGGGTTCGTGGCCGAGGGGAAGTCCTACCTGACGGTCGCCGTCGGGTGCACCGGCGGTCGGCACCGCTCGGTGGTCGTCGTCGAGGACCTCGCGACGTTCTTCCGGGACAAGGGTCTGCCGGCGACGATCGACCACCGCGACCTCGACCGCTGAGCGAGCCGCGGCCCCCTCGGAACGCCCCCGGGACGCCGTCCGGCCCATCCGCGCGGGGTCCGAGGTCCGGGGGTGCCGCTCACCGGGTATTGGCTAGGATGGTCGGCGATCCCCTCCAAGGAGGCAACCGCATGAGCGTGAAGATCGGCATCAACGGGTTCGGCCGCATCGGACGCAACTTCTTCCGGGCCGCCAAGCAGCAGGGCAAGGACTGGGACTTCGTCGCCGTGAACGACATCACGGACTCCAGGACCCTGGCGCACCTGCTCAAGTACGACTCGGTCCTCGGCACCTTCGACGCCGAGGTCGGGGTCGCCGAGGACGGGATCGCGGTGAACGGCGACGTCCTGAAGGTCCTCGCCGTCCGCGACCCGGCCGAGCTGCCGTGGAAGGAGCTCGGCGCGCAGATCGTGATCGAGTCAACCGGCCTGTTCACCAAGCGCGAGGATGCCGACAAGCACGTCGCCGCCGGGGCCCAGAAGGTCGTCATCAGCGCCCCCGCGAAGGGCGAGGACCTGACGGTCGTGCTCGGCGTGAACGAGGACCGGTACGACCCGGCCTCGCACAACGTGATCTCCAACGCCTCCTGCACGACGAACTGCGTGGCGCCGATGGCCAAGGTCCTCGACGACGCGTTCGGGATCGAGCAAGCCTTCATGACGACGATCCACGCCTACACGAACGACCAGAACATCCTCGACCTGCCGCACAAGGACCTGCGCCGGGCTCGGGCGGCGGCCCTCAACATCATCCCGACCTCGACCGGCGCCGCGAAGGCCATCGGTTTGGTCCTGCCGCAGCTCAAGGGCAAGATGGACGGCATGGCGATGCGCGTACCCGTTCCGGACGGCTCGGTGACCGACCTGGTCGCCATCCTCAAGCGCGAGGTCACCGTCGAGGACGTCAACGCCGCGTTCGAAGCCGCGGCGAAGAGCGGGCGCCTCTCGGGCGGGCGCCTCGTGTACACCGAGGACCCGATCGTGTCCTCGGACATCGTCGGGTCGCCGGCGTCGTGCACGTTCGATGCCTCCCTGACGATGACCAAGGGCAACGTCGTGAAGATCCTCGGCTGGTACGACAACGAGTGGGGCTACTCGAGCCGGCTGGTGGACCTGGTCGACATCGTCGCGGCCTCGCTCTAGGGGCCCGGCATGGCGATCCGAACGCTCGAAGACCTCGGCGAGGTCACCGGGAAGCGCGTCTTCGTCCGCGTCGACCACAACGTCCCGCTGAAGGACGGCGTGGTGACCGACGACGCGCGCATCCGCGCGAGCCTGCCGACCCTGCACGAGCTCCTCGACGGCGGGGCATCCCTCGTCGTCGCCTCCCACCTGGGTCGCCCGAAGGGGCAGGTGAAGCAGGAGCTCCGGGTGGGCCCGGTCGCCGACCGGCTGGCCGAGCTCCTCGGCCGCGACGTCATGGCCCTTGATGCCGTGAGCGGCCCCGACGCCGAGGCCGTCTGCGCGCACATCGAGCCCGGCGAGGTTGTCTACCTCGAGAACCTGCGCTTCGACCCGCGCGAGGAGCAGAACGACCCGGCCTTCGCCGCCGAGCTGGCGGCGCTCGCCGACGTCTACGTGGACGATGCCTTCGGCGCGGTGCACCGGGCGCACGCCTCGGTCGCCGCGCTCCCGGCGCTCGCGCTCGAGGAGGGGAGGCCGGCCGCGGCCGGCCGGCTCCTGCAGAAGGAGGTCGAGGCCCTGTCGGCGCTCCTCGGCGAGCCCGAACGCCCCTACGTCGCCGTGCTCGGCGGCGCGAAGGTCTCCGACAAGCTCTCGACCATCGGCGCCCTCGTCGAGCGGGTCGACGCGCTGCTCATCGGCGGCGCGATGGCGTTCACGTTCATCGCGGCCGAGGGCGGGGAGATCGGCAACAGCCTCGTCGAACCCGACCGATTCGAGGAGGTCAGAGCCGCCAGAGCCCGGGCTATCGAGCGCGGGGTCCTGCTCGAGCTCCCGCCCGACGTCGTCGCCGCTCCCGAGATGACCCAGGAGGCACCTCGGCAGACCGTGGCCGCCGACCGGGTGCCCCGCGGCCAGATGGGGCTCGACATCGGACCTCGGAGCGTCGAGAGGTTCGCGCGGATCCTCGCGGACGCGAGGACGATCCTGTGGAACGGCCCGATGGGCGTGTTCGAGCTCGAGCCCTTCTCGGCTGGCACGCGCGGGGTCGCGACGGCGATCGCCGGCGCGAGGGCCTTCGCCGTGGCCGGCGGGGGCGACAGCCTCGCGGCCGTCAAGAAGTTTGGCCTCGAAGAGGGGTTCGACCACCTGTCCACGGGCGGGGGTGCGTCGCTCGAGTTCCTCGAGGGGCGCGAGCTGCCCGGGATCGCCGTCCTGGAGGAGCGCTGATGGCCCGCCGACCGATCGTCGCCGCGAACTGGAAGATGCACAAGACGCACCTGGAGGCCATCCAGGCCGTCCAGAAGCTCTCGTACCTGCTCGACAAGGACGACGCGGATCAGGTCGAGGTCGTGATCTGCCCGCCGTTCACGGCGCTCCGTTCGCTCGAGACGCTCATCGACAGCGATCGGCTGCCGTACGGGCTCGGCGCGCAGGACGTCCACTTCGAGGAGAAGGGCGCGTTCACCGGCGAGGTGTCGCCGGCGATGCTCGAGGCGCTGAAGGTGACGTACGTGATCGTCGGCCACTCGGAGCGACGCGAGCTCTTCGGCGAGACCGACGAGAGCGTGAACAAGAAGGTGCGGGCCGTTCTCGCGCACGGCATGACGCCCATCCTGTGCGTGGGCGAGACCCTCACCGAGCGCGACGCCGGCATGACCGACGACAAGGTGACGGGGCAGGTCGAGCGCGGTCTCGCCGGCGTGAGCGCCGAGGACGGCGCGAAGCTGGTCGTCGCCTACGAGCCGATCTGGGCGATCGGCACCGGCCGCAACGCCTTGCCGGCCGACGCCGGGCAGGTCATCGGCCTCATCCGCGAGACGCTCGCCGGCCGGTTCTCGCGCGAGGTCGCCGACGGCGTCCGGATCCAGTACGGGGGGAGCGTGAAGCCGGGGAACATCCGCGACTTCATGGCGCACCCCGAGATCGACGGCGCGCTCGTCGGGGGCGCGAGCCTGGACCCCGAGGAGCTCGCCCTCATCGTCAGGTATCGCTAGAGCGAAGGAACGACCGTGAAGAAGCTCCTGTACGTCTGCCTGGACGGGCTCGGCGACGACCCGGTGCCCGAGCTCGACGACCGCACACCGCTCGAAGCCGCTCGAACCCCCAACCTGGATGCCCTCGCGGCGCAGGGGAAGACGGGGTCCGTCGTCACGGTCGGCGAGGGCATCGCGCCCGAGTCCGACATCGCCGTCTTCGCGATCCTCGGCTACGACCCGCGCGGCGAGCATCCCGGCCGCGGCGTCGTCGAGGCCGTGGGTGTCGGGATGGACTTCCGCGACGGCGACCTCGCCCACCGCGTGAACTTCGCGACCGCGGCGTGGCCGGAGATCATCGATCGTCGCGTCGGCCGCGACCTCACCTCGGAGGAGTCCCACGCCTTGGCCACCGAGGTGAACGAGAAGCTGCACCTTCCCGGGGCGAGCTTCACGCTCCAGGCGACCGTCGAGCACCGGGGGGCGCTCGTCATCCGGACCGACGACGGGACCGCGCTCTCGGCGGAGATCTCGAACACCGACCCCGCGTACCGCAAGGAGGGTTCGCTCGGCGTCGCGCTGGAGACCTTCGAGCCCGTGGTCGCCCGGTGCGAGCCCCTCGAGGACACCGACGCGGCCCGGCGGGCCGCCGAGCTCACGAACGCCTTCGTCGAGGGCTCCGCCGCGATCCTCGAGGCGTCCGAGGTGAACGCCGAGCGCCGCCGGCAGGGCAAGCTCCCCGGCAACCTGATACTCACGCGCGACGGCGGCGACCACCGGCCGCGGCTTCAGCCCATCGACGAGCGGTTCGGGCCGAGGTGGGGGTGCTTCGTCGAGATGCCGGTCGAACGGGGGATCGCGATGCTGCTCGGCATGGCGCCGGTGGACGCGCCGCGCCTGTCCGACGAGCCGTCCTACGTCCGCTGGGCCGAGCTCGCCGCCGATGCCCTCGACGGCTACGACGCGCTGTACGTGCACATCAAGGGGCCCGACGTCCCCGCGCACGACGGCCGGGCCGTCGACAAGCGCGACGTGATCTCCCTCATCGACCGGGCGTTCTTCGGAGTGGTCCTGCCCCGGCTGGACACCCGGAACACGGTGATCGCCGTGACGGCCGACCACTCGACGTCGTGCGTCCGCAAGGCCCACACGGCCGATCCGGTCCCGCTCGTCGTGTCGGGCGGCGGCGTGCCCTCGGACGGATCGACGGCGTTCGGCGAGCGGGCCTGCGCGACGGGATCACTCGGCACCCTGCGTGGGGTGGACATCCTGCCGAGGCTCACGGCGCTCCTTCGGGACTAGGATGCCCGACCCGACCCGGGAGCTCGGGCCTCCGCCTGCCGGGCACCCGGCACCCGTATAGTTCGGTGAGCCTCGCGGCCCTCGGGCCCCCGGGGCGGGCGACGAGCGACGGAGAGGGCACGCGCGGGTGAGCAAGATCGCTTCGGACAGCACGAGCGAGGGCGCCTCGGCGCTCGAGGCGCCCGCCGAAGCGATCAAAGGCGTCGAGGGCCGGACGCCCTGGCAGCTCTTCTGGCGCCGCTTCCGTCGGGACAAGGTCGCGATCGTCGGGCTCTTCCTCATCGGTTTCATCATCTTCGCCGCGCTGAGCGCCGGCTTCTTCGCCAAGAGCGTCATCCACCACCCGGACGTGAACCAGTTCCACTTCGACATGCTCGACGAGTACGGGCTCCCGATGGGCCCGAACGCCCAGTTCTGGTTCGGCGCCGACCCGAACGGCCGCGACCTCTTCCTGCAGGTCCTGTACGGCGCCCGGACCTCGCTCATCGTCGCCTTCTTCGCGACCGGCATCGAGATAGTCATCGGCGTGGGGCTCGGCGTGGTCGCCGGGTTCTTCCGCGGCAAGGTGGACACGTTCATCTCGCGCACGATGGACGTCGTGCTGTCGCTGCCGGTCCTGCTGCTCGCCCTCGGCCTGGTCTCGGCCTGCGGGCTCGAGCCGGACGGCTGCCTCGGCGGGCTCATCAAGCCGGGCCTGCTCCTCGTGAGCTACGTAATCGGCCTGTTCAGCTGGCCGTACATCGCGCGCATCGTGCGCGGCCAGGTCCTGTCGCTCCGCGAGAAGGAGTTCGTCGAAGCCGCGCGCGCGATGGGCGCGGGCAACGTCCGGATCATGTTCAAGGAGATCTTGCCGAACATCGTCGCGCCGATCGTCGTGTACACGACGCTGCTCATCCCGGCGAACATCCTGTTCGAGGCCGCGCTCTCGTACCTCGGCATCGGCGTGCCCATCACGACGCCCTCGTGGGGCAGGCAGCTATCCGACGCCAGCGGGATCTTCGACGTTGCCTGGTGGACGATGTTCTTCCCGGGCCTGTTCCTGCTCGTCACCACGGTCGCCTTCAACCTCGTCGGCGACGGGCTCCGGGACGCGCTCGATCCCCGGGGCGGGCCAACCGCGTACGGAAAGAAGAGCAAGCGCGAACGCCGGAAGGAGAAGGAGGAGGAGGGACCCGCGCGAGAGGAAGCACCGCAGGGCGCGTCGACCGCCGCCGAGGCGGACCGACGCGATCGGAGACGGACCGAGAGGAACGAGGGGGGAAGCGCATGAGGCGATATCTCAAGATCCTCGCCCTCGTCGCCGTCCTCGCGCTCGCCGCGGCAGCGTGCGGCGGCGGCGGCGAGGGTGGAGACGGCACGGGGCCGACCGGCGGGACCAGCGCCGAGCTCCAGAAGGGCGGCACGCTCCGCGTCGCCATGGACACCGACGTGACGGCCGCGTTCGACCCGCAGAAGGAGTACTTCCAGGTCTCCTTCGCGTTCTACCGCTGCTGCCTGCTCCGGACGCTCCTGTCGTACAACGGCAAGGGCCCGGACGCGGACGGCGACCTGATGTTCCCCGACCTCGCGGCCGAGATGCCGACGGTCTCCGAGGACGGGCTCACCTGGACGTTCACGCTCAAGCAGGGGGTCCACTACGCCCCGCCGATGCAGGACGTCGAGATCACGGCCGGCGACTTCATCCGCGCGATGATGCGTGAGGCGACCCCCGAGGTGGCGGCCGGCTACCCGTTCTACTACAGCGTCATCGACGGGTTCGACGCCTACTCGGCCGGTGATGCCGACACGATCACCGGCATGGTGGCCGTGGACGACTACACGCTCGAGGTCCACCTGACCGAGCCCGCGGGCGACCTCGGCTACCGGCTCGCGATGCCGGCGGCCGCGCCGATCCCGCCGAGCCCGACCGACCCGACCGCGCCGCTCGGCGTGGCCGAGGGTCACAACGACGACTACGGCCGCTACCTCGTGTCCTCCGGTCCGTACATGTTCGAGGGCTCCGAGGCCATGGACTTCACCCTGCCGGTGAAGGACCAGGAGCCGGCGGCCGGGTACCAGCCCAGCAAGCTGCTGTCGCTGGTCCGCAACCCGTCGTGGGTGGAGGGCGGCCAGGACGACCTGCGCCCCGCGTACGTCGACGCGATCTCGGTCGACATCATCCCGGGTGCGGAGGCCGAGGTCCTTGAGCGGAAGGTGGAGGCCGACGAGCTCGACCACATCTTCACCAACGGCGTCTCGGCGTCGACCGCCCGGACGTTCTCGCAGGACCCGAACCTGCAGAGCCGGTACTTCGTCGAGCCCGGGTCGGGCAACTACTACCTGGCGATGAACCTCGCGGTGCCGCCCTTCGACGACGTGCACGTCCGCAAGGCCGTGAACTTCGCGGTGGACAAGGAAGGCTGGCGTCGTCTGGCCGGCGGTGAGAACGCCGGTGAGATCGCCGGGTACTTCACGCCGCCGGGGCTCCTCGGCGGGCTGCTCGAGGGCTACGACCCGTACGCGACCCCGAACGAGCAGGGCGCGGACACGCCGGAAGGCCTCGATCTCGCGAAGGCCGAGATGGCGCAGTCGAAGTACGACACCAACCAGGACGGCATCTGCGACGCGCCCGAGTGCTCGGGCGTGACCTCGGTCGGTGTCGTCGGTCGGGTTGCCGAGGCCCAGGACGCGCTGATCGCGCAGAACCTCGCCGCGATCGGCATCGAGCTGGACGTGAACTCGTTCGACAACTCGACGGCGTACAACAAGATCTTCGACCCGAAGGCGCACGTGCCGTTCAGCACGTTCGCGGGATGGCTCCAGGACTACCCGGACGCGTACACGTTCTACTTCTTCCCGATGTACGGGCCGAGCATCCTGGACGCTTACAACACCAACTACACGATGGTTGGTGCGGACCCCGACCAGCTGCAGAAGTACGGCTACGACGTCACGGTGGTCCCGCAGGAGCTGGACACGAAGATCGAGGAATGCTCCGCCCTGGAGGGCGATGCCCGCACGCAGTGCTGGGCCGAGGCCGACAAGGTGCTGATGGAAGAGGTCGTGCCGATCGTGCCCCTCATCTTCAGCAACGTGGAGCAGATCATCTCCAGCCGGGTGCAGAACTACACGTACAGCCTGTTCGACAACCAGATGGCGTACGACCAGATCGCGCTCGCGCCCGGCAGCGAGTAAGCAACCAGGCCGGACGGAGGGAGCCGGTCACCCGACCGGCTCCCTCCTGAGACCCACGGCGAGAATGGAGACGGACCCGACGTGCTCAGGTACATGATCCGTAGGACGCTGTTCCTGATCCTCGTCCTCATCACCGTGTCCCTGTTCACGTTCCTCGTGTTCGTGAAGCTCCCGGCCGGCGATCCGATCGCGAGAGCCGTCGGCCGCCACCCGAGCCCCGAGCTCGTGGCGCAGGTCCGCGAGAACTTCGGGCTCGACCAGCCCTTGTACGTGCAGTACTGGAAGTTCGCCTCGGGCATGATCCCGTGGCCGGGCCTCTTCCTCGACGAGGACGTCTACTTCTCCTACCAGGGCCAGGTGCCCGTGAAGGACGCGATCTTGGGCCGGTTGCCGGTCACGCTCACCCTGACCATCGGGGCGGCGCTGATGTGGCTCGCGATCGGCATCCCCATCGGGATCGTCTCGGCGATCAAACGAGGCACCCTGCTCGACCGGGCGGCGATGATCTTCGCGCTCGTCGGCGTGTCGGCGCCGATCTTCTTCCTGGGGCTGTTGCTGCTCTACGTGTTCCACTTCTGGTTGGGGTGGCTGCCGACCGCGGGCCTCCCGCAGGGGCAATCGGTGCTGCAATCGACGGTGCAGGGGTACTTCGTCCTGCCGTGGCTCTCGCTGGCGATCACCTCGGCCGCCTTCTACTCGCGGATGACCCGGGGCAACCTGCTGGAGACGATGGGGGAGGACTACATCCGGACGGCCCGGGCCAAGGGCCTGTCCGAGCGGTCCGTGATCTACCGGCACGGCCTGCGGGCGGCGCTCACGCCGATCGTGACGATGTTCGGCATGGACGTCGCCTTCCTGCTCGGAGGGGCGGTCATCACCGAGTCGGTTTTCCAGCTCCCGGGACTCGGGCAGTACGCGCTCATCTCGCTCTACGCGGCGGACTTCCCGGCGGTGATGGGCGTGACCATGCTGGCCACGTTCTTCATCGTGGTCGCCAACTTCGCCGTGGACATCGTGTACGCCTTCCTGGACCCCCGCGTCCGGTACACGTAGCCCGGGCCGGACCCCGGTACGCGCCGGCGCAACCCTCGGCAGCGCAATCCTCCGCGTCCCCACCCCGCGTATAGCGTGCAGGGGCAGGGGGCCCCGTTGGCTGGCGTGTGACGACGTGGGTAAACTCCGGCGCGACCGCGGCGGACGGGGGGCGGGTTGAGTCAGGTCACGGACGAGGAGGTCGGAGGGAACGCCGGGCTCGGCGGGGCTGAACCGGGCAGCTCGGTCATCGGCCGGAGCCCGTGGGAGATCTTCTGGAGCCGGTTCCGCAAGGACAAGGTGGCGATCGTCGCCGCGGGGTTCATCGTGTTCCTCGTGATCATTGCGCTCACCGCGCCGCTGATCGCGAAGTTCGTGGTGCACAACGGCCCGAACGATCTCTACCAGGAGACCCTCGACGAGATCGGCCTGCCGAAGGTCGGCCCGAGCTCGGAGTTCTGGTTCGGCGTCGACACCTCGGGCAGGGACGTGTTCGTCCGGACGATCTACGGCGCGAGGACCTCGCTGATGGTCGCGCTCCTCGCGACGAGCTTCGCCGTCATCATCGGCATCATCCTCGGCTCGCTCGCGGGCTTCCACGGGGGTTGGGTCGACACGCTCATCTCGCGCAGCATCGACCTGGTGCTGTCGCTCCCGGTCCTGCTGTTCGCGATCGGGATCGCGGCCGCCTGCTCGATCACGGCCGAGGGTTGTCTGGGCGGTCTCGTCCAGCCCGGCGTGTCCCTCGTCACGGCGATCATCGCGCTGTTCACGTGGCCGTACATCGGCCGCATCGTCCGCGGACAGGTGCTGTCGATCCGCCAGAAGGAGTTCATCGAGGCCGCGCGGTCTGCCGGTGCCCGGACGACGAGGATCCTGTTCCGGGACGTCCTGCCCAACCTCGCGGCTCCGATCATCGTGTACGGCACGCTCATCATCCCGAGCAACATCCTGTTCGAGGCGGCCCTGTCGTTCCTCGGCGTCGGGATCCCGCCGGACCCCCCGTCGTGGGGCCGGATGATCTCCGAGGCCTCGGGCGGGCAGCTCTACACGATCGCGTGGTGGATGCTCTTCTTCCCCGGGATGGCGCTCGTGTTGACGACGCTGGCGTTCAACCTCATCGGCGACGGGCTCCGTGACGCGCTGGACCCGAGGACGCAGGTGCAAGGGTGACGGAGAGGGAAGGAGGGGGCCAGAACACGTGTCCACGTCGGAACGACGACGGAACGTTAGACCTATCGAGGGGGGTGGAGTAGTGAAGAGATACCTCATGTTGATCTCGCTCGTGGCCGTGCTGGCGCTCGTGGCCGCTGCGTGTGGTGGCGACGAGCCGACCACGACCGGGCCCACCGGCGAGACGTCGGTTACCGGACCCACGGGCGACCAGATCCCCACAGGCGGGATCCTCCGCGAGGAGACCGTGGACTTCGGATTCACGAACGCCTTCGACCCGACGGGTGAGTACCTCGGGTCCGCATGGGCCATCTACGGCAACTTCCTCCTGCGCGGCCTCGTGAGCTACCCGTGGCTTCCCGGCGACGAGGGCGGCAACGCGCCCGTTCCGGACCTGGCCACCGACCTGGGGCAGGTCTCCGCGGACGGATTGACCGTGACCTTCACGCTGAAGGACGGGGTCATGTGGCAGCCGCCGCTGGACCGGGCGGTCACGTCGCAGGACGTGGCGTACGCCTTCCAGCGCATCAACACCAAGTCGCTGATCGCGCAGTACGGCAACTACTACTGCGGCACGATCGTCGGGATGACCTGCGACGCGAAGTCCCAGGACGACCCGGTCGAGGGCATCGAGACGCCGGACGCCAAGACCATCGTCTTCCACCTCGAGCGGCCCACCGGCGACCTGCTGTACCGGCTCGCGCAGCCGGCCGCGGCTCCGGTGCCGCCGGAGGTCGCGGGCTGCTTCGACAGCGCGGGTGACTTCGGCCGCTACGTGACGTCGAACGGGCCGTACATGATCCTCGGCTCGGACCAGATGGACGCCACCTCCTGCGACACGCTGGAGCCGTTCGCCGGGTTCGACCCGGACAAGTTCCTGTACGTCGTGCGGAACTCCAACTACGACCAGGCGACCGACGAGAGCCGCCAGAACTACATCGACGGCTGGGCGTACACGGTCAACACGAACATCGACGACATCTACAACCGGGTGCTGAGCGGGGACATCGACCTGGCGCACGGCGCTCCGCCGGCCGCCATCCTGCAGCAGTACCTGACCAACCCGGACCTCGAGGACAACCTCAAGACGGACCCGGGTGACCGGACCTGGTACGTCACGATGAACCTCCTGGCGCCACCGTTCGACGACATCCACGTCCGCAAGGCCGTGAACTTCGCCGTCGACAAGGCCGCGCTCCTGCAGGCGACCGGTGGTCCCACGACGGGTGCCGTCGCGACCACGATCGAGCCGCCGACGGTCCTGCCCGAGACGGGCAGCTACGACCCCTACCCGAGCCCCGACTTCGCGGGCGACGTCGAGGCCGCGAAGGCCGAGATGAAGCAGTCGAAGTACGACTCGGACGGCGACGGCGTGTGTGATGCGGACGTCTGCAAGAACGTCCTCATGGTGAACCGCAACTACGACCCGTTCACGCAGTACACGCCGATCATGCAGGACAGCCTGTCCCAGATCGGGATCGAGCTGAAGGTCCGCGAGCTGGACGTCTCGACCGCGTACACGACGATCCAGACGGCGAGCAACCTGGTCCCGATCGCGATCAACGCGGGTTGGGGGAAGGACTACGCGAGCCCCTACGGGTTCGACTTCTTCCTATTCAACACCGCGGGGCTCGCCTGTGAGGGCTCGGTCAACTACTCCAACATCGGGATGACCGAGGGGACGGCCGCCGAGTGTGGCGACGACGTGCTCAACGCGTGGAAGGCGGCGACCGACAACGGCGCCAACCCGATCCCCAGCGTCGACGCGGACATGGAAGCGTGCGTGGCGACGCCGGTCGGCGACGCGTACAACGCATGCTGGGCCGCGCTGGACACGAAGCTCATGGAGGAGATCGTGCCGTGGGTTCCCTACCGCTGGGGCTCCCAGAACACGGTCCTCGCCGACTCCGTTGCAGCCTGGACCTACGACCAGTCTGCCGGCTGGACGGCGTACTCTCGGAGCGCCGTCGACAACGGCCTGACGATGGATGAGGTGGCGCAGAT
This sequence comes from uncultured Actinomycetes bacterium, assembly GCA_964447335.1. Taxonomy (GTDB): domain Bacteria; phylum Actinomycetota; class UBA4738; order UBA4738; family HRBIN12; genus HRBIN12. The sequence continues at coordinate 17,412 of CAYUSA010000037.1, forward strand.
CTAGCGCCGACGTGCTGATGGGAGGGGCTCCCGTGCGGGGGCCCCTCGCACCGCCCTCCCTGGAATAGACTGAGACGCCCATGCTCCGGTACATCATCAGACGGCTCCTGTGGGTCTTCGTGACCCTGCTGCTCATCACGATGTTGACGTACCTGATCTTCTTCGTGATGCCCCCGACCGATCCGGCGATCAACTTCGCGGGCAAGCAGCCGACCCCGGAGCTCGTGGCCGAGGTCAAGAGACAGTTCGGCCTCGACAAGCCGATGGTCGTCCAGTACGGCCTGTTCGTGAAGCGCATCTTCCTGGGCGACGAGTACGGTTGGCCGGGCCTGGGGTTCTCCTTCAACACCCGCTCCGCCTTGAAGCCCATCATCTTCGACCGACTCCTGGTCACGATGCAGCTGGCGCTCGGCGCCGCGATCCTGTGGCTCATGATCGGGATCCCCATCGGGATCCTGTCCGCGCTCAGACCCCGGTCCATCTTCGACCGAGCGGCGATGGGGTTCGCCCTGTTCGGGGTGTCCGCACCGGTGTTCTTCGTCGGGCCGGTTGCCCTGTACATCTTCTGGTTCCATCTGGGCTGGTTACCCGGCACCGGCTTCTACTCGATCGGCCAGTACGGGTTCGGTCAGTGGTTCATCCACATGATCATGCCCTGGAGCGTTCTCGCGCTCGCGTACGCCGCGTTCTACGCGCGCATGACCCGGGGGAACCTCATGGAGACGATGGGGGAGGACTACGTCCGGACCGCCCGCGCCAAGGGACTCTCCGAGCGTCGCGTGGTCCTGAAGCACGGCCTGCGCGCCAGCCTCACGCCGATCGTCACGATCCTGGGCCTTGACCTGGGCGGACTCCTCGGCGGGGCGCTCATCACCGAGACCGTGTTCAACCTGCAGGGCATCGGCAACTACGCCGTCCAGTCGGTGTTCTCCGGGGACCTCTACGCTATCCTCGACGTGACGATCATCGCGGCGTTCTTCGTGACCTTCGCGAACCTGGTCGTCGATGTCATCTACGCGTTCCTCGACCCGCGGGTCCGGTACACGTGAGCCGAGTCGAGGCGACCAGCACCGCTTGGAGGACCGTCCGTGGCTGAACCGCTGCTCGAGGTCAAGGACCTGAAGGTCCACTTCCCGACCGACGACGGTCTCGTCAAGGCCGTCGACGGCGTCAGCTTCCAGGTCATGCCGGGCGAGACGCTCGGCGTAGTGGGGGAGTCCGGGTCGGGCAAGTCGGTCTCGTTCCTGACCGTGCTGGGGCTGATCACCCGCAAGCAGGCGATCATCGAGGGCGAGGTCATCTTCCAGGGACAGGACCTCCTGCAGATCCCCGTGGACGAGATACGCCACATCCGCGGCGACAAGATCTCGATGATCTTCCAGGACCCGATGACGTCGCTGCACCCCTTCTACAAGGTTGGGGCGCAGATCGGCGAGGCCATCCGGGCGCACCAGAAGATCTCGAAGAAGGAGGCCCACGACCAGTCGGTCGAGATGTTGAACCGGGTGGGCATCTCGAAGCCGGACGAGCGCGCGAACCAGTACCCGCACGAGTTCTCCGGCGGCATGCGGCAGCGCGCGATGATCGCGATGGCGCTCTCGCTCAATCCTGACCTGCTCATCGCCGACGAGCCGACCACCGCCCTGGACGTCACGGTCCAGGCGCAGATCCTCGACCTCATCGACCGGCTCCGCGAGGAGTTCAACGCGGCCGTCGTCATCATCACGCACGACCTCGGCGTGGTGGCCGAGCACTGCGACCACCTCCAGGTCATGTACGCCGGCAAGATCGCGGAGTACGGGACGGCCGAGGACATCTACTACCGCCCTCACCACCCCTACACGTGGGGACTCCTCGGCTCGATCACGCGTCTGGATGAGGAGGAGAAGGACCGGCTCCGACCCATCAAGGGCCTGCCGCCCTCGTTGATCTTCGTACCGCCGGGATGCGCGTTCCATCCACGCTGCCCGTACGCGTTCGACAAGTGCAGGGTCGACGTCCCGCAGCTCTTGCCGTCGGACGGGCATCACGCCGCGGCGTGTCACCTGCCGCTGGCCGACAAGGAGCGGATCTTCGCCGAGGAGGTGGCGGCGCGCGCATGAGCATCTCGGTGACCGAACCGTCCTCCGCGCCCGCGACCGAGCAGGCGCGCACGCCGCTCGTGAAGCTGACGGGTGTGAAGAAGTACTTCCCGATCACCCGCGGGATCATCTTCCAGAGGAAGGTCGGCAACGTCCACGCCGTGGACGGCGTGGACCTCGACATCTACCCCGGGGAGACGGTCGGCCTGGTGGGCGAGACCGGCTGCGGCAAGTCGACGCTCGCTCGGGTCATCATGCGGCTCTACGACGCGAGCGACGGCCAGATCGTCTTCGACGGCAAGGACATCACGAAGATCAAGGGCGGAGAGCTCCGCGAGACCCGCCGGCACATGCAGATGATCTTCCAGGACCCGTTCGCCTCGCTGAACCCCCGGCGGACCGTCGGCTCGATCATCTCCGAGCCGTTCCGGCTCCACAAGACGGTCGAGAAGGGGAAGATCAAGTCCGAGGTCCAGCAGCTCATGGAGCTCGTGGGTCTGAGCCCCGAGCACTTCAACCGCTACCCGCACGAGTTCTCCGGCGGTCAGCGCCAGCGGATCGGGGTCGCCCGGTCGCTCGCGCTGCGCCCCAAGCTCATCGTGTGCGACGAGCCCGTCTCGGCGCTCGACGTGTCGATCCAGGCGCAGATCCTGAACCTCCTCCAGGACCTGCAGTCGGAGTTCCACCTGACCTACCTGTTCATCGCGCACGACCTGTCGGTGGTGAAGCACGTGTCCGATCGCGTGGCCGTGATGTACCTCGGCAAGATCGCCGAGATGGCCACGGGCGACACGTTGTACAAGAATCCCAAGCACCCCTACACCGGCGCTCTGCTCTCGGCGGTCCCGATCCCGGACCCGAAGCTCGCGGCGCAGAGGAAGCGGATCATCCTCGAGGGCGACGTGCCCTCACCGATCGACCCGCCCTCGGGCTGCCGGTTCCATCCGCGGTGCCCGAACGCGCAGTTCCCGAAGTGCAAGGCAGAGGAGCCACAGCTCGAGCCCATGCACCCCGGCCAGGTCGTGGCGTGCCACTACCCACTCGAGGACCGCGCGGTGACGGCCGGGGGCGGCACCGCCTCCGACGGGTAGACTGCTCCCCGTGCTCAACATCGTCGCGCTCGTGCTGTGCATCCTCAGCTCGCTGTTCCTCATCGTGTTCATCCTGCTGCACTCGGGGAAGGGGAGCGGGCTGTCCGACATGTTCGGCGGCTCCGGCGGGCTCTCGGGCGGCACGACGCTCGAGCGCCGGCTCGACCGGATCACCGTAGCCACGGCGGTCATCTTCAGCCTGTCCGTGATCTGGCTCTCCTGGCAGTGGAAGTAACCGCCGGCCGCTCACGCCCCGGTTGGTAGAATCCACGGCGCTCGTCGGAGTGGCGGAACTTGGTAGACGCGCTAGGTTGAGGGCCTAGTGGCCTTATGGGCCGTGGGGGTTCAAATCCCCCCTCCGACACCACTAGTCGACACCTTCTCACGCAGCCCCACTTCGCTGAGCAGCACATTCAGTCGAGGCGCGCCGGCGACTTGAACCTCCAGGTGATCTGGCAGGATCGCCACTTCGTCGACGAGATCCTCTACGAGGACCCGACGCTCTTGCTCCGTGGCTTCGGTCCAGAGTCGTTCCAAATCGAGCTCCTGGAGCATCTGGGCCACCTCCTCGAACCTTTCCGCGAGGACACCGACCTCCGCGCGAGCTTCTTCCCGCCGCCGCTCCTCCGCCTCAGCCACCTCTGTCTGGCGTCGTAGCCGCTGCTCCTCGTCGTTGAAGCCCTCCTGCGAGATATTTGCCCTGGTAGTACAGGTCGAGCAGCGCACGACGCCGCTGGCGAAGCTCGGCAGGCCCCAGAGACCCCCGCCGCCCCTCGCGGCGGCCCCCCGTTGCCGGGGGTCCGCTCGCGAGCTGTCGGCGGATGGCCTCCTGGAGATCCGCGTCTTCCGCCAGGAGGCGCATACCCAGGAGCATCGCCCTCTCCAGCCCAGTCGCGGCTCTCGCCGGCTGAGTGCATCCCTCGCCCCGATGCCGACACCGGTAGTACAGCTTGCCCCCCGGACTCCGGTGAACCGACGCGACACGACCACAGAGGCCGCATCGAATGGCGCCCGAGAGCGGATGGCTACTCCTCCGTCGCCGACCCGTCCCCAGGGTTCGGTTCGCGTGCTGCCATTGGTCCGAGTCGACCAACGGCTCGTGTGTCCCCGGGAACCACTCGCCGTTGAGAAGCACCTCGCCGAGATAGATGCGCGACAGCAGCACGCTTCGAACCGTCGAGAGCTTCATGCCCACGCGCCGTTCAATCGCCGCCAGGCTGAGTCCATCAGCCCGCAGCCGGAAGACCTCCCGCACGCGCGGGGCATCCTCGTTCGGGACCAGATGGCCGTTGACCCACGAGTAGCCAGTCTTCGCGCGGTTCGTCCACTTGCCCTCTCGTGCCGCTTCGTGCATGCCGAGCTTCACGTTCTCGGCGAGCTGCTCCCGATAGAACTGCGCGAACGCGCCGAGGATGTTGTAGAACATGCGCCCCGTCGCCGACGAGAGGTCGATCTTCTCGGTGAACGAGTGAAGGCCCACCTCTGCCCGCGCAAAGCGCTCCGCGAGCAGAATCAGGTCCCCGAGATTCCGCGACAGGCGGTCCAGCCGCCACACCAGCACGTTGCTCACGTGCCCCTGCTCAACCATCGCTAGGACCTTCTGCAGTCCTGGTCGCTCGAGGTCCTTGCCCGATCGACCCGGATCCTCGATCACAGTTACGGAGCCGAGCTCATGGAGCTCCGCGTACGCCCGCAGCTTGTCCGCCTGCCCCGTGATCGAGAAGCCCTCCGCGGCCTGTTCCTCCGTCGACACTCGGCAATACGCGACCGTCAGCATCGTCTCGCTCGCTCCGTTCTCGTTCGGCGATTCGCAGCGCGATTCTGACGAGAACGGCGGCAACACGCGAGAGGTCCTGGTCACGAGGCTCTCGGTCCCGCCTCGCGCTTGCCCAGCTCACCCAGACCACGGGCGGTCCGTCCCAGGCATCTTCCTCCGGCCGCCACACCATCTCCGGGCGCGCACCCATGTACTCGGACGCCTGCTGAATCGTCTGGTCCAGCCTGTGCGCCACAAACTCAACCGCTGTCGGCTGGAAGCCCTGCGCCACCTCATACCGATGGAGCCCTCGCTCGACTCCCTCTCCGACGTCTTTGCCCATGTACTTCGACAGGTACGCAGCCGCACGTCGCGCCTCGTGCACCAGCGTCGTACCCTCGCGGCTTCCGAGCAGCCGCACATCGACGAAGCCCGCACCCCAGGACCGCTTGATCAATGGCTTCGGAAGGAAGCTCCCGACTCCCGCATGGATGTGCAGACCATGCCCCGACTTGTGCCACTCGGGAACCCAGACGTACGCGAACGCCCCGGAACCTGCCTCCTTCCGAAGCCGCCGGAAGAAGGCTGCAACGTCGCGTCGCAACTGTCGCGGATCATGGCACCCCTCGCCCGCGTAGGTGCACGTGATGAGACGATTCAGACCGTTGGCTGCCGCGTAGCGGCGGACCTTGCCTCGCGCACGGCGGTCGGCTTCATCTCGCGCTCGCTCCCCGTCGTGGGCGGCACCCTTCCTCGGCCCCGTCTCTCGTGCGACCCACCGAAACGACCCGCCGGCCTCCGCGGCCGCGGGGTAGAGCTTGAGGACCCAGAGATCGCGGCGCTCGCGAACGAGTTTCGTTGCATGATCAAGTCGAGTTAGTGCCTCATCTGGCACTAGGAGAGCGCGCGACCTCGGCTGAGTGCTCACGAGGTCCTACCGCCTCCGCCCTCGCTCGGGGCGGGTCCCGAAGTACTCGTCGGGCCTGAGGTTTAGGCCTGGGAACCGGTACTCGTCCGGGTGCGCCCCGTACGCCATCCGGAACCACGCGATCCGACGGTAGATCGTTCGCTCACTCATCCCGAGGTCCAGGAGCCCCTCGAATCCACCGTGCAGATGCCACACGACCCAGAACCCCACGAGGTCGACGACCTTCGCCATCGAGAACCGCCTCAGCGCCGGCTCCATAAGGGGCAGGAGCGCGGCGTTCACCCCTCGTGCGTACCCATCCCAGGCTCGGCGCGCCACGCTCTTGCCTTCTCGCGACTCCGATTTCTCCGATCGGAAGTCCTGCACGTCGCCACCTCCTAATGCCACTCTAGACACTAGGGCCGACACTCGCAACCGGCTAGCTGCTGGGCCGGCGCCCCCGCGACGTGCTGCGTCCACCGCGGGTCTCCTAGGCTTGACCGGCCGCGGGCAGCCCAGGACGGGCCGGCCACCCAGGCGCGCGGAGGCTTACTGGGGATGTGCGACTTCTGCCAGCCCGAATGGCGGCGGAATCCGTACCGGTAGTGGACTAGCATGCACGGAAGCAGGAGGTGGCGGAGCAATGACCTTGCCTAGTGACGCTACGCCTAGGTCGGCCACTCGCGGGCTAGCAACCGTAGCGCTTCTCAAAGTCAATTTCGACGCAGGGCGCGATCACATCTCCATGTTCGAGCCGTTCGTCCTCGACACGCTGTCTCACCTCGATGCGGATGGAGTGACGGCAGACTACGTTAGGGCCGCAGTAGACGAGAGGCACCAGCTCGCATTGCCGGTCAACGTAGTTCGAATGGCGCTGATGCGTGCAGTTAGCCGCGGATTCCAGCGCCGTGAGGGCGGACGCTACTTCCGCACGGACAAGACCCCGAATCTCCCAGATCTAAGGACAGAACGCGCACGAATTGAGGAGAGGCAGGGTCGCCTTGCCGAGGCTCTTCGAGAAGCAAGTGCACGTCGCGGCCTTGAAGTCCACACCGCAGAAGAGGCCCTGGACATGGTTCTCGACTTCCTCGAGTCGTATCACGTCTCAATGGCGCTCGGAGAGGAGGCCGCGACCGATCTCGTCCCCGAACCAGCCACAGATGCGCCCGCCGATCCAAAGACAATCGTCACGGCCGGGTTCCTGCGCGAAGCCGTCCTGACGGGCGGCGACTTGGCGGACGTCGTCCAGGAGATGCTCGAGGGGTTCATTCTCCAGAACACGCTCCTGCTCAAGGACATCTCCGTAGCCGCCCGGCCGTTCAAGCGGCTTAGAGTCTTCTTCGACAGCGTTCTTCTGTTTGGTGCCCTGGGCTACGAAGGCGCGGCAACCGGAACCGCCGTCCAGGAACTCCTGTCGCTACTTCGAGACTCCGGAGCCTCGCTTGAGGTCTTCGAGCCGACAATTCGAGAGATGCGACGGATTCTGGCAGTCTATGAGGACCGGATTGGAACTCATGAGGGGCGGCTTTCGCTCTATCAAACCGACCTGACTCGCTACTTCCTCACGAAGCATTTCACTCCGAGTGACATTCGTGCCATAACCGCTCTCATCGACAAGGACATCCGCGCTCTTGGCTTCGTCGTCCGAGACCTGCCCCCTCACGTAGCTGAGTTGACTCTGGACGAACGGAGACTCGGCGTCCTTCTCGCTGCAGGGCCAGGCGGCGAGAATGTGCCGCGCGTCGTTCACGATATTGATTGCGTCGCCGGCGTTCTCACTCTGCGCCGAGGGAAGACGTCGGATTCCCTCGATCACGCAGGCGTCGTATTTGTAACGCGCAGCAGCCTCACCGTTCGGCACACCCGTGAGTGGTACAGGGATGAGGGTCAGCTCGGCTTTTCACCGATTCTTCACTACCTCCTGCTCTCCAACCTCGCCTGGCTGAAGCGGCCAACGTCAGCCTCAAGGCTGAAGCTCCATGAACTCGTGGCGCTCTGTACCGCGGCACTCCGGCCCTCGCGCGAGGCATGGCAGGCATTCTTGAAGCATCTCAGACGATTGGAGGCGTCCGGTCAGCTGTCGACTGACGAGGCCGCTGCGATCGTCGCTAGCAGCCTCACCGACTCGATCCTCGTAGAGGAAGACGTTGGCGAAGACACCGACGCTGCGACTCTCACCGAGGTCGTGGACCGGGTCAAGGCTGCGTACAGGGCCGAAGCTGATGCCGAACTTGGAGCCGTTAGGACCGCGGCTGCGAAGACCGAGGCGGAACTTGTGCAGTTCAGAAACAACGTTGACCGCCGCGCTCGCAATGTTGCGACATCGGCGTCCTGGGCTGTGGCTGGGTTGCTCGCGGCGAGCTTCATTGCGGGAGCGGCCATTGGCGTAGCGCGAGTTGCCTCCGGCTCGGGACCCGGGGTGGTTGCCCTCGTGCTCGCAATCATCCCTTTCGCCATCGCGAGCCTATTCAGCGTCCTATGGGGATTCCACGTTGCGGGCTGGAGACGCCGGATCGAGGATCGGCTGGCCGAGTTCCTCAGACGGTGGATGTCTGGGCCGGCCTAGGCTAATCGTCGTCTCACAAGGGATTCATGTTCGCGGGAGGCCGCTCCCACTACCAGCGCGCAATCCGCCACGCCGAGCTGCCAAATCGTTCGCTCGGCCCGGCGACCCGGCCACGAATCAGCCAGCGAGTCGATAGACACGGACTCCTCCGACAGTAGTGAAGCCGGCAGTCAGAGTTGCAGGGGTAAGGCAGCCAGCCGCCTCACGACCTGACTCCGGCACTATCAGGGTGGTCACGCCTCGCTGGATGAAGAATCGTTGTACGGAAGGAGACAGACCCCCCGGGGGGCACTGCTGCCTGTAGAGGAACTGCGAGGACAAGGTATGCCCCGTGCTCGGTGGAAAGCCCCCCGTGTAATAACCCGTGGGCATGAAGAAGTACAGATGTGCTTCTGCCTGCCAGACCAAGGGCAAGGCGCTCGTTCGAGTGAGGACGAGCACGTTCTGCTGCGGAGCAAGTAGAGCCTCGTATTGCCCGGTCAAGAAGAATCGCGGCACGTAGGGCGTTGTCTCCCACATCCAGTCCCGTGGAGCTGGCAAGAGAAGAGCCGTGCCAATCACAACTGCAGCGACCCGCCAGTACCGTCGCCGGGGCTCGCTGAGCCACACCGCAATCATGACCGCGAGCGCGGCAAGAGCGTAGACGAGAAGCCGTCCCAGGATCGCTCGTCCCAACAAGGGTAGGAAACCAAACGCGATTCCGGGCATCGGTACATGAGTCGATGTCCCGCCGATCATAAGCACCGGCCCCAGAGAGAGAAGGAGGACCGCCACGAACAGAGCTGGCAAGAATCTTCCCGCAAACGACCGCCGTCGCTCCCAAGCGAAGAGCGAGACGATAGCTAGAACCGGGAGTCCCAAGTACGCGCCCTGTCCACTAACCGCGCCAGAGAAGGAGCCCGCGATACCTGACATCGCGCGGCCTCCTACCCATGTGACGGACGTCGGGACGATCAGATTCAGCAAGTCCGTGGAGCCACCGGCCGCGTCGATGTGTTGACTGGGAATAGGTCCGATGAATGCAGCGAGGAGCAGTGGAAGCAGTAAGACGACAACGCACAGATACGCGATGCCTATGGGGGGCAGCAATCGGAAGATGCGCCGGCGCCCGTCCAGATCCGCGCAGACATATGCGAGAAGCAGAGCAAGCCCTCCAACGACCGTGAGGGTGGCGAATACCTCGGTAGAAACCAGGAACTGCACGACGAGCAATACAGTCAACAGCGCAACGAAACGGCGGGCTCCTATCCTGCCTTTCATTCGCAGGATGACCAAAGCCGCAACGAGTGGAATCGCAAAGACGAGAAGCAGGTTCAGGTGACCGCCGCGGATATGCGCGAGCATGTACGACGAGAAGCCGAAAGAGTACCCTCCCGCAATCGATGGCCAGTAGCGGTTCGTGACGGTAAAGCACAGGAAGAATGCGCTTGTTGCGGAGAGAACGGGCGCGAGAAGGATGAGGACGTTGTAGCTCGCGATCGGTCCCAGGATCCAGGTGATCGGGGCGACCGCGACGGCCGGTCCGGGGACAGTAGTCGCCCAGGAGAGATCGTATCCATCAGGGGCCCAGATAGCTCCCGCGTGCAGCGGGTTGCTCGCGTGAAGAAAGGCGCGGCTCCACCATTCCATCGACCAGATGAAGAGCTTTGGATCGGGCCCGTTTCCGCCGACATATGTCGACGTGAAACCCTGACCACGCTCATCTGAAACCCCCCAGCTCCGCTCACTGAGATCCACCACCTTC
>CAYUSA010000038.1:0-27425 GCA_964447335.1 uncultured Actinomycetes bacterium
AACATGGCGTCGACGAGCGTCGTCTTGCCGTGGTCCACGTGGGCCACGATGGCGACGTCGCGGAGGTCCTCTCGGCGGGTCACGGTGGGCAAGCGTACCCGGCGCTCACTCGCACTGGCGGGTGAACGCGCCGTCGGCGCCGCGGATGCACGTATCGGTCCCCGGCCCTCCGTCGAGCCCGTCGTAGCCGGGGCCGCCGTCCAGGGTGTCGGACCCGCCCTCGCCGTACAGCAGGTCGTTGCCGTCCTGCCCCTCGAGGGCGTCGCCGCCCGGGCCCCCCAGGACGAGGTCGTTCCCGAGGCCGGCCCGGACCGTGTCCCGCCCGCCGAGCGCGCAGATCACGTCGTCGCCGTCCGTACCCAGCAGGTCGTCGTTCCCATCGGTGCCCGTGATCGTGCAGACGGGCAGCGGCTGCCACGAGGGCGCCAGGTCGGGAGCGCCGTGCGTGGTGAGGCGGGTCTGGCCGGCGCCGTCCGCGTTCATCGCCCAGATGTCGATGTTGCCCTCGCCGAGCAGGAACGCGACGTACGCCACCCGCGTGCCGTCGGGAGACCACACCGGGTCGAACTCCTGCGCGCCGGTCGTGTTCGTCAGGTTCACCTCGGCGCGGGTCACGACGTCGATCGCGTAGATCTCGGACGTCCCGTCGCCGCAGCAGCGCTCGACCGCGAGCCGGGTCCCGTCCGGCGACCAGGACGGGTTGCCGTCGATGAAGCTGTTCGTCGTGAGCCGCACCAGCCCGCCGCCGGCGGCGTTCATGACGTAGATCTCGGGGAACCCGCCGCCTCGGTCGCTCGTGAACGCGATGCTCGTGCCGTCCGGCGACCAGGTCGGTGCGGCGTCGGCCGACCCCTCTGCCTGCGTCGTCAGCTGGAGGCGCCCCGTGCCGTCGGCCCCGACCACGAAGACGCGGAACGGCCCCTTGGGGCTGATCCGCGCCGAGTACGCGAGCATCGTCCCGTCCGGCGACCAGGCCGGATCCCGCTCGGGCACGCTCGTCCGCGTGAGCCGTTCCCGAGCCGAGCCGTTCGCGTTCATCACGTAGAGGTCGGGCTTCCCGCCCTCGCGCGAGATCCGGGTGAACGCGATGTGCTCGCCGTCGGGGCTCCACGCCGGCGAGCGGTCCTGCACGGTGGGGGACGAGGCCATGTCGGTCACGGCTCCCCCGGTCGCATCCATCGAGTACACGTCGGGCGAGCCGCTCCGGTCCGAGCGGAACGCGATGAGGCCGTTCGTGCTGGTGAACGCCGCCTCGGCCGGCGCCCCGACGGCGAGCACGGCGATGGCGCACAGGATGGTGATGGTGGCCCGACGCATCGGCTCCCTCTAGGATGACGGTCCGTGCAACCTACCACCCGACATCGGGTCGTCCCGGGAGCCGTCCTCACCCTGCTCACGGCTTCCGCCCTGCTCACCGGCCCCGCCGCCGAGGCCGACCGCCCCCACGCCACGCCCGAGCCGCTCGCGAGGATCGTGAAGACGAAGAAGATCGCCCCGGGCCTCGTCTACACGAAGATCGTCGAGAAGAAGATCCCCCGTCGCACCTACGTCTTGCGTGTAGACCTCCGCAAGGCGCTGACCCTGGACGTGACGCTGTCAAGACCCCAGCTCCCGGCGCGCCGCGTGCTGAGCGAGATCGCGAGACGGGCCGGCGCCCTCGCCGGCGTGAACGGCGACTACGGGGGCAACGCCGGCCGGCCCGTCCACCCGCTGGCGCAGGACGGGGACCTGCTGCAGACGAGCGATCAGCTCGGCACGCTGTTCGGGGTCACGCGCGACGAGTCGTCGACCGTCTTCGGCAAGCCGAGCCTCGAGGTCACCATGACCGACCGCTCGACGGACCGCGCCTTCACGCTCGACCGCTGGAACGAGGGCGCGCCGGCGCCGGGGGAGGTCGCCGGGTTCTCACCCCTCGGCGGCACTCTCGAGCTCCCTCCGGCCTCCGCGTGCTCCGTACGCCTGCTCCCCACCGCGGGCCCGACGGCGTCGACCGGCAACGGCGTGTCTCAGGACTTCGGGGTGGACGTCGCCCTGTGCTCGGAGGAGCCGCTCCCCCGCAACGGGGGCGTCGTCCTGTCCGCCGCGCCGGCGACCGACGAGGCCACGATGCTGCTCGCGCTCGCACCCGGCACGCCGATGCGGCTGCACTGGACGTTCGGCTGGACCAACGTGTTCGACGCGATCGGCGGCGCACCGCTCCTCCTGCTGGACGGGGCGCTCACCGGCCAGTGCAACTCGGGGTGCGGACGCCAGCCGCGGACCGGTGTCGGCGTGACGGCGTCCGGGAAGATCCTGCTCGTCGTGGTCGACGGACGTCAGGCGAAGTGGTCGCTCGGCCCCACGATCGACGAGCTCGCGCGGATCATGCGGGACCTCGGGGCCGTGACCGCGCTGAACCTGGACGGCGGCGGCTCGTCCACGATGGTGGTGAACGGGGAGGTCGTGAACCGGCCCTCGGACGGGCACGAGCGCTCGATCAGCAGCGCGATCCTGATACTGCCTGGACCGGACCCCGGCGAGGCGTAGCCGAACCTCAGCCGTACACCCGGAACCCCACCGACTTCGCTGCGAGGGCCAGGGCTTCGTCGTGCGTGGCCAGCACCAGCTCCTCGAATCGATCACGCACCAGCAGCGCGCTCGCCAGATGCAGGGCGTCCAGGGAGCCGAGCTGGGTGGGGAACGGTTCCGCGGCGCGCTCCAGCACGACCGGTTGTATGGGTACCAGGTGGAACGTGTCGATGGCCTCGAGCACCGCTGCTCGGCGGGCGGCCACCTCCTCATCTCCCAGACGCAAGCGGATCCGCGCCCGGTCGATCGTCCGCAGGCATTCCAGACGGATGAGCTCGCTCGCGACAGGGGTCTCGATCCTCGGCCAGATGCGCAGACGCCCCGGCTCGCCCAGCACCACCCGCAGGAGGACCGACGAGTCCACGTAGACGTTCAACGCCCCTGGCGTTCCTCCAGCAGGAGCTCGATGGAGCTCGTGTCCCAGCGGGCAGGAGCGAACCGCTCGCTCCGGAAGGACGTGAATGGGCGTCTCGCCGGGAGCACGACGATCCGGGGCTCGGCCTCGCCCATGGGGACGATCCGCGCGATCGGTCGGTCACGGTCCGTGACCACCACTTCGGTGCCGCGCTCGACGGCCCGCAGGTGCTGGGAGAGGTGGTCCTTCAGCTCCGCGATCTTCACCCGCTTCATGGCCACATCTAGCCATATCTGGCCCGACGCGTCAAGCGTACCCCCGAACCGGAGCGATCGCGTGCTCCGCGCCCAGGTAGAAGAAGCTGCCGAACGAGCCGAGCACGGCCGCCGCCAGCACACCGATCGCGGTCCAGGTCACCGCTTCCACGCTGGCAACGTAGCACGGGGGTCCGACATCCGGGAGACCCCGGACGTGCGGAGGGGCCCCAGCCGGGGCCCCTCCGCCGAGCGCCCGAGACCCTAGTTCTCGCAGCCCGTGATCGAGTCCGATCCCGGACCGCCCTTGCACGTGTCCGTGCCCTTGCCGCCCTTCAGGGCGTCGTTGCCGGACCCACCCTTGAGGGTGTCGTCGCCGGCCGAACCCAGCAGCGTGTCGTTGCCGGCAGCGCCGCCGATCGTGTCGTTGCCGGCGCCGCCCTTCACGATGTCGTTGCCATCGGCGCCGCGGATCGTGTCGTCCCCGCCCCTGCCGTTGAGGGTGTTCGCGGTACCGTCACCCTTCAGCGTGTCGTCGAAGTCGGTGCCCCAGATCTTCTCGAATCCCGACAGCGCGTCCGAGCCCGACCCGCCGGTCGCGGTGCCAAGCGACAGGTCGACGACCACCGCGGCCGACGCGGCCCCGAACCGGGCGGTGTCCGAGCCGAGACCACCGGTCAACGTGTCGTCCCCGAGGCCACCGTCGATCGCATCGTCGCCGCCGCCGCCATCCAGCACGTTCGCGTTCTGGTCTCCCGTCAGGGTGTCCCCGAACGCCGAGCCGGTGACGTTCTCGGTCGTCGCGAGGGTGTCGGTTCCGGCGCCCCCGGTCGCCGTGCCGGCCGACAGGTCGACGACCATCCCCGACGCGGCCTGCGAGTACAGCGCCGTGTCGATGCCGTTCCCGCCCGTCAACGTGTCGTCGCCCAGGCCTCCGTTCAGCATGTCGTTCCCGTCGCCGCCGTTCAGCACGTTCGCGTTCGCATCCCCGGTCATCGAATCGTTCGAGGACGAGCCCGTCGCGTTCTCGACCAGCGTGATCGTGTCGAGTCCGCCGCCGCCGGTGTTCTGCTGCGTCGTCGTGGTGAGGTTCACCGCCACCGCCGCGGACGCCCCGGCGTAGCTGACCGTGTCGGCCCCGGTCCCGCCGGTGAGCGTGTCGTTGCCGGCGGCGCCGTTCAGCGTGTCGTCACCGTCCCCGCCGATGAGGACGTTCGCGTTCCCATCGCCCGTGAGGGCGTCGCCGGCGGTTCCGCCCGTGACGTTCTCGACGGTGGTGATCGTGTCGGTCCCCGAGCCGCCCGTGTTCTGGCCGGCGGTCGTTGCCAGGTCCACGGTCAGCGCGCCGGTCGTGTCGGCGTAGTCGACCGTGTCCGTGCCGTTCCCGCCCGTCACGACGTCGTTGCCGGACGCCGGCTGCAGCACGTCGTTGCCGTCGCCGCCGAGCAGCGTGTTCGCGTTGGCGTCGCCCGTGAGGGTGTCGCCCCCGTCGCCGCCGGTGAGGTTCTCGCACGCGGCCGCAGCGCTCAGCGTGTCGGTCCCGGCCCCGCCGGTCACCTGCGCGGTCGTGACGTTCAGGCTGAACACCACGGCGCCCGTGGTCCCCGCGAACGAGATGGTGTCGGTGCCGGCACCGCAGCTCGCGAAGGTGTCGTCACCGGCGCTCCCGTTGAGGACGTCGTCCCCACCGCCGCCGGTGAGCGTGTCGTTGTCGGCACCGCCGTTCAGCGTGAGCGCCGATGCGTACGTACCCCCGACGCCCGCGCCCGCGCCACCGGTCCCGGCAAGCGTGTCGTTGCCTCCACCGGCGCCGACCGTCACGGTCTCGGCCGTCGCGAGTCCGGTGATCTCCGCCGCTGTGGAACCGTTCCCGTTGAGATCGATACCCGTCGCGCCGATCGTGATCGTGTCCGCGAGCGTCTGCCCCGTGATGTTGAGGACGTCCGGGTCACCCGATGCGTCACCGAGGTTTAGGACGATCGACGTCGTGAGACCGTCCGGGAACGGCTCCGCCCCGGCCTGGTCGATGGTCACGGTCTCGGTCTGGTTGTTCTGACCGTCCACCTGGATGGTGGTGATGGTCCCCGTGCTCACGCTGCCCGTACAGACCACCGGCGTGACGCCGTCCGTGACCGCGATCGTGTTCGCGGGGTTGACCGAGATCGTCGTGGCGTCGTTGTTCGCACCCATCGTCACCACGAGGGTTCCTGCGGGTCCTTCAGCGCAGGTCACCGCCGCGGCGGCCGGGGTCGCCGTGAGGCCCACGACGGAAAGGCCAAGGAGGCCGGAGAAGAGAAGTGCGCCTGTTCGGCGCACGTTCCGCTGCAACGCTCTGACGTGATGACCCATGCATGACCTCCAGTGGATCGCGGGCTGCTCCCTTCGGGTTCGACCCTACCAGCGCTGCCGGAACAATCAAGGCGCCCGGTGGGGTTCCCACCCCCGGCCGGCCGGCTATCCGCGTGGCGAGCACGTCGAGCGACCATGCGGAAGGGGCTCCCGAGGGAGCCCCTTCCGTCGCCTCTGCCGAGCGCTCGGGCTAGTCTTCGCAGCCCTTGATCGAGTTGACGCCGGGCCCACCGTTGCAGGTGTCCTTCCCGTCGCCTCCACGGAGCACGTCGTCGCCCTTGCCGCCCGTGAGGGCATCGTTGGCGTCGCCGCCCTTCAGCACATCGTCGCCGGCCGATCCGGAGATCGAGTCCTTCCCGGCACTGCCGGTCGCGACGTCATCGCCGTCACCGCCGCTGAGGTCGTCGTTGCCGTCGCCGCCCTTCAGCGTGTCATCGCCGCTCATGCCCACGAGCGTGTCGGCGCCGGCGCCGCCGATCAGCTTGTTGGCGCCGCTCGTGCCGGTGAGGGTGTCGGCGGAGTCCGAACCCCTGGCGTGCTCGAACCCGGAGAGCGTGTCGGAGCCGGCCCCACCGGAAGCCGTGCCGCTCGTCAGGTTCACGGTGACGCCCGACGTGGCCGACCCGTACCGGGCGGTGTCCGACCCGTTGCCCCCGATGAGCGTGTCGTCGCCGAGCCCGCCCTCGACCCTGTCGTCACCGTCGCCCGCGTCGATGATGTTGGCCACCGAGCTCCCGGTGAGCGTGTCGCCACCGGCTCCGCCGGTGACGTTCTCGAAGTTCGTGACGGTGTCCGTTCCTGCACCCGTCGCGGTCCCCGCACCCAGGTCGACGACCACGCCGGTCGCGACCGCAGAGAAGCTCACGGTGTCCACGCCGAGGCCGCCATCGAGGACGTTGCTGTTCGCGTCCCCGATGAGCGTGTCGTTGAACGAGGAGCCGGTGAGGTTCTCGAGCGTGCCGAGCGTGTCGGTGCCGGCCCCGACGGTGTTCTGCGCGGCCGTCGTGCCGAGGTTCACCGTGACACCCAACAGCGCGCCCGCGTAGCTCGCGGTGTCGGTGCCGTTCCCACCGGTCAGCGTGTCGTTGCCCGCGGCTCCGTTCACGATGTCGTTGCCGTCGCCACCGGTCAGCACGTTGGTGCTCGCGTCGCCCGTGAGCGTGTCGGCACCGGTGCCGCCGGTCAGGTTCTCGATCGTGGCCAGCGTGTCCGTGCCGGCACCGCTCGCCGAACCCGTCGCGAGGTTCGCCGTCACGGCCGTCGTCGTGCCCGTGAAGCTCGCGGTATCCGTCCCGTTCCCACCGATCAGCGTGTCGTTGCCGGCCGCACCGATCAGGGTGTCGTTGCCGTCCCCGCCGGTCAGGACGTTCGCGCTCCCGTCGCCGGTCAGCGTGTCGGCACCGGTGCCGCCGGTGAGGTTCTCGATCGTGGCGAGCGTGTCCGTGCCGGCGCCGCCCGTGTTCTGGGCCGTCGTCGTCGCCAGGTTCACCGTCACGGCCGTCGTCGCCGAGGCGTAGCTGGCGGTGTCGGTGCCGGCCGCTCCGGTGAGCGTGTCGTTTCCGGCCGCGCCCTCGAGCACGTTGGCGCTCGCGTCGCCGGTGAGCGTGTCGTTGTTGGCGGACCCAGTCAGGTTCTCGATCGTCGCCAGGATGTCGCCCGCGGCGTGGCCGCCCGAGGCAGCGCCGTTCACGGTCACCGTGACCCCGGCTCCGGAGCCCGCGTAGCTCGCGGTGTCGGACCCGTTGCCACCGGTGAGCGTGTCGCCGCCGTCGAGGCCGACGAGCGTGTCGGCGCCGTCGCCGCCGATGAGCGTATTCGCGACGGCCGTGCCCGTCAGGGTGTCGTTGAAGCTGGAGCCCGTCAGGTTCTCGATCGTCAGGAGGGTGTCACCCGTCGCGTGGCCGCCCGTCGCGGCTCCGTTCACGGTCACGGTGACCCCGGCTCCCGACCCCACGTAGCTGGCGGTGTCGGAGCCGCCCCCGCCCGTGAGCGTGTCCCCTCCGTCTCCGCCGGTCAGCGTGTCTCCCGCGCTGCCTCCGGTCAGCGTGTCGGTCCCGGCCTCCCCGTTGAACGTCAACGCGGACGCGAAGTCGGCGCCGAGGCCGCCACCTCCCGCACCGGACACCGAGTCGTTGCCAGCCCCGGCGTTGACCGTGATGGTCTCCACCGAGCCGAGGCCGGTCACGTCGGGCGTCTGGCCAGCATCGAGGCTGAGCCCGTTCGCCCCGAACCCGATGGTGTCGCCGCCCGTAGCTCCCGTCACGTTGAAGGCATCGGTCCCGGCCCCCATCGCCAGCGTGAAGGTGTCCGTGGCCCCCTGGGGGAAGTCGGCGGTGCCGCTCTGGTCGATCGTAACGGTCTCGCTCCCGCCGGCGCCCGTGAACGCGATAGTCTGGATGTCACTCGTCAGCTTCCCGTCGCAGTCAGGTACATCGGAGTTCGGCGACACGACGATCGTGCGTGGGTCCGCCCCGCCGCTGAGGGACAGGGTGACGGAGTCGCCCGAGGCCAGGTCCACGGTCAGCGTCTGGGTCGGGCTGGCCCCCGCGATCGTGCACGTGACCGCCGCGTAGGCGGGGATCGCCGTGAGGCCCACCACGAAGATCACGACCAGGCCTGAGAAGAAAAGAGCGCCGACCCGCTTGGCGGTCCGGCGCCCGTGCCTTCCGATGGAACGCGTTCGAATCTTCATCGCGCCCTCTCCTTCCCTCGTGTCGAGGTGCCGATCCGACCCCCACCCTACCGTCCGCCTCCCGGCGGGGCAAAGACGAGGGCTCGCGGACGACCGGGCGCGCGTCCGCGTGGCGACGAGCGCCCCGTCGTCGCCTCCTGAGACGCGGGAACCGGGCGCAGGGTTCCGTGGTTAGGGGGGAAAAGGAACCGGCCCCCTTCCGGGGGCCGGTTCCACGTTGCTACCTCGAGTGCTGAGCGACTTCGATCAGCAGCTCTTCTGGATCTCGAGGCTCCTGCAGATGTCGGCACCCCTGCCGCCGTTCCCTTCGTCGAAGCCCTTCCCGCCCTTCAGGAAGTCGTCTCCGCTGGAACCGAGCAGGATGTCGTCGCCGGCAGCACCGTAGACGTCGTCGTCTCCGCCGCCACCGCGCGCGTAGTCGTCCCCGCCGCCACCCTTGATCAGGTCGCTGCTGTTGGTGCCGACGATGATGTCGTCGCCACCCCGGCCGAGGAGCCGGGCGTTGAAGTCGGCGTCCGTCTGGCCGGCGATGATCTCGTCGCCGAAGTCGGAGCCCTTGACGATCTCGAAGCCAGCGAGCGAGTCCTCGCCGTCACCGACACCGCCGATGCCCTCGGTGAACCCGAGCTGGGTGTCGATGATCATCCCGGTGGTCGAGTTGACGTACGACAGCGTGTCTCCACCGGCGCCGCCGCCCAACGTGTCGTTGCCGGTGCCACCTTCGACGAAGTCGTTGCCGTCACCAGCCGCGATCACGTCGAACCCGTCGTTGCCCCATATGCTGTTGCCGAGGGCGTTGCCCGTCAGCGTGTCGCCGCCGGACCCACCGATCACGTTCTCGACATCGGGGGGCGCGCTGGTGTACGCGGTCAGGATGATCACGACGCCGCCCGTCGAGGCGCTGGCGTCGACCGTGTCGATACCCGCCCCGCCGACGAAGTCGGTCGGCGGGCCCGAGACGTCGTCCAGCAGGACGCTGTCGTCAGCGTCGGTCCCGACGAAGCCCTCCACGTCCGCGAACGTGTCGGTGCCGTTGCCGGTCGCCTCGCCGGTGATCATGTCGAACACCGCCGGCCCCGCCGCATCGGACAGGTCGAGGTAGTCGACGCCACCGGCCCCGCCATCGACATCGTCGTCGCCGGCGCCGGGCATGACCGTCTCGGCCGTGGCGGCGCTGCCGACGAACGTGTCGGCGCCCGAGCCGAGCAGGTACACCTCGGAGGTGATGGCGTAGGTGTCGCCCTCACACCCGGCTCCGAGAGGGCAGCCGCCCTCACCGGACGAGGCTGCGACGCCGGGCTCGATGTACAGGGCGCTCGTGCGGCCCCGGAGGTCGACCGTGTCGGCCGCACCGGCGTCACCGTTGACGGTGTCGGCCCCGTTGTCCGCGGTGCCCTCGAGGAACGTGTCGTTGCCGCCGCCGCCGTTGAGCGTGTCATCGCCGGCCGCGCCGTCGATCGTGTCGAGCCCGAGGCCTCCGGTCAGGACGTTGTTGAGCGAGCTGCCCGTCAGGATGTCGTCGTTGTCCGAACCGTCCGCGTTCTGCATGTCGGTCACGGTGTCGGTCCCCATGCCGGTCGCCGCGGCGGTTCCGAGGTTCACGTCCACCGCGCCGACCGCCGTGAACCCGGTCCCGAGGATGGAGCTGTACGCGACCGTGTCGGTCCCGGTGCCACCGTTGAACGTGTCGTTCCCGTCGCCGCTCAGGAACGTGTCGTCGCCCAGACCGCCGTTCGCGGTGAGCGCGTTCGGCCACGGGTTGCCGGCCGCCCGGATGTCGTCGGCGGTCGCGACGCCGTCGGTGCTGCTGGCGAGCGCGTCGAACGAGCCGGCCGCGTCCATCGTGTCGCCGCCGCTGCCCAGGTTCACCGTCACGTTCTCGGCGTCGGCGATCGAGATGTCGGCAGCCAGAGCGTCGCCGTCATCGATCTCGGCCACCAGGTCGCCGAAGGCGTTGGTCGCCAGGGTCGGGATGTCGGCCCCGGCCGGGTCCGCCCAGACCAGCGGGTAGGGCGGAGCCGCGAAGCCGCCGTAGTCCAGCGTGAGCGAGTCGGTCCCGTTGCCGAGGTCGACGATGATGTTGTCGGCACCGAACCCCGGGCTCGAGAGCCACAGGATGACATTCTCGGCGCCGGCATCGGTCCCGTCGATCGTCACCCACGTGTCCGGCCCCGCGCCGCACGCGGTCCACGCTCCGAAGGTGCCGGTGCCCGTGTTGAACACCGAGGTGAAGTAGTCGCCGGCCGCGCCGCCGCCGCCTTCGGGGAAGGCGCCCGCGGCGTCGCCCACGGCGATGGCCACGGTCTCGTCGGCGACGAGGTTGATGTCCAGCTGCGTCGCGCTGTCCACGCACGCCACGGGGGCCGCGGCCGCCGGGATGGCCGTCACGACCAGGTACGTCAGGAGGGTTCCGGCGAATACCGCCGCCATCCGGGCGGTCCGCCGTCCTCCTCCGCTACTACGGGAGAGCAAACTCATCCGCGTTCTCCTTTCTATCTCCCCCATTTGCCAACTCAGCACAACCCAACCAGGGCAACGGGGAACGATCCCCGGACCCCAGCTCGGCCCGAGCCTATCGGCCAAGCCCCGTCGAGTCAATCTGCCGGCGCCGCCGGATGAAGACCCTCACCTCCCCGATCCAGACGTGGGGCTGCCGTACTAGGAAACGTCTGCCGGGCTGCGAAGGTTGCTCGCCGCGGCGACGGCCGTGGGGTTGCCTCCCGCGGCTACGGGATCAGCATGGCGTCGAGCCCGTACGCGGTCGACCCGTCCACCCACACCCGCAGGACGGCCGAGAACGATCCGGTGGTCCGGATCGGGCTCTGGTCCTGGCCGGCGCCGATCCCGAAGTAGGAGCCCGAGACGGCGAACGTGAGCGGCTCCCCGAGCGCGGGGTCGCCGGCGACGGCCGTCACGCTGCCCACCGCCGCGAAGAAGGTGAGATCGCCCTCCCGCTCGAGCGTGAAGGACATGTCGAGGGTCCCGTCGGTCGCCGTCAGGCTCGCCCGGACCTCGGCCTGCAGTGGCCAGGCCACGTCGCCCTCGGCGTCGGTCGCCCCGCCGCGCAGGGTCTGCGTCAGGGTCAGGGTGCCCCCGTCGAGCAGGCTCCCCTGCGACTCGGAGGCCACGACCTCGAGGGCGGGACCGCACCCGCACGCGTCGTCGGATGCCCAGCGGATGGCGAACGATCCGGTGAAGCCCGGAGCGGACGGCGGCGGGATGGGCTCGGTCGGGGGCGGGCTCGGCTCCCCGGACGGAGGGGGGCTGGGTTCGGCCGTCGGGCTCGGGGCCTCGCTCGGGGGCGGGCTCGGCTCGACGACGGGAGGAACGACCTCCTCCGCCGCGTCCGCGTGGCGCTCCCCCTTCGCCCTCTTCTCGACCGCGTCCTCCGCGACGGCGGGCTCGGCGGGCTCTTCCTGTTCCTCCGCCTGCGCCGGTGTGACGACCGGCGCCGCGGGTGCCGCGATCGGCTGCGCCCGGTCGGAGCGGTCCCGCGCGACCGTGGCGGCGCCCACCGTGACGCCGCCCGCGACGAGCAGCGTCAGTCCGGCGACGAGGATCTTCTCCCCCACGCCGGTCGCGGCGACCGGCACCACGGGGGACGCCGCCACCTGGGTCACATGGGTCACGACCTCGGCCCCGCCGACCTGGGCCGCCTCGCCGGCGCGGTCGGCGATCCGCCGGGCGATGCCCGCCAGCCGCCCCGCCCACAGGACGGGGATGAGGAAGATGCCGGCCAGACCGTGCCGCTCGGTCGCGGCATGGAGCCACTCCCTGCGGAACGTGCCCTTCGCCCGGTGGATCAGCGCCTTCGCCTGCGCCGGCGTCATCTCGAGCTCGGCGGCGATCTCCTTGTGGGAACGCCCCTCCAGCTCGCGGAGCGCGAGGGCGCGACGGTGGTTGTCGGGCAGCCCGGAGAGCACCGCGATCACGAGGTCGCGCTGGATGAGCCGCTCGACGGTCTCCTCGGGCCCGTCGGCGTGGTCCTCGCGCTCGTGCTCGTCGATCGGGTGATCGTCGAGGAGCGGTCGACGGGCCCGAGCCCGGATGAGGTCGAGCGAGACGTTCGTCGCGATGCGCGAGATCCAGGGCGGGAGCGCGTACCGGCCGTTGAACCGGTGCAGGGCCTGGAACACGCGGATCCAGGTCTCCTGGAACGCCTCCTCGGTGTCCTGCGGGTTCTCCGAGAAGCGGGCGCAGACATGGCGCGACAGGCCGGCGTACCGATGGTGGATCTCGACGAAGGCCTCAGGGTGGCCGGCCTGGAAGTCCAGGACGAGCATGCGGTCGTCGAGCTCGGCGTACGAGCCCGCCTGCGTGCTGCGCTGCCCCGGAACCCTGATGGACATAGAACCCCTGATGACGGAACGTCAGAGCGAGGGCGAAGGTTGCCTCTCCCCGCCCGGACCACAGGCCCGTACGGCCGGCATCGAGCCTAGCACGGGACCCTCGGCCTCTCGCGCCGGGATCACCACGGCCTGGGGTCGAGGATCAGCGGTGGTCGGGGCGGCTGCGTGAAGTCGAACTCCGCCGTCAGGTCCCCGAGAACGCCCAGGTCCTCTCGGACCACCGGCCGTGAGTCCGGTCGTCCGAGCGAAGCCGGATCCAGACGCTCGCCGCCGAGGAACCGGTCCTCGATGAGCTTCAGGTAGGCGTCGAACGACAGCGTCTGGTGGTCGATGTACCCCTCGCGGGCGTACGGGCTGATCACGAGCCCAGGCACGCGGATCCCGTACCCCATCTGATCAACGACGGTGGGCGGGACGTGATCGTAGAACCCTCCCCAGTCGTCCCAGGTGATGAAGATGGCCGAGCTCTCCCAGTCGGGCCCGGTCATCACCTCGTTCACGAGGCGCGTGACGTACGCCATACCGTTCCGGATCGTTCCCCGCGACTGCGGGTGCTCACTCACCCCGTTCCCCGGCACCACCCACGAGACGGCAGGAAGGGTCCCGGTTCTCGCCGCCTCGATGAACCGCGGGTGCGTCTGGATGTTGGCCTGCTGACCGGTCTCGTACAGGGTCGTGAATCCCGGAAGCGGGCTCTTCCCGGCGGCCGTGCTTCCCCAGGCGCCGGGGAGCTCCGTGCACGGGCCGAACGAGCAGGTCCCCGTGCCGACGTAGTACGCCCAGCTCACCCCATGCTGATGGAGGAGCCAGGTGATGTCGGTCCAGCCGTAGACCGGAGGGTCACCGTAGTAGTGACGCCCGTACCCCCTGAGGTCCTTGTCCGAGGAGCAGGACATCGGATCGTTCGGGTCCTGGCAGACGGCCGACCACCCGGACACGAGGAACAGATGAGCCGGCAGGGTCCAGGAATCGGCCGGCGCGAACATGCGGTCCTGCAGCACGAACCGCTCGGCGTACGTCCAGTAGTTGGGGATCTCGCGCGCGTCGTGCCAGCTCATGACGTCGGGTTGGAGGTCCGGCCCCACGAACGGGTCGCAGCGGGGCGCGAGCCGATCCACGCACCACCGTGGCGTCGTCGGCAGGGCGGCGATGAACCCGTCCATGGCGCCGCCGTTCACCGCGGTCGCCGAGGCGTTCCAGTTGTGCGGACCCCCGAGCTGTCTCAGCTCACGCGTGCGGTACGTGCACGATGCCGTGCCGAGGACGGGATCCGGCACGCAGGCTCGCTGCCGGCCATCGACGGGGTCCACAGGCAGGCCGTCCGCGCCGGGGAAGGTCCCGAAGTAGTGATCGAAGCTGCGATTCTCCTGCACGATGAAGATCAGGTGGTCGAGCTTGAACAGCCCGTCCGGCTCCGCTTGCGCCTCGGCGCGCGGCGTCGAGGGCGCGAAGAGCGCCGAGAGACCGAGCGCCGCGAGCACGGGGAGGGCGAACGTCATCCACCTCCGCGATCGCATGTGGCAGTCTAGGCACGCGCCATGGGGAGTCCAACCACCATCCTCGTCTTGCGCCTCGCACGCCGGGGGGAGTCTCGACATGTCACCGCCTGACCTCGAGGGGGTTCGGTCGTACCCGCTCGATGTCCATGCCGACGCTCGGGGTGCGTTCGCAGAGGTCTATCGGCGCGCCTGGAGCCCCGAGCTCGACGAGATGGTGCAGGCGAACCTCTCGTGGTCGCGAGCGGGTGTGCTCCGCGGTCTGCACGTCCACCGGGAGCAGGCCGACCTCTGGGTGGTGGTGAGTGGACGGATGCTGGTCGGTCTGTTCGACCTGCGGGCGGATACGGCGACCCGCGGCCGCAAGCAGGAGATCCTCCTCGATGCCGAGAGCGAGCGGGTTGCCTTGTACCTGCCGCCCGGGATCGCGCACGGCTTCTGCGCCGAGACCGACATCACGCTCCTATATATGGTCGATCGCCCGTACTCGGGAGACGACGAGCTCGGCTTGGC
This sequence comes from uncultured Actinomycetes bacterium, assembly GCA_964447335.1. Lineage (GTDB taxonomy): Bacteria > Actinomycetota > UBA4738 > UBA4738 > HRBIN12 > HRBIN12. The sequence continues at coordinate 14,577 of CAYUSA010000038.1, forward strand.
GTGGGACGACCCCGAGGTCGGCATCGACTGGCCGGTCGCCGAGCCGATCCTCTCCGAGCGCGATCGCTCGAATCCCTCGCTCGCGCAACTGCTCGACGGCCCGCCCTTCACCGCCCGCTGACGTGGGCTACGGCGTGGGGTCCAAGAGAGCTCTCGAGGGGGTTGGCCCGGCGTCGGGCGAGGACGACGTTACCCGAACGGGTTCTCGATCCTCACTCCCGCGAGCCGCCGGCCGGCTTGGAGGTCCTCGGTCACGAGACGGGTCGCCCCAGACCGGGCTGCGGCTTCGACGATGAGCGCGTCCCAGAACGACATCGTGTGACGCTCCTCCAGCTCGGCCGCCGCAAGGATCATCGGAACGTCGACCTCGACGACCGGCCACGCTGCGTAGAGAGCGATGACCTCTCGGGCCATACGCCTCGGCATCGGCGGGTCGAACTTCCGCGTCGCCACGACGTAGAACTCCTGGAGGACCTGCGTGCTGATCCGCCCGGCTCTGTCCCGCCACAGATCTTGGAGCAAGGTCAGGGCTATCGGTCTCTTCTCGCCTTCGGAAGGGTCGTGCGCGTAGGCGAGCACGTTCGTATCGACGAACGTAACGCCGACCTCCGCCACCCGAGAACCACTACCGCTCGTGGAGGTCGTCCCGCCGCCAATGCCTGCCGCCGCGAGGGATCGAGGTCGCCATGATCTGCTTCGCCCGACGCTGAGCGTCCTCGTAGCGACCGTCCTCGGCCACGATCTCCTCCAGCTCGCGAGCGACCAGACCGCTGACCGAGGTGCCGCGCTTGGCCGCGACGATCTTGGCCCCCCGGATGACCTCCTCGTCCAGCTGCACCGTCAGGTTGCGCCTCGCCATCGTGACCTCTCCGTTCCTTCTCCACAGTCCGATGCGTGGCCCACAGTCTATCATGGACGGTCCTCGAAGGCCCGGTCGCGCTCGAGACCGTCACACGTGTACGCCGAGGGATCCACATGGTTCCCGAAGCGCAGGGCGCCGTCCCCCGCTCGGCCTCCGTCTTGCGACCTAGGTCTTGCTGAGGTAGCGAGCCCGGAAGCCGGGGCGTACCGTTCGGGGCCGGATGCGCGGTCCCCAGCCCGCCGACGTTCCCCGACGACGACTCCTTGTCGTCGTGCTGGCCGCTGCGGTCCTCGCGGCCACGGTGCTCGTCGCCGCGCCGACCGTCGCCGGCGCCGAGGACGGCCTGAAGCAGGCGCGCGAGGAGCTCCAGCAGACGAAGGACCGGATCCGCGCTCGGGCCTCGAAGATGCGCGCCCTGCAGCGCGACATGAACCGCATCGCGACACGCATCGCGACCACGCAGGACCGGATCCACCGCGCGATCGAGCAGCAGCGGACGCTCGCGGACCATATCCGGACGCTCGAGGAGCGGCACGCGCGCCTGCAGGCGCGGCTCGACGAGCGCACGCGCGAGGCGTACATCCTCGGCCCGGGCGCGCCGATCCTGTACCTGCTCACGTCGACCTCCGCCGAGGACGCCGTGAACCGCATCGGGTTCCTCGACGAGATGAACCGGCGCGACGGCGTGCTGGCGACGAAGGTCGGGCGCGCCGAGGCGCGCCTGGCCGTCGCGCGCGCGGGGCTCGAGCGCGTCGAGGGGGCCCTCGCGCTCGCGAAGGGACGTCTGGCCCGGGATCACGCCGCCCTGCGCGAGAAGATGGCCGAGTCACGGGGCCTCTACGCCCTCCTGCAGGAGCGCAAGCACGACGTGCTGTGGACGATCTCGCGCATCCACCCGTTCGCCGTGTGTCCCGTCCAGGGGCCGCACGCGATCTCGAACAGCTTCGGGATCTGGGTACGCCGCAGCAAGGAGCGCGGCGGCGACCACGTCCATCAGGGCAACGACATCACGGCGCCGTACGGGACCCCGATCGTGGCACCGTTCGACGGCGTCGCCTCGATCGCCTCGAACAAGATGGGCGGGCTCGCGGTGAAGGTGTTCGGAGACTTCGGCTTCGTCTACAACGCGCACCTGTCGCGGTTCGGACGGCTCGGGTCGGTGGACAAGGGCGACGTCGTCGGCTACGTGGGCGCGACCGGCAACGCCGGCGGGGCGCACGACCACTTCGAGTGGCATCCGGGCAACGGGTCGGCCGTCGACCCGTACCCGTTCCTCATGCAGGTCTGCTGAGGCCCTCGGCTACCCCGACGTCGGGTTCCGCTCCTCGGCTGCCGGCCTGGCCTGGTCAGATCTGCTGCTCGAGATCGAACATCCCGCGATGCAGCGCGTCCGCGAGCCGGTCCGTGTTGCAGCAGCCGGTCCGACCCGAGCGCGGAGGTCGTGCGTCTCAGCTGAGGACCGTGAAGGCGCGCTCGCGCCGCGGGCCGAACCGGTAGATCGCGAAATCGCTGTCGAAGGACGCCGCACGATGGACGCCAAGGCGCTCCATCAGGGCGAAGCTGGTCAGATCCACGATCGAGAACCGCTGATCCGGGAAGGCCTCGCGGATCGACCACGCAACCTCCAAGTCGGCAGGCCCGACCCACTCCACCGTGACGCCGCCGGTCCTGCTCGCATCCCAGAAGCGGTTCGCCGCGGCGCGATCGATCCGTGACTTGAGAAGCCCCCAGGTCTCCACGATCACGTGGTCGGAGGTGACCAACGCATCGCCGGACGCGAGGATCTCTCGAGCCCGCCCGCTGCTTCGGTCGCCCCGATCGGCAGCGGCGAACCACACGGAGGAGTCCACGAACAGGCTCACTCGAGCCAGCCTTGCTCGTGGGCATCGTCCTCCAGCGCCTGGCCGACGTACTCGTCCTTGTGCCGCGCGATGTCCGAGCCCTCCGAGCTCCCGAGGTCGAAGAACACCGAGACGTCGGCGACCCGCGCCACGGGCTCGAGATCTCTGGCGACGAGACGGCGGATGTACTCGGCGAGCGAGATCCCGAGCTCGGCGGCGCGCTCACGAGCTCTGCGGTGAAGTTCCGGGTCGAGCGTGATCTGCGTGCGTGCCATCATGATGGCACCATCATACTGCTTCAGCCGGCTCCCTCCCAGCGGTCGGCGAAGGCTGGAGTCTGCCTCGCAGCACCGCGAGCGCGACGAACCCGGCGAGCACGGCGATCACGCCGCCGCCCGCGAGGCCGGCTCGCGGCCCGATGTGCTCCCCCACCACGCCGGAGATCGGCCCGCCGATCGGCGTGCTGCCGATGAAGACCACGGTGTAGAGCGCCATCACGCGGCCTCGGAGCTCGGGCGCAGAGTTGAGCTGCAGCGTCGAGTTCCCGGTGATCGCGAAGGCGATGGCGGCGGCGCCCAGGAACGGCATCGCGAGCCACGCAGCGGGCAGCGTCGGCGCGAGCGCGGTGAGCACCGAGAGCGCGCCGAGCACGACCGCGAACACGGCGACCAACCGTGGCGTCGATCCCTGGGAACGCCCGGCCATCACGAGGGCGCCGACGAGCGAACCGACGCCCATGAGCGCGAGGAGCCCGGCGAACGTCCCGGCGTCGCCGTCGAAGCTCCGGACGGCGAAGAGCGGGATGAGCACGGCGAAGTTGAAGGACAGCGTGAACACGACGGCCATCACGATCATCGGGAGCCGCAGAGCCGGCGTATCCCAGGCGTGACGGACGCCCTCGCGGATCTGGCCCCGACCGCGCGCCACGCGCTCGCGCCGGTGGAAGTCCCCGACCCGCATCGAAAGGAGCGCGACCACCACCGCGAGGTACGTGATGCCGTTCACGAGGAACACCGGCGCGGTGCCGACCGTGGCGACCATCGCGCCGGCGATCACCGGCCCGAGGATGCGCGAGCCCGTGAACGTCGCGGTGTTCAGGCTCATCGCGTTCGTGAGGTCCTTCGTCCCGACCATCTCGAGGTAGAAGGACTGGCGGGTTGGCATGTCCACGGCCCCGACGATCCCCGTGAGGAACGAAAGCAGGTACACGTGCCAGACCCTCACCACGCCCGACGCGTCCAGCGCGAAGAGCACGAACGCGAGCACCGCGTACAGCGACTGCGTCCACAGCTGGATCTTGCGGTTGTCGAACCGGTCGGCCAGCACCCCACCCCACGCCCCGACGAGCAGGATCGGCAGCGCCCCGAGCGCCGTGTCGATCCCGAGCGCGACCCCGCTGTTCGTGAGCTGGAGCACGAGCCAGGGCGCCGCGACCCACTGCATCCAGGTGCCGACACCCGACAGCAGCTGACCCGCGATGAACAGCCGGAAGTTGCGGACGCGGAGCGAACGGAACGTCCGATCCACGAACCCGCCGGTCTGCGCCGGCGGCGCCGGCGGCCCGGCGGTCTCCTGTTCCATGGCCTCCAGGGTACGGGGTGGTGACCCGAGCGCTATCTCAACAACCGTGGTAGCTATGGTGACTTCACTGTCGATCGGGGAGGGTGTCGATGAGGAGGAGGGCAGCGACCTTGGCGCTCGTGGGACTGCTCGCGGCGGGGATCGCCGTGCCGGCCTCGGCGGGCGATCGCACCGACCGGCCGGATGCGAACGGCGCTCGAGGCACGGTGGAGCGTGTCAAGATCGTCGACTTCCGGTTCCGGCCGCGCACCTTCGAGGTCGCGCGAGGCACCCGTGTGCGGTGGATCAACCGCGGCGCCGCGACACACACCTCTACATCGGACACGAGCCGGTGGGACTCGGGGAACCTCGCCCCGGGGGAGTCCTTCAGCAGGGTGTTCCGACGGGTGGGCACGTTCGCCTACCACTGTTCGATCCACGCCGACATGACCGGGACGGTGATCGTCAGCTAGCCGCGGGAGGCCCGGCGGCGCGACGGTCGATGGCGTAGCCGGAGCCCTCGGCGCGCTTCGCCGCTTGCTTCATCTCGGTCGCGATGGTGACCACCTCGCCGAAGTTCGCGAAGGCGCGCACCTCGGTCGTCGCGACGCCGACCGAGACCGACACGAGCGGGTAGCGGACGTGCTCCCCGCGCCGGTCCGTGCTCTCGACGAACCCACGCTCGAGCTCCTCGGGACCGTAAAAGGCCCGGACCTCCTCGTCGAAGCGCCGGCAGATCCAGCGCGCGGCCTCCTCGGCGACCTCGGCCGGCACGAGCGCGACGAAGTCGTCCCCGCCGATGTGACCGACGAAACCGTCGGGGCCGGCGAAGCGCGTGACCGCACGGTCGACCACGTCGGCCACCGCGAGGATGACCCGGTTCCCGACGTCCCAGCCCTTCGTGTCGTTGAGCGCCTTGAAGTTGTCCAGGTCGGTGTAGAGGAGCGCGAAGGGCTCGTCCCGCTCGAGATACCGGCGGATCTCCTCCTCGATGAGGACGGTGCCGGGAAGGCCGGTGAGCGGCGAGAGCGAGCGCATCTCGTGGAGCCGCCGCAGCGCCGCCCGCACCCGCGCGAGCAGGATCTCCGGCTCGAACGGCTTGACGATGTAGTCGTCCACGCCGAGCGCGAGACCACGCAGGCGGTCCTCGGGCAGGCCGCGCGCCGAGACCACGATGATCGCCATCCCGGTGAGCCGCGCCCTGCGGCGGAGCTCGGAGACGACCTCGAAGCCGTCGATCGTGGGCAGCATGATGTCGAGCAGCACGAGGTCCGGACGGCGCTCGGCGACCTTGTCCAGCGCCTCCCGGCCGTCGTACGCGACGACGACCTCGTACCCGGCCATCACGAGATTGACCTCGATGAACTTCGCGATGTCCGGGTCGTCGTCGACGACCAGGATCCTCTCCGCCATGGACCTCCGAGACCCCTTTCGGATAGGTATCGGCCGTTCGGGGGACGTTCCTTACCGCGATCGGCGGACTCCCGGTCACGCGCACCGGCGTCCGGCATCGCCTACCCTTCGGCCACCGACGGAGCGAGGAGGTCGCGGACCCGATGGCGGACGAGCGCCTGACGATCGTGTTCATGCCCGAGAGCGCGTACGGACCGACGAACAACTGCATCGGGATCGGGAAGGTCCTCGAGCAGCGAGGGCACCGCGTGGTGTTCGCGGCCGAGGCATCGTGGAAGGGACGGCTCGAGCCGCTCGGGTTCGAGGAGAACCTGGTGGATCTCGCGCCGCCGCCCGAGGGGGACCAGGACGCCGGCCAGTTCTGGACGGATTTCATCACCGAGACCGCGCCGGAGTTCCGCAAGCCGACCATCGAGCAACTGGACACGTTCATCAAGCCGGTGTGGGAGTCGCTCATCGACGGCGCGCGATACTGCCAGCCGCAGCTCGAGCGGATCCTCGGCGAGTCTGAGCCCGACGTGATCGTCGAGGACAACGTGAACGCGTTCCCCGCGCTCCTCACGCACGGCGCGCCGTGGGTGCGGATCATGTCGTGCAACCCGCTCGAGATGAAGGACCCCGCGCTCCCGCCGACCTTCAGCGGCTATCCGATCGACGACCGATCGGCGTGGGACGACTTCCGCGCCGAGTACGAACGCACGCACCGCGAGGTCTGGGAGTCCTACAACGCGTTCGTCGTCGAGGCCGGCGCGCCCCCGCTCCCCGACCTCGAGTTCATCCACGAGTCCGAGCACCTGAACCTCTCCGTCTATCCGGAGATCGCCGATTACGCGCGCGAGCGCCCACTCGGGCCGACGTGGCACCGCCTGGACTCGAGCGTGCGCGAGACCGAGGATCCGTTCGAGGTGCCCGAGAACCTGCGTGGCGGCGAGGGCGGACTGATCTACCTGTCGCTCGGCTCGCTCGGCTCGGCAGATGTGGAGCTCATGAAGCGACTCGTCGACGTGCTCGGGCGCACGCCGCATCGGTACATCGTCTCGAAGGGACCGCGCGCCGAGGACTTCGACCTGCCGGACAACATGTGGGGCGAGAGCCGCGTGCCGCAGACGAGCATCATCCCGCTCGTCGACCTGGTGATCACGCACGGCGGGAACAACACGACGACCGAGGCCTGGCACTTCGGCAAGCCGCTGATCGTGCTGCCGCTCTTCTGGGATCAGTACGACAACGCCCAGCGCGTGCACGAGCTCGGATACGGCGTGCGCCTGGAGACGTACGCGTTCGAGGATCGCGAGCTGCGGGGAGCCGTGGACGGCCTGCTGGCGGACACCGCGCTCCGAGCTCGGATGGCCGTCGAGAGCCAGGAGATCCGCCGCCGCGACGGGAAGACGAAGGCGGCGGACCTCATCGAAGAGCTCGGCCGTCGCAGGCACACCTCGGTGCCCGACTGACGGTGCCCGGGGTGGGCGCCTGTCGCATGGGGCAAGGAGCCAGGTGGTCTAGCCGCCCGTGAGGTCCTGAGCTACGTCCGTTTCCCCGTGCTCGAATGCCCAAGCCATGTCGTTGATCTCGGTCGGCGGTATGTCGCCAGCAGCGGCGGCGTCTCTCCAGCGGAGCGTCGCGACAAGAACCTCTCCCAACACATCGAGCGCGTCTTCCTCGTCGAGGCGAAAGAAGGGAGCCACCGACATGAGGGTCTGGATACTTGCCGCTCTCCCGTAGCCATCGATAGTCGTGCTCAGATGCTTCGGGCCTGGCGCGGGATCCGGGTTCAGGTCGAAGGCCGGCGAAAGAGCCCATGCGCTTGCGTCAACATGCAGGAAACCGTGGTTCCGAAGGTGATCGTCGGTATTCGAGATGAGGATGCCAAAGGCGATCCGCCTCCATAGCTCGTGTAGGTCATCCGTTGCCTGGGGGGAGGTCTGCTCGATCACCGCAACGATGTCGAGGTAGCTGCCGACATCACCATCGCTAGCCTCGAGCATCGTCATCGCGCTGGCATAGCCGATCCGGCGGTCACCGTCCCGATCGAAGCGCTTGACGACCAGCACACTCCGGTCGGCTATGTGCAGAAGCTGCCAATCAGGAACACGGACACCTGCCTGGCGGGCGAGATCAAGCGCCACGCCCTCCCAGGCTGTCACGTTCCATGCGTCGTACCGGGTACTGGGGAACTTCGCGATCGCGACCTGGCCCAAGCGGTCGATCACATGTGCCTTCGGTCTCGCCCCACCGAGTGAACTGCCCCCGCGAAGAAGGTCTCGAAGTTCATCCTCCGTCTCCTCATCCACCTCGAGGTGCTCAGCGGCTCGAACCAGCCTCGCAAGGCCAGTGAGTTGGGGAACGCCAGCGTCATCACTGGCAAGGAAAGAACCCGTGGCTGGATCGCGAAAGCGGAGTGCCCCCTGTCGGAGGTCGTCCCGCACGCCTAGCAGGAACTCGATCTCCCCGAGGGTACGAGGTGTCGTTCCCCCGGCGGTCGCGCGTCGCTTTTCTGCGCGCGTGATCAAGGCGCGCCCCCATCGGTCTGGTGCGGCATCCGCGAAAGCTCGGAACATGTGAAGGCCGACAGGCGTTTGCAGCGCGCCCTGCACCAGCGGCAACGAGGGGTCTAGCGCGTACGATTCCGGGCGCGCCAGGTAGGAAGCGTCATACACGAACGACGCCGACTCACGGCCTCCTCGGCGATGGGAGAACAAGCGGCCGGCGAGCAAGTCCTCGTGGTCGATCGCAACAACAACTTCGATCGCTTGCTCAGCCATGTCAAGACCGCGATGGCCTTACCCGAGCCGGCAGCCTCTCCCCGGTCCGGAGGCGCCCGACATCTGTGGCGTAGGGGTCAAGCGAGGCAGCAAGCTTGTCCAGCACCCCGATGGCGCGGGCTACTCGAAGGGTGTTCTCGAGGCTGGCTGATCCCTCCCCGTGCTCCAAGCTACGAAGGGTCTTCACGTCGACTCCCGCACGGTCCGCGACCTGGGCAGCCGTGAGCCGTTGCAGCTTCCGCCAGGTGACGATGTCTTCGCCAAGCTGGCGGAGGGCGCGCTGCACCGGGATCGGAGTAGGCCAATTCGAATTCTTCGCCATAACAGGGCTTATGTTATCGCTTAGAGCGTCTAAGCGGCAATATCTTCCCTCTTATTCCGATATTCCCTTTGGCGGCGCTGGTTCGGTTCAAGCGCGGCGATCTACCCAACTGCGCCCAGATAGCTCATGCTGGCGCCGTCGACCACCGCTTCAGCGGTTCTATCAGCTTCAGCGGTTCTATCAGCGCGAGATGAACGCCAAGCTGTGGCTCAGCTCAGCGATCAAGGCGTCCTCGAAGTTGGGCGCTGTGGGCTGAGCACCAAGACCTCGACATCGAGAAGAACATGCGGGCTGGCGTCCGGGAACTGAGGGACAAGATGCCGACGGCGAAGGACCCCGACGGTACTGCTCACCGACGAAGGATCCAGAGCCTGGACCCCGGCCTTCATCGAGCAGCGATGCGTCCGGATGACGCGGCCGTTCCGCTGCACGACCCTCTGCGGGTTCCACACTTCGACGACATCGGTGCCCGGGGTGGGATTCGAACCCACACGTCCCTCGCGGGACAAGCGCTTTTAAGGCGCCGTCGTCTGCCAGTTCCGACACCCGGGCTGGGAGACGAGCCTACTTCGCGGAGATGGTGACCTTCTCGATGTAGACCGCCTGCGCGGGCTGCTGGCCGCTCAGGTCGCCCTGGGCCGCGGCCGCCTCGTCCGCGATGGGCAGCTCCTGGATCGTCTGCGCGACGTTGAGGCCCTCGACCACGTTGCCGAAGATCGTCCACAGGCCCTGGTCGTCCAGCAGGTGACCGTCGCTGCCGGTGATGAGGAAGAACTGGCTGCCGCCGGTGCCGGGGCCGGCGTTGGCCATCGCGAAGACGCCGGGGGCGTAGCGCTCGTCCCCGGTGAGCTCGTCGGGGATCGAGTAGCCCGGGCCGCCGCTGCCGGTGCCGGTCGGGTCGCCGCCCTGCAGGACGTCGATGCTCGTGTCCAGGCGATGGATCCGCTGCCCGTCGAAGTAGCCCTGCTGCGCGAGGAACACGAAGGAGTTCACCGTCTGGGGCGCCTGGTCGGCCAGGAGCTCGATCACGATGTCCCCGCACGAGGTCTGCAGGGTCGCCGTGATCGTCTTGCCCTGGAGCTCACCGAGCACCTGCGCCGGGGCGGCGAACTGCGGCTTCGGCTTCAGGGCGCCGGGTGGGACGTCGGCGCCGCACGCGACCTGCTTCGGGCCGGGCTCGGGGTCGACAGTGCCCGTCTGCACCCCCGGCTGGGCCGAGACCGTCGCCGACGGCGTGGCCGAGACCGAAGGCGTCGTGCTCGGGGAGGCGGCCGGCGGCGTCTCGTCGCCGTTCACCACGAACGCGAGGAACGCGATGACCACACCGAGGGTGCCGACGACCGCTGCGACCGCGATCGCGGTGCTCTTGCGGCGCTGCTGGCTGCGCCGCTCCGCCGTTCGACGAGCGTGCTGCCTCGCGAGTTGACGGTTCCGGCTCTTGCGGGTGGGCACGGCCCGCAAGGTTACCGGACGGCGAGCATCTCGAACGCGAGACCGTCCAGGATGTCGGTCTCGGACACGAGGGCGCGATCGAAGCCGAAGCGACGCATCGCCCGGGTGAGCACGAGCGCCCCCGCGACGATCACGTCGCCGCGTCCGGGCGCCATGACCGGCAGCGTCGCCCGCTCGGCGTCCGTCATCGCGACGAACTCGTGGAACACCCGCTCGGCCTCCTCGAGGCTCATCCACGTCCGGTGGATGCGCTCGGGATCGTAGAAGGGGAGGCGGAGCGAGATCGCCTGCACGGTGGTCGCGGTGCCGGCGACGGCGACGAAGGTGCGAGCCTCGCGCGCCGGCAACGCGTCCTGCACGGCGTCCAGGACGATCTCGACCGAGGCGGCCATGGCGCCGAGCTCCTCGATGGCAGGTGGGTCGGCGGTGAGGAAGCGTTCGGTGAGACGCACGCTCCCCAACGGCGTCGAGATCGCCGCGGTCGGCTCGCCGTCGCCGACGACGAGCTCGGTTGAGCCGCCCCCGATGTCCAGGACCAGGTACGGCGGCTCGGCGCCCTCGACCTCCAGCGCCGCGGTCGCCCCGAGGAAGGAGAGCGCGGCCTCGTGCTCCCCGGTGATCACCTCGAGCGGCGAGCCGGCGTGCTCGAGCACGGCACGCTCGTACCCCTCGCGGTTCGAAGCCTCTCGCACGGCGCTCGTCGCGCCGACCCGGATGCGTTCCGCGTGGAGGGCGCGAGCCCGGCGGCAGTACATCGCCAGCACGTCCACCGTGCGGCGCAACGCGTCCGGAGCGATCCGTCCGGTCCGGTCGACATCCCGTCCGAGCCGCGTGATCACCATGTCCCGCGCGAGATCACGGAAACCGCCCCGCTCGTCGGGCTCGGCCACGAGCAGACGGATCGAGTTCGTCCCCTGGTCGATCGCCGCGATGCGGCCGGCGCGCTCCTCGTGCACCGGCTCGATCTCGGCGCCGACCCAGGCGCCGACAGGGTCCTCGCCACCGGCGAGGTGGTTCGCGTAGTGCGCGTGCAGGCACTTCACGCCGGTCCGCGTGCCCCCGACCCCGCCGCTCGCGGCCGCGGGAACCGCGTCCGCGCGGCCTAGCGCGGAGCGGGCGCGCTCGGCCGCGTACGCCTCATGAGCGGCGACGAGCGCGGCGGCGAAGGTCGTGTCGGCCTCGGCGTGCTCGTTGAAGCGGGCGATGGCGCCGGCCGACTCGAGGCGCGAGACGGCCTTGACCGCCGTCGGGCACGTGAGCCAGAAGAGCGTCGGGAACGGCCATCCATGCGCATCCACCGGGTCGTTGCGGATGACGAGGGGATGGCCGTCCGGGCAGCGAGCGACGACGGTGAAGGATGTCGTCGGCTCGCGGCCGAGCTGCGCTCGGACGACGGAGATGTCGCTGCCGCGGAGCTCGCCCACGGGGGGGCGCTACTTGCGCTTGTGCTCGACGGAGCGCTTGAAGTCCACCTGACGCTCCTCGCTCTGGCGCATGAACTTCTTCAGGCGCGCCTCGAAGTCAGGGTCGCTACCGCGGCGTTGCCGCTGGGGCGGCGGGTCCTGCAGGGCCTTGATCGAGAGGTCGATCTTGCCGTCCTCCTTGATGGCGAGGACCTTCGCCTGGACGACGTCGCTCTCGCGGAGGTGGTCGTGGACGTCCTTGACGTAGTTGCGGTCGATCTCGGAGATGTGGACCAGCCCGATCTTCCCGCCTTCAAGTGTGAGGAACGCCCCGTAGGGCGTGATGCGGGTGACGGTCCCCTCGATGACCGCGCCAACCTCCAGATCCGCCAGCTCGACCCCTTCTTCCTCGGTTCGCGGGCGCCGCACGCTGCGGCGAGCCCGGGGCGGCCACTATCCCATCGGCTCGTTCGGGCCGTCAATACGACCGTGGAGGTGGCGCTGAGCGCGTGCGGCGAGGGTTCAGCAGTCGGTCGAGGCCGACCCGTCGCCGGGGGTGACGAGCGCGATCTCGCCGGGGCGCACCATGCCGAGGCACTCGCGCGCGAGGCGCTCGAGCTCGACGGGCTCGTGGAGCGCGGCGATCTCGGCCATGAGCGCGTCGTTCTGCCGCTCGAGCTGGGCGGCCCGCCGCTCGAGCTGGTCGATCCGGCCTGCCTGCTCGATGTACTGCCGTGCCGGCACGAGCGCGAGGACCCCGAGGAGCGCCACGACGACCATCAGCCCGGCGGCTCGGCCGGTGAGACGGGGTCGATCGCGCCCGAGGGTCCGCGTGCCCGCGCTCACCGGCCGCTCCGGATCGCTCCGGGGCCGGCGTAGCGGGCGGTGTCGCCGAGCTCCTCCTCGATCCGGAGCAGCCGGTTGTACTTCGCGGTGCGCTCGGCGCGCGCGGGCGCGCCGCTCTTGATCTGCCCGGCGTTCGTCGCCACGACGAGGTCGGCGATGGTGCTGTCCTCGGTCTCGCCCGAGCGATGGCTGAACATCGAGCGGTACGCGTTCCGCGTCGCGAGCGCGACGGTGTCGAGCGTCTCGGTGAGCGTGCCGATCTGGTTCACCTTGATGAGGATCGCGTTCGCGACACCCTCGCGCAGACCGCGCTCCAGGCGCTCGGGGTTCGTCACGAAGATGTCGTCGCCGATGCGCTCGACGCGGTCGCCGCGCTCGCGCGTCATCG
>CAYUSA010000039.1:0-27416 GCA_964447335.1 uncultured Actinomycetes bacterium
CGGAAGGACGACCCAGGCCGCGTGACGCGATGGTGGTTGACAAAGGGTGTCTCACGGGACGACCTCGACCTCGCGCCATCCGCGCACGGAGCTCACGAGTGCGACCGCCTCGGCTCCGAGCAGCTCGCCCACCGTGACCGGGCGCTCGACCAGGCGATCCTCGCGGATGAGCACCTGCCGGTAGGTCCCGGGCAGGAGCCCGCTCTCGCGCGGGGGCGTCACCCAGGCCCCGCCCAGCCGGACGGCGAGGTTCGCGATGGTCGTCTCGGTGACCTCGCCGAGCGTGTTCACCAGGACGACGTCGTCCACGTCCGGCCGCTTCGCCGTGCGGCGGTCGTATGCCGCGCGCCGGGTCGTCTTGTGGAACAGCCAGATGTCCTGCGGATCCACGGGCTCGTCGTCGAGGGCGACGCGGACCGGGCCCGCGGATGCCGGCGGCACGTCTGCGAGCTCGGTCGTCAAGGTGCCGTCGCGCTCGAGCTGGAGGCGGACGCGGGCCTCGGACCGGTCGAGCGCAGCCACCGCCCTCTCGAGCTCGGTCGCCACGAGCTCGGCATCGAACCCGAACCCGAAGTAGCGGGCCGAGGCCGCGATCCTCTCGAGGTGCTCGGGCAGGTGCGCGAAGCCCTCGTCGGCGCTCCACCGCAGGGTCTCGAACAGGCCGAAGGCGGGGCGTGCGGTGGAGAGCACCCGGGCCTTCGCGAGCGCCTCCTCGTACTCGCCTGCGGCCGAGGAGTCGAACGTCACGCCGCCACCGACGCCGTACCGCGCGAGGTGGGACGTGGTGTCGACGACCACCGTACGGATCGCGACGTTGAAGTTCGCTCTCGGCTCGCCCGATCCGGACGGCGCGAGGTAGCCGATCGTGCCGCAGTAGACACCGCGAGGGGAGTCCTCGAGCTCGGCGACGATGCGCATCGTGGCGACCTTCGGAGCCCCGGTGACCGATCCGCTCGGGAAGAGCGCGCGGAAGACCTCGAGGATTCGGGTCGCGGGGCGGAGCTCGGCCTCGATGGTCGAGGTGAGCTGCCAGACGGTCTCGTAGCGCTCCGCGTGGAACAGCTCGTCCCAGGTGACCCCGCCGGGGACGGCGATCCGGCCGATGTCGTTGCGGAGCAGGTCGACGATCATCGCGTTCTCGGCGCGGTCCTTCCTCGAGGCGACGAGGCGGGCCAGGTTCGCCTCGTCCTCCTCGAGCCACCGGCCTCGGGGCGCGGTGCCCTTCATCGGGCGCGCGGTGATGCGGTTGCCGTCCAGGCGGAAGAACAGCTCCGGCGAGGCCGAGAGCACGTGGTAGCGCCCGGTCGACAGGTACGCGGCGTACCCGCCGCGCTGCGCGAGACCGAGGTCCCGGTACAGACCGCGGTCGTCGCCCTCGATCGTCGCGTCGAGCCGGAACGTGTGGTTGACCTGGTACGTGTCGCCGGCCGAGATGGCCTCGCGGATCCTGGCGATCGCGGCGTCGTAGATCGCGCGCGAGACCGACGGGCGCCAGGGCGATGCCCCCTGCGGCGTGGTCGCGTCGTCGGCGCGGACCGGTTCGAGGGCCGGGGCGTCCTCGCGCCGAGCGAAGAGCGTGAACCAGGCGAGCGGGAGCTCGGCGAAGGGGTCGCCGGCCTCCGGCGCCCTGACGGCGAGGGAGGGATCCAGCCCCGGGGCGGCCTCGTAGGCCACGAAGCCGGCGACCCACAGGCCTCGGGAAGCTGCGGCCTCGGCGGCCTCCAGGACGCCGGCAACCTCGGAGGGGCGCCTGGCTTCGAGCACGCCGACCGGCTCCTCGAGGCGGAAGGAGCGCTCGGCCCCGCGTGTGAGGTCGTCGAAGCGCGCGAGGATCACGGTGTCAGCGTCTCCCGGTCGGGGCGCGCCGTCCAGCCCTCGGCTACGCGGAGCCCCGGCGGCGCTCGATCTCCTCGAGGAGCTTCGGGACCAAGGCGAGCGCGTCGCCCACGACGCCGAGGTCGGCCAGGCCGAAGATCGGCGCGTCGCGGTCCTTGTTGATGGCCACGATGCGCCGCGAGCCCTTCATGCCGACGACGTGCTGGGTCGCCCCGCTGATGCCCACGGCGATGTAGACCTCGGGCTTCACGGTCTTGCCGGTCTGGCCGATCTGCTGGCCGTAGGGCACCCACCCCGCGTCGACCGCAGCGCGCGTGGCGCCGACCGCGGCTCCACCGATCGCGCCGGCGAGGCGCTCGAGCAGCGAGAAGTTGGCCGGGTCCTGGAGCCCCCGGCCTCCCGAGATCACGACGCGTGCCTCCTCGAGCTTCGGGCCGGCGGCGGCCTCCGCGTGGCGCTCGACGCGCCGAGCGCGCCGGTGCTCGTCGGGGACCACCACGTCGACGGCGACGACCTCCGCCGTTCCGCCCGTGGGCGCGGCGGCGAAGGACTTGGGGCGCACGAGCACGAGCCTCGGACCGGCGCCCTCGAGAGCCACCTCGACGATCTGCGTGTCGCCGAAGATCTGCGTGACGGCACGGTCCGGCGCGAGGACGTCCGTGGCGTTGCTCATGAGCGTCGAGCCGGTCATCGCCTGCAAGCGCCCGGCGACGTCTCGCCCCTCGTGCGAGGTGGGGAACAAGATGAGGTCGGGTGCGTGCGCGTGCGCGAGCTCGGCGAGTGCATGGGCGGCCGCCTGGCCGACGACCTCCCCGTAGACCTCGTCGTCGCTCGCGTAGACCGTCTGCGCGCCATGCTCGCCGAGTGCCACCGCGGCCGCCGTCGCGCCCGGTCCGAGCGCGACCGCCGCGACCGTGTCGCCGAGCGCGCGGGCTTTCGTGAGGAGCTCGAGCGCCGAGCTCGCGGGACCATCCGGTCCGACCTCCGCGTAGACCCAGATCGTCGTCATCTCAGATCACCTTCGCCTCGGCCAGGAAGTCCGCGATGCGGGCCACGGCGCCGTCGCCCTCGACGATTTCGCCCGGACCGCGGACGACCGCTTGGGTCACCGCGAGGACCCGCTGGGACGGCGCCACCTCCGCCGCCGAGAGCCCGAGGTCGGCGAGCGTGAGCTGTTCCACCGGCTTGGACTTCGAGGACATGATGCCCTTCAGCGTCGCGTACCGCGGCTCGGCCGCCGCGCCCGTGACGCTGACGAGCGCGGGCAGGGCGCTCTCGAGCACGTCGTAGCCGAGGTCGGTCTGGCGCTCGATCCGCGCGGTGCCCTCGGCGAGCTCGAGCTTGCGCGCGAACGTGAGGCTCGGGATGCCGAGGAGCCCGGCGACGGCCATCGGCAGCGTGCCCGTGTAGCCGTCCGTGGACTCCGAGCCGGTGAGGACGAGGTCGAAGGGCTCGCGCGAGATCGCAGCCGCGAGGACCTTCGCGGTCGCCAGTGTGTCGGCGCCGCGGAGCGCGGGGTCGGTGACGAGCACGCCCTTGTGCGCGCCCATCGACAGGCCCTTGCGGACCGCGCCCATCGCGATCTCCGGGCCCATCGAGACGAGGGTGACCTCGCCCCCGTTCGCCTCGACGGCCTGCAGGCCGGCCTCGACGGCGTACTCGTCGCCGGGGTCGAGCGTGCCGTCCGTCCCCTCCCGCTGCACGAGGAGGTCCTCTCCGAGCTTCGGCGTGCCCGCGGGATCGGGCACGTACTTCGCGAGCACAACGACGTTCATGCGCACCGCCTCGCAGGTCGGGACGGGGTGAAGGATACCCGGCGGCGCCGGGCGTTCGGGCGCCCGCGAGCGCGTAGCATCGGACGTCGATGGGAACCAAGGGCTCGGTGCTCGTGGCGATGTCGGGGGGTGTGGACTCCTCGGTCGCGGCGTGCCTGCTCCTCGAGCAGGGGTACGAGGTGCTCGGCTCCCACCTGCGCCTGGTGCACCTCGAGGGGGTCGAGCACGGGTGCTGCGGTCCGGCCGCCCGAGCCGACGCCGAGGCCGTCGCGCGCATCGCGGGCTTCCCGTTCGAGATCGCCGACATGACCCTCGAGTTCGACGAGCACGTGATCGACGACTTCGTGGCCGAGCACGCGGCTGGTCGGACGCCGAACCCGTGCGCTCGCTGCAACGCCGAGATCAAGTTCGGCGCGTTCCTGCGGCGGGCCGACGAGCTCGGCATCGACTCCGTCGCGACCGGCCACTACGTCCGGACGGCGTGCGACGACGGGCGGTGGCGTCTCCTCCGCGGCGCGGACCGCTCGAAGGATCAGTCGTACATGCTCCACATGCTCGGGCAGCGTGAGCTCGCGAGGTCGCTCTTCCCCGTGGGCGGCCTGCCGAAGGTCGAGACGCGCCGCGTTGCCGAGCGCCTCGGCCTGCCGGTCGCATCGAAGCCGGACTCACAGGAGCTCTGCTTCGCGCCGAGCGGCGACGCCGGCGCGTTCTTGCGGAGCATCGCGCCCGACCTGATGCGCGAGGGCGAGGTCGTCGACGCCGAGGGCCGGGTGCTCGCGCACCACCGCGGGGCCGCGGCCTTCACGGTCGGGCAGCGGCGAGGGCTGGGGGTCTCCGGACACGAGGCCGCGTACGTGCTCGAGGTCGACGCGCCCGCGAACCGCGTCGTCGTCGGACCGGGCGAGCTGCTCGCCCGCCGTGGCCTGGTCGCCGACCGCGTCTCGTGGGTGGCGGGCGAACCGCCCTCGACCGGGCCATTCGAGGCCGACGTCCGGATCCGCTACCGCGGCGAGGACGTGCCCGGTGTGCTCGAGGCAGACGGCGCCAGCCTGCGCGTCATGTTCCGCTCCCCGCAGCGCGGTGTCGCGCCCGGCCAGAGCGTCGTCGCGTACCGGGGCGAGGAGCTCCTCGGCGGCGGTCGCATCGTCGAGTCGCTCCGCTGACCCGCTCCCGGTTGCGTGCGGCGAGGCCGCTGGGTAACGTTCGGGCTCTGTCCGTTGGTGGGAGGGAGAGAGAGATGGCTGAGCATCCGAACGCGGCCCTCATCCGGGCCGGGTACGCGGCCTTCGCGGCCGGGGACATGGGCAAGGTGGGCGAGCTCTTCTCGCCCGATATCGTCTGGCACGCGCCGGGGTCGAACCCGCTGTCGGGCGATCAGGTCGGCGCCGAGGCGGTGTTCGCGAACTTCGGCAAGCTCTTCGAGCTCACCGCCGGGACCTTCGGGCAGGAGATCCACGACGTCGTCGCGAACGACGACCATGTGGTCGTGCTCGTGACGCAGTGGTGGGAGCAGCCCCACCCCCACCGCGGGGGCAGCGTCCACGTCTGGCACGTGAAGGACGGCAAGGGGGTTGAGGCGTGGCTCACGGACCTGGACCAAGCCGCGTCCGACGCCGCGCTGACGCCCTGACACCCTGACCTGAGGGGGTCGAGGGAGGGCCCCGCTCCCCGGCTTCGAGCCCCGCCGGCGTGGGTCGTCGGCGGGGCTCGTTATCATCGGCCGGTGGAGGTCCCGCCGGCGTGAAGATCCTGAAGCGCAAACCGCGCAGCTTCGAGATCCAGGTCCAGGACATGGTGCTGCACATCACCGCCGGGACCGACCTCAGCGAGGAGTCCCGCGCGGCCGCCCTGTCGTTCTGGGAGCAGCTGCACGCCTATACCCTGCGGAACCCGGCGATCCGGACGAGCAAGCGGCCGATCGAGGTCCCCGAGGATGCGCCCGAGATCGTGCGCGAGATGATCGCCGCCTCCGCGAAGGCGGGCGTCGGGCCGATGTTCTCGTTCCAGGGAGCGGTGACCGACTACGTGGGGCGGTTCCTCGCGCGGGACCTCGACGAGGTCACGGTGAGCTGCGGCGGCGACTTCTTCATCGTGGCGCGCAAGCGGCAGAAGATCACGATCCACACCGGGCTGGAGGCCGGGCTCGCGATCGTCGTGCAGCCGCGCCGGGGCGGCGTGGGCATCGCGACGGGGATGGGTCGGGGCAAGGTCGCGCTCGACGGGCTCGCCGTGCTCGCGGACTCGTGCATGCTCGCCGACGCCGCCGCGGCCGGCGTGCAGGCCATCGTGCCGAAGGCCGACGGCTTCCACCTCGCGCTCGCGTACCTGCGCAAGGTGCCGGGCGTGATCGGCGGGGTCGTGATCTCGGGGGATCACATCGGGGTCGCGGGCGGCGTGGAGATCGCGGCCTAGATGGCCGGCGAGCGCGAGCGCGCGGCGGCCAAGCTCCGGGTCGAGGAGCTGCGGGAGCAGCTCAACCACCACGCCTACCGCTACCACGTTCTGGACGAGCCCGAGATCTCCGACGCCGAGTACGACGAGCTCATGCGGGAGCTGAAGGAGCTCGAGGAGCGCTTCCCCGAGCTCGCGACGCCGGACAGCCCGACGCAGCGCGTCGGCATGGCCCCGGCCGACCTGTTCGCCCCCGTCGAGCACCGAGCGCGGATGCTCTCGCTCGACAACGCGTTCTCGCCCGAGGAGCTGCAGGCATGGGCCGGGCGGGTCGAGCGCGGCGTGGGCGCCGGCGTGGCGTACTCGTGCGAGCTGAAGATCGACGGGGTGGCGGTCGCGCTCACGTACGAGCGGGGCGTGCTCGTGAAGGGCGCGACCCGCGGCGACGGCCGGATCGGCGAGGACATCACGGCGAACGTCCGGACGGTGCGCTCGGTCCCGCGGCGGCTCGGCGTGCGCGAGCCTCCCGCGCTCCTCGAGGTCCGCGGCGAGATCTACCTTCCGGTGAAGGCGTTCGAGCGCCTGAACGAGGAGCTCACCTCCGCCGAGCAGCGCCCCTTCGCGAACCCGCGGAACGCGGCGGCGGGCTCGCTCCGCCAGAAGGACCCGAAGGTGAGCGCGAGCCGGCCGCTCGCGCTCTGGGTGCACTCGTTCGGGTTCGCCGACGGCATCCGCTTCGAGTCGCACTCGGGGTTCCTCGCGTGGTGCCGCGACGCCGGTCTCCCGGTCGCGCCGACGGGCGAGGTCGAGGCGGACCTCGGCGGGGTCCTTCGATACCTCGAGCACTGGGAGCGGCACCGGCACACGGTCGACTGGGAGATCGACGGCGTCGTCGTGAAGGCGGACCGGATCGCGCACCAGGACGAGCTCGGCGCGATGAGCCACGCTCCTCGGTGGGCGATCGCCTACAAGTTCCCGCCCGAGGAGCGGACGACCGTGCTGCGGCGCATCGACGTCCACACCGGCCGCACCGGAAAGGTCACGCCGTTCGCCGTCCTCGAGCCGGTGGTCGTCGGCGGCGTCACCGTCACGTACGCGACGCTCCACAACGAGGACGAGGTGCGCCGCAAAGACGTCCGCGAGGGCGACACGGTCATCGTCCGCCGTGCGGGCGACGTGATCCCCGAGATCGTCGGTCCGGTGCTGTCCAAGCGCAAGCGGGGCGCGAGGATCTGGCGCTTCCCGTCGTCGTGCCCGTCGTGCGGGACCGCCCTCGTGCGGGCCGAGGGTGAGGCCGACCACCGTTGCCCGAACGCTGCCTGCCCGAGCCGAAACGTCGAGTGGCTCTTCAGCTTCGCCTCGCGCGGCGGGATGGACATCGAGGGGCTTGGCTACGTGACGGGGTTCCAGCTCCTCGAGCGGGGCCTGGTGAAGGACCCCGGCGACATCTTCACGCTCACCGCCGAGGACCTCGCGCAGCTCGAGGGGTTCGCGGACCGGTCGATCGCGCACCTGCTCGACTCGATCGAGCGCTCGAAGGACCAGCCCGTGTGGCGCCTGCTCGTCGCGCTCAACGTCCGGCACGTCGGTGAGCACGTCGCGCAGGTGCTCGCTCGGGCGTTCGGCTCGATCGACGCCATCGCGGCCGCGAACGCGGAGCAGATCGACGACGTCCCCGAGATCGGCCCGGCGATCGCCGAGAGCGTGCACGCGTGGTTCCACGACCCGGCGAACCGGCGGCTCCTCGCGAAGCTCCGCTCGGCCGGCGTGCGGATGGCGGACGAGGCGCCCGAGACGTCGCCGGCGACGGGGCCGCTCGCCGGGACGACGCTCGTCCTCACCGGCGGGCTCGAAGGGCTGTCGCGCGAGGAGGCGACGGAGCTCGCTCAGGCGGCGGGCGCGCGCGTCGCGTCGAGCGTGTCCAAGAAGACGGACTTCGTGGTGGCGGGGGAGAACCCGGGTTCGAAGCTCGCGAAGGCCGAGCAGCTCGGCGTGGAGATCGTCGACGAGGCGGAGTTCCGGCGGAGGGCGGGGCGATGACGTATTCGATCGTGGCGAGAGACCCGCAGACGGGGGAGTTCGGCGCGGCGGTCCAGTCGCACTGGTTCGCGGCCGGGCTGGTGTGTTGGGCACAGGCGGGGGTCGGCGCCGTGGCGACGCAGGCGACGGTGCTCATCGACCACGGTCCGCTCGGTCTCGAGCTCCTGCGTTCGGGGCGCTCGGCCTCGGAGGCGCTCGCGGAGCGCCTCCGAGGCCGACGGGGATCGCGAGCACCGCCAGGTCGCGATGGTCGACCGCGACGGCCGGACGGCCGCGCACACGGGCTCGAGCTGCATCCGCGACGCCGGCCACCGGGCCGCCGAGGGCTTCTCGTGCCAGGCGAACATGATGCGCCGGGACACCGTCTGGGACGCGATGCACGTCGCGTTCGCCGGCTCGAGCGGCCCGCTGGCCGAGCGGCTGCTCGTCGCCCTCGAGGCGGCCGAGGCCGAGGGGGGCGACATCCGCGGCCGCCAGGCCGCCCGGATCCTCATCGTGCGGGCCGAGTCCACCGAGCGCCCCTGGGAGGACGTGCTCGTCGACCTGCGCGTCGACGACCACCCGGCCCCGCTGCCCGAGCTCCGGCGCCTGCTCGAGCTCCAGCGCGCGTACGACCGCCTCGGGGCCGCCGAGGATATGGAGCTCGCGGGCGACCTCGACGGCTCGTTCGCCGAACGGCAGGTCGCGATGGCCGCCGTGCCGGACAACCCGGAGATCGCGTTCTGGACGGCGATCTCGCTCGGCCTGCACGGCCGACTCGAGGATGCTCGCCGGGCGCTCGCGGTCGCGCTGCCCGCGGACCCCGGCTGGGCGGAGCTCCTCCGACGGCTCGGTGACCAGGGCCTGATGGAGGTCACCCCCGAGCTCGCCGCCGATCTGCTCGCAGGACCCGACCGCTAGACTCGGGGCCATGCCGGTCGAGATCGACATCGAGCACGTCGCGCGGCTCGCGCGACTGGAGCTCACCGACGCGGAGAAGGAGCGGCTGAAGGCGCAGCTCGGGCTGATCCTCGAGCACGCGGCGAAGGTCGGGGAGGTGGCGACGGCCGACGTGCCGCCGACCGCCTCGGCGATCCCGCGGGCGAACGTCCTGCGCGCCGACGAGCCGCGCCCGTCGATCTCGACGGCCGACGCGCTCTCGAACGCCCCCGCCACCGAGTGCGACCGGTTCCGCGTGCCGCGCATCGTGGAGGTGGAGTGACCGAGCTCTGCGACCTCACGGCCTCGGAGCTCGGCGCCCGGCTCCGAGCCGGCGAGACCTCGAGCGCCGACATCGTGGCCTCGTGTGCCCGGCGCATCGACGACGTCGACGAGCGCGTCCGCGCCTTCCTCACGCGGACCGACGACCTCGCCCGCGAGCAGGCCGCGGCCGCGGACGAACGGGTGTCCGCGGGCGAAGCGCCCGCGACGACGGGCATCCCGATCGCGCTGAAGGACGTGCTCACCACGTGCGGCATCCGCACGACGTGCGGTTCCCGGATCCTCGAGACGTACGTGCCGCCGTACGACTGCACGGCGTGGAGCCGGCTCTCGGCGGCGGGCGCGGTGCTGCTCGGCAAGACCAACTGCGACGAGTTCGCCATGGGCTCCTCGAACGAGAACTCGGCGTTCGGGCCGGTGCACAACCCCTGGGACCTCGACATGGTGCCGGGGGGCTCGAGCGGCGGCTCGGCGGCCGCGGTGGCGGCGGGGGAGGCGATCTGGGCGCTCGGCACGGACACGGGTGGCTCGGTGCGGCAGCCGGCGTCGCTCTGCGGCGTCGTCGGGCTGAAGCCGACGTACGGGCTCATCAGCCGGTACGGGCTCATCGCGTTCGCGTCCTCGCTCGACACGGTCGGGACGTTCACGCGGAGCGTGCGGGACGCGGCGACGCTGCTCTCGGCCGTTGCAGGGCGGGATCCGATGGACGCCACGAGCTTGGACGAGGCCCCGCGCGACTACACCGACGGCCTGGAGCGCGACGTCCGCGGCCTGCGGGTCGGCGTGGTGGGCGAGGCGTTCGGAGACGGCGTCCAGCCCGGTGTGCGCGACAGCGTGCGCGCGGCGGTCGACGCGCTCTCGGACCTCGGCGCGGATGTCGGCGAGGTCTCGTTGCCGCACACGGACTACGCGCTCTCGGCCTACTACCTCATCGCGCCGTCCGAGGCCTCCTCGAACCTCGCGCGTTACGACGGTGTGCGGTACGGCCTGCGGGTCGACGGCGAGGACTCGGTCGAGATGATGTCGCGAACCCGCGGCGCCGGATTCGGCGACGAGGTCAAGCGCCGGATCATGCTCGGCACGTACGCGCTCTCGGCCGGGTACTACGAGGCCTACTACGGGCAGGCGCAGAAGGTGCGCACGCTCATCATCCGGGACTACGAGGAGGCGTTCGCGTCGTTCGACGTGCTCGTCTCGCCGACCTCGCCGACGACCGCCTTCAGGATCGGCGAGAAGGTGGACGACCCGCTCGCGATGTACCTGAACGACCTGTTCACGATCCCGGCGAACCTGGCCGGCGTGCCGGCGATCTCGATCCCGAGCGGCCTGGACGAGGCCGGGCTACCCGTCGGGCTCCAGCTCACGGCGCCCGTCCTCGGCGAGCACCTGCTGCTCGGTGTCGCGCACGCCCTCGAGGGCGCGATCGGGTTCGACGCCCGGCCTCGGCTCCTCGAGCACCTCTAGCTCGAGCTCGACCTCGCGGGCGACTCCACCGGCCGAGATGATGAGCGCGACCGAGGCCACGATCACCCCGCCCGCGACGAGCGTGCGAAGGCCGACCTGCTCGTCCAGGATCAACCATCCGAGGAACACGGCGACGACCGGGTTCACGTACGCGTACGTCGAGACGAGCGAGGTCCGCGCGACCCGGAGGAGCCACAGGTACGCCGTGAACCCGATCCACGAGCCGAACACGATGAGGTAGAGCAGGCCGAGCAGCGACGCCCGCGAGAACCTCGACACGTCGACCCGCCCGAGCTCGCCGGCCAGGATCCCCGCCACGCCGAGCGCGACGCCGCCCGCGAGCATCTCCATGCCGACACCGACGAACGGGCGCTTCGGCAAGGGCGCCTTGCGGGACCACAGCGATCCGATCGCCCACGAGAACGACGCGCCGACGACGAAGAGCATGCCGAGGAGGTCGACGTCGCTCGAGGCCTCGGCGCCGAGCAGCAGCGCGGCCCCGCCGAACCCGGCGACGAGACCCACGATGGTACGGGCGCGCAGGTGTCCGCCGAAGAACAGGCGGTCGAGCAGCGCCATCCAGAGCGGCACCAGTGCGACGAGCAGCGCCGCAACACCGGAAGGGATGGTCTTCTCGGCCCACACGACCCCGCCGTTGCCGCCGAGCAGCAGGAGCGTGCCGATGATCGCCGCCGAGCGCCAGTGCACGCGGGTCGGGCGGTCGCCGTCGCGGTCGCCACGGCGGATCGTCCACGCGTAGAGCAGCGCTCCCGCGATCAGGAACCGGACCGAGGCCGACAGGAGCGGGGGAAGCGTCTCGTTCACCACGCGGATCGCGAGGTAGGTCGTGCCCCAGATGACGTACACGGCTGACAGCGCGGCCCAGATCGTCGCGACGCCCGGCCGCTCGGTGGTGGGGACGGCCGGCCGCGACATGCGCTCCACCATACGGCACCCGACGGCATGTGTCACCGGCGTTCACGGAACACCGGTTATCGCCGGGCGCACCTCCCGGCGGCGGCCCGGGACGCCTCCGGTAGGCTTAGCCGCGTCATGGCCGAGACCTTCGAGTCCGTCATCGGGCTGGAGTGCCACGTCGAGCTCTCCACCGCCACGAAGATGTTCTGTGGGTGCCGCAACGGGTTCGGCGCGCCGCCGAACACGAACGTGTGCCCGGTGTGCCTCGGCCACCCGGGCTCGCTCCCCGTGCCGAACGCAAAGGCGATCGAGTACATCGTGCGGATCGGGCTCGCGCTCGACTGCCGGATCGCGCCGCACTCCCTGTTCCACCGCAAGAACTACTTCTACCCGGACATGCCGAAGAACTTCCAGATCAGCCAGTACGACCTGCCGATCTGCATCGAGGGCCACCTCGACGTCGAGGTCGACGAGCAGACGCGACGGATCGGCATCACGCGCGTCCACCAGGAGGAGGACACCGGCAAGACCTCGCACGCCGGTGCGACGGGGCGCATCGCGCAGGCCGACTACGCGCTCATCGACTTCAACCGGGCGGGCGTGCCGCTCGTTGAGGTCGTCTCCGAGCCCGACATCCGCACGCCCGAGGAGGCCGTCGCGTACCTGCGTGAGCTCCGGGCGACGCTCGAGGCCCTCGACGTGAGCGATGTCCGCATGGAGGAGGGCTCGTTGCGGTGCGACGCGAACGTCTCGACGCGCCGAGCGGGTGACGAGACCCTCGGCGTGAAGGTCGAGATCAAGAACCTGAACTCGATCCGCTCGCTCGAGCGCGCCCTGCGGTTCGAGGAGGAACGCCAGCGCGCCGCGCTGCGGGCCGGCGAGCGCATCGTGCAGGAGACGCGCCACTGGGACGAGGACCGCGGCTCGACGCACACCCTGCGCTCGAAGGAGGAGGCGTTCGACTACCGCTACTTCCCCGAGCCCGACCTCCCGCCGCTCGAGCCCGACCCCGCGTGGGTCGAGAACATCCGCGCGGGCCTCCCGGAGCTCCCCGCCGCGACGCGCGCCCGCTACCTCGGCCCCGGCTTCGAGCTCACACGCGAGCAGGCGGCGACCCTCGTCGCCGATCGCCGGCTCGCCGGGCTGTTCGAGGCCACCGCCGCGGGTTCGGACACCGTCGCCGCCAAGACCGTCGCGAACTGGGTCGTGCAGAACCTCGTCGCGGTGCTGAACGACCGCGGCATCGCCCTGGAGGACGTCTCGCTCACGCCGGGAGCCCTCGCCCAGATCGTGCGGCTGGTGGAGGACGGGTCGATCTCGGTCACGGCCGGCAAGCAGGTGCTCGACGAGGTCGTGACCACCGGCAAGACCCCCGCCGACGTCGTCGCCGAGAAGGGCCTCCAGCAGGTCTCGGACAGCTCGACGCTCGAGGCCTGGGTGGACGAGGTCATCGCCGAGAACCCCGGGCCCGCCGAGCAGCTCCGCGGCGGCAAGGAAGGCATCCTCGGGTTCCTCGTCGGCCAGGTGATGAAGCGCTCCGGCGGCTCGGCGAACCCGAAGGCCGTGAGCGAGCTGCTCCGCGAGCGGCTGACGAGCGGCTGACGGCGGGCCCCGTGCGGGTCGAGCCTCGAGGGACGCGCCCGGAACCCGAGCCGTGGTGGCGCCACCTCGCGCGGTTCCTCGGCGCGGCGATGGCCGCGATCTTCCGGCCGGTCGGCGCGATGTGGCGTTCGCGCGACCCGCTCGACGGGTACGGGCTCGTGCAGCTCTCGGCCTCAGCCGCCGACGCGCTCGTCGCGATCGCGCTCGCGGGCTCGGTCTTCTTCGACGTCCCCGTCGGGCAGGCGAAGGTGAAGGTGGCGCTGTACCTCGCGCTCACGATGGCTCCGCTCGCGCTCGCCGGGCCGCTGCTCGTGCCGCTGCTCGACCGCGCGGGACCACGGAGGGTGATCTCGCTCAGCGCCGCGGCGGCGCGGGCGGTCGTCTGCGTCTACGGCGCGCCCCGTGTCTCGACGCTCGTGCTGTTCCCCGTGGCGTTCGCGCTCCTCGCGCTCACGAAGGTCCACGCGATCACGCGCAACGGCCTCGTGATGGCCTACGCCGGGCGCGAGGAGGGGCTCGTCCGGGCGAACGCGCGGCTCGGGCGGATCGCGGTCGGCGGCGTGCTCCTGGCGTCCGGACCCGGGCTGCTGGTGCTGCGGCTCGGCGACGCCACCTCCGTGCTGTACCTCGCCGCGGCCGCGTACGCCGTCTCGGCGCTGCTGAACGTCCGCCTCCCGCACCCTCGGGTGCCGAAGGGCGGCGCGGAAGAGGTCGGTCGTCTCGGCTCGATCCCGCAGCTCACGGCGCCCGCGATCGGCGCGGCGGGGCTCCGGGCCGCGAGTGGGTTCCTGCTGTTCGCGCTCGCGTTCGCGCTCCGGCGGAGCGGCGAGCCGACATGGTGGTTCGGCGTGCTCGCGGCGGCGGGAACGGCAGGGGGACTCCTCGGCGACCTCATCGCGCCCCGCCTGCCGGAGAGCCTGCGCGAGGAGGCCGTCGTGGTCGGCTGTGTGATCGGCGCGGGCGTCGGCGCGATCCTGGCGTTCGCCGCGTTCTCCCTGCCGGTGCTCGCGGTGTTCGGTCTCGTCGTCGGGGCCTCGGCCGAGCTCGGGCGGCTCGCGTTCCAGAGCCTGATGCAGCGGCTCGCCCCGGGTGGCGCTCACGGGCGCGTGTTCGTCCGGTACGAGGTGCTCTTCCAGCTCGCCTGGGTGGCGGGGGCGCTGATCCCGGCGATGCTTCCGGTCGCCTTCCGTGAGGCGTTCCTCGCACTCGCCGGCCTGTACCTCATCGCGGGGGTGGGCTACCTCACGCCGGACCTGGTGGCGCGTCGCCGAGGCTGAGGCCGGAAGGGCTCGAGCACGTCCGGCGAACGGCGCTCGGGCGGTAGGCTGTCGAGGTCTCGGATCGTGATCGGACCAACGGAGGAGGGAACCCGGATGCCGGAGTGGGTGAAGGTCGCGAGCGCGGGCGACGTCGCCGAGGGAGAGATCAACGCGTACACGGTCGGCAACCGGACCGTCGCCGTCGCGAACGTCGACGGCGACCTCCAGGCGTTCGACGACACGTGCACCCACCAGGGTTGTTCGCTGTCCGAGGGCGATCTCGACGGCACGATCGTCGAGTGCCCGTGCCACGGTGGGCAGTACGACGTCATGACCGGTGAGGTCGTCGGCGGCCCGCCGCCCGAGCCCGTGGACGTCTACGAGCTCGCGGTCGAGGACGGCGAGATCCGGATCCGCACGAAGGACGACGACTAGCGCGTGGACGTCGTCGTCGTCGGTGGGGGACAGGCGGGGGCCTCCGCCGTCGGGGCGCTCCGTGACCGCGGGTTCGACGGCGGATTGGTGCTCATCGGCGACGAGACGCTGCCGCCGTACGAGCGGCCGCCGCTCTCGAAGGAGTACCTGCGCGGCGAGGAGAGCGAGCACCACCTGGTCCGTGCCGCCGACTGGTACGCGGAGCACGACGTCCGAACTCTCTTCGGCGTCCGGGCCGAGCGGCTCCTCGCGGCCGAGCGCGTCGTCGAGCTCGAAGGCGGCGAGCCAGTCCCGTTCGACGCGGCGATCCTCGCGACCGGGAGCCGGCCCCAGCGCCCGCCGATCCCGGGCCTGGACCTTCCGGGGGTCTTCGACCTCCGCTTCGCTCGCGATGCCGACCGGATCCGCGAGGCGGCGGCCGGCGCGAGCAAGGCCGTGCTCGTCGGGATGGGCTTCATCGGCGCCGAGGTGGCCGCCTCGTTCCGCCGGATGGGCCTCGACGTCACGGTGGTGGAGTTCTCCTCGACGCCGCTCGAGCGCGTGCTCGGTCCCGAGCTCGGCCGGGTGATCGAGGGCCTGCACCGCGACCATGGCGTCGAGATGATCTTCCGCGATGCCGCCGAGCGGTTCGAGGGGGACGGGCGCTTCGAAACGCTCCTCACGAAGGAGGGCCGCCGGATCGAGGCCGACCTCGCGATCGTCGGCGTCGGCGTCGAGCCTCGCACCGAGGTCGCCGGCGACGGGTTCGGCGTCCACGACGGGATCCCCGTCGACGCATCGCTTCGGACCGCCGTGCCCGGCGTCTACGCGATCGGCGACGTCGCGCGGCACGACCACCCGGTCTTCGGACCCGTGCGCGTCGAGCACTTCGACAAGGCGATCAAGCAGGGCGAGCTCGTCGCGAGGAACGTCCTCGGAGCCGACGCGGTGTTCGACGACGCGATGTGGTTCTGGTCCGACCAGTACGACAGCCAGATCCAGATGTCCGGGTTCGCGACCGAGTGGGACGACATGGTGATCCGCGGGAGCCTGCAGGACCGGAGCTTCGCCGCGTTCCTGCTGAAGGACGGCGTCCTGCGCTCGGCCTTCACGATCGACTGGAAGCTCGACTGCCGCCGCTGTATGCCGCTCATCCGCGCGCAGGTGCGTCCGGACCGCAAGCTCCTCGCCGACCCGTCCTTCGACCTGCGGACGCTGCACCCCCCCAAGGACGCCGCGTGATCCCGCGACTCAGTCGGTCGTGAGCTGTCCGGCGAGATCCCTGGGCGAGCCCTCGGCCTCGACCGCGCCGTCGCGGAAGAGCACGACGCGGCTCGAGTAGCGCAGCGCCTCGGGGTTGTGCGTCGCGGCGAGCACGGCGCCCCCGCGGCGGATGACCTCCCAGAGCGCGTCGAGGATCAGCTCGGCGTTCTCGGTGTCCACCTCGGCGATCGGCTCGTCGGCCAGGACCACCTCGGGATCGGTCACGAGCGCCCGGGCCACCGCGATGCGCTGCTGCTGGCCCGCCGAGAGCTCGAACGTGCGGTTCTGCAGCCGGTCCCCGACGCCGAGCCGCTGCAGCCAGGTCTCGCTCGGGCTCGCGCCTCTTCGGGCTCCACGTCCGAGACGCGGAGCGGCAGCTCGACGTTCTCGACGGCCGAGAGCGTCGGGAGCAGGCCGAAGCTCTGGAAGACGATGCCCATCCCCCCGCGACGAAGGGCCATCCGTTCCTCGGCCGAGAGCTCGGCGACCGGGCGGCCCTTCCACCGGACCTCACCCGAGTCCGGCGCGTCGAGGCCCGACAGCACGCCGATGAAGGTCGTCTTGCCCGAGCCCGAGGGCCCCATGAGCGCGACGGAGTCCTTCGGACGCAGCTCGAGCGGCGAAGGTCGGGCGGGGCGGGAGCCTCCCGATGATACGCTGAGTCAACCCGCGCGAGAGTGCCGCGGTGACGTGGAACGACCCGCAAGGAGCGCGCCATGCACAGGCCCGAGATCATCCTCGCACCCGGCCCCACCCCGATCCCGCCCGAGGTGTACCTCGCGCAGGGCAGCCCGCTCGTGTACCACCGCGGGCCCGGCTTCGGGAACCTCATGCGCGACGTGACCGAGCGGGTGAAGACGCTCTACGGGACCACGCAGGACGTGCTGCTCATGACCTCCTCGGGCACCGGCGGCCTCGAGTCGGCGATCCAGAACGTGTTCTCGCCCGGCGACGAGGTCTTCATCCCGATGGCCGGGTTCTTCGCCGACCGCTGGAAGAAGCTCGCCGAGTCCCACGGCCTGGTCGTGCGCACGATCGAGTACGAGTGGGGCACGAAGATCCGCCCGGCGGACGTGGACGCCGCCCTGGCCGAGCACCCCGTGAAGGCCGTGCTCCTCACCCACTCCGAGACCTCCACGGGCGTGATCCAGCCGATCCGCGAGCTCGCGGAGGTCGCGAACGCGCGCGGCGCGATGGTGATCGTCGACGCGGTCTCGAGCCTCGGCGCCGTGCCGTTCGAGTTCGACGCCTGGGGCATCGACGTCGCCGTCGGCGGCTCGCAGAAGGCCCTGTCCGCGAGCCCCGGCATCGCGTTCGTCGCGATCAGCGAGCGCGCGTGGCAGGCGCACCAGACTGCCACGCTCCCGCGCTTCTACTTCGACTGGTCGATCTACAAGAAGTTCGGGGAGCTGAAGGACCCCGAGAACCCCTGGACGCCGGCGATCAGCGTGATGCAGGGCCTGCAGGCCGCGCTCGACCTGTACTTCCAGGACGGGCTCGAGGGCGCGCTCCGCCGGCACCAGACGCTCTCGCGCGCGGTGAAGGAGGGCGTGAAGGCGCTCGGCCTGGATCTGTTCGGCGAGGGGCTCGAGGACAACTGGACGGTGACCGCGATCCGCGCGCCCGAGGGCCTCGACGCCGACACGATCAGCGACCGCATCCGTGCGGACTTCGGCTGCGTGCTCGCGCCCGGCCAGGGGCCGCTGAAGGGCAAGGTGTTCCGGATCGGGCACCTGGGCTACTACAGCGAGCTCGACATCATCCGTGGGCTCGCCGCGCTCGAGATGACGCTCGAACGCCTCGGCTTCCCGGTGAAGCGCGGCGCCGCCGTGGCCGCCGCCGAGGGCGTGTTCCAGGAGGGCACCACGCCGTGAGGGTCCTCGTCACCGAGAAGCTATCCGACGCCGGGCTCGAGCTCCTGCGCAAGGACTTCCAGGTCGACGTCCGCCCCGAGCTCGCGAAGGAGGGCCTCGCGGCCAAGATTGCGCCGTACGAGGCGCTCATCGTGCGCTCGCAGACGCAGGTGACCGCCGAGATCATCGACGCCGCCGAGAACCTGCAGGTCGTCGCCCGGGCCGGGATCGGCCTGGACAACGTCGACGTCGAGGCCGCGACGCGCCGCGGCGTGATGGTCGTGAACGCGCCGCAGTCCAACATCGTCTCGGCGGCCGAGCACGCGATCGCGCTCCTGCTCGCGCAGGCACGGAACATCCCGCTCGCGAACGAGGCCCTGAAGCAGGGGCGCTGGGAGCGGTCGAAGTTCCAGGGCGTCGAGCTCCAGGGCAAGACGCTCGGCGTCGTCGGCATCGGGCGGGTCGGGAGCCTGGTCGCGCAGCGCGCGGCCGCGTTCGGTATGCGCTTGATCGCGTTCGACCCGTACGTGCCGAGGGAGCGCGCCAAGGAGATGGGCGTCGAGCTCATGCCCACGCTCGAGGCGCTGCTGGTCCAGGCCGACTTCATCTCGGTCCACCTGCCGCGGACGGCCGACACCGAGGGTCTCATCGGCGAGCACGAGCTCTCGATGGTGAAGGAGGGCGCTCGGCTCGTGAACACGGCCCGAGGCGGGATCGTCGAGGAGGCCGCGCTCGTGAAGGCGCTCGAGGACGGGCGCCTGGCCGGCGCCGCGCTCGACGTGTTCGACCACGAGCCGACGACCGAGTCGCCGCTGTTCGCGCTCGACAACGTGGTCGTGACGCCGCACCTGGGCGCCTCGACCGCCGAGGCGCAGGACAAGGCCGGCACGACCGTCGCCGAGATGGTCCGTCTGGCGCTGAAGGGCGAGTTCGTGCCGTACGCGGTGAACGTCTCGGCCGGCGCCGAGGTCGCCGAGGTCGCCCGCCCGTTCCTGCCGCTGTGCGACAAGCTCGGCCGGATCCTGACCGGGATGGCGCAGGGCGCCGTGCGCTCGCTCGAGTGTCAGTACCTAGGCCGCATCGCCGAGGCCGATACGCGCGTGCTCACGCTCGCGGTCGTGAAGGGCGTGCTCGCCGGCATCGTGCACGAGCCCGTCTCGTTCGTGAACGCCCCGATCATCGCGCGCGAGCGCGGCCTCGCGATCAGCGAGATGCGCTCCTCGGTCTCGACCGACTACGTGAACCGCGTCTCGGTGCGGGCCGAGACCGACGACGGCCTCGTCTCGGTCTCGGGCACGCTCATCGGCAAGAAGGACCGCGAGCGCGTCATCGAGGTGAACGGCTACGACATCGAGATGGCCCCGAGCCCGTCGATGCTGTTCTTCTTCTACGAGGACAAGCCCGGCGTGATCGGCTCGGTCGGCACGACCCTGGGCAAGCACGACATCAACAT
The DNA here is from genome assembly GCA_964447335.1 of uncultured Actinomycetes bacterium. Classification (GTDB taxonomy): domain Bacteria; phylum Actinomycetota; class UBA4738; order UBA4738; family HRBIN12; genus HRBIN12. Next base: position 19,469 of record CAYUSA010000039.1, read on the forward strand.
CGCGACGATGGACGTCGGCCGCCCCCAGCGAGGCGGAACCGCTCTCATGGGCGTCGTGCTCGACAGCCCCGTCACGCCCGAGGTCCTCGCCGAGCTCGAGCACGTGAGCGGCGCCGAGGGCATCCGCTTCATCCAGCTCCCCGAGTAGCGGGCGGTCCCTTGGGGGGCACATGATAAAGTGGTCACTGAGGTAGTCACCACGAGGAGAGGACACGGCCGTGGCGGAGATCGGGGTCAAGGAATTGAAGGCGACCGCATCATCCGTGATCGAGCAGGTCGAGGCCGGTGCCGCGTACGTCGTGACCAAGCGCGGGCGTCCGGCCGCGGTGCTGCTCCCGGTCGAGGACGCCGAGGATCTCGTCCTCGCGAACGCCGACGAGTACGTGCGGATGCGTCGGCAGGCCCGGGCCGCGTACGCCAAGGGGCGGACCACGAGCCTCAAGGAGCTCGACTGAGCTCGTACCGGGTCGAACTCGCACCGTCGGCGGTGCGCGCGTTCAAGAAGCTCCCGCCCGAGGTCCGCACGAGGGTGCGGCGAGCCCTCGAGAAGCTGGTGGCCGACGGTGCCGGCAAAGGCCGGATCGGCGGCAAGGCAGTCAAGACGATCCACGGCGTGAGCGACTCCTTCCACCGGCTCCGAGTGGGCGATCACCGGGTGATGTACGACGTCATCGACGAGGACCGGGTGATCCTGGTCCTCGGCATCGTGCACCGGGGCGATCTCGAGCGCTGGATCCGCAACCGGTAGCGTTCGTTCGCGGTTGCGGGGCATGGTTGACGCGGCTGCTACACTCGGCGGGTCATGAGGCGACTCCAGGTGATCTTTGGGAACGGCTCCCCGATGGGCAAGGCCCTCGGGGCTGCCACGACGCGCTAGCTGCGCGTCCGCCCGCCGCCCGGCGGGCACCCCCGATCACCGTCCCTCGGTCCACGGGAACCACTCGAGGAGTCGCCGTATGCGTCATCACGCTCAGACATCACCGAAGACCGCCGTCCGAAGGCTCGCCGCCGCGCGCCTGATCTCGATCACGGGCGGGGCGGCCGCCTACACCGCTCTCATGTACACGATCTACGAGCGCACGGGCTCGGCGATGTGGCTCTCGGCGACGCTGCTGCTCACGTTCGGCATGGCGGGCATCTTCGCGCCGCTCGGCGGGGCGCTCGGGGACCGGTTCGACCGCAAGAAGGTCATGGTCGTCTCGGACCTGGCGGGCGCCGCGTGCTTCGGCGCGATGGCGTTCCTGCACGACCCGGGCTGGCTGCTCGGCTTCGCGTTCTGGTCGGCGATCGTCGAGCAGCCGTTCTGGTCGGCCTCGGCCGCCGCGATCCCGAACCTCGTGGACGAGGAGCACCTCGCGTGGGCGAACGGCCTCGTCGCGCTCGGGCGGAACACCGGCATCATGGTGGGCCCCGCCCTCGGCGGCGTGCTCGTCGGCGCGATCGGTCCCGGCTGGGTGTTCGGGCTGAACGGGGTCTCGTTCGTGGTCTCGGCGCTGCTCGTGTGGAGCGTGCACGCCGAGTTCCAGGCCTCACGCGAAGACGCGGCCGAGCACGAGGGCCTGCGTGCGGGGTTCGTGTTCCTCGCGGGGGACCGGGTGCTGCGGACGATCGCGTTCGCCTGGACGGCGCTCGTGCTCGGCATGGGCTTCGTCATGGTGGCCGACGTCCCGCTCGTCGAGCACTTCGGCGCCGGCTCGCTCGGCTACGGGTTGCTCATCGGCACGTGGGGCGCGGGATCGGTGCTCGGCTCGCTCGCGGGGCGCAAGCTCACCGAGGAGAAGGAGCCCCGAGCGCTGTTCCTCGGCATGGCGCTCATCGCGCTCTCGACCGGGGCGGTCGCGGTCTCGCCGTGGTTCGCGCCGATCCTCGTGATGTCGCTGATGTCCGGCTTCGGCGACGCGGTCACGATGGTCGCCGAGCAGGGCATCCAGCAGCGCCGGACGCCCGACGCCGTGCGCAGCCGCGTGGTGTCGGCCTCCGAGGCCATCATCACGGTGGCGTTCGCACTTTCGCTGGTCGCGGCCGGGCCGGTTCTCGAGGTGCTCGGCCCGCAGAACGTGTACGCGATCGGCGGGGCGACGGCGCTCGCGGGCTCGGCGGTGCTGCTGCCGGTGCTGCGCGGCGAGCGGAGACGCTCGGTGCTCGAGACCGAGCCTACGATGCAGGTCGAGCTGGGCTAGGACGGAGGAGGTCCGGGGCGGATGGAGACTCGAGGAGTGCAGACGCCGCCCCGGACCGCCGTCCGGCGTCTGGCGCTCGGACGGCTGATCTCGGTCACGGGAGGAGCGGCCGCCTACACGGCGCTGAACTTCACGGTCTGGGACCGCACGCACTCGCCCGGGATGCAGGCGCTCTCGCTGATGCTCACGTTCGGCGTGGCGGGGATCCTCGGGCCGTTCGCCGGCGCGCTCGGCGACCGCTTCGACCGCCGCAAGGTGATGATCGCCTCCGAGGCGCTCGCGTCGTGCTTCTTCATCGGCATGGTGTTCGTCGACGACCCCGGGCTGCTCATCGCGCTCGCGTTCGGCTCGGCGATCTCGGAGCTGCCGTTCTTCTCGGCCTCGCGTGCGGCGATCCCGAACCTCGTCGAGCACGAGGAGGACATCGCGTGGGCGAACAGCCTCATCACGGTCGGCGTGCACGCGGGGATCGCGGTCGGCCCGCTGCTCGGCGGATTGATCGTCGCGAGCGGTGGTCCGACGTGGGTGTTCGGCATCAACGCGGTCTCGTTCGTGGTCTCGCTGATCCTGACGATCATGGTGCACGGGCGGTTCACCGACCCCGAGCGCGAGACCTCCGAGGGCGAGAGTGAGCACCAGGGCATCACCGCCGGCATCCGGTTCCTGTTCGGCGAGCCGGTGCTGCGACGGATGTCGCTCGCGTGGCTCGTGTTCGTGCTCGGCATGGGTATGGGCATGGTCGCGGACGCCCCGATGGCCGAGTCCTTCGGCACCGGGGCGACCGGCTTCGGGTTCCTCATCGCGGCGTGGGGGAGTGGGTCGGTGCTCGGCTCGGCCGCGGGGCGGTGGATGACCGTGCGGACCGAGCCGCTGTGGGTCGTGCTCGGCGCGGCGTTCATAGCGGTGGCCGCGATCGGCGTCGGCCTGGCGCCGTGGTTCTGGTTGGTGCTCGTATCACTGTTCGTGATGGGCACCGCCGACGGCCTCACGATCGTCGCCGAGAACGGCATCATGCAGCGCCGCACACCCGACGCGGTCCGGAGCCGCACGATGGCCGCGTTCGAGGCCCTGCTCTCGCTCGGCCTGTTCGTCGCGTACCTCGTCGCGATCCCGCTCCTGCGAGCGGTCGAGCCACAGCGGATCTACCTCATCGGCGGTATCGCCGCGACCGCGGCGGCGGTCGTCCTCGTGCCGCTACTCGCGCTCCGCCGCGAGGTTGCCGAGGTCCTCGAGCCCGAGGTTCCGGTCTCGGCGGCCTGGGAGTCGCGCGTCGAGTGACTGTGGCTTCTCTGTGGAAGGCATGCGGCGATGTCACCGCCTCCGGCTGCTGTGGAATGGACTCATGGATACCGCACGGGAGTGGCAGGTCGTCGGCTGGGTGGCGACCTTCGTGAAGCAACATCTTCGGGAAGATCCCGGGTTGCCTTGCCGTCAGAACGGGGAGCGGGATCCTAGGCTCACGGTCGATTTCACGTTCGACTCGTGTGCTCACCCGTTCGCCGTCGAGGTCACCTCACTCACGGACCACTTCGAGAGCCCGACTCCGGATGCCGTGGAAGGACTACGGCAACGGCTCGAGAGCGAGGCGACGCGCCTCGAGTGGCCGCACTGGTGGGTGGGCATCCGGCCCGAGACGAAGTTGAAGGGCGACCTGCCCGGTGCCGTCGCCACGATGATGCGGTACGCGCTGGAGCTCGGGGTGAAGGAGCTCGGAGCGGCGACCTACTCGGCGGATCTCGGAATCATGGCGACTCGCCTGAAACCGGAGTTCCATCGGGAGTGCGACCGCGCGCGACTTCTGGGGGTGATTTCCGTACGGCGGGCAGAGTCCGGGGGCATCGTGGTGTTGCCTGTTTGCGAATCCTCTGACAGCAACAGTCTGAGGCGACCTCTTGAACGGGCGATGAGTGCTAAGACGAAGAGCCTGGGGGAAAGCAAGCGACGCAGGTACTCGACCATGCTTGCCATCGACGTTGAGCGGGCGGATGCGCACGGTTGTCTGCGGGAAGGTGTCCGCGTTCCCGGCTTCCCGCGAGACATCGATCATCTCTGGCTGTTCGTCAGACACGGAAGGCGGGGCGAGCTCAGGCACGCCTACTACGCAAACCGCGATGATCGCCGTCTCGTGCGGGTGGGACCGTAGGAAGACCAGAGTCAGGAGCGGGCCACGAGATGGACCGTCGGATCCTAGGCGCGCCGGAACGACGCGATTGGCTCGTCGGGGAGGGAGGGCCGGTGGATGACCGCGTAGTGATTGATCCGACCGGGCGAGAGCGGTCTCACAGGAGGCTCGCCACCTCATGGACGGTTTGGCGGCACTGCTCGAGCGTGGGCACGTCTCCGTAGATCAGGGGCCGGATCGCGTCCCATCCGGCGGAGATCGCTTCCCGGCATGGTGCCGCCCCGTCGAAGGCCGGGCTGACGGCGTACCCACCGGTGGGGCGGGGCGTGTGCGCCCACCCCCAGGTCTGACTGACGGCTCCGATGTCCGAAGCGAGCTCTTCCGCGAGACCGGGATGCTCGGCGAGGGCAGTGCGCACCGTCGGGCTCGTCACGAGCTTGACGACGTCGTAGAGGTGACGCGCCGCTCGAACCAACTCGGTCGCCGAGTCCGGGTAGGTGGACGCCAGGTGGTGGAGGATGGCCAGCTTCTCGAACAGCGTCCGCGTGGGATCGAGCACCCGAACGTCGAAGGGAAGGAGCTCCTCGTACTCCGTGTCGGGCAGTCCGAGGGCTCGGACGGCGAAGTCGCTGATCAACGAACGGATGGTCCGCGGCGAGTTGGGGCTCGGCGCCCCACGGACGCCCATCTCCAGCAGGACGCCACGTCGCACGACCTTTTCCTTCAGGCGGGTCGGAAAGCCGTACCGGACGTCCCGATGCTCGCCCTTCCCGGCTCCCTCGAGGGTCTGGTCCTCCTGGGCGACGCCGAGGTCTTCGCCGGCGCGTGAGCAGATGGCTTTCAGGATCTTGTCGACGCTTCCCTTCCCGAAGCTCTTGTCGAACGCGCGGGTGATGACGACCAGGACATCCACGTCCTCGGAGAACCGCTCGATCAGGCCGTAGGCCTTGGAGAGGCTCGTTCCGCCCTTGAAGACGACGTACGCGTCGTCGATCGGACGCGCCGCGCTCCTGAGCAGCTCCGTGATCCAGAAGTCTTTCTCGACGAACTCGAGAGGAAGCCGGAGCTCGTCGCTCGCTCGTCCGGCCAGAGCGAAGAGATCGTCCGGAGCGTCCCGAAGGCGAGCCACGCCCTACCCGCGCACGAGGGCGGCGTCGGATCGCGCGCCCCGTCCAAGATCCGGGAACAGATCGGCGACCCGCTCCCTGAGCGCAGGGGCCCGCTCCGCAGCCGCTGCCTTCCGCAGGTGATCGGGCCGGATCCGCCCGTCGGTCCGGAGCCGAACAACCGTCCGCTCCAGATCGGTCCAGTCGACCTCCGTGTGGACGGGCCAGTCGCGGAGCACCTCCAGGAGCGCGATCTCGTTGGGTCTGAGATCAAGTCGCGCGAAGTTCCGGCGCGAGTGGAACCTGGCTCCGGGGATGCCCGTGGGTGGGGGACCAACGACCGCGAACTCGGGTACCGCCGGTACCTGGGTGGACAATCCGAGCGCATGGCTGGCTGACCATCCGGCGGGTCCGACGCCTCTCGTCCCCGCGACCTCGAGGACGACGTCCTCGGTACGGGGTCGCCCGGGGCCGAACCGGGACCTCACGCCCTTCCAGTACAGGCCCCGCCGGACCCTGAGGAGGCTCTCGTCCTCTGCGGCGAGCCTGGAGATGGCTGACTCCACGGCGCGGCGGGGTCCTTCGAAATCGGACACGTGGAAGAAGGTCCCGGGTTGGGACCTCGTTACCCTGGAGTGGACCGTGCTGGCCGTCGACATCGCGAGGAAAGTGTATCGAAAAGCTCGCAGACACTCAACCACGGTCGGCAGGGGGTCCTTCGCGTACGCGGGCCGGAGGGCGGGGCATGGTCGCCGACGCCCCGATGGCCGAGTCCTTCGGCTCCGGCGCGACCGACTTCAGGTTCCTCATCGTGGCGTGGGGGAGCGGGTCGGTGCTCGGCTCGGCGGCGGGTCGGTGGATGACCGTGAAGACCGAGCCGCTTTGGGTCGTGCTCGGCGCGGCGTGCATCGCGGTGGCCGCGATCGGCGTCGGCCTCGCGCCGTGGCTCTGGCTCGTGCTGTTGTCGCTGTTCGTGATGGGCACGGCGGACGGCCTCACGATCGTCGCTGAGAACGGCATCATGCAGCGCCGCACGCCGGACGCCGTTCGCAGAGCCGAACGATGGCCGCGTTCGAGGCCCTGATCTCGCTCGGCCTGTTCGTGGCGTACCTGCTCGCGATCCCGCTCCTGCGCGCGATCGAGCCGCAGCGGATCTACCTGCTGGGTGGGATCGCCGCGGCTGCGGCGGCGGTCGTGCTGGTTCCGCTGCTTACGCTCCGCCGCGAGGCCGTGGAGGTCCTCGAGGGCGAGCCCGCGGTGCCGGTAGCCGCAGCCTGGGAGTCACGTGTCGAGTGACAGCACTCTCGGGCAAACTCGCGGAGATGGGCGAGCTCGTGGAGGCGGAGATCGCGAGTCTGCGCGGCGCCGGCCGGACGCTCGGCGGCGCCTACTTCGATGCGTGGGAGGCGGTCGCCCGTGCGCTCGGTCGCGATCCGGGAATACAGCCGGGGGAAGGATCGGACACGGCCGCGAGCCTTCCCGCCGACCTTGAGGTTGACTAGAGTCACGTGTTATGGGGAGGGAGGCTCCCGAGATGCTATGCCGGGCCGAATCGGCTTACGTGGCTCTCCGTGGAGAGAAGGGCGCAGGGCCGACCTCCCGCGATCTAGCGGAGATGCATGGTGGCGGTTGACTTCGACCGCATACTGCGCGAATGCCCCGGCACCGTGCAGGGCGTGCGGCCGCAGCCAGGCGCCTTCGGCTTCGTCGACGTCGAGGAACGCCGCTACATCGACGCAATCCGCTACCTCAGGGATCGTGGTTGCCGGTACGTCTCGGTTGACTACTCTCCCGTCCGCGGATGCTGCCGTCTCCGGTTCAAGTTCGGGATGACGAGCGGCCTCGTGCAGCGGTTGAACGCAGAGGAGCCGATTCCCGAGAACGAGTGGGCGAAGGTCAGCGGGCGCCTTGCCCGCGCGGCAGAGCATCGGCGGCAGCATCCATCGCGGCTGCGCCGGCTCGGGCGAGCGGTCGGGCTTCGCCGGAAGCGCTCATGATCGACGAGCGGATGCAATGCCTCGTCGAGGAGGTTCGGCTCCGAAGGTCGACGTGACCTCCTCCGGGTCCTCACGTCGACGGGCGAGGTCCGTGCCGAGTGATCCGGCTGTTCTACGAACGTCCGGGCGGCCAGCGCATGGCCGAGCTCCTCGTGCTTCTCGGGGAGAGGGAGTGGGCCCGGCAGGCGATGGTTGAGGAGCTTCAAGAAGCGCAGGGGGTGACACCTGACTCGAGCCTTCGGCGGGATCCGGAGCGGGGAACTCGGGTCCGCTTGAATGAGAAAGAAGGCGTGCGGCTGGTGGGCCGGCTACGTCGAACGGTCGGAGGGGCTCCATGACGAGCAAGCGCCTCACGCCTGAGCACGTTCACGCAGTCGGAGTCGCGGCCGTCGACAACGCTCTCGGACTCATGGGTGACGCAGCCGTCCTGCTACAAGCGGGTCGCCCCAGGCGCGCGTTCGCGCTTGGCGTGATCGCCGTCGAGGAGGTGACGGCGCTCACCGAAATCCCCCAGAGATGCTCACCGAAATCCCTCACCCCTGA
>CAYUSA010000040.1:0-26215 GCA_964447335.1 uncultured Actinomycetes bacterium
GCTTCGTCCCTGTTGTGGGAGGTTCCGATGTCCGGCTTCAACGTGGGCACTACGCGCTAGAGCAGCTCCCAGGTGACGGTGACGCTCACCTGGGTCTCGAGCGTCGGTGTCTCGATCGGCGGGACGCCCGCGCCCACGGCCTCCGCGTAGGCGTAGTCGCGGTACACGGCGGGGGGTGTCGGCGCCCCGGTCTCGACCACGTGGATCACGACACCGAGCTGCGCGCCGGTCGCGTCCGCGAGGGCCAGAGCCTTCGAGCGCGCATCGGCGACCGCGTCCGCGAGGGCACCCTCGACACCCGCGCTCTCGTCGGACAGACCGAACGAGATGCCGCTCGACAGGTTCGCGCCGGCCTCGATCGCGGCGTCGATCACGCTGCCGATCGAGTCCATCGAGCGGATTGTCGCGTTCACCTGGTTCTCGGCCACGTAGCCAACGATGGTGACTCCCGCGTCGTCGTACTGCGGATACAGGTTGATCCACGCCGTCGCCACGTCGTCGGCCGCAACCCCCGCGCGGCGGACCGCCTGGATCACGTCGTTCATCCGGTTCGCGTTGTCGCGCATCGCGGCCTCGGCCGTGAGCGCCTGGGTCCGGACGCCGAGCGTGACCGTCGCCTCATCAGGCTCCGACCGGATCGTGGCCGTCCCCGAGACCGTCACGGTCCGCTCCAACGAGCCGGGCTCCGGCGAGGCGTCCTGTGCGAGCGACGGAAGCGTGAGCGCCACTGCGACGCCGAGCGCCACCCCCGCAAGTCCCCACTTCGCGTTTCCTTTCATCGGGTTCCACCTCCAGGTAGGGATCTGCGCCTTGGACGCCGCCCGTCCGCCGAGAGGTTCCCCCGTACAATCCGGCGGGGGCGGTAGCTCAGCCGGGTCAGAGCAGGGGGCTTTTAACCCTCGTGTCGCGGGTTCGAATCCTGCCCGCCCCACGTGACCGTGCGGGAAGAGCGTCGGGTTCGCCGGTTGCTCCGCAACCGGGACTTCCGGCTGCTCCTGATCGCGCAGACGCTCACGATGTTCGGCGACGTCGCACTCGTGCTGGTGCTCGGGATCTGGGTGAAGGACCTCACGGGCTCGAACGGGGCGGCGGGCGCGGTGTTCCTGGTCTACTCGCTGCCGGCCATCGTCACGCCGCTCGCAGGTCCGCTCATCGACCGTTTCCCCCGGCGACTGATCATGATCGTCAACGACTTCGTGACCATGGCGATCGCGCTCAGCCTCCTGTTCGTACGGGGTCGCGGCGACGCGTGGATCGTCTACGTGGTTGCGTTCGGCTACGGCGCCGTGCAGATCGTGTTCTTCGCAGCGCGCTCGGGGCTGCTCGTCTCGATGCTGCCCCAAGACCAGCTGCCCGAGGCCAACGGTCTCCTCGAGTCCCTCCGGCACGGCCTGCGCATCGTCGGCCCACTCGCGGGAGCGGCGCTGTTCGCGCTGTGGGGCGGCGGCGCCGTAGCGATCCTCGACGCCTCGATGTTCCTCGTGTCGGCGGCGGTGCTGTGGCTCATCCGTTCACCCGACCTCGACCGCTCGGCGGGCCACGGGTCGATGCGCGGAGAGCTCACGGCCGGTGTCCGGCACATCGTCCGGACGCTCGACCTCCGGCGCGTCGTCTTCTACACGGCAGCCGTGCTGATCGTGCTCGGCATCGTCGAGGTCGCCGTGTTCGCCCTCATCGACGAGGGGCTGGGTCGACCGCCCGAGTTCCTCGGCGTTCTCTCGACCGTGGAGGGCGTGGGGGCGATCGGCGGCGGGCTCGTCGCGGCGGTCGTGATCGCGCGGCTCGGCGAGGTGCGGATGGCGGCCGTCGCGCTGGTCGGGTTCGGTCTCGCGGTGGGACTGGACGCGACCGCGACGCTGCCCATCGTCCTGCCCGCGAGTGTCGCCGCGGGCGTCTTCGTCGCCTTCTACTTCGTCGCCTACCAGACGCTGCTTCAACGGCGGACGCCGGTCGAGCTCCAGGGTCGAGTGTTCACCGCTTCCGAGGCCATCACGACCCTGCCGTACTCGCTGTCGATCGGCCTCGGCGCGATCTTGATCGACATCGTCGACTTCCGACTGCTGTACTTGGCCACCGCGGTCGCGTGCGCCATCGGCGGGGGGCTCCTGTACCGGGTGAGCGCCGAGCACGTTCCCGGGGCGCGGACGCTCGAGCCGATCCCCGTCCTGGTCGAGCTGCCGCAGATCGATCCGGGCCCGCCGCCCGGCTCGCCGCACGATCTCTGAGCCCGCTCGAACGCCTGTGTCGGTGCCCCCGGGTACCGTCCACGCGGTGCGACGGCAGCTGCTCGTGACGGAGCGGACGGGGGTCCGCCTCGAGGCCGAGGTCCCCGAGACCCATCGTGAGCGGGCCCGAGGGCTCCTCGGGCGCGACGGGCTGGGTCCCGGAAACGCGATGCTGCTCGAGCGAGCGCGCACGGTCCACACGGTCGGGATGCGCTTCCCACTCCTCGTCGCGTTCCTCGGCGCCGAGCTGACCGTGCTCGAGGTGGTGCGTGTGCCTCCCGGACGTGTCCTGCTCCCGCGAGCGCGCTGCCGCCACGTGCTCGAGTGCGGCATCCATCACGACCTGCGCGAGGGCGACCGCATCCTGCCGACCCAAGGGTGATGCACGGTCCGGTGGATCGGCTCGAGCGCCCCTCGCCCGGGTGCCGAGCCGCGGCGCGGGGCGGGACGGGGCGGCTATACTTCCGCGGCTGCCCCCGGGCGAGGGGCGGGGGCGACCGGTTCGCCTGGCCCCCATCGTCTAGCGGCCTAGGATTTCGCCCTTTCAAGGCGGCGACACGGGTTCGAATCCCGTTGGGGGCACGGACAACCGAATACCGAACACGCGGCTGTGGAGGAGTCCGGAGTCCTCATCGCCCTGTCAAGGCGAAGATCGCGGGATCGAAGCCCGTCAGCCGCGCCAAGGCCAGGCCAGGTAGCTCAGATGGCAGAGCACGCGGCTGAAAACCGCGGTGTCGGCAGTTCGATTCTGCCCCTGGCCACCCGTTCGGCGATCGCCACCGCACCCTGGCGCCCGCTCTCGGGCGATGGCGTCAGTTCATGCTCTCGTGGCCGCGGATCTCGGCCCAGCGCGAGATGACGGACTGGTAGAGCTCGGCCGAGCGCGGGAGCTCCCCCGCCGATAGCGCCTTCACGGCGTTGCGCACGTCCCTCGCGCTCCGGTCGTCGTCGAGCTCGTCCCACGTCATGAAGTCGCACAGGCCGTCGTAGTCGAGCTCGAGGAGCGAGCCCGGGTCGAACGCGGTGAGCCACCGATGGAGATCCACGATCATGTCGGCCACCGGCCCGAGGTCGGAGCGCCGGAGCGCCGGGACGGCCTCCTCGACCCGCCGGATGGCCTTACGCACCGTCGTGAGGTAGGAGAGGCGGTGCCGTCCGTCGCGCTCGACGATCCGTCGCTCCTCGTCGTCGAAGAGCACGAACCAGCGCGCCGGCACGTGCCAGGGGCTCTGCATCACGCACGCGACATGACTCGGGTTCCGCCGGCGGAGCCGCCCCAGCTCCTTCGCGGCACGCTTCGCGTCCTCACGCGGGACGAAGCGCTCGCTCCCCTCGAACGGTTTCGCCTCACGGAACGCGAGGAGTCCCGCGAGCACACGCAGGCGGGTCCGGAGCGGGCAGAGGTAGTAGGTACCGTCCACGAGCTTCACGCGCGCGCCCTCCCCCGACGCCGGGACGAGGAACCCCGTACGCGCGCGGAAGACGCGTTGCCGGTAGACGGGCCGCGGCGGCCGCACCATGCCACCACGAAGGATGTAGCGCTCCCACTGCGCCTGCTCCTCGGCCGGGAAGGCCTCGAGCGGCTGGAACACGCGGAGCTCCGCGGACGGGACCATGGCGCCGGAGTGTATATGCTCTCGCCGACCTCGCTCCAGCCATCGTATGCCGACGCGCGATCCCGCCTTCGACGACGCTCCGATGCTCCAGCTGGTGGCCCCCGACGGGACCCCGGTCGGGGACACCGAGGTCGGCCTGTCCGACGAGGACCTCCGGGCGCTGCTGCGACTGATGATCCTCGCGCGGCGCCTGGACCGCGAGTGCATGGCCCTCCAGCGTCAGGGTGAGCTCACCGTCTACCCGCCCTTCGAGGGTCAGGAGGCGGCGCAGGTCGGCAGCGCCTTCGCCCTCGCGGCGGGCGACATGGCGTTCCCCTCGTTCCGTGAGCTCGCTGCGGCGTTCGTGCGGGGCGTCGACGTCGTCGAGTACCTGCAGTACCACCGCGGCACCTGGCACGGCGGTCCGTACGATCCGCTCGCGAGCGGGTTCGCGCCGATCTGCGTTCCCGTCGCGACCCAGATCGTGCACGCCGTCGGATGGGCGCTCGGCGCGAAGCTCGACGGGAAGGCGGCGTGCTCCATCGCCTACTTCGGCGACGGCTCAGCTTCTGAGGGCGACTTCCACGAGGGCGCGAACCTCGCGGCCGTGTTCGCGGTGCCCGCGATCCTGTTCTGCCAGAACAACGGCTGGGCCATCTCGGTCCCGGCGACGGAGCAGTACGTGGCGCCGATCGCGGCTCGCGCCGCCGGGTACGGCATTCCGGGCGTCCGCGTGGACGGCAACGACGTCCTCGCGGTGTACCGCGCCACCAAGGAGGCCGCGGACCGGGCTCGGGGCGGCGGCGGCCCCACGCTCATCGAGGCGATGACCTACAGGGTCGGCCCCCACTCGACGGCCGACGACGCCACGAGGTACCGCAGCGACGAGGAGGTCGCGCGCTACCGAGCTTTCGACCCGATCGAGCGGTACCGCCGGTTCCTCGGCTCGACGGGTGTCGCCGACGACGCGTTCGTCGCCGCGTGCGAGTCCGAGGCCGAGCGCTGGGTCGGCGGCGTCCGCGCGGAGCTGACCGCCCTCGACGCTCCGCCGGCCACCGAGGTCTTCGATCACGTCTTCAGCGATCCGCCCGCCAACCTCGGGCGGCAGCGCCGGGAGGCGCTCGGCGATGCCTGAGGTCACGATGGTCGCCGCGCTGAACTCGGCCCTGCGCGACGCGCTCGCCGAGGACCCCCGCGTGCTCGTGTTCGGCGAGGACGTCGGCGAGCTCGGCGGCGTCTTCCGTGTGACCGAGGGGCTCCAGCGCGAGTTCGGGCGGGAGCGCGTCTTCAACACACCGATCGCCGAGGCCGGCATCGCCGGTATGTGCGTCGGGCTCGCGATGGCCGGGTGGCGGCCCGTCGCGGAGCTGCAGTTCGACGGGTTCTCTTATCCCGCGCTCGACCAGATCATCAGCCACGTCGCGAAGTACCGCGAGCGGACGCGAGGCCGCGTGCCGATGCCCGTGACGATCCGGATCCCGTCGTTCGGCGGCATCAAGGGCAAGGAGCATCACGGCGAGAGCCCCGAGACCTACTACGTCCATACCGCGGGGCTGAAGGTCGTCGCGCCCTCGACGCCGCTCGACGCGTACCGGCTCCTTCGCCTCGCGATCGCGGACCCCGATCCGGTCATCGTCCTCGAGCCGAAGAGCCGGTACTGGTCGAAGGAGGACGGCGACCTCACCCGCGAGGGCCCGGGGATCGGGGACGCCCGCGTGCTCCGCGAGGGATCGGCGTGCGCGATCGTGACGTACGCCGCGATGGTCGCCCGGTGCCTCGAGGCCGCCGCCGCGCTCGCGGCCGATGGCATCGAGTGCTCGGTGCTGGATCTGCGCTCGCTCTCGCCGCTCGACGTCGAGACACTCGGGGAGGCGGTGCGCTCGACCGGTCGCGCCGTCGTCGTCCACGAGGCACCCCTCACGCTCGGGATGGGCGCCGAGGTCGTCGCGCGGATCGTCGAGGAGGCCTTCGACCACCTCGAGGCGCCGGTGAAGCGGGTCACCGGATGGGACGTCCCGTACCCACCGGCCTCGCTAGAGCGGACCTACCTGCCGAGCGTCGAGCGGATCGCCGCGGCCGTGCGAGAGGTCGTCGCGTACTGATGGCCGAGCGCGTCTTCAACCTGCCGGACCTCGGCGAGGGGCTCGAGGAGGCTGAGATCTCGGCCTGGCTCGTCGCCGAGGGGCAGGAGGTGGAGCTGAACCAGCCGCTCGTCGAGGTCGAGACCGCCAAGGCGGTGGTCGAGATCCCCTCCCCCTTCGCGGGGCGTGTCGTGCGCCTGCACGCTGAGGTGGGGGCGGTGGTCGCGGTGGGGTCGGCGCTCGTGACGGTCGAGGTGGCTGAGGCGGAGGGGTCGCCGCCGCCGGCTCCGCCGGGGGGGACGGTCGCGGGGGCGGCCGTGCTCGAGACGGCTCCTCGGGCGACCGGAGCCCCCGCCGGCTCCGGAGGCGGCTCCGGTACCGCGGCCACGCCGGCCGTCCGGAAGTTGGCCAAGGACCTCGGCGTGGACCTCTCGACCGCGCTCGGCACGGGACCGGGCGGACGGATCTCTCGTGCCGACGTGGAGCTTGCCGCGGGCTCCGGGGCTTCGGGTTCCTTCCAGACCGAGGCGGAGGTGGAGGTTCTTCCGATCTCGATGGTGCGGCGGACGATCGCGGAGAACCTGTCGCGGGTGGTTCGGGAGGTGCCGCAGGTCACGACGTGGCGGACGGTGGACTGCTCGGCGCTCGAGACGTTCAGGAGCGAGCTCGGGGTCTCGCCACTGCCGATCGTGGTCCGGGCACTCGCGGAGGTGTGCAGGTGGCACCCGTGGCTGAACGGGTCGTACCTGCAGGAGCGTGGCGAGATCCATCTGCATCGCAAGGTGCACGTGTCGATCGCGACCGACACGGAGCGCGGGCTCGTGGTGCCGGTGGTCCGGGACGTGGGTGCGCTCGGGATCTCGGCGGTCGCGGCGGAGATCGCGCGGCTCGCCCGGGCGGCGCGAGAGGGTGCGCTCGCTCCCGCCGACATGGCGGGCGGAACGATCACCGTGACGAACACGGGATCGTACGGCTCGGAGGGCGGGACGCCGATCTTGAACCCGCCGCAAGGGACCATCATCGCGCTCGGCGTGATCGAGCCGAGGGCGCTCGTCGTGGACGGCCGGGTCGAGGCCCGACCGGCGTGCACGATGAGCCTGACCTTCGACCACCGGCTCCTCGACGGCGCGACGGCCGGCCGAGCGTTCGGCGACCTGGTCGGGCTGCTCGAGGACGCCGAGCGGCTAACGGCGCTGCCGCGCTGAGGGGTCCGGTAGGCTACGGGCCCATGAGCAGCCGCAACCTCGTATCGCCGGACGACGTCGGCAAGCGCGTGTCGTTCCAGTTCGAGCTGCCGAACGGGTACGTCGGCGAGGCCGTGGGAACGCTCGAGTACTTCGACGAGGGCGCGGCGACGTTCCTGGTCCGTCGCAAGGACGGCGACCTCGCCCGTGTGCCGATGCGCGCCGTCCGCTTCGGCAAGGTCGTCCCCGGCTGATAGGCGGGGACCGTCACCCTGGGAGGCCCCGTGAGCGACGCACCGCCCACATCGATGATCCGTCTGCGGCTCGGAGCGGAGGACGCCCACTACGGCGGCAACCTCGTGGCCGGCGCCACGCAGCTCCGGATCATCGGCGACCTCATCACCGAGCTCGCGATGCGCTTCGACGGCGACGAGGGCCTGTTCCGGGCCTATGAGTCGGTCGAGTTCCTCGCGCCGCTGTACGCGGGCGACTGGATCGAGGGCAAGGGCAGGATCGTGTCGGTCGGGAGCACCTCACGCCGATGCGAGTTCGAGGTCTGGAAGGTCGGCGCCGCGCTGCCCGAGATCTCGGATTCAGCGGCCGAGTTCCTCGACGAGCCGGTCCTCACGTGCAGAGCCGTGGGCACGACCGTCGTTCCGAAGGAACATCAGCGCTTCCCGCACCGATCCGCGGGAGCCTAGCTCGCCTTCTCGAGGTCGTGGACGACGCCGAGCAGGTCGTCCACGTTGAACGGTTTCGCGACGAAGGCGTCGGCACCGAGCTCGGCGGCCTTCGCGCGGTCGCGCAGGCTCGCTCGCGCCGAGACCACGACGACGCGCGGGCGCTCGTGCCTGGGCAGCGCCTGGAGCTCCTCGAGCACGCTCCAGCCGTCCATGACCGGCATCATGATGTCGAGGAGCATCAGCTGCGGATGATGCGCCCGCAGCTCGTCGAGCGCCGACCGCCCATCGCGCGCGGACACCGTCCGGTAGCCCTCGGCTTCGAGGCTGAAGCGGAGCATCCAGACGACCTGCGGCTCGTCGTCGACGACCAGCACGGTGGTCGCGGTCTCGGTGTCCATCGTCTCTAGGAGCGTATCGGCACCGGGCGCGTCGCCGGGATCCACCCAAGAGGCGGTTTCGGCGGGCCGGTCGGACTACGCCTCACGATCCGACGGGCGCCGAGCCGGACCACCCGGACATAGCCCGTCCGCGGCAGCCGCGAGCGTCTCAGGCGAAGCGCAGGCCGGATCCGGCCGTGACGAGCCCGATCGGGAACGCCGGCGTCCCGCAGGCATCGGCGCGCTGGAGGACCTCGGCGAGACGCTCCTCGGGAACGACCAGCACCATGCCGATACCCATGTTGAACGTCGCGCGCATGTCCTCGGCGCTCGCGCCGGCCGCCTCCCGGAGCAGGTCGAAGACGGGCGGAACGGGCCAGGAGCCCTCGCGAACCTGCGCGCCGAGCGCGCTCCCGAGCACCCGCGGGAGGTTCTCGGGGATGCCGCCCCCGGTGATGTGCGCGGCGGCGTGCACGAGTCCCTCGCGTGCGAGCGCGAGCACGAGCGGCGCGTAGATGGCGGTCGGCTCGAGCAGCTCGTCGGCGAGCGTGCGGCCGAGCCTCGGCAGCTCGTCGTCGAGCGCGTAGCCGGCATCCCGCAGCAGGGCCGCGCGGACGAGCGAGTAGCCGTTCGAGTGCAGCCCGCTCGAGGCGAGGCCCACGAGCGCGTCGCCCTCGACCACGCGGTGCGGACCGAGCGTCGCGTCGTCGTCCACGACGCCGACGCAGAAACCGGCGAGATCGAAGGCGTCCTCGTCCATCACGCCGGGGTGCTCTGCCGTCTCGCCGCCGAGGAGCGCACACCCTGCGCGGCGGCAGCCCTCCGCGACTCCGGCGACGATCGCGGCGACGCGGTCGGGCACGACCCGGCCAACGGCGAGGTAGTCGAGGAAGAACAGCGGCTCGGCTCCCGTGCACACGACGTCGTCGGCGCACATCGCGACGAGATCGATCCCGACGGTGTCGAGCCGGCCCGTCGCACGGGCGATCTCGAGCTTCGTGCCGACGCCATCCGTCGCGGCGGCGAGCGACCTGCCCTCGCCGATGCGGAACAGGCCGGCGAACCCGCCGACGCCCTCGGCGAGCTCGGGGCGGGCGGCGCCGGCCGCGACGTCGCGGATGAGCGTCACGGCCGCGGCCGCGGCATCGAGGTCCACCCCCGCGCGACGGTAGGCCTCGCTCACGACTTGGCCGGGTGCTCGAGGAGGAATTTGTCGGCGTGCTCGGGGATCGCGATCGGGTACTCGCCGTCGAAGCACGCCCGGCACAGGTCCTCCTTCGGCGAACCGGTCGCGCCGACCATGCCCTCCATCGACAGGTAGCCGAGCGAGTCGGCGCCGACGAACTGGCGGACCTCCTCGACGGACAGGTCCGAGGCCACGAGCTCGGAGCGTGTGGACATGTCGATGCCGTAGAAGCACGGCCACTTGATCGGAGGGCATGTGATCCGCGTGTGGACCTCGGCGGCGCCGGCCTCCCGGAGCGCCTGAACGAGCTGGCGCGTGGTGGTGCCACGGACGATCGAGTCGTCGATCACGACGAGGCGCTTGCCGCGGATCGACTCCGGGATCGGGTTGAGCTTCAGTTTCACACCCCGCTCGCGGAGCGTCTGCGAGGGCTGGATGAACGTCCGCCCGACGTACCGGTTCTTCATCAGCCCCTCGCCGTAGGGGATGCCGCTCTCCTCCGCATACCCCTGCGCGGCAGAGGTCCCCGTGTCCGGCACCGGGATGACGAGATCCCCGTCCGCGGGCGCCTCCCGCGCGAGCCGGCGTCCGAGCTCGCGCCGGACCTCGTGCACGGTATGGCCACGCAGACGCGAGTCCGCGCGGGCGAGGTACACGTACTCGAACACGCAGAGCGCCTCACGGGGGGTCTCGACGTAGCGGAACGACTGCAGGCCCCGGTCGTCGATGCGGATCAGCTCGCCCGGCTCCACGTCACGCACGAAGGCGGCGCCGACGATGTCGAGCGCACACGTCTCCGACGCCACGACGAACCCCGTCGGCAGCCGCCCGATCGAGAGCGGCCGCAACCCGTACGGGCCCCGAGCGGCGAAGATGCTCCGCTCGTCCATGATCACGAAGCAGAACGCGCCGCGCAGGGTGGGGAGGATCTCGAGGCATGCCTCCTCGAGCCCGCCGGCCATCTGCCGCGCGAGGAGCGTGGCCACGAGGTCCGAGTCCGTCGTGGCTCCGCCGGCGGCGCGCCCGGCGCGCTCGGCGAGCTCGAGCGTGTTCACCAGGTTGCCGTTGTGCCCGAGCGCGAGCGAGCGGTGACCGTCGGTCTTGAACGCGGGCTGGGCGTTCTCCCACGTCGTCGAGCCCGTGGTCGAGTAGCGCGTGTGACCGATCCCGAGGTCGCCCTGCAGCGTGGTGAGGGTGGCCTCGTTGAACACCTGGGAGACGAGTCCGAGCTCCTTGTAGACCAGGATGTGCTCGCCGTCGGAGACCGCCATGCCCGCGGACTCCTGGCCGCGGTGCTGCTGGGCGAACAGACCGAAGTAGATGAGCCGGGATACGTCCTCACCCGGGGCCCACGCCCCGAAAAGGCCGCACTCCTCCTTCGGACTCTCCGCTCCCACTGAGGGACCGATGGTAGCACCCGTCCCAGCGCGTTCAGCGAACCGTCACGGGCACGCGCTGGACGGCGTTGTTGAGGTACCCACCCACGTTCCACGGCGGCTCGAGCGGCTGGCTCGCGCCGCTCGCGTCGGTCGCCCGGCAGCAGAGCACGCGCGTGGGCGAGGACGGGGGCGAGACCTGGGCCGATGCCGCGCTCGAGCCGGCGGTCTCGCGGTTCGCGTGGCGACGGTGGACCTTCGCGTGGGACGCGGCTCCCGGTGAGAGGGTTGTCCAACGCCCGGGCGCCGATGAGCGGGACAACCGGCAGATACACCTGGGGGCAGCGTTCCGTTCATGCAGACCCCTGCGGGGCCCGGTGATGACCGCGATGACCGGCCTCCGGGTCACCGGCGCCGAAGAGGCTCGGCATCAACTGGATCAGCGCTTTCACGACGTGCTCCGGCCCATCCTGCACGGCGATCCGCCTCCAGGCGGGCATCGAGACCGCCCCGAGGATCGCCTCCGCGAGATCGGGATCCAGCGCAGGCTCCCGTCCCCCCGCCGACAGCGCATCTTCGACGACGGACCCGAGATGCCCGACGAGCTGGGCGTAGGGAGCTACGTCCGCCCCCACCCACCGAGCGGAGCACACCAGGCGGCGCTCGAGGAGGACCCCCAGATCGGGCCGGTCGACGGAAGCCCGGGCCAGCGCGCGCGCCGCGGCCACGAACCGTGCATGCGGGTCCGGGATCGAGTCGGCGTGGCGGCTCAGCTCGCCGATCAGGTCCCTGCAGGACCTGGCGAGCGAGGCTCCGACCAGGCTGGCCTTGTCGCGGTGATCCAGGTACACGGTGCCCTTGCCGATGCCGGCGGCCCTGGCCACATCGTCGACCCGCAGCCTGAAGCAACCCTTCTCACGCAAGGCTCGGGCGGTCTCTCGTGCCAGTATCTCGCTGCGTTCGCGCCGGGCGCGTGCGCTGAGCCGCTCCGTCATCGTGCCCTCACCTCCCAGATAGGAAGTCGCGTCGGTGCAGTGAAGCACGTTTCTGACCGAGGGGTTCCGAGAGCAGACCTGCGGGTCACTCTCATCGCAGGACTCGAGCCGGGGATCTCGTGGGCGTCAGTCGCCGCGGAGCAGGAACCGAACGATCGGTTCGACGTCCGATGCGGTGGGTCGTTGCCCGAGCGCTCTCCGGCGCTGGTACACGGACGCGGTCAACGCGCGGAGCGCCTGGCCGAACCCGAGCCCGGCCCCGGGCCGGGGCGCACCGAGCGCTCCGAGCAGGCGGTCGATCTCGCCCCAGTCCAGGAAGGGGCAATCGACCTCGGCGAGGCAGCACGGTCTCGGGTCGTCCCCCTCTCGGTCCACGCCCAGGCAGCCCCGGATCAGGAACCTCGTCGCGTGCCGGAGACGCCGAGAGGGCGCGACCAGCTCAGCGCCGGCCCGGGCCTCCTCGATCGCCCCCCCGCCAAGCCTCGTCGACGCACCGCCGGAGCAGCTCCTCCCTGCTTCGGAAGTGCTGATAGAGGGTGGCCTTCGACACACCCAGGCGGGCGGCGACCGCGTTCATGGTGAAGGCCCGACAGCCCACATCCGCCAGCACGGCCTCCGCGGCGCTCACGATCTCCCGCTCCCTGAAGGCGCGCTGACGGCTCCTGAACGGCTCGGTCAATCCGTGACCCCTCGGTCAGAATCGCTCCAACGATACGCATGGAAGCGCGGCGTCGGCGGCAGCAGCGGCGGGGAGATCCAGCGAGGAGCAGCCGTGGGTCGCGGTCGCTCACGCGGCCCGGCCCGGGATCCAGAACTCGACCGCGGTTCCGGCGCCGGGGGCGCTCGTGATCCGCAGCCACCCACCGGCGAGCTCTGCTCGCTCGCGCATGTCCGGCAGGCCCAGGTGTCCCGGAGCCGGCGGCACACGCTCTGGGATGAACCCGACGCCGTCGTCCCGGACCATCACCCTCGTGCCGTCCCCCTCGGATCCCAGTTCCACCTCCACGCGTGTGGCGCGCGCGTGCTTCCGCACATTGCCGATGGCCTCCTGGGCGATCCGGTAGCAGATGACCCGGCTCTCGGGGGTCGGCTCTCCGGCCATGCGGTCCGCGACGGCGAACGCCACCGGAGCATCCTCCGCCACCCGCTGCAGGAGCTCACGGAGGGCGGCGGCGAGTCCTTCGCGGTCCAGGCTCAACGGACGGAGCTCGAACAGGAGCGTGCGAAGGCTCCCGAGCACCTGCGAGACCGTTCCCTCGACCGCGTCGATCAGCTCGATCTGTCCCCGTTCCCGGAGGGTCTCCTTGAGCATCCCGACCCGAAGGCTGAGCGCGGCGATCTTCTGGAGCGGATCGTCGTGGATGTCACCAGCGATGCGAGCCTGCTCCTCCTCCCTGGCCTTCACGAGATGGGCGAGCAGTCGCCTGCGTTCCGCGTCCGTGCGCTGGAGGCGCTCCAAGGTCCGTTCGAGCTCCTCCTCGGCCCGCCGACGCTCCGTGATGTCCTGCACCGTGCCCACCACCTTGATCGCGTTCCCCTCCTCGTCGACCACGACCTCGGCCTTCTCGTGGACGATGCGCTCGGTGCCGTCGGGGCGCACGATCCGGTGATCGATGGCGTAGGGCTCCCCACCCTCGACCGCGGCTCGGACCGCTCGCTCGACCGATGTCTGGTCATCGGGGTGGGTGGCGTCGACGAACACCCCGTACGTGGGGGAGGACCCCTGCGGCGCGAGCCCAAAGATCCGGTAGACCTCGTCGGACCACGCGACCTGGTCCGCCACGATGTCCCAGTCCCAGCTCCCCAGATGGGCGATCTCCTGTGCGTGTGCGAGCCTCCGTCCGCTCGTACGGACGACCCTGTCCGCCTCGTCCCGCTCGATGGCGTTCGCCAGGACGGCGGCGATGGACCGGAGCAGGTCGACGGCGTACGCAGGGAACGCCCGGCGCCGCGTCGTATGCACACCCAGCACGCCGAAGGGGCGCTCACGTCCGCGGATCGCGACGCTGACGCCGCTGACCACGCCGTGATCGAGCAGGAGCGAGGGGCCGCGGAAGCGGCGTTCGGTCGCGAGGTCCTCGACGACGACCGGCTCGTCCGACAGGAGCGTGAAGCCCGCCTGGGAGCCGGCCCCGGCCGGCACGGTGGCCCGGCCGACCAGCCCCTCGCGCCACCCGACCCCGGCTCGGAGCAGGAGCTCCTGTCCGTCGGGGAGGAGCTCGAGGACCTTCGCGTACTCGACGTCCAGGGACTCGGCCACCAGCTCCACGGCACGATCCATCACCGCGCCCGGCGGCTCACCGACGACCGCCAGTTGGCCCAGCTCGGCCACGGCTGCGAGCTGGCGGATGTGAACTCGCATCTCCTCTTCCGCGCGCTTGCGCTCCGTGACGTCGAGGAGGATCCCGTGGCAGAAGAGCGGCGTCCCCGCGTCGTCGCGGATGACCTCGCTCTCCTCGTGGATCCAGACGACCCGGCCGTCGCGAGCCACCATGCGGTAGTCGAGCACGAGCGGCTCGCCCGTCTCGATCAGGCGAGTGTTGGCGGCGAGGGCCTCGGCGCGGTCGTCGGCGAACAGGAGCCTCACCCACAGCTCGTCGTCGGCCTCCCACTCGTGCGGGGTGTACCCGAGGACCGCCTCCACCTGTGGACTGATATAGAGGGTGGAGGCCGTTGGGTCCAGGCGAGAGACGTGCGTGACGGCCGGGATCCGTTCGACGAGCCTCCGATACCTCGCCTCGGACTGCCGAAGCAGCTCCTCGGCCCGACGGCGGGCGGTGTCATCCCGGATCGCGCTCGCGACGAGGAAACCCCCGGGCGTCGTAAGGGGCGCGAGCCCGATGTCGACGGGGAGCTCGCTCCCATCCTTGCGCCGCAGCCAGATCGGGATGCCGCTCCCCATATGCCGGACGCGCGGCTCCGAGACGAATCGCGATCGTTCCCGCGCGTGGCCCGCGCGGGAGGACTCGGGCACGAGGATCTCCACGGGGCGGCCCAGGATCTCGTCCCGGGTGTACCCGGACATCTCCTCCAGGCGCTCGTTCACGCGGACGATGCGCCCTTCCGCGTCCGCGATCAGCAGCCCGTCCGGGAACCCCTCGCAGAGTGCACGGAAGAACCCCAGGTCGCCCGGGCCGCCCTCGGGGACATCGCGTTCCGTACCACGGCGAAGTCGACGCACCGGCATCCGAGTCCCCCCGCCTGGAGTTACGCACGTGTATCAGAGGCGTACCAAGGAGTCAAGGACCGAACCCAGCGGTTCCGGACCTCAGCCGGCGAGGAGCGCGGGCACCGCGCCCTCGTAGACCGCCCGCGCCTCGTCGACCCCGATCTCGAACAGCGTGTCGAAGACCATGCGCGGGCCACCGGTCTCGCCGATCCGGGCGCACGGGACGCCGTGCTCGGCGGCCATGGCCTCGAGCGCCGGGGCGCGCTCGGCGGTGGTCGTGACGACGGCTCGGGACGCCGACTCGGAGAACAGCGTCACGTACCAGGGAACGTCGCCGGGGAGCGCGATGGCGAACCCGGTGCCGCCGGCCATCGCGGACTCGGCGAGGGCGATCGCGAGGCCGCCGTCGCCGCAGTCGTGGGCCGAGGCCACGACGTCCGCGCGCGCGGCGTCGGCGGCGAGGCGATGCAGGGCACGCTCGCGGTCGAGGTCGAGCGCCGGCGGGCGCCCGCTCACCTTGCCGAGCACGACCTCGCCGAACTCGGAGCCGCCGAGCTCGGGGAAGGTCTCGCCGAGCAGGAAGACGAAGCGCGCGGGCGCGAACCCGGGGCCGAGCGCCAACCGGTGGTCCTCGATCAGCCCGAGCATCCCGATCGTCGGTGTCGGCCAGATCGCCGAGTCGCCGGACTCGTTGTAGAAGCTCACGTTGCCGCCGGTCACGGGCGTCTGCAGAGCTCGGCACGCGTCGCCCATGCCGCGGATCGACTCGGCGAACTGCCACATCACCTCGGCCCGCTCGGGGTTCCCGAAGTTCAGGCAGTTCGTGATCGCGAGCGGCGTCGCTCCGGTCATCGCGATGTTGCGGGCGGCCTCGGCGACCGCGTGCGCGGCCCCGAGGTACGGGTCGAGGAGACCGAAGCGTCCCTTCGCGTCCGTCGAGAGCGCGATCGCCTTCAGCGTTCCCTCGATCCGCACGAGCGCAGCGTCGGCGCCCGGCCCGAGGACCGTCCCACCCTGCACGAGCGAGTCGTACTGCTCCCACACCGAGCGCATCGAGGCGACGTTCGGCGAGCCGAGGACCTCGAGGAACGCCTCGCGCGGGTCGGCGGTGACCGTCGCGAAGGTGGGATCGTCGTCCTGCACGGCCGCGAGCCACGAGGGCTCGGCGACCACCCGGTCGTACACGGGGCCCTCGTCGGCGAGCGACCTGGCGGGGACCTCGGCCACGACCTGTCCGCCCATCACGATGCGCAGGCCGTCGCCCGGCACCATCCGACCGAGGACCGCCGTCGCGAGCCCCCATCTCGCACAGACCGCGAGGACCTCGTCGACCTTGGAGGGCTCGACGATCGCGAGCATCCGCTCCTGCGACTCCGAGGTGAGGATCTCGAACACCTCGAGGTTGGGCTCGCGGAGCGGGACGACGTCGAGGTTCAGCTCGGCGCCCATGCGGGCGCGGGCGGCCGACTCGCTCGTCGCGCACGTGAGCCCCGCGCCGCCGAGGTCCTGCAGGCCCTCGAGCAGGTCGCGCTCGACGAGCTCGAGGCTGGCCTCGATCAGCAGCTTGCCGGCGAACGGATCCCCGATCTGGACGCTCGGGCGGCTCTCCTCCGAGCCCTCCTCGAGCGTGCGCGAGGCGAGCACGGACACCCCGCCGATGCCATCGCGCCCGGTCGAGGCGCCGAACAGGACCATGATCGAGCCCTCGTGCACCTGCATGGCCGAGGTCACGAGCCGGTCCGCCGGCGCGATGCCCACGCACATGACGTTGATCGTCGGGTTCAGGCTGTGGGGCTCGGCGAAGCGGACCTCACCGCCGACGGTCGGCACGCCGATGCAGTTGCCGTAGCCGCCGATGCCGGCGACGACGCCCTCGAGGAGCCATCGGTTGCGCTCCAGCGTGAGGGGACCGAAGTAGAGCGGGTCGAGGAGCGCGATCGGCCGCGCGCCCATCGAGATGATGTCGCGCACGATGCCACCGATGCCGGTCGCGGCGCCCTGGTACGGCTCGATCGCGCTCGGGTGCGAGTGCGACTCCATCTTGAACACGACCGCGAGCCCGTCACCGACATCCACGGCGCCGGCGTCCTGGCCGGGGCCGACGAGCACCGACGGTCCCTCGGTCGGCAGGGTGCGCAGGTAGACCTTGCTCGACTTGTACGAGCAGTGCTCGGACCACATCACGCCGTACATCGCGAGCTCGTTGCGGTTCGGTTCGCGCCCGAGCGTGTCCACGATACGGTCGTACTCATCGTCGGTGAGGCCAAGGGCGCGGTGCAGCGGCTCGGTCACGGCGCTCACACCCTCGCGAGCGCCCGCGAGAGGAGCGAGGCGAGCAGCGGCTGCCCGCCGGTCGGCCCGACGTCCGGGTCGACGGCGTGCTCGGGGTGCGGCATCAGGCCGACCACGTTCCCGGCGTCGTTGCGGACGCCGGCGATCGCGTTCGTCGCGCCGTTCACGTTGTGGGCGTCGTCGACCGTGCCGTCGGGCGCGCAGTAGCGGAAGACGACGAGGCCCTCGTCCTCGACACGTGCGAGATCCTCGACCCCGGCGACGAACTGCCCCTCCCCGTGCTTCACCGGGATCGTGAGCACCTCGCCCGCCACGAGCCCGTCCGTGAGCGGCGAGAGGGAGGTCTCGACGCGCACGTCCACGATGCGGCAGATGAAGCGGAGCGACCGGTTCCGGATCAGCGCACCCGGCAACAGCCCTGCCTCGCAGAGGATCTGGAACCCGTTGCAGATCCCGACGACGGGCCCACCGGCGTCCGCGAACCGCACGACCTCCTCCATGATCGGCGCGAATCGCGCGATCGCACCGCAGCGCAAGTAGTCGCCGTACGAGAAGCCGCCCGGAAGGATCACGGCGTCGACGTCGCGCAGGTCGCGCTCGGCATGCCAGAGGGAGACGCCCTCCCCACCCATCGACCCGACCGCCCGGAGCGCGTCACGGTCATCGAGCGACCCTGGGAACGTCACGACACCGATCCGAGGAGATCCGCTCACGTCCCGACCTCCTCGGCCGCGAGGATCCGGAAGTCCTCGATCACCGGGTTCGAGAGCAGCCGGCGCGCCATCGCCTCGACCTGCTCGCGGGCCGATGCCTCGGTATCCGCGTCGACCGTGAGCGCGATGTGCTTGCCGATCCGCACGTCGGTCACGTTCGTCCACCCCATCGCCGGGAGCGAGCCCTCGACCGCCTTGCCCTGCGGGTCGAGCAGTCCCGGCCGCAGCGAGACCACCACCTCGAACCGATGCTTCATCCCTTCTCCGTCCGCAGTCGCTCCAGATCCACCGCGCACCGCTCCCAGTCGTGATCCGACATCACGCCCATGCGGTGGCGGTACCACTCGAACCGCTCGCCGGTGATCCGGTCGTACGCCTCTTGGTACTTCAGCGCGGTCCGGCCGATCACCTCGGCCGGCAGGTCCGGCGGCGGCGGCTCGTGGTCCCAGCCGCTCGCGTCGAGCCAGTCCCGGACGAACTGCTTGTCGAAGGACGGCTGCGAGCGGCCCGGCTCGTAGCCGTCGGCCGGCCAGAAGCGCGAGGAGTCCGGCGTGAGGGCCTCGTCGATCAAGATCAGATCGCCCGCGGCGAACCCGAACTCGAACTTCGTGTCGGCCACGATGATCCCGCGCTCGAGGGCGACCTCGGCACCTCGCTCGTACAGGGCAATCGTGAGCTCGCGGAGGCGCTCGGCGAGTCCCTTGCCGATCAGATCGACGGTCTCGCCGAACGTGAGGGGCAGGTCGTGGCCCTCGGCCGCCTTCGTGGTCGGCGTGAAGATCGGCTCGGGGAGGCGATGGGCCTCGCCCAGGCCGGGGGGCAGCGGGACGCCGCAGACGTGGCCTTCGGCGCGGTACTGCTTGAGCCCCGAGCCCGTGAGGTAGCCGCGCGCCACGCATTCGACGGGGATCACCTGGGCGCGCTTCACGAGCATCGCGCGGCCGGCGAGCGCCGGCTCGTCGCGGAACGAGCCCGGGAAGTCGCGACGGTCCGCCGAGAGCAGGTGGTTGCCGACGAGGTCCTTCGTCTTGTCCAGCCAGAACAGGGTGAGGCCCGTGAGCACCCGGCCCTTGTCGGGGATCGGGTTCGGCAGGATGACGTCGAACGCGCTGATCCGGTCGGTCGCCACGAGCAGCAGGCGCTCGTCGTCGATCTCGTAGATGTCCCGGACCTTGCCCTGCGCGTGGAGCTGGCCGGTCATGCGCCCTCGCCAGCCGGCAGCTTCGCCAACCGGTCGAACACGACATCGAGGTTGCGCAGGAACCGTGCGGGGTCGAACAGCACCGCGAGCGCCTCGGCCGGGATGAGCGCCTGGACGCGCGGGTCGGCCTCGATCGTCTCTCGGAAGCTCACGCCGGCGTCCCACGCGGCGGCCGCGGCGCCCTGCACGATCTCGTACGCGTCGTCGCGGCCGAGGCCCGCGTCCACGAGCGCGAGCAGCACGGACTGCGAGTACGCGAGGCCGCCGCCCACCTCGAGGTTCTCGCGCATCCGCTCGGGGAACACGACGAGGCCCTCGAGCACCCACGCGAGGTCCCTCAGCATGAAGTCGAGAGCCGCGGTCGAGTCGGGGAAGATGACGCGCTCGGCCGAGGAGTGCGAGATGTCGCGCTCGTGCCACAGCACCACGTTCTCGAGGGCGACCTGTGCGTTCCCGCGGACGACCCTCGCGAGGCCGGTGATCCGCTCGCACACGACCGGGTTCCGCTTGTGCGGCATCGCGCTCGAGCCCTTCTGACCCGCCGCGAACGGCTCCTGCACCTCGCGGACCTCCGTCCGAGCGAGGTGCCGGATCTCAGTCGCGATCTTGTCGAGCGTCGAGGCCAGCACCGCGAGCGACGCCATGTACTCCGCGTGCCGATCGCGCTGGACGATCTGGTTCGAGGCCTCGGCCGCCCGCAGGCCGAGCCGCGAGCAGACCTCCTCCTCGATGCGAGGGTCGACCTGCGCGTAGTTGCCCACCGCGCCCGAGATCTTGCCGACGCTCACGACCTCACGAGCCCGGCGCACGCGCTCCCGCCCACGGTCGAGCTCGAACGCCCAGATCGCGAGCTTGTGGCCGAAGCTCGTCGGCTCGGCGTGCACGCCGTGGGAGCGACCGATCGTCGGCGTCGCGCGGTGCTCGAGCGCGAGGCGCTTCACCACGGCCAGCAGCGATTCGAGCCGGCCGAGCAGCAGATCCGCGGCCTCGCGGAGCTGGAGCGCGAGCCCGGTATCGAGCACGTCCGAGGACGTCATCCCGAAGTGGACCCATCGGCCGGCGGGTCCGACCGACTCCCCCACGCACCGTACGAACGCGGCGACGTCGTGGCGGGTGACCTGCTCGATCTCGAGCACTCGCTCGACCGTGAACGAGGCCTTCTCGCGGACCTTGCGGGCGTCGGCCTCGGGCACCTTCCCGAGCCGAGCCCACGCCTCGACGGCGAGGATCTCGATCTCGAGCCAACGGCCGAACCGCGCCTCGTCGGACCACACCGCCGCCATCTCCGGCAGGGTGTACCTCGGGATCACAGCCGAAGGCCCTCCGCCAGGTCGTCCTTGAACTTCCACAGCCGCGCCTGGATCTCGGGGTCGGCCACCCCGGCGATCTGCGCGGCGAGGATCGCCGCGTTCACGGAGGCATCGACGCCGACCGAAGCGACCGGCACGCCGCTCGGCATCTGCGCCGTGACGTAGAGGGCGAGCGTGCCCTCCATCTGGTCGGTCGAGATCGGGACGCCGATCACGGGCAGGACGGTGCGCGCGGCGACGGCCGCGGCGAGGTGCCCGGAGATGCCGGTCGTGCAGATGATGGCCTTGATCCCGCGCTCGAACGCCGTGCGCGCGTACTCGTCGACGACGTCGGGGCTGCGCGCGGCGGACATCACCCGCGTCTCGTGGTGGACACCGAGCTTCTCCAAGATCGCGGTCGCCTGTTGCATCACGGCCAGCTCGGCCGGCGATGCGACCAGCACGCCGACGATCGGTCCCCCCTCGCTCACCTGCGAACCTCCTCCGCCGCCGCTCGTTCCGCGATGTCCCGCCGGTGGTGCATCCCCTCGAAGGCGATACGGGAGCAGGCCTCGTAGGCGGTGGCCCTCGCGTCCGCGAGTCCGGAGCCAAGACCACTCACCGCGAGGACGCGACCCCCCGCCGTGACCACTCTACCCTGTCGCTCCGCGGTGCCGGCGTGGAACACGACGGCCCCCTCGACCTCGGCCGCCGCGTCCAGACCCGAGATCTCCGAACCGGTCTCGTACGCTCCCGGATAGCCGCCGGAGGCCGCCACCACCGTCACGCAGGCCGAGGGCGAGAGCGCCACGTCGGCTCCCACGAGGTCGCCCTCGGCGCACGCGAGGAGGGCCGAGGCGAGCCCGGAGGCCACCCGCGGGACGATCACCTGCGTCTCGGGATCGCCGAACCGGCAGTTGTACTCGAGGAGCTTCGGGCCGTCCGCGGTGAGCATGAGGCCCGCGTAGAGCACCCCGCGATAGTCGATGCCCTCGGCGACGAGCGCGCGCACGGTCCGGCGGAGAACCTCGTCCCAGATACGCTCGGCCGCGGCGTCATCGACGAACGGGACGGGGGAGTACGCGCCCATCCCGCCGGTGTTCGGGCCCGCGTCCCCGTCGCCGACGCGCTTGAAGTCCTGCGCCATCACGAGCGGGAGCACGTCCTTCCCGTCGGTGAGCGCGAACGCGGAGACCTCGCGCCCCGACAGGTGCTCCTCGACGACGGCGGTCGCGCCGGCCTCGCCGAACGTGCCGTGCAGCAGGCACGCCTCGAGCGCGCGGACCGCATCGACCCGGTCCTCGGCGATGACGACCCCCTTGCCCGCGGCCAGGCCGTCCGCCTTGACGACGTACGGCGAACCGAACGCGTCGAGGGCGACCAGGCCCTCGGCCATCGAGGTGACCGCCCGGGCGCCGCCGGACGGGATGCCGTGGCGCTCGCACAACGTCTTCGTCCACGCCTTCGAGCCCTCCAGACGGGCGCCGTCGCGCGTCGGACCGAAGACGGGCAGGCCCCGGGCGCGCAGCTCGTCGGCGAGCCCCGCGACGAGCGCTGCCTCCGGACCGACGACGGTCAGGTCGACGCCCTCGCGCTCGACGAGGTCGGCCATGGATGCGACGTCGTCCGCCACGACGGGCACGCAACGGGCCTCGCGCGCGATGCCCACGTTGCCCGGCGCCGCGAGGACCCCGTCCACGTCGGGATCGCGGGCGAGCCCCCAGACCAGGGCGTGCTCGCGGCCGCCGCCGCCGACGACCAGGACCCTCATCCCGCGGCCAGGCTCTGCTCGCGGGCGGGACCGATGGAGACCATCTGGATCGGCACGCCGCCGAGGTCACTCAGGCGTTCGACGTATGCGCGTGCCGCGGGCGGGAGGTCGTCGAACGAGCGGGCGTCGCCGAGCTGCTCCTGCCAGCCCTCGAGCTCCTCCCACACGGGCTCGGCGCGATGGAACAGCGACTGGTGCGGCGGGAAGTCGTCGAAGGTCTCGCCGTCCGCCCGGTAGGCGGTGCAGACCCGCACGGTCGAGAACCCCGAGAGCACGTCGAGCTTGGTGAGGAACAGCTCCGTGAGGCCGTTCACACGCGCCGCGTAGCGCAGGATCACGGCGTCGAACCAGCCACACCGGCGCTTGCGCCCCGTCGTCGTGCCGAACTCGTGACCGCGCTCGCCCATCCGCTCGCCGCCGGGCCCGAGGTCCTCGGTGGGGAACGGGCCGGCGCCGACGCGGGTCACGTAGGCCTTCGTCACGCCGATGACACGGTCGACCTCGCGCGGCCCGACGCCCGCCGAGGCGAGCGCGTAGCCGGCCACCGGGTTCGAGGACGTCACGAAGGGGTACGTGCCCTTGTCCAGGTCCAGGAGCGTGCCTTGGGCGCCCTCGAGGAGCACGCCCTTGCCCTCGCGCAGGCCCTCGTACAGGAGCTTCGAGGTGTCGGCCACGTACGGGCGAAGGCGCTCGGCGTAACCGCGGTAGTCCTCGACGATCTGCTCGGCCGTGAGTGGGAGGCGGTTGTAGACCCTGGTGAGGACGAGGTTCTTCTCCTTCAGCACCACGTCGAGCTTCTCGCGGAAGATCTTCTCGTCGAACAGGTCCTGGACGCGCAGGCCGATGCGCGCGGCCTTGTCTCCGTACGCCGGTCCGATGCCCCGTTTCGTGGTCCCGAGGGCGTTCTTGCCGAGGAAGCGCTCGGTCACCTTCTCGAGCTCGAGGTGGTACGGCATGATCATGTGCGCGTTGTTCGACAGCCGCAGGCGCGAGACGTCGAGCCCGAGCGCCGCAAGAGAGTCCATCTCCTCGAGCAGGACCCGCGGGTCCACGACCACGCCGTCGGCGATCACCGAGGTGATGTGCGGGTACAGGATGCCCGAGGGCACCAGGTGCAGCTTCAGCTCGTGACCCTCGGCGATGATGGTGTGGCCGGCGTTGTTCCCGCCCTGGTACCGCACCACGAAGTCCATGTGGTCGGCCAGGTAGTCGGTCGCCTTGCCCTTACCCTCGTCCCCCCACTGGGTCCCGATGACGATGGAGGCCGGCATGACGGGCTCAGTCTATCCGGGCGTCGAGGCCGCCCGGATGTGCCGACGGGCGGGACGCGAACGGGGCGGGGTCGCCCCGGCCCCGTTCCGTGACCACGCCCCGAGGGCTACCGCTCGATGCGGAAGCTGATGCGGACCTGCGTGTGGTACTCGGCGATCTTGCCGTCCTTCACGACGGCGGTCGTGCCGAGGATGTCCATGTGCTCGATCAGGCGGATGGTCTTCGCGGCCTCGGCGAGCGCGGACTCGGCAGCATCGCGCCAGGACTCCGTCGAGACCCCGATCAGGTCGATCGTCTTTATGACGCTCACGCCGCTCCCCCCTCGACGGCGTTGTAGACGTCGATGAACCGCCGGTAGTTGGCCGCGATGTGCTGGGCGGCGTCCTCGCGCGGGCTCGCCCCGTCGACGTAGGCCTTCAGCGGGTCCCACCAGATCGAGCGCCCGATCGCGAACCCGATGTAGCCGGGCACGCCGCTTCCCATCCGGAGCCAGTGGTCCACGGCCGCGTCGTCGGCGCCCCGCCCGAGGACGACGCACGCGACGCCGTCCCGGCCGTCCTTGCGGCACTCGGCCGCGAGGGTCTCGCAGTCCTCACGCCGATCGATCCCCTCGATCTTCCAGATGTCGGGCTCGACACCGACGCCGTGGAGCTGCTCGATCGCGCCACGCATGAGCTTCGGGCGCTCCTCGCTGTCCCACCTTCTCTCGTCACCGCCGACGGCCTCGAGCTGGTGCGGCTCCGCCGGGACGAGCAGCTCGAACAGGAAGATGCGGCCGCGCTCGTGGAGCCAATCGCCCAGCTCTTTCAGCCGCGCGCCCTGCCGCTCGTTCATGGCGGGGTCGCCTTCGGGGTTCCAGCGCACCAGCACCTTCGAGAACGTCGGATCGAACTCCTCGATGTGCGCGCCGTAGTCCGCCCCGTAGTCGAAGTCGAACTCGTTCTGGCCGCTCTTCTCGACCGGCATCGCGAGGGTGAGCCCCTGCGCCTTCGCCGTCCGCGCGATCTCGGCGCCGAACTGCTCGTCGACGAGCCCGCCGGCGGCTTCCTTCGACACGCCCTCGTCGAGGGCCCGCTGGAGCCCCTCGAAGATCACGCGCTTCGCGTCGGAGATGCGGGCGGTCTCCTCGGGGTTCGGATCGCCCGTCACCCCGAAGAACTTCTTCTGGAACGACCCTCGGTGGTCGAAGGCCAGGATGTACAGCGGCTTGTCGTAGCCGAGCGTCATGCGTCCGCGCTCCTTTCGTGCTCCTAGGGCTGTTCGAAGGGGTTGGTCGGGGTCAAGATCTCAACCGGCAGGGGCGCCGCGGCCCGGCGGAACGCGTCGGCCGCCGAGGGCGAGC
Organism: uncultured Actinomycetes bacterium; assembly: GCA_964447335.1. GTDB lineage: Bacteria > Actinomycetota > UBA4738 > UBA4738 > HRBIN12 > HRBIN12. The sequence continues at coordinate 24,752 of CAYUSA010000040.1, forward strand.
CCACGACGAACCCGAAGTGCATCGGCACGGCGAGACCGGGCGACATCGCCTTGACGAAGCCCGCCGCCTCCTCGGCGTCCATCGTGTACGTCCCCCCGATGGGCACCATCGCGACATCGGTGGCGAGCGACTCGAGCTCGGGCAGGGCGTCGGTATCACCGCCGTGGTAGAAGCGACGGCCCTCGAACTCCAGGACGTACCCGACCCACCGGTTGCGCTGCGGGTGCATGTCGAGCCGCTCCTCGGCGATGTTGTACGCAGGCACCGTCTCGAAGCGCAGGCCACCGACCTCATGGGACTCGCCAGGGGCGACCGCGGTCACGTCCCCGGAGAGCTCGCGCGCCACGTCGGCGGGCGCGACGAGCTTCGTCGAGGGCCCACGCAGACGCTCGATCTCGGTCGGCTGGAAATGGTCGAAGTGCGCGTGGGTGATGAGGATGACATCGGCGGGCACGTCGTCGGTGACACCCCACGGGTCGACGTACACGACGAACCCGTCGCGCTGCCACCGGAACGCCGACTGGCGGAACCAGGTGATCCCTTCGAGCACGGCGCTCAGCTCCTTCCGATCGTGCGCTTCCCCGTAGTCTGACAAATCACCGCGTCGACGCGCGAGTCGGTGGGATCCCAGGGAAGCCTGCGCGCCAGCCTGTGGCTGCTCTCGCTGGGTGAAGACTGGTTCCGACCGGCGTGCGCCGTGCCGCCGTGCTCGAGGGCTGGCGCGGGTCCCCCGAGCTCGGCGTGCTCGAGGGCCAGCCCCTCGGGCCGAGCGCGATCCCTACGTCGTCGGGTCGTCGTCCGGCGGCGGCGGCATCGGCGGCGTGACGTCCCCGGCGTCCGGGACCGCCACACGGTAGCCCCCCGACTGGGCAAAGGGGATTGCCGCTCGAAACACAGCGTCCCCAGGCCGGGGAGTTGCACGACGAACCAGCTGGCCTCGGCCGACGGGGCCTTGTCCTCGATGCGAAAGCCGAACAGCGGTCGCCGCTGCGGATTGAAGACTTCGATGCGGACCGCGAACGGGGTCTGGGCGAAGACGGGCCCGTCGATGCGTCGCCGCGCCTCGATGCAGCCCAGGCGCCGACCGGCCAGCAGGAAGTTGATGCCCCACAGCACGAGCATGATGTAGGCCAGCAACAGGAGGACATTGATGTTCGTGAGCCAGCCGATGCCGAGCAGGCAGAAAACCGAAAGCAGCCAGTAGCGACCCTGGCGCGGCAGGTGCATGGCGATGCCCGAGGGCAGAAAACCGACTGAAGGCGGCGAACCCGGCGAGGCATCAGTGACGGCCGGCGGGTTCGATGACATGGCACGCACCGGAAAGGAGGCTGACGCGATTGCAGGAATGCTCATCTGGCCAAACAAATGGGGACAGGCTCCGGCAAACGCTGAAAACGACTTTGGCCTCTTTGACTGGTGCCGGAGCCAGTCCCCATTTGTTTGGCCTCAAGTATTCAGCAGCAG
>CAYUSA010000041.1:0-26151 GCA_964447335.1 uncultured Actinomycetes bacterium
TGAGACAGGTGTGAACTATGTCCTGAAACCAGACACTGCCGGGGGCACCACCTGCTGTCGTGTTCCGGGTGATGCTGGACGCTCCGGCGTCACACGATCGCCGTTACCGACGACGGGGCGGAGGTCCTCACTCGGCGGTGAGGACCTCCGGAGGGATCGCGCGCCCGGTCACTCTCCTGGGGACACGGGCTGTCAGATCTCGCGGGGTCGGCCGTCGGATCAGCCGATCTTGTCCGCTTGCCAGTTGCCGGCCGCCCCGTCGCAGTTGATCGACGAGTAGGTCCCCGACATCGTGTCCCCGGAGACCGTCCCCGTGAAGTCCACCCGGACCTCACGCTGGGCCACGCCGAATACGACGTCGCGCCCGCTCAGGCTGCCGGTGGTAGTGCCGGCGTTGAGACACGCCGTCCCCTCGATCGTGATGGTCCCTTCGAGAGCGGTTCCCTTCTGCACCCACGTGAGCTCTAACGTCCCTGCCGCGCCGTCCGGCGTCACGTTCACCCATGTGCCCGCCCAGGACCCCGTGAGGTCCCTCTTCGACGTCGTTCCGTCGGTCCCGGGCGTCTCGGAGGGTGATGCTGCAGGGGTCTCAGCCGGGGATGCGGTGGTCGTCTCGCCGGGTGATGCGGCAGGCGTCTCAGCCGGCGATGCGGTGATCGTCTCGCCGGGCGTCGGGACGATGCTCGTCGTTCGGACCGCGCCGGTCGTCTCGCCCCCGGGCTCGCTGCCGCGGCAGGCCGCGACCGCCGCCACGAGCACGAAGATCGGGACGAGCGACCGCTTCCAACGGACCGCCATCGGGCACCTCCGTTCCGTGAAGAGCGTACTCGTCGTGTCACCCCGCGAGCCTTCCGGCGGGTCATATGGACCTGGTCTGCTCGTTGGTCGTGCCGGTGGTGTCGAACCAGACAGGCGAGGCCGCTCCCGACCGGTACGAGGAACGAGGGAGCGGGCCTTGCCGCCCGCTCCCTCGTCCGGGACTCACGAGATGTTCCTCCTACACCTCGTCCGTCAGGTTGGACCAGAGCGCTGCCTGGCCTATGAGCACCCACTCCCGCTCGGCGTCCCCGCGCGAGAACGGGTTCATCGTGAGGCCCAGGTAACGGCTGGCTACGGTGGTGCTCCCGTGGACGATCACCGGCGCGTTGTTCGTTTCCGTGGTGCGGCCCCTCCAGTGACCGGCGACGTACCCCAGGGAAGGCGTCGAGCTCATGTCGGAGAGGTATCCACCGGCCACGACCGATCCCGTCGGCACCGCCGAGAAGTACGTGGTGGGCGACGGCAGGTACAGGTAGTCCTGGCTCGGGAACCCGCCCGTCACCGGGCTGGTCGCCCCGCCGACGTTGCTCCAGACGGCGATGCCGCCGTAGGCGGTCCCGGAGGTCGCCTGCGTGAAGCTCCCCGAGACCAGCGGCGGGGTCGCCGTGGTCAGGAACGTGAAGTTCGTCGCCGAGACGCCCGTGGCGATGTACCCGCCGCCCCTCGCGAAGAACGCGTTGAGCCGATCCCGCGCGGTGGCGCCCGCAGGCCAGGCCTGGCCCACGTTGTAGATCACGTCGTAGCCCAGGAGCGGGTCGGTCGCCGCGTTCTGGATCGAGCTCGCCCCGAGTGTGACCGAGACGAAGTCGGCGTCCGGGCCGAAGATCTGCTTCAGGGACCAGGACGTGTCGGAGCTGGTCGGGGTGGCCGTGTTCACCAGGATGGCGACCCTCGGCGCCTCGTCGAGCTGCGTGGTCGCCGGCTTCGCGCCCTCGTTGCGCTCGAAGAAGACGCCGGTGGCCTTCCCTGCGGCGTCGAGCGCCGCCACGGTGGCGGCGTCGTTGGGGAAGATCAGTGTCCCGGCCGGCATCGCGCCGCCGGTGGTGCTGGTGAACGAGACCTCGGCCACCTCACCGTCCACCCCGCCCCGGAGCAGACCGAGGACGGCACGGACCTCCGCCACGCCCCGGAGCGTCAGGGAGTACCAGTGCGACCTACCGCCGCCCCGCACGCCCCCCGTGAGCTCGTTCGGAGCAGCGACGGGGACCGTCTTGGCGTTGAACGCGGTGTCGCCGCGGGGGATCTCCACGACGTCGGCTCCCCACAGGAGCCCGTGGCTCCACGCGGCCGGCGACGCGTACAGCCGCGTGATCCTCTCCGAGATGTCCTGCCCGGCGCTCAGTGAGGTGAGCGCGAGGCCTCGGAGGGCCTGGTTCATCCACACCACGTAGGACTTCTTCGCGAAGGTCTTGCCCCCCCAGGTGAATGCTGTGTTCGTTCGGTGCACCCGGATGCCGTTGTCGAGCAGCCACTGGACCAGCCGGTTCGCCTCGGCGTTGCTCCGTTGGAGCATCGGCGATGCCGGGGCCCGCGGGTCGAGGTGCTGCGGGATCACGTAGGCCTTCGGGTACTCGAGCATCCAGTCGTGCTCGGCATCGGCGAAACCGCGACCCGAGATCAGCCCGTCGTCGCAGCAGTTCGGACGGACCTCGTCGGCGACGCCGCGGCGGAAGACCTCGATCTGGTCGTAGATGATGTCGTGACGGTTGTCGAGCCAGAAGTCGGCCGACGAGTAGAACGTGATGTACTGCTCGCGCTTCGAGCCGAGCCTCAAGCCGCACGCATCGTCGCGGCACATCTCCACCGTGGAGCTGTCCACCCCGTAGAAGGCCATGTACGTCTGGGTGTAGAAGGGACCCCAGTCGTCCCAGCTCTCGGCGTAGGCCGGGCCGACGGGAGGGGTGGTATCCCCTGCCGCGCCCCAGTGGTTCACCGGTCGCTGGATGCTCCGGCCGATGGCAGCGAGGGCTGCCTCGTTGGCATCCAGGCGGCGCTGGTTCCAGTACAGGAACCCGTCGTACTCGATGCCCGGGTTGTGCGGCTTCGTCAACCCGTCGATCAGGGTCGGGTTGTAGTACCCGTGCATCGCGAGCGCGACCGGAGCCAGCCACTGCTGCTGGAAGGCGACGTTGGCGCGAGTCTCCGGCTGGGATTGCACGAGCAGGTCCCGGTTCATGTCGAACCCGTTCGCGTTGGCACGCGTGCCTGCAACCCGGCCGTCGGGGTTGATGGTGGGCATCACGATCAGGATCGCCCGGTCGAGGATCTCGTCCACGATCGGGTTGACGCCGTAGGGCGTCGTCACGAGATCGCGGATGACCTGCATCATCGCGTCGGTGCCCTCTCGCTCCCCACCGTGGATGTTGGCCTCGATGAAGATCGGCATCTTGACGTTCTCGCCCCACGAGTCGAGCATCGCCTGCGCAGAAGCGGGGTCGGTCAGCATAATCGCGCGGATCTGCTGCCATCGCTCGTAGTCCCGCACCTGGTCCGGGGTCTCCAGGGCGTTGACGACGACCCCGTAGATGTCGCGCCCGAGGACCGACTGCCCGATGACCGAGTACGTCATGCGCTGCGGGACGCTCGCGGTGGCGGCTTCCGCCTGGAACTGGTCGAGCGTGCACTTGATGGCCGCGTACGGGATCAGAGCCAGCGGTGGAGTCTGGGGGACGTTCTCGGTTCCGACCGGGGCGCACCACGTTTCTCCGTACGTGGGTCCCAGGCCCGCCGAGATCGGGTTGCCGTCCCAGGGTGGTACCGGATCCGCGAAGGCCGGCGCTGGTATCGCGGTGACCGGCGCCGCGAGCACCAGCGTCACGGCGATCGAGATCCAGGTTCTGGTGGATGTACTGGGTGACCGTCTCACCGGAGGACTCCCTCCCTGACGAGTGTCGAAGCGCGCGAGCGGACTCGCTCGGCGCTCACTCAAGCCGGCCGGGAGGAGGTCGCTCGAGGCGCGGCACGTCCCACCCGCCCTGGTGCGGCCGGTGGGGATCGCTGCCGCGAGACTCTCTCGAAGGGAGTAAGAGAGCTAGTGAAGGGGACGATCTACGTCCGGAAGCGCCGGGCAACCTTTCCCACCCCCGTGCCTTCGCACGCGTACACCCTTCAGTCTGGTCTGTCAAATCGCAGCCGCGCGCTCCCCCGTGGAAGCCGTCGCTCAGGCCGGTCACGGATCGGGGTGAGGCCGCAGGTAGGGATCGTCAGGCTCTTGACAGGTGCCGGGTGTCAACGACGGCCGAAAATTGGTTCTCCTCACCTTTCCGTGGGCAGCTCGACGGTGATCCCGCCGCAGCAGAGGTAGATCATCGAGATCACCGCGGCCGCCGAGTGGTGCCCGTAGCCGCGGTGGTTGATCAGTCGGATCTTGCTGTTGAGGCCCTCGAGCTTGGAGTTGGACAGGCCGAGCTCGACGGCGGCGAGGATGCGGTCGCGGTTGGCCCGGATCGTCTTGGACAGGGCGACGAAGGAGGGGATGCGGCTGCGGCACGCCCAGGCCAGCCACCAGTCGAGATGCCGAGGCGCGTCGGCCGGGCGGCGGAGCCGGTAGAGGTCCCGCAGGCCCTCCTTGAGCTGCCAGCACCGGTAGAGCACCGACCGCTCGCGGCGGAGTGCGTCGAGGATCTCGAGTTGCGCGTCGCTGAGGTCGTCGGGGTCCTTGAGCAGCGCCCAACGGGTGTGCTTGACCCATCGGGGCTCGTCTCGGACCGGCGGTGGCGCATCGGTGGAAGTGTCAACTCCCCGTGGCCCCACCGTGCTGATCTGATCTGGCCCCACCCCCCCTGATGAGAGTTGCAGAGTTGCGGTGTCCGGGCTTCGAAACGAGGCGCTGAGAGCCGTTGTGAGCCTCGTTCGAACAGGGCCCGGGGTGATCCCCGCTGGGGGATCGGGGCATCTCAGGTCTTGCGCGCTCCCTTCTGGCGCTTGACCGAGGAGCGGAAGCGCCATGACTCGGTCCCGGTCTCGAGGATGTGTGCGTTGAACGTGAGCCGGTCCACCACCGCCTTGCACAGGCGCGGCTCGGGGAAGGGTGGAGCGCTATCGCTCCCGCCAGCACCCTCCATCCCGCCACCAGCGGCCGCATCATCGGGCGGGGGTGGGGGGGCAGGTTCATGAAGACGTCCTGCGGAGCCTGCCCGTCATACGCGATCACCACGCCTGTCGGTCCGGCACGGCCGGAAGGGCCGTCGCCAGAGCGTGAGCCATCCCCTGGGGGGCGTCAAGACGGCTTGTCCCCGAGGGCGAATGCCGGGCAGGTTTGTTGTCCACTCGTACCTCAGTTCGCGGCAGACCCAATAGACGCATGCGAACGCGACCGACGGAGCGAATGACACAACTGGGGTGGGGAGATTCGCTTGCCTAAGCCACGAGGACGAGCGCCGCGCGGCTTCTTGATCGCAGCGTTCCCCACAACCCCGCTGTGCAACCAGCGCATGGGCGGACGACCTCTCCGATGAAGACCAGGAGGCCTGTGGACGGATGCTTCCCTCGCATCTTGGTGGCGAGTCGACCTGTGCTGGGGCCTCGTCCTAGCGTCGCCTCTCCCCGCGCCCGGGGGCCAGTTGGGACGCGTTGACCCCTTCTACCGCACTTCCGTGTTTCGCTCCTCGTAGGGCACCACGTACTGGGGCGATATCTGCACCAACTCGCCGGATGCAGGATCCACGAACGTCACGCCGAGTATCTTCGTCTTCTCCTTCGCCCGGACGATGGTTCCACTCGGCGGTTCAGCTCCCTTGGCGGGGCTGACGATTCCGATGGTGAGCCCGGCGATCAGCGTTTGCAGGGTCCCGGATGGCACATGGGCGGCCCACCAACCCATTCTCCACAGGCGTTCACCGAATCGGGATCGCTGGACCACGTACAGTTTGCCTACCTCGATATCACGCCTTCTCATCCGCCTTCCCACCGGCGATTCACCCCTCTCTGCTCCTTGAGAGCTTCGCTGGTTCGCTTGCGGCAAGGATGCCACGCCGCACCCACCCTGACGGGTGGGTGGAGTCCTCCCGGTAGCTCCGAGGCAGGATGCTGTCAAGGTTGAACTCGGAGAACAGCCGGGCCTGCTCCAGGTCGATCACTCGAGCCGCTCACTGCACCAGCTGCTGGTCAACAGCGCGTACAGGCCCGGCTCCGGCGTGGCGATGATGCGCGGCCTCATGGAGGCCCCTTACCGCACCTCGCCCTGAGTTCCCGAGGCGGGTGGTTGCCGAGAGGTTCCATCCCCCACCCTTCAGACTCGCGCGGTACCCACCTGCCGTGGCCCGCGCGTATCGGTGGAAGCCACGATGATGGCAGGTGAGACTGTCGGAACTGCGCTCCTGATGAGCCGGCTGCTCGTCCATCGCGGCTCAGCTACGGATTCGAGCATGGCCACCTGAACGTTCCTTCGAACAGGACGACCACGTGCCCGTCCGTCATGCCGATCCCGTCCGGGTCGACCTCCCACCCGGTCCACCGCACCCGGTACTCGCCGTCACGAAGGTATGGATCGCGCGACCCTGGGTCAGGTTCGAACCATCGGGGGAACTCAATGGTCTCTGTCGACTTCAGGGTCTCGTGGGTGTCGGGCAGGAACGCCGGGCCTGCCCGCCAGGCCTCGCGGGTCCACGAGTCCTCGCCCCTCGAGACCTGGCAGACGATCCGCCTCGTTGACTCGTCGAACCGGCTGCGGATCGTGAGCTCGGCGCACAGCATCCCGTCGTCGAGGACGGTCTGTTGGCATGTCATCTCCCACCGCCACTGAGAGGAGGCCGGTCCAGGCGCGGGTGCGGGAACGCCGGCCCCGACCGCCACTGTCTCCGGGCGGGCGATTCCATCCCGCCGGCCGCTTTCGTGGACGATCTCCTCGCCGGCCGCTCGGCCCTGCTCGTCGAACACTATCTCCCTGCGTGTGATCCGGTCCCGGGTCGCGCGGCCGTACGTAGGTCATGCGTGGGAGCGGCTGGAGCTCGTCCCCTATGGCCCGGAAGGTAACGTCCCCGCTCGCGTCCGGGATGGCGATCGCGGTCCCGGCGGTGACCATGCTGCTGGTCGTGGCCTCGAGGAGAGGGAGAGCTGCGCCGGTCATCTCGTGCAACTGCTTGATCGACTTCGCCTCCCCGGTGATGAGCGCGCGGAGGCGGGCCTCGAAGTCCGGAGGAGGGGCAGGTTCGGGCCGGTTCGCTCGCCGAGCTCGGAGCCGGCGTGCGCCCAAGGTCAAGATGGACCCGATGACGAGCGCGACGGCAACTGCGAGGGGGAGGGCCGCGTAGATCGGCACGTTGCCCACGAGAGCCCACAGCGCGGAACCCGCGGCCGCGAGCCAGCCAGCCACGAGCACGACCCAGTCGAGCGCGGTCTTCGCCGGCACCAGCCATGTCGCAAGGGTGACGAGCCACCCGAACCGTCCCCGCTCCCTCACGGGCCCATCGTAGCCCCCGATTCCGGACGCGAATTGCATGAGTTCTGAGCACGACCGAAGGTGTCGCAATGGGGAGCTAGCATCATCCCGACCGCGTTCAGCAGACGGAACGGGTGAACTGCTGAAGACCGGGTCGGGCGCCATCTGTTCGACACCGTCGCCTTCGTCCGCTCGGCCACTCCCGACGGGAGCGGAGAGATGGGCCGCACCTCAGCAACGAGATATGCTGCGTTCCGATTGCGCGGATGGGAATCGGAGGTTGGAGACACCTTGAAAGGTCGCCGCCACCCCGTCACCAGCGATCGTCTCGAGCGCACGGCCCTCCTGGTGGTGCTGATCGTGCTCGCCCTTGGCCCTCGGATCCTCGACTCGCCGATCCCGGCCGAATCATCCGCAGCGATCCTCGCCATCCTTGGTTCGGTGTACGGCGTGCTCACACACGCCGAGCTCCCGTCTCTTCGAGCTACCGGTCGGTAGTCAGCGACCGATCCGCTCGGGGGCGCGTGTTGAGCCCCCCAAGCCAAGAGACGAGGTGCCGAGACTCCGATCGAAGGCCGGCCGACTCGGGTGCATCTTCGAAGACTCGGGCCAGTCGGGCGGCGACGGTACTTTCCCTGGGCTTCCGGTGAAGGCGAGGTTCGTGCTGGCTTCGCGGGAGCGCTCCACGGGCCTGGACAAGTGGATCAAGGGCAATGAGGGCCGGGACGTGATCCCATCCTGGATGCTCGAGGCCGACGGCACGCTTCGGCATCTTCCGCTGCCTCTTCCGGCTGCGAGCCAAAGGCTGAGACCCAAGCGGCTTGCGGACAAGGTCAACAGCAAGCCCGCGTGGCGGGTGGTTCGCGGCGACGAATGAGGAAGACGCCGCAAGGTGTGAGGGGTTGGAGATGCAGCACAAGTGGATCGGGCTCGGCACTGCCGAGTTCGCCGAAGAGCAGGCCGAGTGGGCCTCGCTGAACGGGGCGACTGAGGCCCCGCTCACGCTGCGTGTCGCCCAGGTCATGTGCGTGACCTGCGATCAACCGTACCTCGATGCGGGCCCGGATTGCGCCGGGACGCGCGGGAGCCCTGATCATCACTGGGTGTTGCTCATGACCCTGGCGACTCGATGGTGTCGGTGCCCTCGGCCACCTTCTCGTTGTGACGCTGAAGCAGGGCCTTTGTCCGGGTCACGAGCTCGTGGGAATCGAACGGCTTCACGTAGTCGTCCACGCCGGCGGTGAGGCCGAGGACCCTGTCGGTCGAGAGCGCTGTGGTGGTCAAGCCAGGTGAGGGGGGCGCGAACAGGTACCCCTGCCCGAGGGTGCAGCACATCGCGCGGAGCGCTTCGACTTGGGTCTCCCGTTCGATCCCGACCGCTATCGCGGTGATCCCGCAGGCCTGTGCGAGGTCCACGGTTGCCGCCACGAGGGCTGCGCGCTCACCACCTCCATCGGCCCGGTCGACGAAGGACCTGGGCAGCTTCAGGAAATCGAGGGGCAAGCCTTGGACGCCGTCGAGCGATGCGTAGCCCGTGCCGAAGTTGTCCAGGGCGAGTCGGATGCCGAGATAACACCGCAGGTGGTGCCCCCGGCAGGAATCGAACCTGCGACACACGGTTTAGGAAACCGTTGCTCTATCCACTGAGCTACGAGGGCCGAGGGCCGGGGGCGGCCGAGGGCAGAAACCTGGAAGAAAACCCTCCTCACCAGCAGCATCCAGCACCCGAGTCTAGCCAGCGAGGGTCGTCGGCGCCGAATCGGTGCGGTCGAGCGTGGTTGGACCATGTCCTCGATCCAGGATCAGCATCCGGTCAAGGAGTTCAGCCCGAACCGTTCTCACCCATCGCTCAGCGAAGGCATGGCAGAAACCGGTCCCTCCGACCGCGGATCGAGCGGCGGATGCGACCCTGTCGGAGTTCGATCAGCCCTTCGTGGCGTACCTCTCTGCGCCCGAGAACTCGACCGACATCACGGCCTCGTCGCCGACGACCCAGGCGTCGTGGCCGGGCTGAACTTCGTACGCCTCCCCGGGACCGATCTCCGCCTCGCCGCCGTCGTCGGTCACCACGTGCAGCCTGCCCGACAGGATGTATCCCACGTGGTGGGCCTGGCACGAGTCCGTCTTGGCGATCGGCTTGACGCTCTCTGACCATCGCCAGCCTGGCTCGAAGGTGTACCGGCCGATGGTGGTCTCCCCGATCTTCACCACCTGGACCTGTCCGTGGTCGAAGGTCCTGGTCTCGTCCGGGCTTTCCAAGCCCCTGTTCGTCACACCCATCTCGACTCCCTTCTTCCGAGTCCACGACCCTAGCTCAGATCGGTCGATCCGAACAGTCGTTGTGAGGTCATCGTCGAGGGTCCTTCCCGAGTGCCCCCGGCAACGCGCGAACCCGCGACGCACGGTGTAGGGAACCGCTGCCCGATGACGGTAAGGGCGTCAAGGTGTCGGTGCTAGGCGTTCCGGGATCGGCGAGATCCGTTTGACGCAGCCGGTTGTCAGTCATACTGTGTATGACATGGCTACGAGGCGAACGACACGGGTCCTCACGGTGTCGGTTCCACCCGAGGCCGCGGAGGCCTTCGAGCGGCTCGCTGAGCGCGAGGGTAGGAACCGGAGCGAGCTCTTCAGGGAGATGCTCGGTGTCTATCGCGCATACGTCGAGACCCGGACCTTCGAGTCGCTGCAACGGTACGGGGCTGCGCAGGCATCACGTCGCGGCATCCAGACGGAGAAGGACGTCGAACGCCTGATCCGGGAAGCGCGTGCGTGAGGGTCGTCCTCGACACGAACATCCTGATCTCGGCGTTCGTCTTCCCAGGGGGCGCGCCCGAGTTCGTGTACCGGGCCGCCATCCAGCGTCGGATCGAGCTCGCCACCTCTCCCGTTCTGCTCGCCGAGTTCGGTCGTGTGCTCTCAGGTGAGTTCGGGTGGGACCCCGCGATGGCCGAGGAGGCCGTCCGACAGATCGCACGGATCGGAGCGATCGTTCGTCCGACGCGACACCTCTCCGTGATCGAGGCCGACCCCGATGACGACCGCGTGCTAGAGGCCGCGGTGACCGGTGAAGCCGACACGATCGTTTCAGGAGATCGGCACCTGATCCGCCTCGCGCGGTGGGAAGGGATCCGGGTCCTGAAGGCACCCGTTCTGCTCTCTGAGCTTGGCATCGAACGGTCCGGCGTGTAGGCACCGCAGTGGCTGACGGCGCGCCCGTCCTAGCCGAGCGGGCTCGACCGCGGTCCGGTGGCCGCGTGGTGCAGCGCCTCGAGCGCGGTGACGCGTCCGACGTGGGTGAGCCCGTAGCGCCGGTCACGCCAGTCGCCACCCATCGAGAGCAGGTTGAGGGCCCGGAGCAGGTTGGTGGTCTCGTGCATCGAGAGGGAGATCGAACGGCTATCGGCCGGCTCTCCGGTGCCGGTGTCCCGCCAGCTCTCCTCGCCGATGACTTCGGCGACGTGGGTGTTCAGCTCGGCATAGCCGAGGGAGTCGACGGCCGCGAGGGATGCCAGGGCGACCTCCCCCGTCGCCCTGCCGAAGGGATGGTCGGGCAGGATCGCGTGGGCTGCCGCACGCCACAGGGCCTCGGCATGACCCAGCACCGACCGGCCCTTCGTGGTCAGCGTCAGATCCCTGCCCGACCGCCGTGTGAGGCCCTGGCGGTGGGCGAGCCGGCGGGTCTGTCGCAGGTCGTACAGGTCGTCCTCCCCACGGGGCGGGCCGTGGAGGTCCACGTCCCACCACCCGAAGCGGGTGGCCGCTTCTTGCACGAACGCACGGTTGAGGTTCCCGGTCTTGGTGAGGGTCTGACCGCCGGCGAGTTGCTCCAGCAGCCAGCGCAACGGCGGAAGCGGATCTTCGAGCCCGGCAGGCAGCTGGGCTGGCACCCGGAGCCGATCCCCGATGCGGTCGATGATCCGACGGCGCGCCTCGCTCCTGCGCCCCTCCAACCACGCTTGCAGTCGCTCCGCCTCCACGACCTCTAGGAACGTGCGCCCGCCGAGCTCGACACGCGGGGTGGTCACGTGGGCGCGGACGAGCTCCCGCTGGCGAGCCTTCCATCCCCGGGCGCCGGGCGCCAGGTCGCCGGCTGCGATGGCGAGCTCCAGGAGCTTCGCGGTCGATGACAGCGCTCGGCTCTCCTCCCATCCCATGACCGAGCCCCAGGCGAGCTCGGGCAGGTCGGGCGGCGAGATCCCGGACGCGGCTTCGGCCGTGAGGAAGGCCTTCTTGCCTTCCCCGTTGCTTCGTTCGCACGCGTCGAGCACCTCAGCCGTCGTCGTCGATCGGCAGACCGCCGCGTACCGAGGGAGCCCGAGGAGGTCGAGCGCCCGCGCCAGGGCGGCGACCACGCGGCGGTGGTGGGCCGGCTCGGTCAGCCATTTCATCGGCAGCTCGTACCAGAGGAACCGCTGGAGCCCTTCCTGGGTGAGCAGGCCGAGCCCCTCACCGCCGGTCATCCACTCCAGGGCCGCCTCGGCGTCGCGAGCCGCGTCGGGGTCAGCGGCCGCCATCTCGAAGATCACCGCTTCGATCACAGGGTCGTCGTCGGACACGGCCACCAGTCTGGCGGATGGATGATCGATCGACCGGGGGCGCGAGGATCCACCACGTCACCGCGGAGTTGCCCGGTCGGGCTCTCGCCAGCGGATGAGCAGCTCCTCCACCTCGGTCTGCACGCGCGCCCGGGCAGCGTCCCGCCCCCAGCCGGCCATCAGGTGCTCGTCGTAGCGGGTATGCCGGTGACGGACGTGCGCGCGGACCGCGAGATCGACGGCCTCGTCGGCGAGCGCGCTCGCCGCCGCCGTACGACCCACGCGCCCGCTGTACCTCTCGCAGGCGCGCTGCGCGATCTCGACGTCGGCGCCATCGGGGCAGCCGGGGTACCGAATCCGGATCGCACGGGCGAAGTCCTCGACGTGGCGGAGGTCCGCGCGGGCGCGGGCCTCGCCGGCACGCAGCCGCCGCGCCTCGCGCCGGGCGGAGTCGGAGAGGCACTCCTCCTCGGCGCGCCGCAGGGCCGGCTCGTCGACCAGGATGCCCTGTCGCTCGTAGCGCCCACGGGTTCGGCTCCAGCGCACGACCACGGCGCTGAGTCCGGAGTGCTTCGTGGCCCGACGCGTGAGCGCTGCGTCGCCGCGAGGGAGGAACACCAGGTGGTCGAGGTCGGCGCAGGCCAGGCACCACGCGGTCTTCTGGTGGAGCCGGATGAGGCTGCCGGGCGGCAGCCTCTCGCCGCATCCGTCACAGACGGACTCGCGCCTGGTCCAGAAGGCCAGGATCCGCCGATCGTTCTCCTGTCGAGCCTGCTTCATGCGAGTGCCCGCTCCTGCGTGGTCATCTCGGTGCCCTCGGCAGAGATCGAACCCCGACACGCGGTTCAGGACACGTTCGGAGGTGGGTCCCTTGGCCTGCTCTTCGGGGTCTCATGACGAGGGAGGGCTCCGGCGCGGTGGGCGAAGGCGATCGCTTCTTCGAGCCACTGCAGGCGCTGCATCGGGGTCGTCGAGGAAGCGCGAGCGAGTTGCTCGCGGCGGTGAGCTTCCCAGCCGTCGCTGTGCGCGGGGTCGATGCCGGCCATCATCGTCCTTCCTGTTCGTGAGCCAGGATCCCTTCCAGGGCTTGGATATCGTCGAGGTCCAAGGGCCGGGCTGCGATCGTCTTGAGCCGGATGAGGTCGGGGATGGATGCGATCCGAGCAGGCGTTCCCGCGAGATCGACCACCTCGGAGTGCGCCCACAGGTCCTCGAAGTCGATCGGGTTGGCGACGAACAGGTCGACGGACCGCAGCGGGTCGTTCTCGTCCCACATCGAGAAGACCGTCATCCCTTGCTGTTCGATCCACCTTTGACGCGCCGAGGCATCCGCGAAGTCCCTCGCGTCGACGGGCGCTCGCGGTTGGAAACCGATCGCGGTCAACGCCTCTATCGCCGCCGCCGCCGGTTCGGCAGCGAGATCGACCGCAAGATCGAGATCGGCCGTCATCCGTGCGTGACCATGGAGCACGACCGCAACGCCTCCCACCGTGACGTACCGGACGCCCGCCGAGTTGAGGGCTGCGAAGATGGGCTCGAAGAGGGCCATCGCTCGACTATAGCTCCGGGTCCACGGCGGTCTTGGTGCCTCCGGCGGGAAGCGAACCTGCGACACGCGGTTCAGGAAACCGTTGCCCTGTCCACTGAGAGATCAGCCCGGCCGGGCGGCGCCGACGTATGCGTCCCGATCGATCGGCCGATATGCGACGCCCGTGCTCGGGTTCGAGGCGGCGATCATCTGACCGCCTCCGACGTAGAGCCCGACGTGATCGACCACCCCCGAGCCGAGTCGCCCGTAGCTGGAGAAGATCAGGTCCCCGGGCTGCAGGTCGCTTCGGTCGACGTGGGGCAACGACGTGTACTGCAGCGTGGAAGAGTGGGGAAGCGAGACCCCGGCGTGGGCCCATGCCCACATCGTGAGCCCGGAGCAGTCGAACCCGACGGCCGGGTCGGCGGCACCGAAGACGTACGGCGACCCGAGGACGGACCGTGCTGCGGCGATGACGGCATCGACGCTCCCGTTGACGACGGGGAGGGGCGTCGGTGCGGTCCCACCTGCCGAGGGGGCCTCATCCGCTGCCGCTTGCGCCGAGGCTGCCGCCTCTACAGCTGCACGCTCGGCGGCGAGTGCGTCCTGGTATCGCTCGCTCAGATCCTCGTAGATGGAGTGGACCTGGGCGATCTTCGATCCGATCGAGTCCCTCTTGCGCTCGATCGTCTCGACGACCGTCCGCCGGTCCTCGAGCGTGCGTGCGAGCTCGTCGGCGAGCCACCGCGCCTGCTGCCGGGCGTTCTCTGCCTCCAAGGCCAGCTCGGCGTTCGCCTGTGCAACGTGCCCAGCGAACTCGAGTCGGGCGGATAGATCGGCGAGTGACGATGCCTCGAAGATCGCCGACATCTCTGAGGGCAGCTCCTGGAACGCGATGGCGGCCGTTCGGTTGAGGGCGGCATCCGCGCGCTCCGCTTCCTCGCGCGCCCGTTCGATGTCGGCTCTCGTCTGCGACAACCGTTCTTCCACGTCTTCGAGTCGCAGCCGAGCGAGGTTGAACTCCTCGACGAGGACCGAGAGCTCACCGTTCAGCGTGTCGAGCCGGGCCTTCGCGTCCTCCACGTCCTGCTTGCTCGGGGCGGCTTCGGAGACGCCGGCTACGGTGCTGAGGGCAACCAGAAGGAGCAGCGCGATGCCCTTCGGCATGATGCCGCGACGAAGAGACGCGGATCTCACCACAGGTTCGCCAGGATCAGACAAGGGTTCATGGGCTCACGGTCTCGACGTCGTTCAAGCGGGCCTCTCAACTGCGAAGACTGCCCGATACTTCACGTCATCGTGCGTCTTCAGATCTCCCGCCTGGCTCATCGGGAAAGGATGATCGCGCCCGCGACCCCGAGGAGCACCGCCATCGGGTAGCCGGCGACCAGATCCATGGCGCCCTGAGAGGCGAACCCCCAGAGCCCGATGTGCGAGAGCCAGTGGCTCGCCCCAACGACGATGCCGAGTCCCACGAGTCCCCAACCGGTCACTCTCCGGAACCGATAGGCGCGGAGCGTGATCTGCTTCCGCTCCTTCGCTCGCTGCTGGGCTGCCTGCGTCTCCCGGGCTTGCGCCTCCCGGTGCTTGTTC
Source organism: uncultured Actinomycetes bacterium (assembly GCA_964447335.1). Lineage (GTDB taxonomy): Bacteria > Actinomycetota > UBA4738 > UBA4738 > HRBIN12 > HRBIN12. The sequence goes on from CAYUSA010000041.1 coordinate 14,855, forward strand.
CGGGACCGCGACGGCCCTTTCCTGCGGCGAACCATGCGCGACATCCTCTCCTCGCTTGCTCGCGGCCTCTGTCACGACAGGATCATCCAGAGGACCCCCCATCCACCGTCGTGCCGGCGGTGGGGCATCGTATCCTCCTCAGCTCCACATCACGCCGTCGGACCCGGAGCCCATCGTGCCGTCGGACCCGGAGCCACGCTAGCGAGGGGCTGTGAAGGGGCGGTGAAGAGGGCGCGCTCCCCGGATGAAGCCATCGGCAGGAAGACCTCGAACGCCGCCGGCTGCCCGGGCTCGCTCGTTCGGACGGCGTCCAGCATCGGGGGCCGTTGACCATGCCGGCGTCTCACACGCTCCTCACGAACCTGCGGATGGTCGATACGAGCTCGCGCGCCCGTTCCGGTCCGCCGTCGCCCTCCAGCGCTTCCCGCACGCACCCGTTCACGTGGTCCTCGAGGATCAGCAGCGCCGCGGCCTCGAGGCCGGCGCGGGCGGCCGCGAGCTGATCGAGCACGTCGATGCAGTACCGGCCCTCCTCGTACATGCGACCGACGCCCGCGACCTGCCCCTCCACCCGCCGGAGCCGGGTCACGATCTCGTGCCTCGGGTCCACCAGCTTCTCCTCCTCAGCTCGACCTCGCGCCGGCGGAGAACCGGCCCGGGTCCGCGGCGAACTCGTCCCGGCAGGCGGCCGAGCAGAAGAACCACGTCCGCCCTTCGTTGACGTGGTGCGGGGTCGCTTCCTGTTCCACGGCCATCCCGCAGACCGGGTCCGTGGCCATCTCGCTCATCGAACGGAACTCCCCGTCCTCCAGCCACAGCACCCGGTCGGCGATGTCCTTCAGACGGATGTCGTGGCTCACGATGACGACGCTCCGGCCCTCCTCGCTCGCGATGCGCCGCAGCAGCCGGGCGATCTCGTGCCCGATCTTCGAGTCCAGGTTCGCCGTCGGCTCGTCGGCGAGGATGACCGCCGGGTCGTTCGCGAGAGCCCGTGCGATGGCGACGCGCTGCTTCTCGCCGCCCGACAGCTTCTCGGGGAGGAAGGAGAGCCGCTCGCCGAGTCCGAGGTCGCGGAGGAGGCGCTCGGCGCGCTCGCGCGCGGGCCGGCCGGTAACGCCGGCGAGGTTCAGTGCCAGCTCCACGTTCTCGCGGGCCGTCAGCGCCGAGAGCAGGTTGAAGTCCTGGAACACGAACCCGAACCGCCGTGCGCGGAACGCCGGCAACCGCTTCTCGGGCAGGGAGGCGAGATCCACCCCGTCCACCTCGACGCGGCCGGCCGACGGACGCAGCATCGCCCCGAGCATCGACAGCAGCGTCGTCTTGCCGCTCCCGGACGGGCCCATGATCAGGACGACCTCGCCGGGGCGGACCTCCAGGTCGACACCTCGGACGGCGCGGACCTCGACCTCGCCGTCGCCGAACACCTTCTCGAGTCCCTCCGCTCGCATGGCCAGCGCCTGCATCGACTACCTCCTGAAGACGGACGCGGGATCGACCCGCGAGACCTTGACCAGCGGCGCCACGGAGGCCACCGCGCCGACGACCACCGAGATCGCCGCGACGCGGAGCAACGCGAGAGGCTCGAGCGCCATCGTGACCGAGGATGACATCCGCCCCAGCAGCGACCCGAGCGCGATCGTCAGCGCCGCGGCCACGACGAGCGCCGCGCCGACGCTCCAGGCCGCCTGGGTCAACACGACCCGAGACAGCGTCGCTCGACCGGCGCCGAGCGCCTTCATCACGCCGATCTCGCGCAGGCGCGACCGGGTGGCGGCGTAGAGGGTGAGCGCGACGACGGCGAAGCCGACGAGCCACGCCGCGCCGGTCAGGATCCGCAGGACGTCGCCGATCATGTCCGAGACGAGCTCGCGCTCCGATCGCGAGAACGCATCACGTGTGGTCGCCGACAGACCGGTCTGTTCCTCGATGGCGGCGGCGACGCTCGAGGGATCGCGCTCGGTGGTCACGAGCAGGTAGCTCGCCGTATCGGGAAGATCGCGAACGGCGGCGAAGTCGTCCAGTTGGACGAAGGCCGTCCCGTTGGCGATGTTCGACAGGTCGCCAACGAGCCCCGAGACGCGCCACGAGGTCCCGAGCGCGTCCACCTGGTCGCCGACGTCCACCCCGAGTGATGCGGCCGTCGAGGTGTCGAGCACGATCTCGCCCGGGCCGGGCTCGTCGCCGGTCTTCATCCCTGCGGGTCCGCCGGCGCTGCCCGGCCCGTATCCGATCACGTACGCGAGCCGCCGACCCGCCTCGGTCTCGAGCCCGTCCTGCGCGAACAGGATCGGCGCGACCGACCTCACGCCCGCGACCGAGCTGATCTCCTCGACCGCCGAGAGCGGAACGGAGCTCGAGGCCATGTGCAGGTTCCGGACGCCGGACTGCGCCACGAACACCTGTGATGGCTGCGTGTCGATGTAGCGGGTTATCTGCCGCATCGCGCCGTCGAAGACGGCCCCGACGGCGAGCACGAGCAGGAGTGCGGCCGCCGTGCCGGCCACCCCGAGCAGGCCGCGCCGCCGCTCCGAGAACAGGTTCCTGCGCCCCACGGCCACGCGAGCCCCCATCCCCATCACCCCCGATAGACCGAGGCCGGATCCAGACGCCCGATGCGCCGGGCCGGCAGGACCGCCGCGACGAGCGCCATCGCGGCCACCACCATCGACGCCGCGAGGAGGATCGAGCCCGGCAGCTCGAGGTGGAGCTCGGGGAGCCAGGCGGCAACCGCCGCCTCCGCGGCCAGGAACAAGCCGAGTCCGGCGACGCCGCCGGCGAGCGCGAGCGCGCCGGTCTGCGCGAGCACGATCCCGAGCAGCCGGCCGCGGTCCGCCCCGAGCGCCTTCACGATCCCGTACTCGCGGATCCGGTCGACGACCGAGGAGTAGACCGACAGCGCCACGATCAGCGTGCCGGCGGCGAACGAGATGGCGAGCATGACGCGGATCACGGACCCCATCGTGTCGTCGTAGAGGTCCCGGTCCCCGCGCGCGATCTCCTCGGCGGTGAGCACCTCGAGGTCGGTCTGCGACTCGATCCGCCCGGCCACGCCGGCCGGATCCGCCGTCTGGACCAGGACGAAGCTCGTCGCGTCAGTCGCCCCGAGGAGACGACCGGCCGTGGTCTGCGACACGAACAGGTAGCCACCGTTCCCGAGCGCTCGGGTGTCCGGCGTCAGGCCCACGATCTCGAGGCCGACGCCGAGCACCTCGAAGCGCTCGCCGACCCGGTAGCCGTGGTCGGCCGCGACGCCGGCGTCGATCACGACCTCGTCGTCGGCGGCCACCGCCCGACCGTCCTCGAGGGCCCAGGGGCCTCCGAGGCCTCCGACGGGGGCGCCGATCAGCGTTACCGGCATCTTCATGCCGCGCAGCTCCAGGATGAGCCCCCGCGCCGCGATCCCATCCGCGGCCTCGACACCCGGAACCCCGCGGATCTGCTCCGTCGCCGAGGGTGGAACGGCCGACACGTCGGACTGGAAGCTCCGTGTCCCGCGCTCGGCGACGAAGAGCTGGGCGTCGACGCTGTCCTCGTACGCCGTGACCCGCTGCAGCGTCCCGCTCCACAGGTTCTGGATCAGGAGCATGAGCGCCACCGCGAGGCCGACGCCGAACAAGCTGACGGCTACACGCCGGCGGTCCGAGAGCAGGTTCCGGCGTCCGACGGGAACCTCACGGCCCATGGTCATCCTGCACCCTCGAGCGATCCACTTCCGCACCCGGTCGACGGGTGAAGACCAGCGGCCAGACGAGGAACGCCGCCATGCAGCGCTCAGAGCAGAAGCGTTCGGTGCGGCCGAACACGTCCTGCGCACGGTAGGTCGCGTCGACCGTCACGGGCATCCAGCACACGGGATCTCGGCCCTCGGTCTGCGGCTCGGCGCGTTCGAGGACGTACCGGAGTCCGGGCCGCCACCGGTAACAGCCATCCTCCACCACTTCGACGATGCCAGCGTTCGCGAAGCGCTCGAGGGCCCAACTCGCCTCAGAGATGTCCCGATGGGCGGCGGATGCGATCTCGGCGTCGGACCAACACGCGTGCGGGTCGCTCGCGAAACACCGGTACACCACCCGCTCCGCCGCGGTCGCCAGGTGGATCTGGGAGAAGGCGTCGAACGAGTCGCGGCAGCCTCCGGCGATGATCGCCTCCAGCTCCATCCGCGTCGCGCTCACCCTCGTGACTCCGGCTCGACCACGAGCCGGCCGCGGAGCATGCCCATCTGGCATGTGAACTCGAACGTCCCGGCCTCCTTCGGCATCAGCTCGACGGGAACGAGCTCGCCCTCGGGGAGCTTCGCGCTCTTGCCGAAGTCGCCGAAGACCACCATCTCCGAGCAGGCGGACGACTCCTCCCGCCGGAAGCTGAGGCGGACCGGCTTCCCCGCCCGGACGACGATCGTGTCGGGGGAGTAGCCGCCCTTGACCAGTACCATGGCCTCCTGGTAGCCGGAGGAGGCGACGGCTGCCCGATACCCCTCCTTCCGCGGCCCCCAGAAGAACCACGCGATGCCCCCGATCAGGGCGAGCCCGAGCGCTGTGACGATGACGTTGTCGAGCATCTGCTTCACACCTCCTGAGGCCGGAACCGGCGGAGCCGGTTCGCGTTCGAGACGACGGTGACCGAGGAGAACGCCATCGCGGCGGCCGCGAGCAGAGGCGAGAGGAGGATCCCGAAGAACGGGTACAGGAGCCCCGCCGCCACGGGCAGCCCCGCGGAGTTGTAGACGAACGCCCCGAACAGGTTCTGATAGACGTTGCGCATCGTGGCCCGCGAGATCTCGATGGCGGTGACGACGCCCCGGAGGCTGCCCGAGATCAGCGTGATGTCGGAGGCTTCCATCGCCACGTCGGTCCCGGTGCCGATGGCCAGGCCGACGTCGGCCTGAGCGAGCGCAGGCGCGTCGTTGATCCCGTCGCCGACCATCGCCACGGTCTTGCCCTCGAGCTGGAGCTTTCGAACCTCGTGCGCCTTGTCCTCGGGCAGGACCTCGGCGAGGACCCGGTCGACGCCGACCTCGCGCGCGATCGCCTCGGCGGTGCGCGGGTTGTCCCCGGTGATCATCGCGACCTCGACGCCGAGCTCCTTCAGCCGGGCGATCGCCCGGACCGAATCCTCCTTCACCGTGTCGGCGCAGGCGACCAGGCCGGCCGCCCGCCCGTCGACCGCGACGTACATCGGCGTCTCGCCGGCGTCGGCAAGGGTGTCGGCGGCAGGCCGGAGCGTGGCGACGTCGATCCCCCGGTCGCGCATCAGCTTCTCGTTCCCGAGCAGCACCCGTCGACCCTCGACGCGGGCCTCGACGCCGTGCCCGGGGATCGCCTGGAAGGCCTCCGCCTCGGCGAGCTCGAGCCGGCGCGCCTTCGCCCCATCGACGATCGCCTCGGCGAGTGGGTGCTCCGAGCTCCGCTCGACCGAAGCGGCCAGGCGCAGAACTTCCTCGTCGGGCATCCCGTTCGAGAACACGTTGGTGAGCGAGGGCTTGCCGACCGTGATCGTCCCCGTCTTGTCGAGCACGATCGTGTCCAGGCCCTTGGCCGTCTGGAGCGCGTCGCCGGACCGGATCAGGATGCCGTTCTGCGCCCCCTTCCCGATCCCCACGGTGAGCGAGGTCGGCGTGGCCAAGCCGAGCGCGCATGGGCAGGCGATGATGAGGACCGTCACGAGCGCGATGACCGCGTAGGTGGCCGCCGGCACGGGGCCGAAGTCGAACCACACGACGAACGCGAGGACGGCCGTGATCATCACGGCGGGGACGAAGTAGCCGGAGACCTTGTCGACCGTCCTTTGGATCGGCGCCTTGGAGCCCTGGGCGTCCTGGACCATCCGGATGATGTTGGCCAGCGCGGTGTCCTTGCCCACCTTCGTTGCCCGGAAGCGGAAAGATCCCGTCTTGGTGAGGGTGGCGCCGATGACCTCGTCTCCGGCTACCTTCTCGATGGGGATGGACTCTCCCGTGATCATGGACTCGTCGACGGCAGAGGCGCCGTCGATCACCACACCGTCCACGGGGATCTTCTCGCCGGGACGCACGAGGACGATGTCGTCGGCCACGACCTCCTCGGCGGGGACGTCGACCTCGATCCCCTCCCGAACCACCCGGGCGGTCTTGGCCTGGAGTCCGATCAGCTTCTTCAGGGCCTCGCTGGTCCTCCCCTTCGCCTTGATCTCGAGCGCCAGTCCCAGGACCACGAAGGCGGTCACCACGGCGGTGACGTCGTAGTACGTCTCGGCCAGGTCCTCCTCGGGGAAGATCCCGGGCCAGAGGACCGCGACCGTGGAATAGAGCCACGCCGCTGCGATCCCCACGCCGATCAGGGTGTGCATGTTGGCCGAGCGGGCCTTCGCCGCGGCCCAGAGCCCTCGATAGAACTGGCTTCCGGCCCACACGAGGATGGGCAGCGTCAGCACGCCGAGCCCGCGCCAGGTCCACAGGAGCCCATCGGATCCACGGGCCAGCCACGAGACGTCCTTCAGCCCGGGGAACAGCCACGGGTAGGACAGGAGAACGACCGGCACCGACACGACGGCAGATACCCAGAACTTCCGCATCAGCGTCCGATACTCGTGCTGCCTGGCCTCTTCCTCACGATCCACATCGGCGACCGCGGATCCACCCTCCGCGGTCGCGTCGAACCGGGTCGCGCAGCCGCTCGAGCAGAAGTGGTACTCGGTTCCGTCCCGGATCCTCGACTCGGTCGCGGATGCCGGATCGACGCCCATCCCGCAGATCGGATCGGTCACTTCCACGTCACACCTCCAGGGTTCCTGTGGGCGCTATACCGTAGGGGGGTAGGCTATAAACCCCACGGTAGGACCCCGAGGTGCGGGGCGGGTGAAGACCGTTTGAAGATTCGATGTGCGTCCGCCTCTCGGCGTCAGCTCCGTCGAGCCCGACGCTGCACCCCGGCCCACACGAACACGATCCGGCCGGCGACGAGGAGGGCGGCAGCGAGGCCGATGAGGGCGAGCGAGAGCGCCACGTAGTCCCCGACCGTGTCACCGGCGAGGACTTGCCGCGCCGTGGCGATCCCGCCGCCGAGCGAGAGGACCGCTACCGCGACCGCGGTCCAGAAGGTGATCGCGGTGCGCTTGGACATCCTGCCTCAGCCGATGTGCGTGGCCACGGGTGTGACCAGCGCGTAGACGATCAGGCCGAGCACCGTGAGGACGACGATCCCGGCGGGGATCACGACCGCCAGTCGCTTCAAGGGATCCCGCTCCTGGCCACGATCGACGAACGGCACGATCAACAGGGCGGCGAAGATCGAGAGTGTCGCCCACAGGATCCCGGACACCCCGACCCAGTTCTCGACGGGGTAGAGCCAAAGCATCGGCCACGGCGGCTTCGTGACCTCGATGCCCTCGACCGGGGCCGGACCGTGCGTCGGCGAGGCCACGACCGCGAGCACCGTGACGACCCCGATCAGGATCAGGGCGAAGCCTCCGAGCCTCGCGAGGTGCCGTGAGAACGGCTCTGTGGGCTCGGGCACCGGCCCCTTGCGGAACGGCGAGGGCGCCATGCCATGCCGCTTCACGAGCAGCAGGTGGACCGCGCCCCCCAGGAAGAAGATCGCGGGGAGGGTGGCGATGTGGAGCGTGTACAGGCGGTGCAGGAGCGGGATGCCACCGAACTCGGGTGAGAGCCAATACCCGAAGCGGCCGAGGAACCTGCCGATCTCGATGTTGTGCTCGAGGGCCTCGAGCGACTCCTGGTCCCACTTCAGGACCGTTCCCGAGAAGAAGAAGATCGCGGTGATCCCGATGAGCGCTACGCCGATGATCCAGTTGCCCTCTCGGGGGCGTTTGAACGATCCAGACACGAAGACGCGAAGGAGATGCAACCCGACGAGCACCACCATGGCCATGGCCATCCAGTAGTGGAAGCCACGGATGTAGCCTCCCAGCGTCACGTCGGTGACGATCCGGCGGACGCTCGCGTGTGCGGTGGCGGGCTCCGGCTCGTAGAACTGCGCGAGCGCGATGCCGGAGACGAGGAGCGATAGGAATGCGGCGAGCGAGAGCCCGCCCAGGCTGGAGGCGAGCTTGTTCGCGTGCTCCGGCACGGGGTAGGCGAGGCTACGCAGGCCGAGGCGCTCGTCCAGGGCGTCGAAGAAGCGCCCTCCCTTGCTCGGACGAACGGCATCCTGGAGTTGCGCTTCCACGGTCATCTCAGCGCACCTTCCCTGCGACGAGCGCTCCGGACACGATTAGCGCCGCCGCCACCACGATCAGGACGGGACCCGCGGTTCCTTGAGGCGCGTCGAAACCCCCTCCCACCTCGGGCTGGTGCAGGGCCGGGCCGACTTCCTCGCCGATCGATCGCGCCAGCAGCTCGAGGGTCCGGGCCGTGCTGCCCTCCGCGAACGCCTCCTGGGCCCGCGCCACGAGGGCCAGATCGACGCCCTCGACCTCGTCGTCCTCCAGGGCGTCCCCGATCCGGTCCTCGATCAGGTCCGCCATCTCCGGCTGGCCCTGCAGGAGCCCGATGGCCTGCTCCACGAAGTCCGCCGCCGTGAAGTCCTCCCCGCCTCCGTCCGCGAGCGCGGCCCCGGCGGGAGCGAACACCATGACGGCCACGGAAGCGGCCACGAGCACGGTCTTGGCCTTCACGTCCTGCCTCCTCTCGGCGGAACGTCGCTCATCATGGATCCGGGCTGTGAACGTGCCGTGAAGGCCCCGTGGTGGTGTCGTGCATCCGCATGGACCGGGAGACCGGCGTCCCTCGGCATGGCTTCATGGTTCCTTCACGCGGCGCCCACGTCTCCTGCGCAGTCATCGTGGACGCTTGGCAGTGAAGTGCTCACGACCGCATGAAGGGGTGGCGAGATGACGAGCTCACGGAAGGCGCGAGAAGCGAACGCGGGGGGTCTTGCTGCAGTGGAACGCACCCGGCGGTTCTGGGCCGCTCACGGGCGTTCTCCCGATCACCTCACGGCGCTCTACGCTGCGGGCAGTTCCCCGGAGCTCGAATGGACGCCCGAGCACCTGGTCGTCTGGTATGGCCTTCGGATCGAGCGGGCGCGGTCGGTCGCGGAGGAGCTGGCGGACTGCGGGATCGCGCAGCGGACGGAGCGCGACAGCTACCGCTGGGATCGAGAGCTCGACTGGACGCTCGCTCCCCAGGGATCCGGGCGTCGTTCCTTCCGTGAGCGGTGGTTGGCCCTGAGCAAGGCCACACCCATTTGACACGAGATCCGGCCCAGAAGGGTGGCCGGGCCGTGGGAGGCAACGGCTCGGCCGAGGACTATCCGCTCAGCGTCCAGGTGGTCTGGACCGGCGCCGAGAAGCCGCCGATCGACAGCACGACCGAGCCCGCAGCAGGTCCGCTCGCCTCGAAGGCGAGCTCGCCCCCTCGGTGGTGGCCGCCTGCTGGGTCTCCGGACCAGGTGGCTCCGGTCCACTCGACGCCGTTGACCTCGAGCACGGACGTGCGCGCGGGATCCGCGGAGAGCTCCTCGGAATGGGTGTCCATGACGACGCGGAACAGCGCCCCTGCATCGTCGATCCGGATCGGCTCGATCACGATGTCCACCGCGCCTGCTGTGATCGTGCGAGCGGGCAGCACACCAGGACGGGCCGATGCTGCCACTCCGCCCGCGACGGCGACGATGATCGCAACTACCGGGATGAGCCACCGACTGCGCATATGTGTTCGACCTCCTCGTGGACGATCGGGGTCTTCCGTAAGCGCCGGAGCGCCACGCTGATGGCGATCACGTTCAGCCCGACCCCGACGAGCATGAACGGGAGCCGGTAGTCGTAGAGGAACGTCGCGGCGGCCGTCGCCCCCACGAGCGGAAGGAGGTCCGCCAGGTGGTGCGCGCAGCATGCGACCATGCCCACCGTGGATGCGCCGGCCCCGGCCGCGCCGGCGGCGATCACCTCTCGGTGCATGCGCTGCCGGCGGCGCAGCTCGACCAGCAGGCCGACCTGGACGCCGAACCCCGCAACGATCGGCAGCAAGAGGAACCAGTCGGCACCGACCTGATCGATCAGGTGATCGACGGACCGTGAGGCACCCAGCACGACGACGACGTAGAAGAGCATCATCGCCACGCTCGCCGCGGCCCCGACGGCGGTGCTCGGCCATCGGTGAGCGGCTCCTCGGATGGACCCGGGCACCGAGTGGGACCGGTACTCGACGGTCTCGCCCTCAGGCACTACCTCCAATGACCGTCCACCTCCCGCGTCGAGCGACCTCAGGTGCGAACACGATGATGCCCGTACCGAGAAGTCCCACGACCGTCTTCGCGGGGGAAGCGGCCGCCCTGGTCGCGGCCGCCACGACGAGGAGCACGCCGAGCAGGACGATCGCCGAGGTCATGTCCGGCCTCATTCCACCGGGGGCCTGCTCGCTCGTGCGTTCGAAGCTCCTGGATCCGGGGACCCGATCCGACCCGGTTCCTCGGCGTGGGCCTCGTCGCTGTGAGCCTGCCCGTGTCCACCGTGCATGCCGGCCATCAGCAGCGGGCACAGGAGGAGGATCCCCACGTACAGCAGGCTCACCAGAGGGACCCCCGCCGCCACGAGGGCGAGCACCGCAAGCCCGGCTGCGACGAGCCATCCCGGCCTGATCCTCGATCCGCCCATCGTCTGATGGTTCATGGCAACCTCCTTGACGATGCGCTCAGGCTAGGCGGCCCGTGTGAAGGGGAGTTGAAGACGCGGCGGGTTCGGCATGAAGCGTCGCTCGCGCAGTGAGGACGGATCGGACCGTCCGCCTGCTCTCTGATGCTCGCGAGCCCGATGCCTGGCGTTGGTGACGAGCCTCAGGCGCTCGAGAGGTGCCCCTCCAAACGAGGCATGAACTCGTCGATCCGCTCGACATGGCAAGCATGGCTGCCTTCGAGATCGAGCACGGTGGGCCTCGGGTAGTGTCGTCCGAGCGCGTCGACGATGTCGCGAAGCCAAGGCGAGCTCTGGGTTCCCTTGACGAGGAGCACGGGTCGTTCGAACCCCTCGACCTGGACGAGCGTGCGCGCCTTCCTGCCGAGCCCTCCCTGGTTCGCGAGTGCACCCTTGTGCGGGAGCCAGTGCTCCCACATCGGGTGGCCGCGGGCCTGTGAGGGGTCCTGCACGAACCCAGCGATCGCGAGGAACTCCGCCAGATCGTCCTCCGTCGTCGGCTTCCCGCTCACCCGCGCGATGAAGGCGTCGACGAGCGCCGTCTCCTCGTCTGCCTCGGGGCTCGACCCCCTGAGTGCCCAGAGAGCGGGAGGTTCGATCAGCGTCAGCGAGCGGATGTGATGTCTCGGGACATCGTTCACACGTGTCCCGGGACATCGTTCCACGTCTCA
>CAYUSA010000042.1:0-25713 GCA_964447335.1 uncultured Actinomycetes bacterium
GTGGAACGATGTCCCGGGACACGTGTGAACGATGTCCCGAGACATCACAGTGGTGGGAGGAGGAGGATTCGAACCTCCGTAGGCTTCGCCGGCGATTTTACAGGTCGGCCCGGCACGTTCTACCGCGTTCGCGGAGGTTCGCCGTAGGTAGCGTTTCCGCAGGTCGCGCGGGAGGTCGCGGACACTCGGGCGACCGTCCGCATACGCCGTCGGCGACGGTGACTGTCGGCACGGCGTCGGCACGGAGCCCCCCGCCTCCCCGGCGCCGCGATCCGTACACGGGACGAGAAAGGGGACACGGGATGAAGATCTGGACAGAGAGACGCTTCGTTCTCATCGAAGACAGCCACACCCCGCCCTACATACTCGGCGAGGTGGCCGGCGTGGAACTCGTGCGCGAGCCGCCGGTCGTGATCGACGGCGAGGTCGTGCCGTACAGCACCATCGACTTCGACGCGGAGCAGTTCAGCGACGGCCAGGGACGCATCGTGAGCCGCGGGGAGCTCGAGGCCGGGGATCCGGTCCTCAGGCGCGCGCTCGATCGGTGGGAAGCAGGCGACGACACGCCACTGGCCGAGAGCACCCGATTGTTCCTGATCGAGACGGCGCTGGATGGCGTCGAGTTCCAGACGAAGCCCGAGGCTGATGCGGTCCGGCGCTCCGTCCAGGACGCGATCGCGCACGGCCCCATCCTGATTCCCGCGTAGCACCGCTCGACGCGGCAGCGAAGCCCTCGGGTGCGCGCCCGGGGGCTTTCGCTTGCCCCTGCGCGTTGCGGGGTTCGCCGTAGGCGCCCGTTCAGGGCCGAGGACGCCCCATCCCGCCAGATTGGCACCCCGGCGGCTGTCGCGCGTTCCTAGCGCCCCCTCGCACCGGCTCCCGGTCGGCCACGAGCAGGCCTTCACCGCGCGTTCCGCTGGAATCCGGCGACGAGCCACGCGCCGGGAACACGGCGCATGACGAGCACGAGGTCGGCGGGCGTGTCCTCCGTCAACTGCTCGACCCCGGTCAGCCGCTCGACCTCGGGCGATGCCACGAACACGACCGCCTCAAGATCGAGCCCGACCGGACGCGGCAGGGAGCAGGCGCGCCAAGTTGCCTCGTCGTAGCCCTTCGCGATCCCCCATACCCGAGCGAGCAGTTTCGCTCGCCAGAACGCCGGCCAACGGTCGAGCCCCGTTTCGACGAGGACCTCTGCTACGCAGCCGTTCTCCCACACCACCGCATTCGCGAGGTCCAACCGGAGATCCCCATCGGTCCGTTTCCACACTTCGTCGAGGTGGTCCCCGTCGGCCGCGAGTTCGAGCCAGCGCCACGCGGCGACGACGGGCCCGTCAGGGCCGGCCTCGAGTTCTCGGACCTGGGTGTCGATGTCGTGGTCCATGGCCATCAGATGCCCCGGGTGGCGTACTCGCGGTCCAAGTGCTCGCCGAACGCCCGCCTATCCAGGGACACGACCATCGGCTGGCGCTGGAGCACCCTCGCGAGCTCGGCGATGGCCCGGGCGAACCCGGGCGACCCGCTCCCCCCGGACGCCGGTGCGATGCTGAGGATCCGGCGGAGCGAGCCGACCGCGGCCGTCGACAGCACCTCCTCCCCGGGCTGTCCGATGAAGAGTCGCTCGCCGCCACGGAGTCGGCCACCCGAGTGCAAGCGACGCGCCCCCGTGGTGCCGACTGTGCCACCGGCGTGGTAGAGGGGGCCGCCGCCAAGGCCGCCCGTAACGTCGAGGCCCACCGACACGCTGTTGGGCAACTGGTCGAGGGCGAGCTTGAACCGCTCCACCTCGTGCGTAGCTTCCTCGCCCCCCAGGAGCCGGATCTTGGTCCGGATCTCCGCAGGCGTCAGGTTCAGTTGCTCGATGTAGTCGCGGATCGCGCCGCGCGAGATGCCTGCCGCCGCGGCCTCGCCCATGATCTGCTCGATGTGCCGGGCTGCGGCCGCCGCGCCTTTGTCGATCGACCCCGTTTCCTGCGCGACGGCGGCTGCGTGTTGGAGGGCTGCATCGACCGACGACAAGATCGCTGCGCGGTTGTCACGACCGGCCTGTGTGTTGTCGTCGAGGGTGCGTTGGCCCTTCCGAAGCTCCTTGCCTAGTTCCGCGATGGAGTCGAGCCACGCCAGGGACGCCTTCTCAACGTCGAGTTCGGTGCCGGCCAGCGCTTCCAGCGCGGCCGTGAGGAGGTCGGCAGCAACCTCCGTGGCAGCGATCTCATCGCGGAGCATCGACAGCGTTTCTTCGGCGGTCAGGGCCGCATCCGCCACCCCGCCACCGTCGCCGCCCAACGCCTCGGCGAGTCGACTGGCCTCTGTCTGGCCAGCCTCCATCTCGCCGTTGACGCCGGTGATGGCGCCGAGCAGGTCCTTGGCGGCGTTGGCGGCTGCCATCTCGTCGCTCGTGTAACCGGCCATAGGGCCATGGGTGGCGTCGAAGTTCACGCCCGCATCGGCAAGCGCCCCGCTCACACGCATGAGTGCGACTTCATCGCCGAGCGCCGCGTCGACAACATCGTCGAGCGCGATACCGAAGTCCTTGGCGATCAGGAGGGCGCGTTCCTCCTCGAGGCGGTTCGCCACTAGGGCGCGGGTGTTCTCACCGATGGCGCCGGAGTCTGCTTCGATGGCGTCCGTGAATGCCTCGACGCGCTGCTTCGCCTCGGCCTTCTTCGCGCTCCAATACGTCAGCCCGATGGTCGCTGCGGTCAGCATGAGCAGGTACGGGTTCAGGAATGCCTTGCCGGCGAACATGAGCGACCCACGGAACACCCCGGCGCTGATGCCGGCCTCGAGCAGCGCCTTCTTGACGAGTTGGATCCGGGGCAGCAGCATCATCGTCGCCCCACCCACCAGCAGCAGCGCGCCCGCGACCGCCAGCACCGCGACCGCCACCGCCTTGAGGGGTCCCGGGAGGTCGGTGATGAGGCCGGCGAACCCCGTGCCGATGTCGAACCCGGCGGTCATCGCGGGCAGGAGCACCGACCCGACCGACACCGCCATCGCTTCCATCGATGCGCTGAAGCGCGCCTGCGCGCCCTCGGTCGAGTCCGAGAACACCTTGAACCCCGCAGCGAGGACGCCGGTGGACCCGGCCAACCCACGGAAGATGGAGTCGTTGTCCAGCGCGTTCTTGCCGAGCAAGCTCATCACGCCGGTCAGGGCGCGGACGTTGGGGAACACCTTGGCCATCGCCGCATCGGTCACGTCGATCGCGCCCGTGAGTTCCTGCAGGGCGGCCCACAGCCCTTCCTCGCGGATGACATCCCGTAGGTACCTGCCGGACAGGCCAACGGCCAGGAGGGCGTCCTCGGCCTGCTGCGCCGGCTTGAGGAGCCCGGACAGGATCGCGCGCAGTTGGGTCGCTGCAGTGTTCGCGTCATTGCCCGTGAGCGTCATCGCGGCGATCGCCGCACCGACCTCGTTGAACTTCACGCCCATCGCAGACGCGACCGGCAGGACCCGGCCCATCACACCGGCCAGGTCAGCTGCCTCGGCCTTGCCGTACTTGACGGTGTTGATCAGGACGTCGACCGCCTCGGCGGCCGACAGGTTCGCTGCTCCGTAGGCGTTGATGGCCGACGCGACCAGGTCGGCGACAACAACCGTGTCGCCAAGGCCGATCGCCGCAGCCTTCGCGGACGCCTCGAGGACGGTCATCGACTCGTCGGCGCTGAGGCCAGCGGATGTCAGGAAGTAGAGAGCCTCGGACAACTCGAGCGGACCTTTACCGGTGTCGCGGAGTTTGAGGACTTCCTCCCCCATCGACGTGACCTCACCCCGGGTCAGGCCAACGAGGGTGACCATCTTGGTCAGGTTCCCCTCGAACTCCATCGCGGCGTCCCCGGCCTGTTTCAGGCCGAAGAGCACGGCTGCGCCCAGGGCCGCAGCGGCGATCCCTACGGTCGAGAAGGCGGCGCTGTTCTTCGCCGAGGACGCCAGCACAGACGCGCCGAACGCACGTGTCGACGCCGTCGCCGCCCCCATCTTGGCTTGGTACTGCGAGACGAGCGCCTCGAGGATGACGCGAACGGACTTAGTGGCCACGGTGACCTCCGAATCTCGTCGCCCCCGGATCCCTGCGAGGGCGGGTCGATCCTTCGAGGTGGGGTCTCAGCCGACGCCGACCGGACGACGCCGGCCGCGACCCCAAATCCGTCCGCGCTGAAGGAGGAACTCCCGACGGGGGACGCGGACGGATGGATGGCAGGCACTCCCCCCGTCGGGAATGTTCAGGCTCTGCACACGCTGCGCTGCCCTGATCGAGCTCGGCGAACTCGAGAACATCAAAGGGCCACCGCTCGACGATCGCTGCTCGTCGACGGAGTTCCACGACCGAGATGCCGTCCTCGTTCGTGAGCTTGTCGATCGGGACGACCAGCCGCATCCGCTCGAACGATGGGCTGTGGTACTCGACGAGGATCTCCGCCTCAAGGCGCCACCCGTCGGCGATCAGGCGAGCGCGCTTCCAACGTCGCCACGGCGGGCCGAGGCGGCGCCAGAGGCTCGCCGGGTGGAACGGGAGCCGTTGCAACGGCCCGAACGGGTAGTGGGACGAGTCACGCACGGTGCCACCTCCTGTGGGCCATCGTGCGGCCCCAGCGCGACAGGTCGGCGGTCCCGTCCTCGGGCCAGGTCATCGAGCCGAGCAACTTCCGCTGAAGTTCCACCTGCAGTCGCTCCTCGCAGAGGGCCTTCGGGTCGAGGTCCCCGCCCTTTCGCAGCCCGGCGAGGCGGTCCTCGACCCTGCAGGCCTGCCCGAGCAGGTGCATCTCGTCGACGCGGAACTCCAGGGCCTTCGTGAAGGTCCGCCACATCGCCTTGCCGGCGGTCTTGAGGTCGCGCGGAGCGGTCGGGAGCCTGTCGGTCATCGTGTCAGCCTCGGAAAGTTCTGCTGCATCGGATGGGAGGTGCTATCGTGCCGCTGTTCCGACCCCCGGGGGGAGGGGAGACCCCCCCACCCCCTAGGACCCCGTCGCAGCACTCTTGCGACGGCTTCCGGCTCTCGCCCGGAAGTTCCAAGCCGTTCACGCGATCCCGAGCAGGTTCAGCGCGTTCCGAGCCTCGTACAGCCGCGAGCGCCGCTTCCCGAGCTCACCATGCTGCCGCGTCCAGGCATCGGCCCACTTCTTGCCCTTGAGCCGGGCATCCTCGGCCGTCCCGATGCCCTCGAGCACCACGCCGAACTCGGCGTACTCGGCGTCCGCTGCGGCGATCGCGGCCTCGACCGCTTCGGTCAGCGCGTCGACGTTCACCATGAGCCACGCGACGGCCTCGCGAACGCAGAGAGCCTGAGCGCGTCCGAACAGAGCGTCGACCCGGCGGATGCTGGTCCCCGGCCCCGCTGGCGCGAGTCCGGCCGACTCAGATGCATGCCGAGCGACGCCCTTGGCGAGGGTGAGTTCTCCCGCCGCGATCTTCGCGCAGATGTCTTGGAACCCGTCGCCTGCATCGCGGAGACTGACGAACTGCGATGCGATGTCGTCGTAGCGGGCCATCGCCTCGGTAACCGGGCCGGCGTCCAACCCCGCCGCCACCCAGGCCTCGGCGAACCGCTTGATGGCCGAAGCTCTTGCCGTCTCCATCTTCTCTTCCCCTCCCTAGATCCCGCGCGCGATGCGCGCAGCGGCCTCGCGTGGGTCGTCCGGCCAGGGCGTCGCCTTCGACGGCGCGATCCAGTCCGGACCCAAACGCTTGAGCCAGTCGTCGGCATAGTCGCGCCCGAGGGTCCGCGCGTCCGCAAACCGGCCCTCGGCCTTGAGCGCGTGGATTGCCTTGACCTGTCCGCGGACAACCGCCACGCGACCCGGCGGGAACCCTTCGGCCTGGATGTCGTCGTCGCTCGGCGTGGCGCCCCGGGCGACCGTGTCCCAAAATCCCCTGAGCGGATTTGTTGCTCGGCTCATTTTCGCGCCCTCCTCGAGATCGTCACCGATCGCCTCGCTCGCGAGTGCGAGCGCGTTCGCCGCGCGCTGCTCGGCGCCGACACGATCACCCGACGCCCACTGCGCGTGGATCGTACGAAGCTCCTTCAGGATCGCGCTCCGGAACCCCTGCGGCACGCCAGCGCGCTCGAGGTCGGCCTCCTCGGGTTCGCTCGGCATGTCGCGGAACAGATCACGAAGCGCGGTGGGTCGGCTCATCAATCCGCCTCCTCGGTCGCCACCTTCGCATTTCGCGCGCGTTTCGATGACGCCGCGAACCGGCACGCATCGGAGCACCAGCGGCGACGACGTCCCTTCGCCGGCTGCACGATGGGCCCGCCACACCACGGGCACCGATCCTCGGGGGCTGCTACCGCCGCACGGTTCAGCACCAACTGGGCGAGTTCTTCGACCTGCTCGGCGAACGGGTAGCCACGCCTGCCGAGGTCGCGAGCGATCACGAGCCCGAACCTCGCCAGCGCGACGGGATCCGCGTCGAGGTCGTCGACGGGCACAGGGATCACGACACGGCCCCCATCGCCTGAAGGTCGTCGAGCGTTTCGGGTGACAGCACGAGCCGGGCCGCGCCGTCGATCCGGTCGTACTCGTCGAGTTGGCGCTCGGTGAGACGATCGAACGCCGTGCCGACAAGCGAGGACCAGCCGCGGTGCGCTGCAACGAACTCGGGGCGCTCGACGAACGGATCGCGCCCGCCGATGAAGGCGAGTTGCTCCTTGCTCAGATGCTCCGCGGTCAACCACCCGCACTTGAGATGCCAGTAGCACGAGCCTTCAACCACGATGCGCGCATGATCCGCGCAGGCACCCCCCAGCGGGCGGATGTCCGCCCACCGGCCGACGTTCATGATCCGTCCTCCGGGATCGCGGTCAGGCGTTCGTACGCGCCCTGGTCGACCTCGAGCCCCCGATCGCGCGCACTTCGGCAGACGGCGCGGAGGTACACGGGCTTCGGCCCGCTCGGCATCCTCGCGAGGAGGTCGTCGACGAGGGTCTCGATCTCACCGCGATCGGCGACCACGAGCATCGAGGCCATCTCGATGAGCGGCGCTCGCGTGTCGTCGTTGCCCGCGCCTGTCGTCGGGGCGCACTCCGCCCACCACTTCACGAGCGCCGAGGGTGTTAGGTCCCACGTCGGGTGCTTCCGCCGGTACGTGGCCGCACGGCGGGCGATCTCCTCGACGGTCATACGGGGCTGGTCGAGTTCCTTCGCGGCCTTGTTCAGCGCACCTCGCGCCGAGGGCGTGAGTTCGTCGAGCCCCCACCCGACCGCGATCGCGAGCGCCTCGAAGACTTCCGCGCGACGCGCCTTCGCGTCGGGCGCAGCCGGCGCAAGAGGTTCTTGATGAAGTTCTTGATTAGTTCGTGGTCGTGTAGACGACCGGTTGACGTCGTGTAGACGACCGGTTCGCGTGTCTTCACGACCGGTTTCGTCGTCATCGACCGGTTGCGAAGACGACCGGTCAACCGGTCGTGAGGACGACTGGTCTTCAGGACCGAACCGGTTGCGAAGACGACCGGTCTTCTTGCCCGGGATGAGGCCATGGAACCGTCGATACGCCTTGCCGC
The DNA here is from genome assembly GCA_964447335.1 of uncultured Actinomycetes bacterium. GTDB lineage: Bacteria > Actinomycetota > UBA4738 > UBA4738 > HRBIN12 > HRBIN12. The sequence goes on from CAYUSA010000042.1 coordinate 7,505, forward strand.
CTCCGCCCGTTCCGTCGCCCTGCCACTCGATGAGATCAGCGTCGAGCAACTCGAGGAGCGCCCTGCGCGCTGTCGGTCGCGCGCTGCCGGCGCGCCGAGCGATCGACGAGATGGTCGGCCAGCACTCCAGGGTCACGTAGTCCATGTAGGACGCGAGAGCAAGCGCCACCGCCTTGCTGGAGGGCCTGAGGCGCGCCTCCCCTACGGCCGTGAGCCAGGCCCCGATACGGATCCGGCGGCCCTTCGGGGCGCCTGCGTCCGCGGTGGGGGGCATCAGGACGCCACCCGCATCAGGCGCTCGCAGTCTCGAAGGCCGAGGGCGTCGATCTCAGCCCAGGCGGCGCCAGCGCCGCGAGCGGTGCCGCCGCCGGGACCCAGGTCATCGCGCTCGAGCTTCCAGTGCAGGTAGCACCGCCGGTTCGGGCCCCAGGTGCCGAGGGCCTCACAGGGACCGACGGAGGTCGGGGATCCACACGGGGCGATCATCGCTACCTCGTCGCCGCGGGCTCGAGCTTCGTCTCGTTGCCCAGGAACGCCTCGAGCGCCGAGCGCGGGACGATGATGCGCCGGCCGACCCGCACGGCACGCAACTCGCCGCGCGCGATCGCCTTGCGGAGTGTCAGGTGGTGGACCCCAACGGCTGCCGCCGCTTCCGCGACTGTCATGGTCAGGCGGTCCATGCTCCCCTCCTTGATTCGTGATTTTCGGAAGTTCATTCACAGGATAACGAGCGCGTTTGACATCGGCAAGGGGATACGCAATACTTTCTTGGGTTTCTCAAGGAGTTATGGTTTTGTCGAAGTCACCGAGGCCGGCGGCTCGCCTCATGCGAGACATCCTCCGCGCGAACGTCCGCGACACCCGCCGGCTTGCGAATCTCACACAGGTCGAGCTCGCAGGGCGCATGGAGGCGCTCGGTCTCGGCCACGATTGGCGGAACACGACCGTCTCCGACGTCGAGAACGGGCGCCGGGCCGTCGCTGCGGACGAGTTGATCGCGCTCGCGCTGGCACTCGGGACCGATCCCGCCGGCCTCCTCGATCCTCGAGGCGTCACGGGCCGCGAGCGCACCGAAGTCGACCTCGGCCGCGTCGCGTTGCCAGGGGAACTCATCGGCGCGTGGCTCGAGCATCGGGGCTTCCTCGAGGCGGAATGGATGGCTGGCGTGCCCGCCGTGGAGGGGTTCACCTTCGGGTTGGGGGATGAGCCGGATTCGGAGACCTCCCGCTTCGAGGTAGATCGCGAGGATGAATTGTGAGGGGCAGCATCCGCCGCCGCGGTGACGGCTACGAGGTCACGGTCTCGGCCGGCATCGACCCGACCACGGGGAAGCGCCGCCGGATCTACCGCTGGGCGCGAACGAAGAAGGCGGCCGACCGGATCTTGACGGACGTCCTCGCGGACATCGATCGCGGCTCGTTCGCCGATCCCGGGCGACTCACGACCGCGAGTTACCTCCGCGACCACTGGATGCCGCACATCGCGACGCGAGTCCGGCCGCGGACGGCCCAGCGCTATGCGCAGCTGCTCGAGTTCCACGTGATCCCGGTCGTCGGCCACGTGAAGCTCGGGAACCTCGCCCCGGCCCACGTCCAGAAGGTTGTCGACCAGGCCCTCGCGGCCGGCCTAGCGCCCCGAACGGTCGCCAGCGTCTACCGCGTGCTGCACGGGGCTCTCGCCCAGGCCGTCCGCGGGCAACTCCTGGGTGTGAACGTCGCTGCGGCGGTCAGGCCGCCGAAGGCCGACCGACCAGAACTCGCCTCGCCTGACGCGGCCGAGGTCGCGAAGGTGCTCGACGCGGCCAGGGGGACGCGGCTGTACGTGCCGCTGGCGATCGCAGCCTCGACTGGACTTCGCCGCGGGGAACTCCTCGCGCTCCGGTGGCGCGGCCTCGACCTTGACCGCCGGGATCCGAAGACCGGCAAGCCCGCGCCAATCCTGCGCGTGACGGCCTCACTCCAGCGTGTCGACGGTGAGAGCGTCTTCCTGCCGCCGAAGACCGACCGCGCGCGGCGAACCGTAGGGCTCCCGCCGACGACCGTGGCCCTCCTGCGTCGCCACCGGAAGGAACAGTTGGAGCGCCGGGTACTCCTCGGGGAGGCGTGGCACGACCTCGACCTCGTCATCGAGCGCGGCGACGGCGGGCCGTTCCCGCCCGACTCACTCTCGCGGGACTGGTACCGGCTGGTGCGGCGGATCGGACTGCCGGGACTCCGGCTCCATGACCTACGGCACGCTTTCGCGACGCGCCTTCTCGAGGCGTCCGTCCACCCGAAGGTTGTCAGCGAGGTCCTCGGGCACTCGAGCGTCGCGTTCACGATGGACACCTATCAGCACCTCGGGCCCACGATGCAGGAAACGGCGGTCAGGGCTATCGAGGAAGCTCTCGGCGCCGCGATCGGGAAGGAGAAGACGTGAACGAGATGAACAGGCTGAATCGATTGACGGACCGAGCCCACCGCGTCGGGTTCGTGATCAACAGGCACTACGGTACCCCCCGGGGCGGCTATCAGGTCTCACTCCTGGGGGACCCGGCGGACCGACCCGAGGCCGTCTTCGGAAGGGACTTCGACCTGGACCTGGACGACGTGGAGGCCGTCATTGAAGGCGCCGAGGCATCGACTGGCGGCACAGTGGCGGAACGTCACCTGAGGCTCGTCAAGCCGTGATGCAAACCTGCTGGTGGGAGGAGGAGGATTCGAACCTCCGTAGGCTTCGCCGGCGATTTTACAGACCGCTCCCTTTGGCCGCTCGGGCATCCTCCCGTGTGCGCTCGTAAGATTATCGAACCATGGCCAAGGACGCCTTCTCCTTCGACATCGTCTCCCAAGTGTCCATGCCCGAGGTCGCGAACGCCGTGGATCAGGCACGCCGCGAGATCGTCCAGCGATTCGACTTCAAGAACACCGGCACGTCGATCAGCCAGGACGACAAGCTGATCGAGCTCCGCTCTTCGACCGAGGACCGGCTGAAGGCCGCGCTCGAGGTCCTGAAGGAGAAGCTCGTGAAGCGCGAGATCTCGCTGAAGGCCATCCACGTCGGCCCCATCCAGCCGGCGGCGAAGGGCTCCTACCGGCAGGCCCTGAACGTGAACGTCGGGATCGCCGAGGAGAAGGCCAAGGAGCTCGTGAAGTTCATCAAGGGCACGCACGCGAAGGTGCAGAGCCAGATCCAGGGCGACCAGGTCCGCGTCACCGGCAAGAGCAAGGACGACCTCCAGGTGGTCATCCGCGCGGTGAAGGAACACGACTTCGCCGTGGCCCTCCAGTTCGTCAATCTCCGCCCCTAACACGCGCCACACCGTCGTATTGCTGGCCCCTCGTTCCCCCAGGTAGATTCCCCGTACGGAGGTGGTACGCGTGGACGTGGAGCGTCTGAAGACGCGCGCAGCGGAGATCGCCGAGAAGGAATCCAAGGTCCTGCTCGACCGAACGACCGAGTCGAAGGCTCTGTTCGAGCGGGCTGTGAAGAGCCTGCCCAACGGCGTCTCGTCCAACTTCCAGGCGGCCGACCCCTACCCCGTGTACCTGCAGCGGGGCAAGGGTTCGAAGGTCTGGGACGTCGACGGGACCGAGTACACGGACTTCCACGGCGGGTTCGGCGTGAACGTCGTCGGGCACGCGCACCCGAAGATCGTCGAAGCCATCCGCGCGGTGGCCGACCAGGGCATCCACTTCGCGGTCACGACCCGAAAGACCGTCGAGCTGGCCGAGGCCATCTGCGAGCGGTTCCAGCTCGAGCAGATGCGGTTCGTGAACTCGGGTACCGAGGCCACGATGGACGCGATCCGCGTCGCCCGCGCCGCGACCGGGCGGGACAAGATCGTGAAGATGGAGGGCTCGTACCACGGGCACCACGACGTGGTCCTGTTCTCCGTGGTCCCCGAGGCCGACGTCCTGGGCCTGCGTCACAACGTCAACCAGGAGGGTCGGGCCTGGTACACGACCCAGCCAACCTCCAAGGGCGTCCCGGCCTCGATGTGGGATGACACGATCGTCGTGCCGTTCAACGACGCCGAGGCCGTGGAGCAGGCGCTCTCCGACAACCCCGACGACATCGCCTGCGTGATCCTCGAGCCCGTGATGATGAACATCGGCATCGTGGTTCCGAAGCCCGGCTACCTCCAGGCGCTGCGCGACGCGTGCGACAAGCACGGCGCGGTGCTCATCTACGACGAGGTCAAGTGCGGCGGCACGATCGCCTACGGCGGCACGACCGAGCGGTACGGCGTGAAGCCGCACCTCGCGGCGTACGCGAAGGCCGTCGGCGGCGGCGCCGTGACCGGCGCCTTCGGCGGCGAGGCCCGGATCATGGAATACGTGAAGAAGGGCGCGGCGCAGCAGGGCACCTTCAACGGCAACCCGCTGTCCACCGCGGCCGGCCTCACGGCCCTGACCGAGGTCCTCACGAAGGACGCCTACGACCACCTCGGCAAGCTCGGCACGCTGCTCGCCGAGGGCTGCCAGCGCGCGATCGACGACGCCGACATCCCGGCCCACACGATGGACCTGGGCGCCAAGGGCTGCGTCTCGTACCGCAAGGAGCCCCTCACGAACTACCGGGACTTCCTGGAGACGATCCCCGAGCTGTTCTACGCGTCGTTCTCGTGGATGATCAACCGAGGCCTGTTCATGACCCCCGGCGACGAGGAGCAGTGGACGATCTCGGTGCAGCACACCGAGGACGACATCGCGAAGTACGTCGACGCCTACGGCGAGTTCTGCCAGGAGCTCGTGAGGTAGCCGAACCGACATCGGCGAGGCCGTGGGCCGGGGCTCGTCCCCGGCCCACGCGTTTGCGGAGGGGGTCGTGCCGTGCAGATGCACCGGTGGGACGAGGACATGGAGGCGCTCGCCGCGGCGATCGTCCGCTACGCCGAGAACCGCATCGCGAACCCCCAGCCCCTCGACGGGCCGAGACCCGGCGCCGAGCTGACCGCGGAGGCAGGCCCGACGATCACGCCCGGGGGCATCGGCGGCTTCGAGGCGCTCCGCGTGTGGACCGAGGTCCTGGCGCCCGCCACGATCTCGACCGACCACCCGATGAACCTCGCGTTCGTCCCGGCGGCGCCGACGAAGGCGAGCGTGCTGTTCGAGCTCGTGGTCGGTGCGTCCTCGATCATCGGCGCAGGCTGGCTCGATGGCGGCGGCGCGATCTGGGCCGAGAACCAGGCGCTGCGCTGGATCGCCGACCTCGCGGGGCTGCCCGAGAGCTCCCGCGGGTGCTTCGTCTCGGGCGGCTCGGCGGGGAACCTGTCGGGTCTCGCGGCCGCGCGACACACCGCGCTCACCCGCCGGGCGGGCACGGCCCCCGCGCGGTGGAAGGTCGCCTGCTCGGACGGGGCCCACTCCTCGGTGCCGGGGGCCGCTCGGGTGATGGACGTGGACCTCGTCACGGTGCCCCACGACGAGCGCGGGCGCCTGACCGGCGAGGCCCTCCGCCGCAGGCTCGACGAGGTTGACACCGACGGCCTGTTCGCCGTCTCGGCCACCGCCGGAACGACGAACGCCGGGATCGTCGACGACCTCGCCGGCATCGCCCAGGTGTGCCACGAGCGCGAGCTGTGGCTGCACGTCGACGCCGCGTACGGGGGGGCGGGCCTGTGCGCGCCTTCGGTTCGGCCGCTCTTCGACGGCATCGAGCACGCCGACTCGCTCATCGTCGACCCCCACAAATGGCTGTTCGCCCCCTACGACTGCTGCGCTCTCCTGTACCGGGATCCCGCCTCCGCCGCGCGAGCCTTCACGCAGGACGCGGCGTACCTCGAGGACGTCTGGGAGTGGGAGCGCGGCGAGTGGACGCCGGCGAACTACGCGTTCCACCTGTCCCGCAGGGTGCGCGGCGTGCCGTTCTGGTTCTCGCTCGCGACGTACGGGACGGACGCCTACCGCGACGCCGTGGAGGCCGTGCTCACGCTCACGCGCGAGGCCGCCGAGGCGATCCGACGCCGCCCGAACCTGGAGCTCGTGCTCGAGCCCGAGCTCTCGATCGTGGTCTTCCGGCGGCCCGGCTGGCGCGCCGAGGACTACCGCGCCTTCTGCGACGACCTGCTCGCGCGCCAGATCGCGTTCGTCATGCCGACATCCTGGGAGGGCGAGAAGGTGCTGCGCCTGTGCTTCGTCAACCCGAAGACGACCCTCGCCGACGTGGAGCGGGTGCTCGACGCGATCGGGTGAGCGTGCCTACGCGGCGCCGATCTTGCGGCGGATCTCCTCGAGGCGCGCGACACGCTGGTCCGTCGGCGGGTGCGTCGAGAACAGGGTCGCGAAGCTCCGGGCCGGGCCGCCGGCGCGCAGCGGGTTCATGATGAACAGGTGCGCCTCGGCCGGGCTGACCGAGGCCGGAGCGGGCACCCGCCTCGAGGTCTCCTCCAGCTTGCGGAGCGCGCTCGCCAGCGCCTCGGGGTCGCGCGAGAGCAGGGCGCCGGACTCGTCGGCCTGATACTCGCGCGAGCGCGAGACGGCCATCTGGATGATCGCGGCCGCGAGCGGCGCGAGGATCCACGCGAAGAGCAGGCCGAGCGCGTTCCCCCCGCGGTTGTCGTCGCTACCGCCGAAGAAGAAGGCGAACCGCGCGAGGAACGTGATGCTCATGCCGATCGCCGCGGCGATAGAGCTCACCAGGATGTCGTGGTTCGCGACGTGCGAGAGCTCGTGCGCGAGCACGCCACGCAGCTCACGCTCGTCGAGGATCTGCAGGACGCCCTTCGTGACCGCGACCTTCGCGTTCTTCGGGTTCCGGCCGGTGGCGAAGGCGTTCGGCTGCAGCATGTCCGAGACGTAGATCTCGGGCATCGGCAGGTTGGTCGCCTGGGTCAGCTCGCGGACGATGCGGTAGAGCTGCGGGTACTCCTGCTCGGACACGAGGTGCGAGCGGGTCGTCTTGACGGCGATGCTGCCCGAGAACCAGTACATCGCGAAGTTGAAGACGAGCGCGAGGCCGATGGCGACCGTCGCGCCGCCCCGCCCACCGAGAGCGCCTCCGATGAGCACGAACAGGCCGCCCATGGCGGCGATGAGGACCCAGGTCTTCACACGGTTGATGCCGATCATGATGACGATGCCTCCTTCAAGGGACCATTCGCCGTCCCCGCGAGGCCGGTTCTAGCGGCCGACCAGCGTGGACAGCGGCGGGAAGTGCGCGAGGGACTCAGGGTAGATCCCGACCGCCACGATCGCGACCATCGCGATCAGGATGACGCCGGTGACCAGGACCGGAGAGGCGAACGCCCGGTCGCGACCCGGCTCCTGGAAGATCATCGCCCTCGGGATCGCGAGGTAGTAGTAGATGCTGACCACGGAGTTCACCAGCATGACGACCGCGAGCGCGACGCCGATGCCCCCGCGCTCGATCGCGACGCGGAACACGAGGAACTTCGCCCAGAACCCGCCCATCGGTGGGATCCCCGCGAGCGAGATCATGAAGACCGTCATCGCGACCGCGATCATCGGGGCGCGCTTCGCGAGACCGTCGAAGTCCGAGATCGGGAGCGCCCGCGACTCTCGCGACATCGCCGTGACCACGGCGAACGCGCCGAGCGTCATCACCGCGTAGATGAGGATGTAGGTCGTCGCGGCGGCGAACACGTCCTGGTTCGCGGCCTGGTCGCCCGTCACGAGCGCGAACGGCAGGAGCATGTAGCCGGCCTGCGCGATGCTCGAGTACGCGAGCAGCCGCACGGCCTGCCGCTGCTGGAGCGCGACGAAGTTGCCGATCGTCATGGTGAGGATGGACAGCACCGCGAAGATCGGCGTCCAGAACTCGAACTGCGCGGGGAAGGCCACGAACATCAGCTGCAGCAGCCCGGCGAACCCCGCCGCCTTCGACGCGGTCGCGAGGAAGGCGGCGACCGGCACCGGCGCCCCCTCGTAGGTGTCGGGCGCCCAGAACTGGAACGGGACGGCCGAGACCTTGAACCCGAAGCCGACGGTGATGAACAGGATGGCCGCGAACGCGAGCGTCTCCTTGCCCGGCTCGAGCGTCCCGCCGAGCGCGATGCCGATCTCGGACAGGCGCGTTGCCCCGGTCACGCCGTACATCAGGCTCATGCCGTAGAGCATCACGGCGGTCGAGAGCACGCCGATCAGGAAGAACTTCAGGCCGGCCTCGTTCGACCGCAGGTCCGACTTGCGGAACGCCGCGATGAGGAAGCCAGGCGCCGAGACAAGCTCGAGCGAGATGAACAGCACGAGCAGGTCTCGCGACGACGGCATCATCAGGCAGCCGAGGAACGAGGTGAGCAGCAGGAAGTAGTACTCGCCCTGGTTGGCGCGCAGGTCCCGGAAGTACCGCAGGCTGAGCGCCAGCACGACGATCGCCACCGTCAGGAAGAAGACCTTGAACAGGATGGCGAAGTCGTCCACGACGAACGCGCCGTCGAACGTGGAGCGGTCCTCGCCGATCAGCGTCAACGTCGCGACGAGGGCGGCGACGACGCCGAGGAACCCGAGAGGCATCGCGAGCCAGGGGCGCTTCTTCGTGAAGGCATCGACGAACAGGACCAGCACGATCGTGCCGGACAGGATGAGCTCCGGGAGGATCGCGTGGTAGTCGATCGCCTGCGTCATCGATGCGCCCCTACGTGAACAGTCTCGTCAGGGATGTGACCGCGCCGTCGGTGATGCCGAGGAGCAGGCGCGGGAAGACGCCGAGCGCGACGATCCCGATCAGCAGCGGCACCCAGGAGATCCACTCGACGGCGACGACGTCAGGGAACGGCGACTCGCGCCACTTCTCGGGGACCGTGCCCATGTTCACGCGCTGGAGCATCCACAGGAAGTAGCCGGCGGTCAGGATCGTGCCGATGCCGCCCGCGACCATGAAGCCCCGGAACAGCCCCACCTGGTCTGACAGGACGCCTGCCGGGCTGTAGGAGGACAGGAGCGCCATGACCTCGCCCCAGAACCCCGCGAGCCCGGGCAGCCCGAGGGACGCGATCGACACGAACGCGAACACCCCGCCCAGGTACGGCAGCTTCTGCATCAGCCCGCCGCCGATCTCGGCGATCTCCCGCGTGTGATAGCGGTCGTAGACCGACCCCACGCAGAAGAACAGCATGCCCGTGATGAGGCCGTGGGCGACCATGCCGAAGATCGCGGCGTTGATGCCGATCGGCGTGAGCGTCGCGATGCCGAGCATCACGAACCCCATGTGCCCGACCGAGCTGAACGCGATGAGGCGTTTCAGGTCCTTCTGCGCCAGGCACGCGAGCGCCGCGTAGACGATCGCGATCGCGGCGAGCAGGCCGATCCACGGCGCGTAGACGCGGGCGGCCTCGGGCAGGATCGGCAGGGCGACACGCACGAACCCGTACGTCCCCATCTTCAGCATGATGCCGGCCAGCAGGACCGAGCCGATCGTCGGCGCCTCGGTGTGGGCGTCGGGGAGCCAGGTGTGGAACGGCCACATCGGCACCTTCACCGCGAACCCGAGCGCGATCGCGCCGAACGCGACCAGCTGGAACGTGTGCGTGAAGCCGCCGCCCGCGCCGTACGCCTGGAGCTCGAGGATGTCGAACGTGTGCGGCGCCGCCTTGAAGTACATCGCCAGGAACCCCAGGAGCATGAACACGCTCCCGAACAGCGTGTACAGGAAGAACTTGATGGACGCGTACTCGCGGTTCGCGCTGCCCCACACCCCGATGAGGAAGTACATCGGAACCAAGACGAGCTCCCAGAAGATGAAGAACAGGACGAGGTCGAACGCGATGAACGTGCCGGCCATGCCGGTCTCGAGCAGCAGCATGAGCGCGAGGAACGCCTTCGTCTTGCCGGGCTTCGGGATGTACCGCCAGCTGTAGATCGCGCACAGGAAGGACAGGACGAACGTGAGCACCCACAGCGGGAGGCTGATGCCGTCGATGCCGACGTGGTACCGAGCGCCGATCGCGGGGATCCACTTGGCGTTCAGCTCGAACTGGAGTCCGGAGCCCGTGCCGTAGTTGAAATCGATCGCGAGCGCGATGGCGACGACCATCGCGGCCGCCGTGAACACGATGCCGAGACCGCGGACCATCCGGTCCTTCTCCTTCGGCATCAAGGCGATCACCAGTGCCCCCAGCAGGGGCAGGAAGGTGGCGATCGAGATGGCCGACTCCTCCCACGCGCTCATCGGGACTCCCTCTCTGTGCTCATGTCAGATCAGACCCTCGTGAATACGACGGCCAGGATCACCACGCCGGCGAACAGGAACGCCGCGTAGCGCTGGACGTTTCCGGATTGCAGGTACCTGAGCAGGCCGCCGGTGAACCCCGCGGTCCGCCCGAGACCGTCCACGGCCCCGTCGATGACACCCTTGTCGAACGCGTGGACGCCGCCCGCGAACACCTTCGTGAGCCGGCTCGCGCCGTTCACTATGCCGTCGAGCACGGTCTGGTTCGTCCAATACACGAACGCCGCGAGGTTGTCCCGGATGGGACGGATGATGCCCTTCCAGTAGATCTCGTCGAGGTAGTACTTCTTCGAGAGCAGCGTGAACCCCGGGCCGAGGACCCGGATCGGGTCCGGCTCGCGCCACCGCCGGTACACGGCGTACCCGCCGAGGAGCCCGAGGACCGCGGCGGCGACCGACAGGGCGGCCACCCACGGCACGAACGTGATCGCCTCTGGCTCCTCGAAGAACACCCAGTCGAAGAACGGCGCGCCCGTCCCCGCGAAGCCGAGGAGCCCGACCGAGACCGTCGCCGTGGCGAGGAACACGAGCGGGCCCGTCATCGTGACCGGTGACTCGTGCGGGTGCCCGTGACCCCGGTACTCGCCGAAGAACGTCTGCAGCACCATCCGAGCCGTGTAGAAGGCGGTGACGGCGGCGCTCGCGAGGAGCAGCACGAACAGCACCATCTGGTGACCGTGCTCGAGCGCGACGAGCAGCTCGTCCTTCGAGAAGAAGCCCGCGAGGGGCGGGATGCCGGCGAGCGCGAGCGAACCGATCAGGAACGTCCAGAACGTGACGGGCATCGGCCTCCGCAGGCCCCCCATCTCGCTCATGTTGTTGGTGTGGCAGGCATGGATGACAGAGCCCGAGCCGAGGAACAGCAGCGCCTTGAAGAAGGCGTGCGTGAACAGGTGGAAGAACGCGGCGTTGCGTCCGGCGGGACCCGCCGACATGAGCGTGATCATGTAGCCGAGCTGCGACACCGTCGAGTACGCGAGCACGCGCTTGATGTCGTCCTGCACTAGCCCGAGCAGGCCGGCGCCGACCGCCGTGATGACGCCGATGACCCCCACGAACTGCAGGACCCACGGGTCGGCGTTGATGAAGACCTCGTACGTCCGACCGACCATGTACACGCCGGCCGCGACCATCGTCGCGGCGTGGATGAGCGCCGACACCGGCGTCGGACCGGCCATCGCGTCGGGCAGCCACACATGCAGCGGGAACTGGGCGGACTTGCCGATCGCACCGCCGAACAGCAGGATCGCGGCGATCGACACGACACCGCGTGCCATCTCGCCGCCCCCGACGAGGTGCCCTATCTCCTGGATGTTCGAGGTCGTGAACCCGGTCGCGGCTATGAGCACGAAGATGCCGAACATGAACGGCACGTCGCCGATCCGGGTGGTGATGAAGGCCTTGATCGCCGAGCTCGAGTTCACGTGCTCCTCCCACCAGTGCCCGATGAGCAGGTAGGAGCACACGCCCATGACCTCCCAGCCGACCAGGAGCTGGAAGAGGTTGTCAGCGACGACGACGTTCAGCATCGCGGCCGTGAACAACGACAGGACGACGTAGAACCACGTGAAGCGCGAGTCACCGTGCATGTAGCCGATCGAGTAGATGTGCACGCTGAGTGAGACCGCCGTCACGGCGACCAGCATCACCGCCGTGAGGCCGTCGACGTACTGCCCGAGCGTCATGTGGAGCGAGCCGATCTGGAACCAGTCGACCGCTGAGGCGTACGTTCCGCCGCCCGTCACGAATCGCCACAGCACGCCGAGCGAGAGCACGAACGCGGCGCCGACCGAGGCCACCCCGTAGATCCAGCCCCGACCCGGCGTGCGCTTGCCGAAGAACAGGATGAGGGGTGCCGAGAGCATCGGCAGGAGCGCGACGATCCACGCGTAGCGCGCGAGGCCGGGCGAGCCCGCGAGCGCCTCGGCGGCCTCCTCGCCATGCTGCAGGATGAACGGGGCTACCACTTGAGGAGGTTCACCTCGTCCACGTTGATCGTCTCGCGGTTGCGGTAGATGAGCATCACGATCGCGAGCCCGATGCCGACCTCGGCGGCGGCGACCGCGATCACGAACAGCGCGAAGACCTGCCCGGCGAGATCGTGCCAGAGCTGCGAGAAGCCGATGAGGTTGATGTTGACGGCGTTCAGCATGAGCTCGATCGACATGAGCACCAGCACGGCGTTGCGCCGCGCGAGCACGCCGTAGACGCCGATCGAGAACAGCGCCGCGGAGAAGAACAGGATGAGCGGGAGCCGGATCACTAGGGCTCGTCCCTCCGCGAGAGCACGATCGCGCCGATCAGCGCCGCGAGCAGCACGAAGGACACCGCCTCGAAGGGCAGCACGTACTGCCGGAAGATCGACTCGCCGATGACGGACGAGGAGGCCTGTCCGAGCTCGACCTTCGGGTCGTTCCATCCGAACGCGTCCTGGAACAGGAACACGAGCCCGGCGAGGATCGCGAGCCCGACGAGCGCGGCGAGGCCCCGGCTCTGGTTGTCGAGGGCCTCGCGCCCGATGGGCGCCTTCGTCAGCATGAGGCCGAACAGGAACAGGATCACGATCGCGCCGACGTAGATGAGGATCTGCACCCAGCCAACGAACTCGGCGCCGAGGACCAGGTAGATCGCCGCGACCGAGGCGAGCGTCGCCACCAGGTACAGGGCCGCCCGGACCACGTTGCGCGCGGTCACCACGCGCACCGCCGCCACGATGCCCAGCAGGGCGAGGACCACGAACGCGTACTCCTGTGCGCTCACGTCAGGCTCCCCCCCGCCGCCTTCTTGCGGGCCGCGATCATCGCGGCGCGGCGGGCCTGGCCCTGGGCGACGCGCTGGGTGGTCCCCTTGGCGATGAGCTCGGCGAGCACGCGCTCGTAGGTCTCCTGGTCGATGCTCACGTCCTTGTGCTCGGCCTCAGCGGCAGGAGCCGCCGGAGCAGGCTCAGGCGCAGGCGCGGCTTCGGGTGCGGGCGCCTCGGCGACGGCTTCGGCGGCCGGTGCGGCCTCGGGAGCGACCGCGGGTGTCGCGGGGGTCTCGCCGCCGGCCTTCTGGCGGGCGGCGATCATGGCCGCCCGGCGGGCTTGCCCCTGTGCGACCCGCTCGGTGGTCCCCTTCGCGATGAGCTCCGCGAAGACACGGTCGTAGGTCTCCTGATCGATCGAGACCTCCTTGTGCTCCCCCGCGGCCGGCGCAGCAGGTGCACCAGCGGCCGGTGCGGGCGCAGGAGCTGGAGTGGCAGCCGCGACCTCCCCCGCGACCACCGCCCCGTCCTCCAGGGCAGGAGGCGGCAGGACCGTGTACGTCCACTCCTCGAGCTTCTCCTTCTCGTGCACGAGCTCTTGGATGTCGTACCCCGCGTACTCGAACTCCGGGCTCCAGAACAGGGCGTCGAAGGGGCAGACCTCCACGCAGATCCCGCAATACATGCAGAGTGAGTAGTCGATCGCGAAGCGGTCGAGGACCTTCACCGAGCGCGCCTTGCCGCCGGACGCCGGCGGGTGGGTCTCCTTGTGGGCATCGATGTAGATGCACCAGTCGGGACACTCGCGCGAGCACTTGTAGCAGACCGTGCAGTTCTCCTGCTTCAGCGCGATGACGCCACGGGTGCGAGCCGGCAGGTCCGGTTTCACCTCGGGGTACTGCTGGGTGACCGAGCGCCGGAGCAGGTGCTTCATCGTCACGGCGAGGCCCTTGACGAGGCCGACGCCGGTGAACGCGCCGCGCTCCGGCGCCTGCCGCACGTCCTTCTCCTCGAGCGCCATGCTCCCTGTCGCCCTTCTCCCCGAGCCCCTAGACCGCGACCTTCACGACCGCGACCACGAGGATCTGCAGCAGCGCGAGCGGGATCAGCGCGAGCCAGGAGAAGCGCTGGAGCTGATCCTCTCGCAGGCGCGGGAACGTGGCCCGCAGCCAGATGATGAAGAACGATAGCGCACCGATCTTCGCCGCCATCCACAGCGGGTCGGGGATGAAGGTGAGGAGCGGCGGCGCCTTGTACCCGCCCAGGAACAGCACCGAGGAGACCGCGGACAAGGCCACGATGCCCCCGTACTCGGAGAGCAGGAAGAACGCGAACTTCAGGCCCGTGTACTCGGTGACGGCCCCGAAGATGATCTCGGAGTCGGCGACCGGCATGTCGAACGGCGGGCGCGACAGCTCGGCCACGGAGGCCGTGAGGAAGATGAAGAGCCCGATCGGCTGGGTGAGCGCGAACCAGTGGTTCTGCTGCGCCTCGACGATGCCGACCATCGACAGCGTCCCCGCCTGCATCACGACCGAGGCGGCCGCGAGCACGAGCGGCAGCTCGTACGCGATGAGCTGTGCGGCGGCCCGAAGACTCCCCATCAGGGAGAACTTGTTCGCCGAGGCCCACCCGGCCATCAGGACGCCGATGACCGAGATCGAGGACATCGCCATGACGAAGAAGATGCCGATGTCCAGGTTCAGGACGAAGATCTCGTTCGAGAACGGCACGACGACAAACAGCGCGATGTACGGGATCATCACGACGCCCGGCGCGAGGGAGAACACCCAGGTGTCCGCCGCCGCGGGCACGATGTTCTCCTTCTGGAGGAACTTCACGCCGTCGGCGACGAGCTGCGCCCACCCGTGGAAGCCCCCCGCGTACATCGGCCCGAGCCGTGCCTGCATGTGCGCGAGGACCTTGTGCTCCATGAAGCCGACCATGATGGGTGCCGTCAGGAAGAACACGAGCACCGCGGCGGCCTTCACGATGATGACGAGCCAGTAGTTCGAGACCCACTGCTCGAAGATGCTCACTCCCGCCTGCCCGATCACTCCTCCTCTTCCTCCTCCTCGCCCTCGGCGGTGCCGGGCCACGGCTTCGCCTCGCGGCTCATGAGGGGGAAGTCCTTGCGGAGGGGGTGACCCTCGAACGGCTCGGACAGGAGGAGCTTGACGGGCTGGGGATGGCCCTCGAACGCGATGCCGAACATCTCGGCCGTCTCGCGCTCGTGCCAGTTCGCTCCGGGGAAGATGTCCGAGATCGTGGGGCAGACAGGCTCGTCGTGGGGCAGCTTCACCTTCACCCGGACGTTGTGGTGGAGCGTGGTCGAGAACAGGTGCGTGACGACCTCGAAGCCGCCCTCGGGACCGAGGTCGACGCCGGTCGTGAAGTCGCAGTAGTCGCAGGCGAACCCGGGCTCGTCGCGCAGGAAGGTCACCATCTCGCGATAGCGCGCGGGACCGATCGTCGCGACGGCATGCCCGCGCTGATCCTCGAAGCCGAGCACGTCGTCCCCGAACTGCGCACGGAGCCGCGACTCGACCTCACGAGGTGGCAGCGGGCTGGGTGAACTTGCCACTGAACTTCTCCCTGATGTCTTCCTGGGCGATCTTCTCCTGGAGCTTCACGATGCCGTGCAGCAGGGCCTCGGGACGCGGGGGGCACCCGGGGACGTACACGTCGACCGGGATGATCTGGTCGACCCCCTTGGTGACCGCGTACGAGTCCCAGTACGGCCCGCCACAGTTCGCACACGAGCCGAACGAGATCACGTACTTGGGCTCGGGCATCTGGTCGTACAGGCGCTTCACCGCCGGCGCCATCTTGTCCGTCAGCGTGCCCGAGATGATCATGAGATCGGCCTGGCGGGGCCCGTGAGCGAACGGGATGACGCCGAAGCGGATGAAGTCGTGCTTGGACGTGGAGGCCGCGATGAACTCGATCGCGCAGCACGCCAACCCGAAGTTGAAGACCCACAACGAGTACTTCCTGCCCCAGTTCAGGAGGAACTTGACGGGCTGGATACCCGCCACGGGGGTCTTCTCGGTGATCAGACCCACTTCAGAACCCCCTTGCGCCACGCGTAGAGGAGACCGAGGGCGAGGATGCCGATGAAGATGCCCATCTCCACGACGGCCGCCCACCCGATGCCCTCGAACACCGACGCCCAGGGGAACAGGAAGACCGACTCGACGTCGAAGATCACGAACAGGAACCCGAACACGTAGTAGCGAACCTGGCTCTGCGCCCACCCCTCGCCGACCGGGTCGATCCCGCATTCGTAGGTCGTCAGCTTCGCTGCGAGCGGACGGTGGGGTGCCAACAGAGCCGCGGCCCCGAACGCCACCCCCACGAGAGCGACGCCGGCGATCAGGACCGCGAGGACGACCCCGTACGAGTGGTAGTAGGTCTCCACGATTGTGAACGCTTTCCCGAGCGGGCGGATTCTAGCAACGAACCGTCAACCCAGCCGCGCCCCGCAACGGACGGCCAGGAACTCGGCGAGCTGGAGCAGGGCGGTGCGGGCAGCCCCGTCCGGCAGGCGCCCCGCGAGCTCCCGGGCGCGGTCCACCTCGGCGGCGACGACGGCCAGGGCGGGGGTCATCGTCGAGGGGTCCCGGACGATCTCGAGCGCCCGATCCAGGCGTTCCCCTTCCGGAGGGCCGCCGGTGAGGAGCGCCGAGAGCTCCTCGCGACGCTCGCCTCGGCGCAGGGCGATGAGCACGGGCAGGGTGTAGACGCCCTCCTTCATGTCGACCCCGGGCTCCTTGCCGAGCTCGGCCTGGCTCGACGTGACGTCCATGATGTCGTCGGAGAGCTGGAAGGCCGTCCCGAGGGCTTCGCCGAAGGACTCGAGCACGCCGAGGTGCTCCACGGGGGCTTCCGACAGCATGCCGCCGAGCCGGCACGAGGTCGCGATCAGCGCGCCCGTCTTGCGGCGGATGACCTCGAGGTAGGCCGACTCGGGCTGCTCCACGTTGCCCGAGGCCTCGACCTCGCGGATCTGCCCGTCGCACAGGGTGGCGATCGTGCGGGCGAGGAGCGCGATGACGTCGGTGCCGAGCTCGGAGGAGATCTCCGAGGCGCGGGCGAACAGGTAGTCGCCCGTCAAGATCGCGACGGTGTTGGTCCAGCGGGTGTTCACCGACGGCACGCCGTGCCGCAGGTCGGCCTCGTCGATCACGTCGTCGTGGTAGAGCGTGGCGGCGTGCACGAGCTCGATCGCGACCGCGCCGGGGATCAGCCGCGGGTCCGCCGGGTCGCCGAAGTAGCCGGACAGCAGGACGAGCATCGGGCGGAACCGCTTCCCGCCCGCGACGAGCAGGTACCGGGCGGTCTCGGCGAGCATGTCCGAGTCGGCCTGCACGGCCTTGCCGAGGGCGCCCTCGACCTCGACGAGGCGAGCGCGGATCTCGCGCTCCAGGGCCGGATCGGGCGCCTCGAGCCCGGGGATCACCCGCCGGCTCATCGGTCCCTCCCCCTCACCATCGGATCACCGCCGCCTTGTCCAGGAGCTCGGTCACGAGCCCCGGAAGGATACCGAGCAGCAGGGTGGCGGCGGCCGGGATCGCGAGCACGAGCCTCGGCATGAGCGAGTCGTCGGGCTCGTGGTCGCCCGAGGGCTCCTGCATGTACATCAGCACCATCACGCGGATGTAGAAGAAGGCCGCGATCACGCTCGCGAGGACCCCGACGAGCGCGAGCTCCCAGTGCCCGGCGTCGATGGCAGCTCGGAACACCGTCACCTTGGCGATGAAGCCGGCCGTCGGCGGGATCCCGGCCATCGAGAGCAGGAACAGCGTCAGCAGGGCGGCAAGGAGCGGGCTCCGCCGCGCCAGCCCTGCGTACGAGGAGAGCGACGTCGCCTCCTCGCCGCGCGAGGAGACGAGCATCACGACGCCGAAGGCGCCGACGATCATCACGGCGTACGCGAGCAGGTAGAACAGCGCAGCGCTCATGCCGCTCCGCCCGGTGGCGGTGAGCCCGATGAGGATGAACCCCGCGTGTCCGATGCTCGAGTAGGCGAGCATCCGCTTGACATCCGTCTGGGCGATCGCGAGCACGCTCCCGACGATCACGGACACCGCCGCCAGGACCCACAGGACCGGCATCCAGTCCCACGCGAGCGGCTGGAACGCCACGTTCAGCACCCGCATGAACGCCGCGAACGCGGCGATCTTCGTGCCGGCCGACATGAACGCCGTGACCGCCGTCGGCCCGCCCTGGTAGACGTCGGGCGTCCACATGTGGAACGGCACCGCCGCCACCTTGAACCCAAACCCAACCAGCA
>CAYUSA010000043.1:0-8597 GCA_964447335.1 uncultured Actinomycetes bacterium
GTTCACCTGGATCTGGTTCACGCCGGCGAGCCGGTACTCGACCGGGTCCTGGACGGTGATGATGTGCTTGTCGACCTGGTTCACGATGTTGAGCGTCGCGTACAGGGTCGTCGACTTGCCCGAGCCCGTTGGCCCGGTCACCAAGATCGCGCCGTAGGGGCGCCGGAACGACTTCTCGTACCGCTTGAAGGCGTCCTCCTGGAAGCCGAGCTCCGACATCTGCATGAGTGCGTTGCTTCTGTCCAGGATGCGGATCACGACCTTCTCGCCGTACACGGTCGGCAGCGTCGCGAGCCGCAGATCGAGGTTCCTGCCGCTCACCCGCATGCTCACGCGACCGTCCTGCGGCACGCGCTTCTCGGCGATGTTCAGGTCCGCCATGACCTTCAGGCGGCTGATGAGCCCGCCCTGGATGCTCTTCGGGGAGTGCATGACCTCGTGCAGGACGCCGTCCACCCGGAACCGGACGCGCACGTCCTTCTCCGTCGGCTCGATGTGGACGTCGGAGGCGCGGTCGGAGGTCGCCTGCGTCATGATCGCCGTGACGAGCTTGACGATCGGGGCGTCCTCGACGGCCGCCTCCATCCCGGAGAGGTCGGCTTCCTCCTCGATGTTCTCGGCCGCCTCGGTCGCGAGCGCCTCGACCTGGTCTCCCACGCCCGAGAACTTGGCGATGGCCTGCTCGACGTCGTTCGCGGTGGCCACGAGGGGCTGGACGTCGCGTCCGCTCATCGTGCGGATGTCATCGAGCGCGTAGACGTTCGCGGGGTCGGACATCGCGACGAGCAGCTTGCCGTCGCGCTCCCCGATCGGGATCGCCCGGTACCGGCGGCACAGGGCCTCCGGCAGGAGCGAGGTAGCGATCGGGTCGATGCGGTACTCGGTGAGGTCGACGAACTCGAGGCCGACCTGCTCGGCGAGGGCGCGCACGAGGTCGCGCTCGCGGATGTAGCCGAGGTCGATCAGCACGCGCCCGAGGGACTTGGGCGTATTGCGGTGCTCCTCGAGCGCACGGTCCAGCTGCTCCTGCGTGAGCAGGCCCTGTTCCAGCAAGATCTGGCCGAGCTGCTTCGGCTTGCGCTTCGCCATCACCATGCCGAGCTACGTCCTTTGGTCCTAGGTCGAGCTATCCATCGGCAACGTCGTTGTCCTCCTGAAGCAGCCGGGAGAACTCCCTGGCGAGCGAGAAGCGGTCGACCTCCTCATCCTCGGCGTCCGGATCGGAGACCCACATGCTGCCGGATCCCGGGGCGGTCTTGGGCGGCTCGGGCGCGCCGGCCGGAGCCTCCGGACCCGTCCCCTCGACCTGGGCCGCGGCGAGCGACGGCTCGGATCCCGGTGGCATCTCGGGAGCGGCCGGGACGGGCGTCGGTGGGTCGGTCGGAGCCTCGGCCGCGCGCTCGACGTCGGGCGCCGTCGGGACCTGGGCGGACAAGACCATCGGCTGTTCGACCGGCTTCGGCTCCGGATGCAGCGGCGTGCGCGGCTTGCTCATCGGCGCGGCTGCGGGAGGCGGCGGAACGGAGTCGGGACGCAGGCCCTCGCGCTTCGCTCGCGCCTCTTCGGCCGACAGGAGCACCTGCTCGAGCAGGTCGAGCACGAGCCCCGGCCGGACCGAGGTCCCCGTGACGACGAAGGCGGCGTAGGGACCGCGGCGGACGTAGCTCCAGATCTCCGTCCCGAACTGGAGGAACCCGCGCTCGGGCTCGCCGAGCGCCGCGAACCGGAGCCATGCGGGCTTCACGAGGCTCTCGGCGTCGACGGGGTGCGCGCCGAGGACCAGCCCGTCGCGCGACAGGATCAGGGCGCCGCGGGCATCCCCGACGCCGGCCGAGAGCGTCTCAGCGAGCGCGGCGAGATCATCCATGAAGGTGCTCCATGGAGACCATCGGGTGTGCACGTGGGGCGCTTGAGTTCCCGTCCGGCGGAGGCCGTTCGACCCCCCGGGCGCGTCACGACCGGGCCGAAGGTCCTCCCCCGCCGTCCATCCGCTCCGACAGCTCCGCGAGGGCTGCCGCCGACATGACCTCGAGCGGCGGCGCCCGGCCGGTCCAGAGCTCGAACGAGAGCGCCGCCTGGTGCAGGAGCAGGCCGAGGCCGCCGAACGCGGTCGCGCCGGCCTCGCGCGCCTCGCGAAGGAGCGGCGTGACGGCGGGGTGATAGAGCAGGTCCACGATCACGAGCTCGGGGTGGATGCTCGGGAGCGGGAGCTCCTCGGCCCGAGCGCCGAGCGGGGTCGCGTTCACCAGCAGATCAGGGTGGAGCCCGGTCGCCCCGGCGAGCTCGACCACCTCGATCCGCGTGGACAGGTCCCGGAGGACCTCGCGAACGGCCTCCGCCCGGGCGGGCTCTCGGACCGCCACGGTGAGCGAGGCGAGTCCTCCGCGCGCGAGCGCGAGCGCGCACGCCCTGGCGGCGCCCCCCGCCCCGTACACGAGCGCCGAGCGTCCGTCGGGGTCGAAGCCCGCGTCGCGACGCAGGAACCGCTCGAACCCGGGCGCGTCGGTGTTGTGCCCCGCGAGTCCCTCGGCACGGACGACGAGGGTGTTCACGGCCTGCAGGCGGCGGGCGTCCTCGGACAGTTCCCCGAGGAGACCGGCGACCTCGGTCTTGTGCGGCATCGTCACGTTCGCGCCGGCGAACCCGAGCGCGCGCAGGCCCTCGAGCGCCGCCCGGACCTCGCCCGGCGGGACGGGCAGCGGCACGTACACCCACGACAGCCCGAGGGCGCGGAAGGCCGCGTTGTGGATCGCCGGCGAGAGGCTGTGCGCGACCGGCCACCCCATGACGCCCACCAGCCGCGTGTCCACGCGCACGCTCGAGGGCTCGGGCACGATACTCACCCGAGGCAGCGCTCGACGTCGGCGAGGTGCTCGGCGTACGTCACGTTGAACTCATGGTGACCGTCGGCGCCGCAGAGCACGTAGTACAGGTAGTCGGACTCGGCCGGCTCGAGCGCGGCGCGCAGGGACGCGAGGCCCGGGCTCGCGATCGGCGTCGGCGGCAGCCCCGGGTTCAGGCGGGTGTTGTAGGGGCTGTCGTACTGCAGGTCGGACTCGGAGAGCTGGCCGTCGGGCGTCGGGTCGTCGTACAGCAGGGTCGCGTCGATGCCGAGCGTCATCCCCTCGCGGATCCGGTTGTAGATCACGCCGGCGATGAGCGGACGGTCGCGCTCGACCGCCGCCTCCTCCTCGATCATCGAGGCAACGATGACGATCTCGTACGGGCTGAGACCGAGATCCTCCGCGTTGGCCCACGGGAGCTGGGCGGCCTCGGTCTCGAACTGGCCGAGGAGGCGGTAGATCACGTCGTCCGCGCCCGTCCCGTCCTTCGCGAACTGGTAGGTCTCCGGGAACAGGAACCCTTCGGGCGTGGCGGTCCCCTTCGGCAGGTACGGCGCGAGCGACCACGCACCGCTCGAGGCCGCCGCCAGGAACCGCCGCTTCGGGATCCCGAGGTCCTCCCGCACGCGCTCGGCGATCTGGGTGAGCCGGTACCCCTCGGGGATCGTGAGGCGGACCGTGGGGACCGGCGGGGGCCCTTGCGTGAGCACTCGGAAGGCGTCCTCGGGCACCATGTTGGTCGTGAGGTCGTGAGAGCCGGCCCGGATCGAGTCCTGGAGACCGCTGCGCCGCAGCAGCCACTTCGAGACCATGCCGCAGCGGATGACCCCCGCCTCGTGCAGCGCGTCGACGACCTGCGAGCCGCTCGAGCCCTCGGGGACGGTGAAGCTCACCGGCGTCCTCGGTCCGGAGGCGGACTTGCACCAGTCGTAGTACCGCAGCGTTCCGACCGCGACCGAGGCGATCAGCACCAGGACCGCGATCCCGACGACGAGCCCCCACGGCACCCGCCGCCGCCGAGAGCGGCCGGGCGCTTCCTCGGGAGGGGCTTGCGAGACGGTCACCGACATCCGGGGGGAGAGCATACCGGCCTCGGCCCGGCCGGGCGGTTCACTCGCGAGGCAACGCGTCGAGGTACGCCTGCAGGATCACGGTCGCGGCGGAGCGGTCCACGACCCGTCGACGCTCGCGGCCGCCGGCCCCGGCCTCCCGGAGGGCGCGATCCGCCTCGACCGTGGACAGCCGCTCGTCCTGCAGGGCGACGGGAACCCCGAGGGTGTCGCGGAGGACCCCGGCGAAGATCTCCGCGTGCTTGGCCCTGGTGCCCGCCTCGCCCGAGAGCCGGAGCGGGTGGCCGACGACCACGAGGGTGATGTCGTGCTCGCGAACGAGCTCGGCGATGGCCCGGAGATCCCTCGGAGCGCCGGTCCGCAGCGTCCCGAGCGGCACGGCGAGCCGGCGATCCGGATCGCTGATCGCGACGCCGATCCGCACGTCCCCGAGATCGAGCCCGAGGACACGCCCGGCCTCAGGCACCGGCCTGCAGGAGCTCCTCGAGGCGGGCTGCGATCGCACCGATCGCGTCCCTCACGGCGTCTCCTCTTGGCCCGCCGGCGAACCCGAGGATCGGCTTGCCGCCGGCGCCGCCGCCGATCGCCTTCGCGGCGTGCTCGAGCAGCGTCGGCGCGGTCACGCCTCGACCGACGAGGTTCTTGCTGCACGCCGCCACGAGGAGCGCCTTGCCCTCGGCGTCGCTGCCGAGCACCACGGCCGCCCCGTGCTCGCTCTCGAGCTTGCCGACGACGCCCTGGGCGAGCTCCCGGAGCTCGTCGGCGTCCATCGGGGTGAGCGCCGCGACGAGCCGGGCCCCCGCGACGGTCGTCGCGGCCTGGGCGAACTCGTCGACGCGTGCCTTCACGTCGCCTTTGCGGATCTTGCCGAGCTCGCTCTCCAGGCGCTTCACCTGTTCGACGAGCTGCCGCGCGCGCTCCGGCGCCGCGTTGGGATCCCCGGCTCCGAGCGCCTGCACGACCGCGTGCAGGAGGTCGCGCTCGAGGTTGACCTCCTTCAGCGCGTCGGGGCCGACGAGCGCCTCGACACGACGCATCCCGGCGCCGATGCTCGACTCACCCAGGATCCGCACGAGCGCGACGTTGCCGGTGCGGGCGACATGGGTGCCGCCGCAGAGCTCGACCGAGTAGTCGCCGACCTCGACCACGCGCACGAACTCGCCGTACTTCTCGCCGAACAGCGCGATCGCGCCCTGGTTCTTCGCCTCGTCGAACGTCGTCTCGTAGATCCGGACCTCCTGGTCCTCGGCGAGGCGCCGGTTCGCGAGGTCCTCCGCCTGCTCGAGCACGTCGCGCGGCACCGCCGCATGGTGCGGGAAGTCGAAGCGCAGGCGCCCTGGCGCGACGAGCGAGCCGGCCTGCCGAGCGTGCTCGCCGAGCACGTGCTTCAGCGTCCAGTGCACGACGTGCGTGGCGGTGTGCGCGCGGGCGGTCGCCTCACGCCGGACCTCGTCGACCTCGGCATGGACCTCTTCGCCCTGCCGCACCTCACCGGACTGCACCACGCCGGTGTGCACGATGGTCTCCCCCGGGCCGAACTGCGTGTCGAGGACCCGCACGAGGCCCGCTGGGGTCCGCAGGTAGCCGTGGTCGCCGATCTGTCCGCCGGACTCCGCGTAGAAGGGCGTGCGGTCGAGCACGACGCGCACGTCGGTGCCCTCGCCGGCGACCTCGGTTCTGCCCGCGTCGGTGAGCAGGGCGAGCACCCGCCCGTCGGACTCGAGCGCCGAGTAGCCCACGAACTCGGAGCGCCCGGCCGCGGTCGCGACCCCCGCCAGGTCCTCGCCGAGCCGGCCCTTCTTCGCCGCCTTCTTCGCGCGCTCCTTCTGCTCGGCCATGAGGACCTCGAAGCGCTCCTCGTCGACCGCGAGTCCCGCGTCCTCGACGAGCTCGCGCGTGAGCTCCCTCGGGAAGCCGAACGTGTCGTGGAGCTTGAACACGACGTCGCCGGACACGGCGCCGCCGCTCGAGACCCTCGCGGTCGCCTCCTCGAACACGGTCATGCCCTGACGGAGGGTGGCGGCGAAGCGCTCCTCCTCGGAGGCGGCGACCTGCTCGACGTACGCGCGGTTCTCGACGAGCTCGGGGTAGGCGTCGCCGAAGTGCTCGACGCTCGCCTCGACGAGGCTCGGCATGACGTCCCGCTCGATGCCGAGGCGCCGGGCGTGGCTCACCACCCGCCGCAGCATCCGCCGCAGCACGTAGCCGCGACCCTCGTTCGAGGGCAGGACGCCATCGGCGATGAGGAACGTCGTTGCGCGGCCGTGCTCGGCGATCACCTTCAGGGACACATCGGTGCGTGGGTCATGCCCGTGCCGCTTGCCCGAGAGCGACTCGACGACCTCGAACATCGGACGGAACAGGTCGGTCTCGAAGTAGTTGTCGGCGTCCTGCAGGACGGTCGCGACGCGCTCGACGCTCGCGCCGGTGTCGATGTTCTTCGCCGGCAGCTCACCGAGCACGTTCGCGTGGTCGTCGACCTCCTCCTGCATGAAGACGTGGTTCCAGATCTCCATGTAGCGGTCCTCGTCGACCTCGGGGCCGCCTTCGGGTCCGAACCTCGACCCGCGGTCGACGAAGATCTCCGAGCAGGGGCCGGCGGGTCCCGCCGCGTGCGTCCACCAGTAGTTGTCGGCCTTGCCCCGGCGGACGATGCGCTCGCGCGGGATGCCGAGCTCCTGCCAGATCTCGATCGCCTCGTCGTCGCTCTCGTACACCGTGACCCACAGGCGCTCGGGGTCGACGCCGAAGACCTCGGTCACGAGCTCGAGCCCCCAACCGCACGACTCGCGCTTGAAGTAGTCGCCGAAGGAGAAGTTGCCGAGCATCTCGAACATCGTGAGGTGGCGCGCGGTGTGCCCGACGTTGTCGATGTCGACCGCGCGGAAGCACTTCTGCACGCTCGTCGCACGCGCGAACGGCGCCGGCGCGTGCCCGAGGAAGTACGGGATGAACTGGTTCATGCCGGCGTTCGTCAGGAGCAGGCCCGACTCGGGCGGCGGGATCAGCGAGGAGGACGGGACGCGCTTGTGCCCGCGCTCTTCGAAGAAGCGCAGGAACGTCTCGCGGATCCGCCGGCCCTCCATGGCCCGGCTAGTCTACCCAGCGTCCGAGACGTCCCCGCGAAGCTCGCGCTCGCGTTCGCGCATCGCGCGCTGGCCCTCCGACATCGACTCGGAGACGAGCTTCGCGACGTCCATCAGCCCGCCCTTCGCCTCGCGGGCGATGTTCGACGGTGACACGCGTCCGACCTGCTTGCGCGCGAACCGCATCGTCATGATCGCGCCCGCCGCTCCGGCGCCGAGGCCCAGGGCGATCCAGAACAGCCGCTTCACCGGGGAGAGCTCCGGTCGCCCCTGAACTTCTTCGCGGCCTTCGAGATCCCGGCGCCGAACGAGATGACCTTGATGAGCGGGCTCCCCACGGTCTGCTCGACGAGGCCGGAGATCTTCTCGACGCGCCCGGCGACCGTGTTCGCCTGATCGAGCAGCCCGTTCGTGCGCTCGACCGAGACCTTCACCTCACGCAGGAGCGGCACGGTCTCCTCGCGCATGGTGTCGATCATCATCTTCGTGCTCTCGAGCACGCGGAACGTGTTGATGAGCACGATGCACAGGAACAGGACCAGCAGGCCCCAGAAGGCGGACAGGACGATGAGGGCGATGTCGCCCCCGTCGAGCGCTCCGATGATGGCCATGGCGTCGGACTCCTCGAGGTCAGGGGATCGGTGGCCGCATCATACCCGCGGGTCGTCGCGCGCCGCGCGGAACGGCCGATCCCCCGGTCAGACGTCCTCGCCCTCGCCGGTCGGCTCGTAGTAACGCTTGCCGCCGAAGCGTGTCGGCCGGTACTCCTGCTCGACGACGTGCCCCGGGAAGTCGTGGGGGTAGCGGTATCCCTCGCCGTGGCCGAGCTTCTTCGCGCCCGGGTAGTGCGCGTCGCGCAGGTGCCGAGGCACGGGGTCGTTCGACAGCGCGTCCTGCTTCGCGCGCCCGAGCGAGGCGATGACGCTGTTGGACTTCGGCGCCTTCGACAGGTAGATCGCCGCCTCCGCGAGGTTCAGCTGCACCTCGGGCAGGCCCACGACCTCGACGGCTTGTGCCGCGGCCACGGCGACGAGGAGCGCGCGCGGGTCGGCGAGTCCGACGTCCTCGGAGGCGAAGATCACCATCCGCCGCGCGATGAACCGGGCGTCTTCCCCCGCCTCGAGCATCCGAGCGAGCCAGAACAGCGCCCCATCGGGATCCGAGCCGCGGAGGCTCTTGATGAAGGCCGAGACGACGTCGTAGTGCGCGTCGCCCTGCCGGTCGTAGACGATCGCCTTCTTCTGCACCGCGTCGGCCGCGAGCTCGAGGCCGATCTCGGGCTCGCCGGCGCTCGTCGCGGCCAGCGCAGCGGCCTCGAGCCCGGTGAGGGCCACGCGCGCGTCCCCGCCAGCGACCTCGATCAGGTGCCCGAGCGCGTCGTCCGCGATCCCGACGCCGAGCTTGCCGAGACCGCGCTCGGCGTCCTCGAGCGCCCGCCGCAGCAGCGCGCGGAGGTCCTCGGGCTCGAGCGGCTCGAGCCGCAGCAGCAGGCATCGCGACAGCAGCGGCGTGACGAGTGAGAAGTAGGGGTTCTCGGTGGTCGCCCGGAACAGGAAGAACATGCACCACAAGGCCGAGAGGATCAGCGCTGCCCGGTT
>CAYUSA010000043.1:8607-25105 GCA_964447335.1 uncultured Actinomycetes bacterium
AAGTAGGGGTTCTCGGTGGTCGCGCCGATCAGGGTGACCGTGCCCTCCTCGACGGCGGGGAGCAAGACGTCCTGTTGCGTCTTCGACCAGCGGTGGACCTCGTCGACGAACAGCACGGTGCGGAACAGGCCGCCCCTCGCGCCGTCCATCACGCGGCGGGCGTCGGCGACCCCGGAGGAGACGGCCGACAGCTGCATCAGATCGGCGCCGACGGCGTCGGCGAGCAGGTGCGCGAGCGTGGTCTTGCCGCTCCCCGCGGGCCCCCACAGGACGAGCGAGGGCAGGTGACCACCCTCGAGCAGCTTCGTGAGTGCCTTGCCCGGCCCGACGAGGTGACCCTGGCCGGCGAACTCCTCGAACGAGCGGGGGCGCATCCGGGCAGCGAGCGGCGCCTCGGCCACGCCCGCTCCTAGAGGCCGTACCGCAGGACGCGGTCCGGCCGGATCTTGAAGATCACGCGCTCCTGGCCCTCGACCGGGTCCCAGGGCTTGCCGTCGTACCGGCGGCTGAGGGCGTCGATGTGCGCGTCGGCGCCCTCGCCCGTGACCTCGACGACGGTGCCGCCGATCGAGAGCCACCGGTACGGGTCCTCGCCGGCCGTGACGAGCACCCCCGCCCGCGGGTCCTGCTTCAGGTTCCGGTCCTTCACGCGTCCGGCGGCGGTGTTCACGACCACGAGCCCGTCGGCGGCGTCGATCCATGTGATCGTCGGGTGCGGGGTCCCGTCCTCGTGCATCGTCACGAGCGTCGCGTAGTTCAGTCCCGTGAGCAGCGCGACGTCCGCGTCGGTGAGCTCGGTCATCACGCACCCTCGTGGGGCTTCGGCTCGGGCTTCGGCGGCGTCACCGCTCGGATCCCGAGCTCGCGGAGCTGCGTGTCCGACACCGGCGCGGGGGCTCCGGTGAGCGGATCCTGACCCGACTGCGCCTTCGGGAACGCCGTCACGTCGCGGATGGCCTCCTTGCCCGCCATGAGCATCACGATCCGGTCGATCCCGAGGGCGACGCCGCCGTGCGGCGGCACACCGTAGCGGAACGCCCGGAGCAGGTGGCCGAACTGCTCCTCCGTTTCCTCCGGCGTGAGCCCGAGGCGCTCGAACACCGCGCGCTGGACGTCGGGACGGTGGATCCGGATGCTGCCGCCGCCGAGCTCGAACCCGTTCAGCACGAGGTCGTAGCCTCGGGCCTTCGCGGTGGCGGGGTCGAGGTCCTCGGTCGCCGGCTGGGTGAACGGGTGGTGCACGCTCACCCACTTGCCCTCGTCGTCGCTCCACTCGAACAGCGGTGGCTCGACCATCCAGCAGAACGCCCAGCGACCCTCGGGGATGAGATCCAGGCGAGCGGCCATCTGACGCCGCAGGCCGTCGAGCGCGATGTTCACACGGTCGGCCTTGTCGGCCACGATCAGCACGAGGTCACCGGGGTTCGCGCCGGTCTCGGCGATCACACCCTTGCACTCCTCGGGCGCGAGGTGCTTCTCGACCGGCGAGCGCACGCCTTCGTCCTCGACGACGATCCAGACGAGACCGGCGGCGCCGCGCTCCTTCGTGACCTGCACGAGCTCGTCGAGCTCCTTGCGCGAGAGCTGCGCGCCGCCCGGCGCAGCGAGTCCCTTGATGGCCCCGCCGTCCGCGAGCACGCCGGCGAACGCCCGGAACGCGGTCCCGTCGAACACGCTGGCGAGGTCGGCAAGCGGCATGCCGTACCGAAGGTCCGGCTTGTCCGAACCGTAGCGCCCGAACATCTCGTCGTAGGTCATCCGCGGGAACGGCGTCTGGATCTCGACGCCCTGGGTCTCGCGCACGATCCGAGCCATGAGCGGCTCGATCAGCGCGAAGATGTCCTCCTCACTCACGAACGACATCTCGATGTCGAGCTGCGTGAACTCGAAGCCGCGGTCGGCTCGAGGGTTCTCGTCGCGGAAGCACCGCACGATCTGGTAGTAACGGTCCTGCCCGGCGACCATGAGGAGCTGCTTCAGCTGCTGCGGCGACTGCGGCAGCGCGTAGAAGCTCCCCTGCCACTGGCGCGAGGGCACGAGGAAGTCCCGCGCGCCCTCCGGGGTGCTCCGCGTGAGGTACGGCGTCTCGACCTCGAGGAAGCCGAGGCCGTCCATGTGCTCGCGGATGACCCGGTTGACCGCGTGCCGCAGCTGCAGGATCCCCGTCATCTCGGGGCGGCGCAGGTCGAGGTACCGGTACCGCAGGCGGAGGTCCTCGGAGGCCTCGATCCGGTCCTCGATCGGGAAGGGTGGCGTGTCGGCGACCGCGAGGATCTCGACGTCCTGCACGGCGACCTCGACCTCGCCGGTCGGCAGGCTCGGGTTCACCGTGCCTTCGGGGCGGGCCCGGACCTCGCCGACGACGCGGATCACGGACTCGGCCTTGAAGGCCTGGGCCGCCGCGTGCGCCTGCGGTGCCTCCTCCGGATGGAAGACGAGCTGCACGAGGCCCTCGCGGTCGCGCAGGTCGACGAAGGTGACGCCGCCGTGGTCGCGCTGGCGCCAGACCCAGCCGCAGAGCGCGACCTCGGTGCCCACGTCGTGGGACCGCAGCTCGCCGCAGGCGTGGGTGCGCATCGTCGTCCGCATGAGGTCGTTCACGTCAGTCTGTCTCCGGCTCGAGCCGCATCAGCCAGTTCGCCACGTCCGCCGCGGCGACCTCCTGCTGGGTCCCGTCGGACAGGCGCCGAAGGGTGACCACGCCCTCGGCCGCCTCGCGCTCCCCGAGGATCGCGACGTACGCCGCGCCGGCGCGGTCGGCCATGCGCAACTGCGCCTTCAGCGGCCGCTCCTCGTACGCCGCGTCCGAGGGCACGCCTGCCGCGCGGAGCTCGCGGAGCAGGCTCGCGGCCGCCCCGCGCCCGGTCTGCCCGAGTCCCACGACGAACACCCGGAGCCCCGGCTCCTCGGGCGGCTCGAGCCCCTCGTCCCTCGCGGCGAGCAGCACGCGCTCGAGCCCCATCCCGAACCCGACGCCCGGCACGTGCGGGCCACCGAGCGCCTCCGCCAGGCCGTCGTACCGGCCACCGCCGAAGAGCGTTGCCTGGGCCTGCGAGAGCACCTCGCTCGTGAACTCGAACGCCGTGCGGGTGTAGTAGTCGAGCCCTCGGACCAGCGTGGGCGTGAGGACGGGCTCGAGACCCTCGGAGCGCAGACCTTCGAGCACCGCATCGAAGTGCGTGCCGCACGGGTCGCACAGGCGATCGGTGATCCTCGGCGCCTCGGCCGCGACGGCCCGGCATCCGTCGTCCTTGCAGTCCAGCACCCGGAGCGGGTTGTCCTCGAACCGGTCGCGGTGCTCGTCCCGGAGGCGGCCGGTGTTCGCACGGAAGAACGCGACGAGCTCCTCTCGGTAGGCGGGACGACAGGCGCCGTCGCCGATCGAGCTCACCTCGAGCCGGTACCGCGAGAGCCCGAGGCTCCGCAGGAGCTCGTTGCCGACCGCGACGACCTCCACGTCGGCTCCGGGGTCGGCGACGCCGAACACCTCGATGCCGAACTGCCGGTGCTCGCGGTAGCGGCCGGCCTGCGGACGTCCGTACCGGTACATCCGCGTGAGGTAGAAGGACTTGAACGGCACCGGGAGCGTGTTCCGGTGCTCGAGGTACGCGCGCATGACCGGCGCCGTCCCCTCGGGCCGCAGCGTGAGCGAGCGCCCGCCTCGGTCCGCGAACGTGTACATCTCCTTGGACACCACGTCGCTCGTCTCCCCCGAGGTGCGCGAGAACACCTCGGTGTGCTCGAACGCCGGCGTCTCGACGTATCGGTAGCCGTAGCGGCGCGCGAGCTCGGCCGCGCGGTCGTACACGGCGCGCATCCGCCCGCCCTCGGGCGGAAGGAGGTCGAGGGTCCCGCGCGGCGGCGAGTGCTCCATCTCAGAGCCCCAGGAGGAACGGGTTGCGGGCGCGCTCGCGCCCCACGGTCGTGCGCGGGCCGTGGCCGGGCAGCACCGGGAGCTCGTCAGGGAGCTCCAAGAACCGGCGAAGGCTCCGCTGCATCGCGGCCGGATCCGAGTTCGGGAAGTCGCTGCGACCGATCGCCCCGGCGAACACGAGATCACCGGAAAGGACCCACCCGTCGGTCCGGTAGCAGACGCTGCCCGGGGTGTGGCCGGGTGTGTGCACGACCTCGATGCGGAACCCCGCGAAGGTGAGTACGTCGCCATCCACGACGGTCCGCACGTCCTTCACCGGGACCGGGGGCGTCTCGTACCCGGCTTCCCACGCGATCGTGTCGGTGAGCGCGAGCACGTCGCCCTCGTGGATGTAGAAGGGCAGCTCGTCCCCGCAGAAGGCGGCGGCCTGTCCGATGTGGTCGAAGTGGCCGTGCGTCGCGAGCACGGCGACCGGACGCTTGCCCTCGATCCGCAGCATCTCGCGCACGCGCTCGGCAGAGAACCCAGGGTCCACGACCACGGCCTCGTCGGTCCCGTTCGCGCCGATCAGCCAGCAGTTGGACTCGAAGGAGTTGTCGGAGAAGGCGTCGAGGTACATCGGGCGGTCATCGTATCGGACCCGCCCACGGGCAGGCGGCCAAGGAGCCACGCGTGGCAGGCGCGAGATCTCAGAGCTCGGCGGCGTCGATCCAGATCGTCACGGGACCGTCGTTCACGAGCTCGACCTCCATGTGCTCCCGGAACGCGCCCCGGCGGACGATGGCACCACGCGCCTCCAGGGCCCGGGCGAACGCCTCCACGCGGTCCGCCGCGATCTCGGGCGGGGCGGCCCCGTCCCACGACGGCCGGCGGCCCCGGCGCACGCTGCCGTAGAGCGTGAACTGCGGGACGAGCAGGATCTCGCCGCCGACGTCGGAGAGCGAGCGGTTCATCTTGCCCTCGGCGTCCTCGAACACGCGCAGGTTGAAGACCTTCTCGGCCAGCCGGTCGTATTCGCCGAACGCGTCCTGCCGACCGATGCCGACGAGGAGCAAGAGCCCGGGGCCGATCTCCGCGACCGTCTCCCCTCGCGCCCGCACGGCGGCGCGCGCGACGCGCTGGAGCAGGACCCTCACCGCGGGACGACGCGGAACGCGTCGTAGACGTTCTCGATCTTCTTCACGGCGTTCAGGATGCCGGAGAGGTGGGTGATGTCGGCGAGCTCGAACGCGAACCGCAGCGTGACCGTGCGGTCCCGGCCGACCGTCGAGGTCGCCGTCAGGATGTTCACGTGGCTGTCCGAGAGCACCGTGGCGACATCGGAGAGCAGACGCGTGCGGTCGAGCGCCTCGACCTGGACCGAGACCACGAAGCTCGTCGACTTGCCCGCGCGCCACGAGACGTCGATCAGGCGCTCGGGCTCGCGCTGCAGGCCCCGGGCGTTCGGGCAGTCGGTGCGGTGGACGGAGACGCCCTGCCCGCGGGTGACGAACCCCATGATCTCGTCCCCGGGAACCGGCGTGCAGCACCGTGCGAGCTTCACCCACACGTCGGCCGAGCCCGGCACGACGACGCCGGAGGTGACGTCCGCCTGCTCGATCCGCACCGGCCGAGCGAGCGGGACCTGGGTGACGTCCTCGTCGGTCGTGCCGGTGAGGAGTCGCGACAGGCGGGCAACCACCGACTGCGGCGACACGTGCCCCTCCCCGAGCGCGACGTACAGCGACTCGAGGTCGGGGAACTTCATGTCGACCGCGACCTGGGACAGCGTCTCCTCGGTCGCGAGCCGCTTGAACGGGACGTTCTGCTTGCGCATCAGCCGCTGGAGGGCGTCGCGTCCCTCCTCCATCGCGTCCTCGCGACGCTCACGGGTGAACCACTGCCGGATCTTGTTGCGCGCTCTCGGCGTCGTGACGAACTTCAGCCAGTCCTGCGAGGGCCCCTCGCCCTGGGCCTTCGAGGTCACTATCTCCACCGAGTCCCCGGTCCGGAGCTCGTAGTCGAGCGGTACGAGCCGTCCGCTCACCTTCGCGCCGATCGTGCGATGGCCGACCTCCGTGTGGATCGCGTACGCGAAGTCGACCGGGGTCGCGCCGGAGGGCAGGTTCATGACGTCGCCCTTCGGTGTGAAGACGAAGACCTGTCCGCCGTACAGGTCGATCTTCAGGCCCTCCATGAACTCGCGCGGGTCCGCCATGTCCTTCAGCCACTCGAGCATCTGGCCGAGCCACGCGATGTCGGCGGCCTCCTTCGACTTCTTGCCGTCGCGTCCTTCCTTGTAGCGCCAGTGCGCGGCGATGCCGAACTCGGCCGTGCGGTGCATCTCGCTCGTACGGAGCTGGACCTCGATCGGACGCCCGCCGGGCCCCACCACGGTCGTGTGTAGGGACTGGTACATGTTCGACTTGGGCATCGCGATGTAGTCCTTGAAGCGACCGGGGACCGGCTTCCACAGCGAGTGGATGGCGCCGAGCGCTCCGTAGCAGTCGCGGACGGAGTCCGCGACGATCCGCAGGCCGGCGAGGTCGTAGATCTCGTTGAACTCCTTGCCGCCGATGACCATCTTCTCGTAGATCGAGTACAGGTGCTTCGACCGGCCGACCACCTCGGCGTGCACACCGGCCTCGCGCAGGCGGGTCCGCGCGGCCTCGAGGAGCCCGTCGACGTAGTCTTGGCGCTCGCCGCGCCGGCGGTCGACGAGGTTCGCGATCTCGCGGAACGGGCCCGGATGCAGCGTCTTGAACGACAGATCTTCGAGCTCCCACTTGATCTGCTGCACGCCGAGCCGGTGCGCGAGGGGGGCGTAGATCTCGAGCGTCTCGGTCGCGATCCGCCGCTGTTTGTCGACGCTGAGCGCGGTCAGCGTGCGCATGTTGTGGAGCCGGTCGGCGAGCTTGATGAGCAGCACCCGGATGTCGCCGGCCATGGCGACGATCATCTTGCGAACGTTCTCCGCCTGCTCCTGCTCGCGGCTGCGGAACTCGAGCGCGTCGAGCTTCGTGAGCCCGTCGACGATCCGCGAGACCTCGGCGCCGAACTCTCTCTCGAGCTCCTCGACGGTGACGTCCGTGTCCTCGACCGTGTCGTGCAGGAGCGCGGCGATCAGCGTCGTGGTATCCAGACCGAGGTCCGCGAGGATCTGCGTGACCGAGAGCGGGTGGTTGATGAAGTCCTCGCCCGAGATCCGCTTCTGGCCCTCGTGGCGCAGCTCGGCGAAGCGGTAGGCGCGCTCGATCTCCTTCAGGTCGGCCTTCGCGTTGTACCCGCGGACCGTACGGAGCAGGCCCTCGAGTCCGTCCCGCGGCGGCTCGACCTCGCCGGGCCCGGGTCGCAGGCGCGACAGGATGCCGCCACGCCGCTCCTGTTTGACCTGCTCATGGCTGTCCACGGCGACTCCTCCCGGGGAAAGCCAGTCTACGCCGGGACCCGAACGCGCAGAAGGTCAGTACGTGAGGAGCGTGAACACCTCGTAGCCGTCGACCTTGGACCGCCCCTTCAGGAAGTCGAGCTCGATCAGGCATGCGATCCCGACGACCTTGCCGCCGATGCGCTCGACCAGGTCCGCGGTCGCGCGAGCCGTGCCGCCGGTCGCGAGGACATCGTCCACGATGAGGACGCGCTCCCCCGGGGCGACGGCGTCCTCGTGGATCTCGAGCGTCGCCGTGCCGTACTCGAGCGAGTACTCGGCGGCCTCGGTGTGCCAGGGCAACTTGTCCTTCTTCCGCACCGGGATGAAGCCGGCTCCGAAGTGGTACGCGACCGGCGAGGCGATGATGAATCCTCGGGCCTCGATGCCGACGACCTTGTCGACGTTGCCGCGCCCGAAGTGCACCACGATGAGGTCGATGACCGTCGAGAACGCGAGCTCGTCCGCGAGGAGGGGCGTGATGTCCTTGAAGACGACGCCCTCCTGGGGGAAATCGGGCACGTCGCGAACGAGGGCCTTCAGCTGGTCGGTGTTCACGGCTGCTACCTCCGCTTGCGCTTCGCCGGCGGCTTGCGACGGGACTTGGACCCGGGCCGCGAGGCTGGGTTCCGGGCGGTGGCCCGCGTCGCGGCCGCGGCACCGACGGCCGCGGGGGCCGGTGTTGCCACTGCTGCAGCCGTCTCGACCTCGGCTGCGGGCTCTTGGGGCGCGGTCATGGCACGGCGGCGATCGGCGCCGGCACGCCCCTCGAGACGAGCGCGGAGCTGCTGGTACTTGGCCTCGCGCTCCTTCAGCACGGCGAGGATCGGCGACGCCACGAAGATCGACGAGTATGCGCCGACCATGACCCCGATCAGCATCGCGAACGCGAAGTCCTTGAGCGTCGCCCCGCCGAACAGCAGCAGCGACAGGATCGGCAGCACGACCACGAGCGAGGTGTTCACCGACCGCATGAGCACGTGGTTCAGGGAGGTGTTCACGACGCCGGAGTAGGTGTCCTTCGCGAGCATCGCTGCGGACTCGGTGTTCTCCTTCACCTTGTCGAAGATCACGACGGTGTCGTACAAGGAGAACCCCAGGATCGTGAGGATCGCGATCACGGTGGCCGGCGAGACCTCGCGCCCCGTCAGCGCGTACACGCCGGCCGTGATGACGACGTCGTGGACCATCGCGATCTGTGCGGCGATCGCCATCTTCCACTCGAAGCGGAACGTGATGTAGACCGTGATCGCGAGCAGGACGACGAGCAGGCCGATCAGGGCCTGGCGCGAGATCTGCTTGCCCCACGTCGGCCCGACGACCTGCACGCTCACGTCCCCCGGAGCGACCCCGGCTTGGGTGGCCAGGTCATCGACGAGCTGCGTCCGCTCCTCCGCGCTGAGGTCGTCGGTGAGCGCCGTCGTACGGATCGATACCTGGTCCCCGCCCACGATCTGGATCTCGGCGTCCGCGCGGTTGTAGGGCTCGGCGCCGAGCAGGCCACGCACCTCTTCGGCCGACGCGCCCGCCGGGTTCGGATAGACCAGGAGCGAGCCGCCGGTGAAGTCGATCGAGAAGTTCAGGCGGAACACCACCAACCCGAGGATCGAGATCGCGAGCAGCGAGCCCGACAGGATCGCCCACCACCGGCGGTGCTCGATGATCCGCAGGCGCGGAGAGCGATATCCGCGGAACGTGTCGAGCGCGGCGCGAGCGTTCACTCCGAGCCTCCCGCGATCGCGCCGGCGGCCGCGTGGTCCGCCGCGACACCGCTCGTGAGGCCGAACCCGCGCAGCGAGACCAGCCTCTCGCTCCGCGTGATGAGGAACACCGTGGGACGCTTGAAGAAGTACACGACGAACAGGTCGAGCGCCGTCGCCACGCCGAGCGTGAGTGCGAAGCCGCGGACGGAGCTGATCGCCGTCACGTAGAGCACGATGGCCGCGAGCCCGGTCACGATGTCGGCCGCGACGATCGTCTTGTACGCGCGCTTGAAGGCGGGCTGGACGGCGGCGCGGGGACTGCGGCCGTTCCGCACCTCGTCCTTCAGCCGCTCGAAGAACACGATGTAGGAGTCCGCCGTCACGCCGAGGGAGATCACCAGGCCGGCGACGCCCGCGAGCGTCAGCGTGTAGCCGATCGCCCGCCCCGCGAGCGAGATGAGCGCGAACGCCAAGGTCGCCCAGATCGTCATGCCGAGCCACGCCACCACCGCGAGGAGCCGGTAGTAGAAGACGAGGTAGATCGCGAGCGCGGTGAGTCCCGCGAGCCCCGCGATGAGCCCCTGGTGCAGCGACTCCTCACCCAGGGTCGGGCTGACCGCGACGACCTGCTCGGTCGTGAGGTTCACCGGCAGCGCACCGGCGTTCAGCACCGTCGCGAGGTCCTTCGCGCGCTGCTCCGTGAACGAGCCGGTGATGACGCCGCTGCCGCCGGTGATCGGCTCTTGCACCGTGGGCGCCGAGATGACCTCGCGGTCCAGGACGATCGCCAGCTGGCGGCCCGTGAGCTCAGTCGTGATCTGCCCGAAGAGGTCTGACCCCTCGCTCGTGAGCTGGAAGTCCACCTGCCACCCCTGCCCGACGCTCGTCGAGCTGCCGGCGTCGTAGATCGCGGTCGCCTTGCGGATGGCGTCACCCGAGATCCGCACCGGCCCGAGCTTGAACTTCGTCTCCCCGTCCTGCCCGAGGAAGACCACGTCCTGATCGCGGAGCGTCTCGAAGGTGCACGCCGACGTCTCCTGCTGGGCGGGCTCCGCGCAGGTCACGGGCGCGGCGTCGTACCCGGCGCTCGAGGGCGTCAGCGTCTCGATCACCTCGCGCTCCTCGAGACGGGCCGTCGTGCCGATCACCTGCAGCAGCCGCTCCTGACCCGTCTCCTGCAGGCGGGCCTGCGCCTGCTCGCGGGAGATGAAGCACCCGAGGCTCTCGTCGGCCGACGACACCACGCAGTACTCGACGGCCACGTCCTTTACGGTGGTCGCCGCGAGCGCCGCGTCCGCGTCGCTCTGGCTCGCGAAGCATGCCGACCCGGCGTCGCTCGAGAGCGTCACGCCGTCCGCGTCCTGCAGGCAGAAGGTCACGTTGGAGACCGTGCCGATCGCGTCGATCGCCGCTTGCGCCTCGTCCTTCGAGGCGAAGTCGCAGACGGGTGCCCCGACACCCGAGATGCAGAACGTGCCGGCGGTCGGCGCCGGCGAGGGTGCCGGCGAGGCCTGCTCGGCGGGCACGACCGCAAGGCCGGCGATCGCGTCCTTGGCCTGCTTCTTGGTGGGATAGCAGGGTCCGTCGCTCGCGCCGAGCCCGGTCAGGCAGACCGACTGCGTGAGGGTCTCGACCGTGACGGCGTCGAGCTTGGTCTGGGCGGCGGCGGCGGTATCGAAGCACCCGTAGCTGTCGCCGCCGGAGCCCACGAGACACGACTGGCCTCGAGCGCGCTCCTCGATGGTGCCGCGCGCGAGGCCCGGGATCTGGACCTCGATGTTCGTTCCGGTCACGAAGATCGTCGGCTCCGCCGTGCCGAACGAGTCGACGCGGCGGCGGATATTCTCGACCGCGCGGTCCATCACCGTCGCGGGCGTGCCGTCGGGCGCCGACAGGATCACCGAGACGCCGCCCTCGAGGTCCAGGCCGAGCACCGGGCGCGTGCCGAGCGCGAACATCGCGACCGAGCCGGCGACGAGCACGAGCACGAACACGATCGACGTCCACAGGCCCCGGGTCTTCGTCACGCCAGCTCCGCCCCGTTGATCACGAGCTTGAAGCGGCAGCCGAGCTCGTCGGCCGCCTTCCGGCAGAGCTGCATCCGCCCAAGGAAGATCTCGAAGTACTCCATGACTTGGCTGATCTGGGGGTCGATCGTGAGCTCGAGGGTGATGGTCTTGGCGCTGGAGTCTACCCGCAGGAACGACTGCTCGGCCGCGAAGTTCACGCGGTCGTGGATGTCGAACTCGGGGCGCCCGGTCTTGCGGACGCGGCTGCGGTGAACGTCGGACTTGTCCGCGAGGATCACCGCTGCAGAGACCTCCGAGACCGAGTAGCCCTGCTGCTCCTCGTGGTTCGCGATGGCCGAGACGATGGTGGCGAGGTCGGCGGCCGGCATCCGGTCGCGGAGCGCGTGGTACACGAGCAAGCCCCCGGTCTGCCCGTGGGCGTCGCGGGTCAGCATGTTCCCCACGTCGTGCAGGTACCCGGCCACGCAGCCGAGGTTCGCCGTGTGCTCGTCGTAGCCGGACCGAAGGAGCACGTTGTAGGCGATCCGAGCCGTGAGGTTCGCGTGACGGAAGCCGTGCTCCGTGTAGCCCATCCCCTCCATGACGCGGTCCGCGGCGGAGATAAGGGCCGAGAGCTCCGGGTCGTTCTGGATGGCCTCGAAGGGGAGGGCCTGAGGGCCCGCGAGGGAGGCGGGTCCACCCTGCGGCGGCGGGGACGCCGGCTCAGGCGTGTCGTTCACGGCCGGTCGTCGGTCTCCTCGTCGAAGCCGGACGGGTCGTCGTCGTAGCTCTCGTCGACCTCGTCCTCGGTGAGGCGCTGGAGCACGCCCTGGCGGAGCATCCGGACGCGGGTGCCGGGGGCGATCTCGACGAGCACGACGCCCGCGTCGTCGTCGATCTCGATGAGGGTCCCGTAGATCCCCCCGCTGATCATGACCTCGTCGCCGACCTCGAGCGCCGAGAGCAGCGCCTGCTGCTGTCGCTGCCGAGCCCGCTGGGGGCGGATCATGATGAAGTACAGGCCCGCGATCATCGCGACGGGCAGGAGCAGCGTGATGAGGGAGCCTCCGCTGCTCGAGGTGCTCTCTGCGGCCAAGATCCAGGGCACGGCGTCGTCTCCTTGGGGGTCGGCGAGGCAGCATACAGGCTACCGCCGCCCGGCCGACCCGCGGTTGCTCTTCGGCTCAGGACAGCGGCAGGGCGCCGTCGAGCGTGACGCCGAGGTGGCGGAGCGCCCGTTCCGTGGAGACGCGGCCCCGGGGCGTGCGCTTCAGGAAGCCGAGCTGCATCAGGTAGGGCTCGACGACGTCCTCGATCGTGTCGGTCTCCTCGCCGACCGCCGCCGCCAGGGTGGAGAGCCCGACCGGGCCGCCGCCGAACTTCCGCGCGATGGTCGACAGCACCGCGAGGTCGAGCTTGTCCAAACCCTGCTCGTCCACCTCGAACAGCTCGAGGCCCGCCCGAGCGACGTCGCCCGTGATCTGCCCGTCGTGGCGGACCTCGGCGACGTCGCGCACGCGGCGAAGGAGCCGGTTGGCCACCCGTGGCGTACCGCGCGAGCGCCGGGCGATCTCGTCGGCGCCTTCCGCGTCGATCGTGACCTCGAGGATCCCCGCCGAGCGCCGGACGATCCGCCCGATGTCCTCAACCGAGTAGTAGTCCAGGCGCGGCGAGAAGCCGAACCGCTCGCGGAGCGGGAGCGTGATCCGCCCCGGCCGGGTCGTCGCCCCGACCAGTGTGAACCGCGGCAGATCGAGGCGGATCGAGCGCGCGCTCGGCCCCTTGCCGAGCACGACGTCGAGCTTGAAGTCCTCGAGCGCCGGATACAGGACCTCCTCGACCGTTCGCGGCATCCGGTGGATCTCGTCCACGAACAGGACGTCGCCCTCATCGAGGTTCGTGAGGATCGCCGCCAGGTCCCCCGGGCGGTCGAGCGCCGGTCCCGACGTGGGCTGGAACCCCACGCCGACCTCGTTCGCGACGATCCCCGCTAGCGTCGTCTTGCCGAGCCCGGGCGGGCCCGAGAACAGTAGGTGGTCGACGGTCTCGCCGCGCGCGCGGGCGCCCTCGATGAGCAGCCCGAGCTGCTCCTTGATGCGGTCCTGTCCGACGAACTCGGCGAGCACCTTCGGGCGGAGCGCGGCGTCGAAGGCGCGCTCCTCCTCGGGCAGCTCGGGGTCGACGATCCGGTCCTCGTCCACGCGCCTACCCTATCCCCGGCCCACGTGGCGCAGGGCCTCGCGCAGGAGGTCCTCGACGGGACGGTCGCCGCCCTCCGCGAGCGCTCCGAGTGCCTCGCTCGCCTCCTGCGGGGACAGACCGAGGGACAGGAGCGCCTCGCGCACGTCCGCGAGCGGTCCGGAGAGCGGTATCCCCTCGCCGCCGAGCTTGTCCCTCAGATCCAGCACCACCCGCTGCGCGACCTTCTTGCCGACACCCGGCACGATCGTGAGCGCGGCCACGTCCCCGGCCGCGACCGCGCGCCGGAGCACGTCTGGCGAGAGGGCCGACAGGAACGAGAGCGCGACCTTCGGCCCGACGCCGGTCACGGTGACGAGCAGGTCGAACAGGCCGCGTTCGTCGGCCGTCGCGAAGCCATACAGGGTCATCGCGTCATCGCGGACGTGCATCCGCGTGAAGATCCGCGCTCGCGTGCCCACGGCCGGGAGCTTCGCGACGGTTGAGGCCGGCGCGAGCACCTCGTACCCCACCCCGTGCACGTCAAGAACCACGCGACCTGCGCCCCTCTCGGTCACCTCACCCTCGAGGAACGAGATCACCGCAGGGCCACCGCGCGCGCTGCCCGCCGGAGTCGAGACTGCGTGAGGTGGCAGATCGCGACGGCCACGGCATCGGCCGCGTCGGGTTGCGAGGGCACCCCGGCGAGGCCGTGGAGCCGCGCCAGCGCGGCCCGCACCTCGGCCTTCCCGGCGGTCCCCGAGCCCGTGACGGCCATCTTGACCTCGAGCGGGCCGTACTCCTCGACGGGGAGCCCCGCCTCGGCGGCCGCGAGCAGGACGACCCCCGTGGCCCGGGCGACGCGGAGCGCGCTCACCTGGTTCGTGTTCCACGCCACGCGCTCGATCGCGACCGACGACGGCCCGTGCTCGGCGATCACGCCGGCGACCGCCTCGTGGATCAGGCGCAGGCGGGCAGCCTCTGGCATGCCGCTGGCCGTGCGCACGGTGTCGGCGAACACGATCTCCGGGCGACGGTCGCGGCGAGCCAGCACCGCGACGCCCAGCATCCTCAGGCCGGGGTCGACCCCCAGCACGCACGAATCGAACACGTGTTCAGTCTAGGGGTGCCCAGGGACGCGGGCAAACACCTCGCTGCCGGCGGCCGGTCTCAGCCGAGCTCGGCCATGAAGGCCTCGGGGATGTCGAAGTTGGCCGAGACCCCCTGCACGTCGTCCAGGTCCTCGAGCGCCTCGAGGAGCGCGAGCACCTGCTTGGCCTGCCCGCCCCCGACGGGCACCGTGTTCTGCGGCACCATCGCGAGCTCGGCGGAGAGCATCGGCACGCCCGCCGCCTCGAGGGCGTCCCGCACGGCCGGGAAGGTCGTGGGGTCCGTCGTGATCTCCCACGTGCTCTCCGAGTCGCTCAGGTCCTCGGCGCCGGCCTCGAGCGCGATCTCGAGCAGGCGCTCCTCGTCGGGGGCCGCCGACTTCTCGATCTGGATGAGGCCCTTGCGGGTGAACATCCAGGCTACGCTCCCCGACTCGCCGAGGTTGCCGTTGTTGCGCGTGAACGCGTGACGGACCTCCTGCGCCGTGCGGTTGCGGTTGTCGGTCAGGGTCTCGACGAACATCGCGACGCCGCCGGGCCCGTAGCCCTCGTAGACGACCTCCTCGTACCGGGCACCGCCCTCGAGATCGCCCGTCCCGCGCTTGATGGCCCGATCGATGTTCTCGCTCGGGACCGAGGCGCTCCGTGCCTTCTCGATGGCGGTTCCGAGGGTCGCGTTCGCCCGCGGGTCGCCGCTGCCGCCCTCGCGCGCCGCGACCTCGACGAAGCGAAGGAGCTTCGCGAACTCGTTGCTGCGCTTCGCGTCGAGCGCGCCCTTCTTCCGCTTGATCGTCGCCCACTTCGAATGGCCGGACATGTCACACCTTCCTCAGGACGTAGTCGTGGAGCCGCGTCTCGCCGACGAGCTCTGGGTGGAAGGATGCCACGACGAGGCTTCCCTGCTCCAAGACGACCGGGTGGCCCTCGTGCTCGGCGAGCACGCGGACGTGCGGACCGATCTCGTAGACCATCGGCGCGCGGATGAACCCGGCGCGCACGGGATGGTCCACTCCCTCGACGTCCACGTCGGCCTCGAACGAGTCCACCTGCCGCCCGTAGGCGTTGCGTCGGACGGTGATGTCCACGAGGCCGAGGAGCGGGTCGAGGCCCTCGATGCGCGCGGCCATGACGATCATGCCGGCGC
Source organism: uncultured Actinomycetes bacterium (assembly GCA_964447335.1). Classification (GTDB taxonomy): domain Bacteria; phylum Actinomycetota; class UBA4738; order UBA4738; family HRBIN12; genus HRBIN12. The sequence goes on from CAYUSA010000043.1 coordinate 24,031, forward strand.
ACGTGCCGAGCATCGGCATGCCGGCGAGCGCGCGCTCGCGGATCGGCTCGACGAGCCCGGCGCTCCGGGCGAGCTTGGAGATCGTGGTGGACTCGCCGCCGGGGACCACGAGGCACTCGACGCGCGCGAGATCCTCGGGCGTCCGCACCTCGATCGGGGCGGCGCCCAGGTCGGCGAGCACCGCGGCGTGCTCGCGGAAGTCACCCTGCAGCGCGAGGACGCCCGCCTTCATGCGCCTCGCTTACCAGCCTCGGGTCTGGAGCAGACCCTCCTCGCCGAGCTCCTTGATGTCGAGCCCGTGCATCGGCTCGCCCAGGCCGTGCGAGACCTTGGCGAGGACGTCGGGGTCCTGGAAGTGCGTCGTGGCCTCGACGATCGCGCGAGCGCGCGGCGCCGGGTCCTCGGACTTGAAGATGCCCGAGCCGACGAACACACCGTCCACGCCGAGCTGCATCATGAGCGCCGCATCCGCGGGTGTCGCGATACCGCCGGCCGCGAAGTTCACGACGGGGAGCCTGCCCAGCTCGGCCACCATGCGGACGAGCTCGACCGGCGCGCCGAGGTCCTTGGCCGCGGCCATGTGCTGCTCGGGACGGAGCGACTGCACCCAGCCGGTCTCGCGCAGGATCGTGCGCTGGTGACGCACGGCTTCGACGACGTTGCCGGTGCCGGCCTCGCCCTTCGTGCGGATCATCGCCGCACCCTCACCGATGCGCCGCAGCGCCTCGCCGAGGTTCCGGGCGCCACACACGAACGGCACGGTGAACGCCCACTTGTCGATGTGGTGCTCCTCGTCGGCGGGCGTGAGGACCTCGGACTCGTCCACGTAGTCGACGCCGAGGGCCTGGAGGATCTGCGCCTCGACGAAGTGTCCGATCCGGGCCTTGGCCATCACGGGGATCGAGACGATCTGCATGATCTCCTCGACCTTCGTGGCGTCGGCCATCCGAGCCACGCCGCCCTCCTTGCGGATGTCGGCGGGCACCCGCTCCAAGGCCATGACCGCGCACGCGCCGGCGTCCTCGGCGATCTTCGCCTGCTCGGCGTTCGTGACGTCCATGATGACGCCGCCCTT
>CAYUSA010000044.1:0-24868 GCA_964447335.1 uncultured Actinomycetes bacterium
GGATGGCGGGCTCGGGCTGGGGACGGGCGACCTCCGGGTCGTCGAGGACCTGCGGGACTGGGTGAAGGACGGGCTCATGACGCTGTTCTTCCTCGTCGTCGGCCTCGCGATCAAGCGTGAGCTGACGACCGGCGAGCTGCGGGATCCGCGCGCCGCGGCCCTGCCGGCGATCGCGGCGCTCGGCGGGATGCTCGTGCCGGCCCTCCTCTACGTCGCCCTGAACGCCGGCGGCGAGGGCTCGCGCGGCTGGGGCGTCCCGATGGCGACCGACATCGCGTTCGCCCTCGGTGTGCTGACGCTCGCGGCGCGGCACGCGCCCTCGGGGTTGAAGCCGTTCCTGCTCACGCTCGCGATCGTGGACGACATCGGCGCGATCGTGGTGATCGCCGTCTTCTACTCGGCCGGGGTGTCCTGGGTGCCGCTCGGGGTCGCGGCCGCCCTCGTGCTGCTCATCGTGGTCTTGCAGCGGATCCACGTGCGGGCGACAGCCGTGTACGTCGTGCTCGGCGCGGGCGTGTGGCTCGCCTTCTTCCGCTCCGGCGTGCACCCGACGATCGCCGGGGTGCTGCTCGGGCTGCTCACGCCGTCGGTACCCTTCCAGCGGCCCCGGGCCGTGAGCGAGGAGGCCCACCGCACCGCCGACGAGACCGTCGACGATCCGAGTCCCCCGGACGCCGATGCGCCGCAGTGGCTCCGGCTCGCGGCGCTCTCTCGCGAGGCCGTCTCGCCCCTCGCGAGGGTCGAGTCGGCGCTCCACCCGTGGACGAGCTCCCTGGTGGTGCCGCTGTTCGCGCTCGCGAACGCCGGGGTACTCCTCGGCAAGGACACGCTCCGCGAGGCGCTCACGAGCCCCGTCGCGCTCGGCGTCGTCCTCGGGCTCGTCGTCGGCAAAGTTGTCGGCATCACGCTCGCGAGCCTGGTCGCCGTCCGGACCGGGATCGGGCGGCTCCCCGACGGCGTCGGCCCGCGCGAGATCCTCGGGACGGCCGCCGTGGCCGGCATCGGATTCACGGTGTCGCTGTTCGTGGCCGAGCTCGCGTTCTCCGACCCGACCGTGGTCGACACCGCGAAGGTGGGCGTCTTCGCGGCGTCGCTGGTCGCGGGGGCACTCGGGTTCGCCGTGCTCCGCTCGGGCCGTGGGGAGCCGTCGACCTAGCCTCTTCGCGCAGGTCGGGGCCCCTGTTTCCTCCCTATACTGCCAGCCGTCCCGGCGACGGCGCCGGGTCCAACACAAGCTTCCCTCCCCTTCACGACGACCGAGGAGGTTCCGTTGTTCGGTGTCCTCGCGCAGGAAGGTGGCCCGATAAAGGCCGTCTTCGGCAGCTTCGAGACCAACGCGCTGTGGGTGATCCTGGTGATCTCGCTGCTCGCGCTGGCCTTCGCCCTCTACCTGGTACGTGAGGTGCTCGCCGCCCCGGAGGGCACCGAGAAGATGAAGGAGATCGCGAAGGCGATCCAGGAAGGCGCGAGCGCCTACCTGAAGCGCCAGTTCAGCACCCTCGGGATCTTCCTCGCGCTCTTGACCGTGCTCCTCTTCATCTTGCTCCCCACGCCGGCGAACGCCGCGCACTCGGCCTTCTCGATCCGGTTCGGGCGCTCGCTCGCGTTCATCCTCGGCGCGGTGTTCTCCGCGACGACGGGGTTCGTGGGCATGTGGCTCGCGGTCCGCGCGAACGTCCGCACGGCGAACGCCGCTCGCGAGTCCGGCCTGCGCAAGGCCATGCGCATCGCGTTCCGCGCCGGCGGCGTGGCCGGGATGTTCACGGTCGGCCTCGGCCTCTTCGGCGCGACGGTCATCCTGCTGGTCTACAAGCAGGACGCGACCTCGGTGCTGGTCGGGTTCGGGTTCGGCGGTGCGCTCCTCGCGATGTTCATGCGGGTGGGCGGCGGCATCTTCACGAAGGCCGCGGACGTCGGCGCGGACCTCGTCGGCAAGATCGAGCAGGGGATCCCCGAGGACGACCCCCGCAACGCGGCCACGATCGCGGACAACGTCGGCGACAACGTCGGGGACTGCGCCGGGATGGCTGCCGACCTGTTCGAGTCCTACGAGGTCACGCTCGTCGCCTCGCTGATCCTCGGCGCCGCGGCCTACAGCGGATCCGAGGTCGGCGCGATCGCCGGCGTGATGTTCCCGCTGTTCGTCCGCGCCGTCGGCGTCATCACGTCGATCATCGGGATCCTGTCGGTCTCACCGCGCTCCGAGGACGAGCATGGGATGAAGTCGATCAACCGCGGCTTCTTCATCTCGGCCGCGGTCTCGGCCGCCGCCGCGTTCGTGATCTCGAACATCTACATGAAGGACGTCCGTCCGGCCGTCGCGGTGCTGTTCGGGCTGATCCTCGCGAGCGTGATCCAGGTGCTCACGCAGTACTTCACCGACACGAAGCACAAGCCCGTGCAGGAGATCGCCGAGGCCACGCAGACCGGCCCGGCGACGACCATCCTGTCCGGCTTCTCGGTCGGGCTGGAGTCGACCGTATGGTCGCTCATCATCATCGTCGGCGCGGTGGTCGGCGCCTTCCTGCTCGGCGACACGACGGCCGAGCGCCTGTACTTCATCTCGCTCACCGGCATGGGCATGCTCACGACGGTCGGTGTCATCGTCTCGATGGACACCTTCGGGCCGATCTCGGACAACGCGCAGGGCATCGCCGAGATGTCGGGCGAGTTCGAGGGCAAGCCGGCGAAGATCCTGGGCGGCCTGGACGCCATCGGGAACTCGACGAAAGCCATCACGAAGGGCATGGCCATCGCGACGGCCGTCATCGCCGCGACGTCGCTGTTCGGCTCGTTCGAGGAGGCCCTGAAGGAGGCCGGGTTCGACTTCCTCGGCATCCGCGTCGACCGTCCCGACGTGCTCGCCGGGCTGCTGCTCGGCGGCGCCGTCGCGTTCCTGTTCTCCTCGCTCGCGATCCGCGCCGTGGGACGCGCGGCCTCACAGGTCGTGGTCGAGGTCCGCAACCAGTTCCGCGACCACCCCGGCATCATGACCTTCGAGGAGAAGCCGGACTACGCGAGCGTCGTCGACATCTGTACGAAGACCTCGCTCCGCGAGCTGATGACCCCGGGCCTCCTCGCGGTGCTCTCGCCGGTCATCGCCGGGTTCTTCCTCGGGGCCGAGGCGCTGGGCGCGTTCCTCGCCGGCGCGATCCTCACCGGTCAGCTCCTCGCCGTGATGTTCTCGAACTCGGGTGGCGCGTGGGACAACGCGAAGAAGTACATCGAGGAGGGCCACTACGGTGGCAAGGGCTCGGAGCGGCACAAGGCCGCGGTCATCGGCGACACGGTCGGCGACCCGTTCAAGGACACCGCCGGCCCCGCGCTGAACCCGCTCATCAAGGTCATGAACCTCGTCGCGCTCCTCCTCGCTCCGCTCGTGGTGGAGCACGCGGACGACACGATGCTGCGGATTGTGGTCGGGCTCGTCGCGGTGGCCGTGGTCGGCTCGGCGGTCTACGTCTCCAAGACGCGCAAGTCCGAGCTCATGGTCTCCCCGCCGAAGGAGACGGCCGTCGTCTCGTAGACGGCGGTCTCATCGAGGGGGCGGAGCGGATGGGGCTGCTGGAGGGCGTGCGACGGTTCTTCCGTCGCATGGCCGAGAGCGACGAGCAGCGCCTGCGTGAGGAGATCCAGGCGTGGGCGTCGCGCATCCCCGGCGTCGCCGCGATCGCCGAGGCGCCGACCCGCACCCCCGTGAAGCTCGCGGGCGTGGTGAAACGCATCACCGTGCACCCCGAGCACGGTCTCGAGGCGTTGGAGGCCCTGCTCACCGACGGCACCGGCGAGATGTCCGTGCTGTGGATGGGCCGACGTTCGATCCCCGGGCTCACCCTCGGCACTCGGGTGGTGGTCGAGGGTGTGGTCGGGGAGCAGCGGCAGGGCCGCCGCATGGTGAACCCGAGCTTCGAGTTCACCGCCTGAGCGCAGGCCGGACTCGGCAGGCCGCGCTCGGCAGCGGACTAGTCAAGTCTGACTAGTCCGCTGCCGATACCTGTCGCATGAAGCCCCTGCGGGTCTTCCTGACGGCGCTTGCGGCCCTCGTGGTCGCCGCTACGGTGGCCTCGGCCTCGCCTCCTCTGCACGCGGCCTTCGACACCGATCCCACACCGGAAGTCAGCGTCGCACCGGACCCGACGGAGCCCTCCGAGACCCCCGCGCCGGAGCCGACCGAGACGACGTCGCCCGATACCGACGCGACCGAGACCACCCCCCCTGTCGACGCGCAGGGCGAGGACGCCTCGGCGGCTCCGGACTTCACGGCCTGTGAGGGCCTGACCGGACTCGAGAACGCGATCTGCCGCCACGAGGCCCTACTCCAGCTGCACCCGGAGAACGTGGGGCTGCAAGGCGCGCTCGCGCAGTTGCAGGAGAACCTGGCGAGGCACGCCGATCCCGTCGCCGAGGGGTCCACGGACGACGCGGACGCCACGACCGACGCCGCCTCCTGCCCCGGCAAGAGCTGCGAGCCGCACGGCAACAGCGACTCGAACGGCCACTAGCAGCCACTGAGCCCGGGCTCGCGGTTCCTGCGAACGCTAGATCGCGCCGGTGCTGCCGCGTTCGGATGAGGGCGAGCCGCCGGGCATCCCCTCGCCCACGATGGCGAGCCGGAGCGTCGTTTCGGCCTCTGCCGATGCGAGCGCGAGGACCTCGTCGCCCGCGGTGACCACGGTCTCGGGCTGTGGGATGATCACGTGTCCCTCGCGGAGCACCGCGACGATCGCCGCGTCGGTCGGCAGACGGAGCTCGTACAGCGGGCGCCCCGCGTTCAGCGACCCGTCGGGGATCGTGACCTCGACGAGCGCGATGCGGCCGCCCTCCAGACGGAGAAGCCGGACGAGGTCGCCGACGGTGACGGCCTCCTCGACGAGCGCCGTCATGAGGTGCGGGATCGAGACCGCCTGATCCACGCCCCACTGCTCGCTGAACATCCACTCGTTCCGAGGGTGGTTCACGCGCGCCAAGACGCGGGGCACGCCGAACTCCTGCTTCGCGAGCAGCGAGATGACCAGGTTGTCCTCGTCGTCACCGGTCGCCGCGACGACGACGTCGGTCGAGCGCAGCTCGGCCTTCTCGAGGACCCAGGGCTCGCACGCATCGCCGAGGATGAACTCGGCCTCCGGCGCCCACTCGGCCGCGATCTCGAGATGCCGCGGCTCCTGCTCGACCAGCACCACGTCGTGCCCTCTCGCCTTCAGGTCGGCGGCGAGGTAGCGGCCGACGGCGCCCGCCCCCGCGATCACGATGCGCATCAGTGCTCTCCGATCGGGGCCATGAGCTCGTCGAGCAGGTCCATGGCGTCCTTGTGGACGATGAGATGGACCGTGTCGCCGTCCTGGAACGTGCTGGACGGGACGGGGATGAAGCCGGACCCGCCCCGGTCGACCCCCGCGACGAGCACCTTCCCCTCGGCCGCGAGCTCGGAGACCTGCCGACCGACGAGGTGACGGGGCACGGCGAGCCGCATCCGGAACAGGTCGCCGCCCGCCAGGCTCTCCTTGATCTCCTCACGGGTGTGGGTGAGCATGAGCACCATCTGCTTCACGCCCCACCGGGTGGTCGAGACCGTGGAGATGTTGAGACGCTCGTAGATGTCGGCGCGGTACGGGTCGTAGATCCTCGCGATGACCATCGGCACGCGGTAGTGCTCGCGCGCCACGCGGGCCGAGACGATGTTCGAGTTGTCACCGCTCGAGACCGCCAGGAACACGTCGGCGTCCTTGATGCCGGCCTCCTCGAGCACGCTCCGGTCGAACCCGAGCCCGACGAAGGTCTTCGCCTTGAAGCCGGGCGGCAGCCGCTCGAACGCCGAGCTGCTCTTGTCGATGACCGAGACCTCGTGCCCGGCCTTGCAGAGCTCCTGCGTGAGCAGGATCCCAACACGGCCGCAGCCCATGATGACGATCTTCATCGGTGCGTCAGCCTACTGCCTGCCCGGTGGGCACGTCAGCGGGACGGCGCGGTAGCTGGTGCTTCGCGAAGAAGTAGGGCACGACCGCGATATCCACGTGCTCGTAGCGGCCGAGCGACTTCAAGATCATGCGGCTCGTGCGGTCGTGCAGGAGTCGGCTGCGGAGCTCGGCGTGGTCTCGGCGCGGCATCACGACGGTGATCTCGCGCCGCCGCCCCGCGCGCTCGGCGACGTAGTTCTCGAGCGACCTCGCCACGTTCCGGTCCCAGCACTCGATCACGTCGAGCTGGACCGGGACGCCCAGCTCCATCCATCGCCGGATGAGGGTCTCCTGGTTCTCCTTGTCGAGGGCCGCGTGGACGGCCCAGACGTCGTTCGCTCCGAGCGACAAGGCGTAGCGGATCGCCCGGAAGGTCGCGCGGTCGGCCCGGTCCACGAGCACGACGACCTCGTGCGCGAACCTCGGCGACAGGCGCAGGGTGGTCTTGCCGTCTCGGGTGTCCGTGAGGGGGTGGCCCGGCCCCGGATGGTCGCGCACGAGCGTGATCCGCGCGCGGACGTACGGGAGGAGTGCTCTCGTCAGGTGGGTGCTCTGACGCCATCGGCGTAGGCGCTCGAGGGTCCCCATCGTGGCCGGCCCCGGGAGGATGACGTTGACCTCGGCATCGCGGGGCAGCGCAGCGACGTACCCGGCGATCGCACTCGATGGGTCGCCCTCGCCCCGCACGACGTGGAGCGGCAAGTCGGACACCAGGTCCGCCCACGCGCGGTCGAGCGCTGCGGTGGTGGCCGGGTCGCGCTCGATGTGGACGGCTCGGACCTCGGAGGCCTTGATCGTCTTCGCGTACTGCAGCGCGTGCGTCGTCTTGCGGTCGAGCGCATCGACGAGCACGACGGCGATCGGCGGACCCTGCCGGGATCGGTCGAACGGCTCGAGCTCCTCGTCGAGCTCCGCATGCTCGTGCACGTACCGAAGGTTCGTGCGGATCAGGAGCCAGACCGTGAGCGGCACGATGACGAGGATGGCGGCATCCCCCGGCCACTTCGTGACCCCGATCACGAGCGTCAGGACGCCGGTCGCGATCGCGCCGAAGCCGTTGATCGCCAGGCCCGCCCGCCACCCCGGCTCACGCAGTCGGAGGTGGCGCCGAGCCATCCCGGCCTGGGACATGCTGAACGAGGTGAACACACCCACCGCATAGAGCGGGATGAGTCTCGTCACGTTGGCCTGGAAGAGCACGATGAGGATCGCCGCCGCCCCGGCGAGGGCCAGGATGCCGTTCGAGAAGACGAGACGGTGCCCTCTCGTCGTGAGCTGGCGTGGCAGGAACGCATCGCCGGCGGCGAAGTTCGCGAGGCGTGGGAAGTCCGCGAACGACGTGTTGGCCGCCAGGACCAAGATGGCCATGGTCATGACCTGGATGAAGAGGAACAGCGCGTGCCCCAGGCCGCTCGAGCCGAACACCTGCTCCGTCATCATGCCGAGCACGGTTCGCCGCTCGCTCAGGTCGGGAACGATCTGCAGCCGGTGCGCCATGTAGCTGACGCCCAGGAACATCGTGCCGAGGATGCAGGCCATCGCGACGAGCGTCTGCCGCGCGTTCTTCCATTCCGGCCGGCGGAAGGCCGGCACGCCGTTGGAGATCGCCTCGACGCCCGTCACCGCCGTCGTTCCCGAGGAGAGCGCCTTCATCACGAGGAAGAGTGACACGCCGGACAGCAGCCCCACGTTCGCGGGAGCGGGGGGCAGGTTCGAATGCGCCATCGGCGCGATGTCGCCGAGGGTGAGACGGTAGAACGCGAATCCGAGCATCCCGAGGATACCGACGATGAACAGGTACGGGGGGAGCGCGAAGAGCCTGCCGGACTCGCGAACCCCGCGGAGGTTGCCCCAGACGAGGATCAGCAGGAACCCGAGCGCCAGAGGGACGCGATAGGGATGGAGCCACGTCGCGGCGGTGACGATGGCCGCGACGCCGGCGGAGATCGAGACCGCCACGGTCAGGATGTAGTCGGTGAGGAGCGCGACCCCCGCGACCTGGGCCGGGAGCACCCCGAAGTTGTCCTTCGTGACGATGTACGCGCCACCCGCCGAGGGGTAGGCCTTGATCGTCTGTCGGTAGCTGAACACCAGCGTGACCAGGACGATCGAGATCGTGATCGAGATCGGGAAGACGAGGGAGAAGGCGGCGACACCCGCTACCGGGACGAGGACGCGGAGGATCTCCTCCGTCCCGTAGGCGACGGACGACATCGCGTCCGACGCGAACAGCGGCAGCGCCATCGCCTTGCCGAGGCGTTCGTGCTCGAGCTGCGACGTCGGCAGGGCCGGCCCGAGGATCAGGCGCTTGATCCCGTAGCCGATCCCTCTCGGGCGGGCCTGGCCGGTCCGCCGCACTCCGGTCTCGGGTCTCTCCAGTGTCGTGGCCATCTCGGAATCTCCCACCTGCAGTGTCGGGGGGGCCGCGTAAGCGCCGCGTGAAGGGGACCGCGACGGCCGTGAAGATCCCGTAAACGGACTACCGTGAGGGCGTGGCCAGGGACATCCTGTGTCTGATGCGCCCCCGACCGGTCCGCGCGATCGTGCCGGCCGTCGTGCTGCCGCTGGCCGCGACGCTCATCGGGCAGACGTTCCTGCGCGGCGGGGAGGCGGCGGCCTCGCTCTTCATCCTCGCCGTGGTCGGTGCGGCCGTCGTCGGCGGACTATGGAGCGGCCTGGGTGCGTCGGTGCTGTCCTTCCTCGGCCTCAACTACTTCTTCACCCCACCCCGTCACACCTTCCAGGTGGACAAGGAGGAGGATCTCGTCGCGCTGCTCGGCTTCCTGATCGTCGCCACCGTCGTCGCGACGTTCCTGGCGAGGGCGCTCGAGGAGCGGGCCCGCGCGTCTCGGCGTGAGCGAGAGGCTCGTGTCCTCCAGTACTTCGCGACGAAGCTCCTGTCCCCCGAGCCCCTCGAGGGTCGGCTCCAGGACCTCGCGGGAGCGTTGGTCGAGACGCTCTACCTGGTGCGCTGCGACATCGACGCGGGTCCCGACGTCGCGATGCGCGTGCAAGCATCCGGAGCGGGGGAGATGGGAGCGGCCATCAGCGTCCCGATGCTCGCGGGCACGACCGAGCTCGGGACCCTCTCGGTGGTTCGGCGTGCCGAGGTCGGTCCGCTCGGCACCAGCGACGAGGGACTGCTCCGCTCGTGCGCCGGACAGATCGCGATCGCGCTCGAGCGCGCCCGGTTGGACGCGGCGGTCGAGGACGCCAAGCTGACCTCGGAGGCGAACCAGATGCGCGCCGCGCTGTTCTCCTCGGTCACGCACGATCTCCGGACGCCGCTCGCCACGATCAAGGCGAGCGTCACGAGCATGCTGGGCGACGGTGTGCACGAGCCCGCCCAGGAACGAGAGCTGCTGCAGGCGGTCTTGGAGGAGACCGATCGCCTGAACCGCCTGGTCGGGAACATCATCGACCTGGCGCGGGTGCGGGCGGGAGCCCTCGTTCCCGCGAAGGAGCTGGGAGCGATCGACGAGGTCCTCGAGTCCGTGCTCCACCGCCTGGGGCCGCGGCTCTCACGGGTCTCGCTCCGTACGCTCATCCGGCCCGGTCTTCCGGACGTGATGATGGATCCCGTGCAGATCGATCAGGTCCTCACGAACCTCCTGGAGAACGCCCTGCGTTACTCGCCGGCCGGGGGCGACGTCCAGGTCGCGATCGCGCCCTGGCGGGATGGGGTGCAGATCCGCATCACCGACCAGGGACCGGGTGTCCCCCTGGAGGAACGCGAGCGGGTCTTCGAGCCGTTCTATCGCGGCGCTTCATCGTCGGGCGGCAGCGGGCTCGGCCTGGCCATCGCGCGCGCCGTGGTGCTCGCACACGGCGGTCGGGTCCGGATCGAGGGCGCCCCCTCGGGTGGGGCCGCCGTCGTGGTCGAGCTGCCGGCCGACGCGCCGGCTGTTCCCCAGGAGCCCGGGGCGTGACGCGCATCCTGATCGTCGACGACGAGCCGCAGATCCGGCGGGCGCTCCGCACGAGCCTGCAGGGCCACGGCTACGAGGTCGAGACGGCGGGCACCGGGGGCGAGGGGCTCGAGCGTGCGGTCGATACCGCACCGGATCTGGTGTTCCTCGACCTCGGGCTCCCGGACCTCGACGGGACCGAGGTGATCCGCCGACTGCGGGCCTTCTCCGAGGTGCCGGTGATCGTGCTCTCGGTCCGCGACCAGCAGGCCGACAAGGTCTCGGCGCTCGATGCCGGTGCCGACGACTACGTCACGAAGCCGTTCGGCATGGAGGAGCTGCTCGCCAGGCTTCGGGCCACGCTCCGTCGCGCGCATCCGGAGGAACCGGCACCCCCGGTGCAGCGCTTCGGCGACGTCGAGATCGATCTCGGGAAGCGCCTGGTGACCCGCGCAGGCGAACCGATCCATCTCACGAAGACGGAGTACGGGCTCCTCGAAGCCTTGGTGACGAACCCGGGGAAGCTGCTCACCCACCAGTGGCTCCTGCGGAAGGTGTGGGGGCAGGGGTACGGGGAGGAGAGCCACTACCTGCGGGTCTACGTCCGCGCGCTCCGCATGAAGCTCGGCGACGCCGCCGCAGCACCGGCGCTCATCCTCACGGAACCGGGCGTCGGGTACCGGTGGATCGCGCCGGTCGCCCCCTAGCCGGTCTCGGTCACTACAATCGCCCTTCGGATGGTCACCAAGACAGAACCACGCACCGGCTCCGGAGGCGTCCTCAAGCGACTGCTCGTCGGCCGAGCGATGTCGAGCCACCGGCTGGAGCACACCCTGCTGCCGAAGGCCCTCGCCCTTCCCGTGTTCGCCTCGGACGCGCTCTCCTCCGTGGCCTACGCGACGGGCGAGATCTTCATCGTGCTCCTGTCGGCCAGCCTGGCCTCGAAGCACCTCGTCATGCCGATCGCGATCGCGATCGCGGCCCTGATGGCGATCGTCGTCACCTCGTACCGACAGACCGTCCGGGCGTACCCGAGGGGAGGTGGCGCGTATCTCGTGACGAAGGACAACCTGGGAACGCTCCCGGGTCTGATCGCCGCTGGCGCGCTGCTCGTGGACTACATGATGACGGTCATCGTCTCCATCGTCGCCGGGGTGTTCGCGATCGGCTCGGCCTTCCTATGGGCGAACGACCACCGCGTGATCCTGTCCATCGGCTTCGTGTGGTTCGTGACGATCGCGAACCTGCGCGGAACCCGCGAATCCGGTGTGCTGTTCGCGGTTCCCACGTACGGCTTCGTCATCTCGATCCTGACGATGATCGGCGTGGGTCTGTTCAAGTGCGCCGGTGGGTGTCCGACCGCCGAGGCCGTGGAGCCGATCCACACCATCGCGACGACGGCCGGCCCGGTCACGCTGTTCATCGTCCTGCGCGCGTTCTCCTCGGGAGCGACCGCCCTCACGGGCGTGGAGGCGATCGCCGACGGCGTTCCCGCGTTCCGCCGCCCGCAGGCTCGCAATGCCGCCGAGACCCTCGCCATCATGGGGACGATCGGGATCACGATGTTCCTCGGGATCTCGTGGCTCGCGACCCACATCCCCGGGACGACCGCCAGCGACGTTCGCTCGATCCCCGCGCAGATCGCGCACGCGATCTTCGGGGGCGGGATCGCCTTCTACATCGTCCAGGTCTTCAGCGCCGCGATCTTGATCCTGGCTGCGAACACCGCCTTCCAGGACTTCCCGCGTCTCTCCTCGATCCTCGCACGGGACCGGTTCATGCCACGGCAGTTCGTGAACCGCGGCGACCGCCTGGTCTTCTCGAACGGGATCGTCGTCCTCGCGACCGTGTCCTCGCTGATGATCTACGCGTTCGATGCCAGTCTCACCCGGCTGATCCAGATGTACGTCATCGGCGTGTTCACGTCGTTCACCCTCTCCCAGAGCGGGATGGTTATCCACTGGTTGAAGGAGCGTCACAAGGGACCCGACGCGCAGAAGGGATGGCAACGCTCGATCGTCATCAACGTCCTGGGGGCGACGACGACCGGGATCGTTCTTCTGGTCGTCACGTACACGAAGTTCCACGACGGCGGCTGGCTCTCGATAGCGTTCATCGCCCTGCTCGTGCCCGTGTTCCTGTCGATCCACCGCCACTACTCGGCGATCATCGACGAGCTGCGGCGCGGCCGGGTGACCGTCGGCGGGACGGGACTGAACCACGTCGTGCTCCTCGTCACCCAGCTCGACGACGCCATGGCCGAGGCCATCGGGTACGTCCGCTCGATCCGGCCGACGGATCTGCGCGTCGTATACCCGACGACCGCCACGGGTGTGGTCCCGGTCGAGCTCCAGGAGGAGTGGCGGCGGTTCGCGGTCGGCGCCCCGGACCTCGAACCGCTCCCCGTGGACGGCGCCAACCTGCTCGAGGGGGTCCGCACGTTCATCCACGGCATCGAGTGCCGGCACCGCGACTTCATCACCGTGGTCGTCCCCGAGGTGGTGCGGGAAGCAGGACTCGTCTCCTACCTGCTCCGGCACCGGCCGCTCGTGCGGCTCAAGGCAGGGCTGCTCCGTGAGCCGAACGTGGTCGTCGCGGACGTCCCCTTCGGGACCGGCGCGACGATCGCGGTGGGCGCCGGCGGGCGTCCGCTCATCCCGCAGCGCACCGTAGCGCTCGTGTTCGTCTCGGCGATCCACGACGCGACCGTTCGCGCCGTGAACTACGCGCAGTCGCTCGGAGCGAGCGAGACGCGCGCGGTGTACTTCGACATGGATCCCGATCAGGAATACCGGATCGAGCGCGAGTGGGCCGAGAAGGGCCTCCAGATCCCGCTCGATATCGTCGAGGCCGCCTTCCGCGACCTGACCGGCCCGATGCTCGACGAGGTGCGACGATTCACGGAGCGCCCCGACACGCTCGTCGTGGTGGTGATCCCGGAGCTCGTCGTCTCGAAGTGGCGACACATGCTCCTGCACAACCAGAACGCCTGGTTCGTGAAGCGGCTCATGCTGTTCGAGCCGCAGGTCGTGCTCGCGTCCGTTCCGTTCTCGTTCGAGACGAACGGCTGATGGACCGGGACGCCGCGCTCGCGCTCTGCCGCGACAAGACGCTGAAGGAGACGACCGTCCGGCACCTCGTCTCGGTCGAGGGCGTGATGCGCGCGCTCGCGTGCCGGTTCGGGCAGGACGTGGACCTGTGGGGACTCACCGGGATGTTCCACGACCTCGATCAGGACGTGACCGGCGAGGACGGCGTCGGGCACGCCGAGGTCGCCGCGGGATGGCTCCGCGAGGCCGGCGTCGACGAGCGCGTGGTGAACGGTGTCCTCGCGCACGCCTTCGCCGAGTACCGCACCGACCTGATGTCGAAGGCGGTCGTGCACGCCGACGCGGTCGCGGGGCTGCTCGTCGCGGCCGCGCTCGTGCGTCCCGAGCTCGCGGTGGGCATGAAGGTCTCGAGCGTGAAGAAGAAGCTGAAGGAGAGGGCCTTCGCGCCGGGCGTCAACCGCGACGAGGTCCTCGGCGTCGAGGAGGGCATCGGCCTGCCGCTCGACGAGTTCCTCGCGGTCTCGATCGAGGGGCTGCAGGAGGTCGCGCCCGAGATCGGCCTCACGCCCGAGGGCTGAGCAGCTCCACCGGCAGGAGCTCCACGCCGTAGGCATCGAGCATCGCGTTCTGCACGAGCTCGACCTCGAGCGGCGTCCCGACGGCCTTCGGCTCGCCGGCATGGCGCCCGCACACGGGCAGGAGCGCGTCCGCGCGCTCGAGCACGCGGTCGGGCAGGCCGGGGAGCGCGCCGTCCCACAGGCACCAGACACAGATGAGGCGCAGCCGCGCCGGGTACGCGAACTCGGCCCGCCAGCCCTTCGTGTGCTCGATCACGCGTCCCCACATCGCGACGGTGCCGATGACCCCCGCCGTCTTCCCGGGGCGCGAACGGCGCAGCCGCCGTGGGTCCTTCATCGCGTGGATGCCACAGGTGCAGCCGGGTTCCGGGCTCCGATGGAACTTCACGAGCTCGGGGTTGTAGACCATGTACTCGCGGGTGTGCGAGCCCGAGCACGTCGCGTGGATCGGGACGCTCGGCTCCCAGTCCGGTCTCGGCGTGGTGGGGGCGATGCGGATCGCACCGGTCTCGGCCCGGCGGAGCCGCCACGCACGCCAGCCGTCGATCGGCTCGGTCGAGTGCTCCAGCGGGTAGGAGCCGAAGAAGGCGCGCATCGCCACCAGGCCCAGCGTACGCCGGAGCGTGCGGAGCGAGATGGTCGGCGCTGGGAGCGCTGGAAGAGCGTATCACGTTACGTGATACGCTCTTCCCGTGGCTCACGCGATCTCCGTCAGGTTGGACGAGGAAGCGCTCTCGGCGCTGGCCCAGCTTGAAGCTGCGGGCATGAGCCGCTCCCAGGCGATCCGGCGCGCTCTCGTCGACGCTGCCGCGCGGCTACGGGACAGGAAGGCTCTGGCTGCCGAGGTCGCCGCCCTCGAAGCCGACGAGGCGGACCGGTCCGAGATGCTGGCGGTTGCCGATCTGATGGAGCGCCTGCGTGCGCCGGGGTGACGTCTTCGCGCTCAGGCTTCCGAAGGGGCTCGGACACGAGCAGCACGGCAAGAGGTACGGCGTCGTGGTGCAATCGGACGCGTTCCTGCCCCGATCCGTGGTGTTGATCGCCCCCACGTCGCGCAGCGCCCGGCCCGCGTCGTTCCGGCCGGAGGTCGAGATCGACGGCGTCACCACCCGCGTGCTCGTGGAGCAGGTGGGCGCGGTGGACGTCGGGAGGCTCGGCGACCTGGTGGGTCACCTCACCCCAGAAGAGCGGTGGGGGATCGACACGGCGTTGCTCACGGTCCTGGGCCTGGCCTGACCCGGCTCGCGCCGCGTGTCATCATCCACCCGTGCCGTACCGATTCCGGACGATCATCGAGCCGTTCCGCATCCACTCCGTGGAGCCGCTGCGGTTCCTCACCGAGGAGGAGCGGAGCGCGAAGGTCCGTGAGGCCGGCTACAACCTGTTCAACCTCCACGCCGACGACGTCCTGATCGACCTGCTGACGGACTCGGGCACCGGCGCGATGAGCCGGGACCAGTGGGCGGCGATCCAGCGCGGCGACGAGTCCTACGCGGGCTCGCCCTCGTGGTTCGCGTTCCTCGAGGCCGTGCAGGAGCTGTTCCCGTTCCGTCACGTGATCCCGACCCACCAGGGGCGCGCGGCCGAGAAGATCCTGTTCTCCGCGATCGGCGGGCCGGGCAAGGTCATCCCGAACAACACGCACTTCGACACGACCCGCGCGAACGTCGAGTTCACCGGCGCCGAGGCGGTCGACCTCGTGATCCCCGAGGGGCGCGAGCCGCAGACCATCCACCCGTTCAATGGCAACATGGATCTCGGCGCGCTGGAACGGCTGCTCCAAGAGCGCGCCGCCGACGTGCCGGTCGTGTTCGTCACGATCACGAACAACTCGGGCGGCGGGCAGCCGGTCTCGCTGGAGAACCTGCGCGGCGTGCGAGCGCTGTGCGACCGGTTCGGCGTGCCACTGTTCCTGGACGCCTGCCGGTTCGCCGAGAACGCGTGGTTCATCAAGCTCCGCGAGGCCGGCCAGGCCGAGCGTGACATCCCCGACATCGTGCGCGAGGACGCCAGCCTCGCAGACGGCATGACGATGAGCGCGAAGAAGGATCCGCTCGCGAACATCGGCGGCTGGCTCGCGTTGAACGACGACGCCCTCGCCGAGCAGTGTCGCAACCTTCTCATCCTCACCGAGGGCTTCGTCACGTACGGCGGTCTCGCCGGCCGCGACCTCGAGGCGATCGCCCAGGGTTTGCGTGAGTGCGTCGACCAGCATTACCTGCGCTACCGGATCCGCCCGACCGAGTACCGGGCCGAACCGCGCGACCGCCCCGGTCTGCCCATCGTGAAGCCGGCCGGAGGGCACGCGGTCTACCTCGACGCGCGAGCGCTGCTGCCGCACATCCCGCCGCTCGAGTACCCGGGCCAAGCGCTCGCGGTCGCGCTGTACGAGGCCGGAGGGATCCGCGCGTGCGAGATCGGGACGGTGATGTTCGGGCGCCACCCCGACGGGACCGAGGAGCCCGCCGCGATGGACCTCGTCCGCATGGCGATCCCTCGGCGCACGTACACGCAGAGCCACGTCGACTACGTGATCGAGGTCGTCACGGCGGTCGCCGAGCGCGCCTCCGAGCTCCCCGGCTACCGGATCCTCGAGCAGCCGGCCCAGCTCCGGCACTTCACCGCGCGGTTCGAGCCGCTCGGGTAGCCGGCTCTGGATTCATACGCAGGCAGGGTTGCGTATCCTGACAGGATATGCGAACGTAGTGGCATGTTCGATAGGTCGTTCTGGGTCGAATGCATCGAGCGGGCATGGAAGCGGCGCTCGCTCGTATGGCTCGTCGGGGTCCGCCGTGTGGGCAAGACGGTTCTGTGCCGGTCGCTGAGGGATGTCGAGTACCTCGATTGCGAGCTTCCGAGCGTCCGGCGTGCGCTTGCTGACCCGGAGGTGTTCCTCAGCTCGATGGACGGCCGTCGCGTCGTGCTCGACGAGGTCCACCGGCTGCCCGATCCCTCCGAGCTGCTCAAGATCGCCGTCGACCACTTCCCGAGCGTCAGGGTGGTGGCGACGGGCTCGTCCACCCTCCAGGCGACCGCCAAGTTCCGCGACTCGCTGAGTGGCCGGAAGGAGGAGGTGTGGCTCACGCCGATGGTCGAGGCAGATCGGGTGAGCGTGGGGGGCCGTCTCGAGGATCGGCTGGCCCTGGGCGGGTTGCCCGGCTTCTACCTCGGGGGCGGCTCCGAGCGCGACGTGCAGGAGTGGCTCGACTCGTATTGGGCCAAGGACGTCCAGGAGCTCTTCCGGCTCGAGCGGCGCTCCTCCTTCTCCCGGTTCGTCGAGCTCGTCCTGGCGCGGAGCGGTGGTGTGTTCGAGGCGACGGCGTTCGCGGCTCCGGCGGAGGTCAGTCGCACCACGATCGCGAACTACCTCGCCGCGCTCGAGATCACGAAGGTCGTCGTCGTCGTGCGCCCCTTCTCGACCCGCCGCACGACCGAGCTCGTGCATGCGCCGAAGGTCTACGGGTTCGACACTGGCTTCGTGAAGACGCTCCGGGGATGGGGCGAGCTCCGAGAGGAGGACCTCGGCCTGCTGTGGGAGCACTACGTGCTCAACGAGATCCTTGGCCGTGGTGGGACCACGGATGTCCGGTACTGGCGGACGACCCGGCACCAGGAGGTGGACTTCGTGCTTGTCAGGCCCGGCGTCGACCCGATCGCGGTCGAGTGCAAGTGGCGCGCCGACGGGCGTGAGGACCTGGCGGGATTGAAGGCGTTCCGCCGCGCCTACCCGCATGGCGACAGCTTCGTGGTCGCCTCGAACGTGGAGCGACCGTTCGAGCGTGAGCTCCTGCAGGATGCACGCGTTCGCTACGTGGGTCTCGAGGAACTCGCGCGCGTGAGCCGGTAGCGATGGTGACCGAGACGATCATCCATCTGCGCATGACCCGCTCCCTTCAGCCGGCCGGGCCCTCGTTGGGTCCGTGCTTGAGGTGACTGTCTGCTCGCAAGTGCAGGCTGGGGAGGGAGGACGTCACATCCGGTCCGGTACTTCTTCGCAGTCCGGCATGGGCGCGAAGGGAGCCTCTTCGACGATCGGACTCGGTCGAGCAGGACCTGGCTACGGGTCGGTCCGGTGTTCGCCGAGCACGGCCGAGAGCTCGGCGCCCACCAGGTAGAGAGACGCCGCGACCCGCAGGAAGACGAGCAGCCCGAAGACCGCCCCATCGTCCCGTAGAGCGCGCTCGAGCGGTTCACGACCGTCACGACGAGCATACCGCCGACGAGCTTGAGGACCTCCCAGCCCGCGGTCATGAAGATCGCGCCCGGGAGATGGTCGCGGATCGCCGGGCCCCCTGGCGGCGTGAGCACGGCGTAGGTCCCGGCGAAGAAGGCGAGCTCGAGCGCGGCGATCGCGACGAGCGTGAGGGCCCGGGCCGGCAACGACCACCAGCCTTCGGCGTGGACCGCGGCGCTCGCGGCGCTCGCGACGAGTCCGGCGAACAGTGCCGCGCCGAGGACGAGCATCGCGACGAACGACCGAGCGCGCCGACGGACCACCCCTCGGCCGGGGACGCGGAAGATGCGGCCGAGCGCGTCGGACGCTCGGCCCGTGAGCCCGGAGGCCGCCCACGCCACACCGACCAGCGCGACGAGGCCGAGTCCCGCACGCGCCTCGACCACTGCGTCGAGGTTCCGGTCGAGCAGCGGCCCGATCCCGGGCACGGCGTCGAAGAACCGCCGGAGCCACTCGGCGGGATCGCCCGCGAGCAGGAACCCGGCGACCGAGAGCGTGAGCAGCATGAGCGGGAACAGGGAGAGGAAGGCTTGGAACGCGAGCGCGGCCGCCATCGTGCCGAGATCGTCGGCCCGGAACCGGTCGCGCGCGGCGAGCAAGCGCCGCACGAGCGGCGTCTGCGCTAGGGTTCGTCGCATCTGCTCGACTCTTCCATATGGAGGCACAACCGTGAACATCCGGCCGGCGACCGCGGACGACGTGGACTTCCTGAAGAAGATGCTCTACAAGGCGGCGGCGTGGAACCCCGACTGGCCCCACGACGAGATCATCCAGGCGCTCTCGTCGCCCGTCCTCGGGCGCTACCACGTGGGCTGGCCCCGGCCCGGCGACGGGGGTGTCATCGCCGAGCTCGAGGGCGAGCCGGTCGGCGCCGCCTGGTACCGGCTCTTCACGGCGGCCGAGCCCGGCTACGGGTTCGTGGACGAGGAGACGCCGGAGATCGGCATCGCCGTCGAGCCGCTGCACCGACGCAAGGGCATCGGGGAGACGCTGCTCCGAGCGCTCATCTCCGAGGCACGCCAGCAGGGGTTCCGGGCGCTCTGCCTGTCGGTCGCCCCCCACAACCGCTCGCGGATGATGTACGAGCGGGCCGGCTTCGAGAAGGTCGACGAGTCCGGCGGCAGCTGGACGATGGTGCTCCGGCTCGACTAGCGGGTCGGCTCCTCCGCCCGGTCGGGCCCGCGCTCGGCCTCCTCGGCTCGGATCGTGCGCAGGCGGTGCCAGACGAACCACACGCCGCCGATGAGCACGGCCGCGGCGATCGCCCAGGCGAAGGGGCGGATGAACCGCTCGACCTCGTCCCACCGCTCGCCGAGCTTGTACCCGAGCCACGCGAGCAGCAGGGACCACGGCAGGCAGCCGAGGACCGTGTAGAGGGTGAACCGCCGCAGGTCCATCCGCACGACCCCGGCCGGCAGGCTGATGAACGTGCGGATGACCGGCAGGAGCCGGCCGAAGAAGACGGTGGCCTGGCCGTAGCGCTCGAACCAGTCGTGCGCCCGGTCGACCTCGTGTGGGCGGATCAGCAGGTACTTGCCCCACCGCGCGACGAGCGGTCGACCTCCGACGTACCCCGCCCAGTAGGCGAGCCAGGAGCCCACGAGGTTGCCGCCGGTGCCGGCGAGCACGACGAGCCACAGGTCGAGCTGCAGGTCGGCCGCGAGGAACGGCGCCGTGACGAGCGCGCCGCCGAAGAGCATCGTGACCTCGCTCGGGATCGGCACGCAGGCCGACTCGAGCACCATGAGCAGGAAGATCGCGAGGTACCCGTAGGCGGCGATCTCCTCGGTGATGAAGTCGGTGAACAGGGCGAGCAGGTCGGGACTCCAGGAGCCGGAGGGGTGCACCGAGGGTATCACCGGGTCCGCGGGATCCTGGCGGCCCGGGCGACCGGCCGCCGGGTCCCCAGCCGTGGAATCCCTGGGTTGACCGAGGGGGCTGGTAGCCTGCGGCGCTGGAGGCCCAGCGCAGGTGTGGGCCCACCGGATCCCCCACGACGACAGAGGCAGGCCGGAGCATGGCGAAGACCTTGGTGGTCGTCGAGTCGCCCGCGAAGGCGAAGACGATCGAGAAGTACCTGGGGCCGGATTTCTCGGTCCGGGCTTCCTACGGCCACATCCGCGACCTGCCGAAGAGCGACCTCGGCGTGGACGTCGAGCGCGATTTCCGGGTCACCTACGAGGTCCCCGACGACTCCAAGAGGCACCTCGCCGAGCTGAAGAAGGTGCACAAGCAGAGCGACGACCTCGTGCTCGCGACGGACTACGACCGTGAGGGCGAGGCGATCGCGTTCCACGTCGCGTCCCTGCTCGGCGTGGACCCGGAGAGCGCCAAGCGCGTGACCTTCACCGAGATCACCCGCGACGCGATCCTCGAGGCCTTCGCCCACCCGCGCGAGATCGACCTGAAGCTCTTCGACGCGCAGGAGGCCCGCCGGGTGCTGGACCGGCTCGTCGGCTACAAGATCAGCCCGATCCTGTGGCGGCGGGTGCGCCCGGGCCTGTCGGCCGGCCGGGTGCAGTCCGTAGCCGTGCGCCTCATCGTCGAGCGCGAGCGCGAGATCCGCGCCTTCGTACCGGTCGAGTACTGGAGCGTCGACGTCCGCCTCACGCCGGAGGACAACGAGCAGCCGTTCACGGCCCGGCTCGTCCAGGTCCCCGACGGCAAGCTCGCCGCCTCGCCCGACAAGAAGGGGATCGTCCTCGGCGGGCAGGCGGAGGCCGCCGGGCACGTTGAGCGCCTCGGCCGGGCCGCATACCGGGTCGCGAACGTCGAGCGCAAGGAGCGCAAGCGCTCGCCCTCGCCGCCGTTCACGACATCCACCCTGCAGCAGGAGGCCGCGCGAAAGCTCGGCTTCGGTGCGCGCAAGACGATGACGATCGCCCAACGCTTGTACGAGGGCATCACGCTCCCCGGCGAGGGCAGCGTCGGCCTCATCACCTACATGCGGACCGACTCGGTGAACCTGGCCGAGTCGGCGCTCCGGGAGATCGCCGAGGTCGTGCGCACCGAGTTCGGCAAGGAGTACGCGCTCGCCGAGCCGCGGCGCTACCGCACGCGCTCGAGGAACGCGCAAGAAGCTCATGAGGCCATCCGCCCGACGTCGGTGCTCCGGCACCCCGCGCGCGTCGCCGGCTCGCTCGACCGCGACCAGCTGCGCCTGTACACGATGATCTGGCAGCGCACCGTCGCGAGCCAGATGGCCGAGGCCCGCTTCAACCAGGTCGGCGTCGACGTCGAGGGCTCGGTCGACGGGCTCACCTACGGCCTGCGCGCGACCGGCCAGACGCTCCTGTTCGACGGGTTCATCCGCGTCTACACCGAGGGGCGTGACGAGGGGCCCGACGAGGACGCCGAGGCCCGCCTGCCCGAGCTCACGGCGGACCAGCTCCTGCGCATGCTCGAGGTTCTGCCCGAGCAGCACTTCACGCAGCCACCGCCCCGGTTCACGGAGGCCACGCTCGTGAAGACCCTCGAGGAGCGCGGCATCGGGCGGCCCTCCACGTACGCCTCGATCATCTCGACGATCCAGGATCGCGGGTACGTGCGGCTGCAGGACAAGCGCTTCTTCCCCGAGGACGTCGCGGAGGTCGTGATCGACAAGCTCGTCGAGCACTTCCCCGAGATCGTGAACGTGAACTTCACCGCCAAGATGGAGGAGGAGCTCGACCTCATCGCCGAGGGCGCGACCGCGCGCACCCGGGTGCTCGGGGAGTTCTGGGAGCCGTTCCGCGAGGACCTCGAGCGCGCCGAGGAGAAGTTCGAGCGCTACGTCGAGGAGGTCGACGAGGACTGCCCCCGGTGCATCGAGGAGGGGCGCACGCCCCCCGGCCGGCTGCAGATCCGGCTCGGCCGGTACGGCCGGTTCATCGGGTGCAGCCGCTACGCGGCCGAGGACGGCGGCTGCAAGTACATCCGCAATCTGAACGGCGAGGAGCGCCCCGAGCCCGAGCTGCTCGACGAGATCTGCCCCGAATGCGGCCGCCAGCTCGCGCGCAAGGTCGGCCGCTACGGCCCGTTCGTCGGGTGCTCGGGCTACCCGGAGTGCCGGTACATCAAGAAGGAGCCGCCGAAGTCCACCGGCGTCACGTGCCCCCAGTGCGCGCAAGGCGAGCTCGTCGAGAAGCGCACGCGGTTCGGCCCCTTCTGGGGATGCGAGCGCTATCCCGAGTGCGACATGGCGGCGAGCAACCCGCCGGATCCGGACCACCCGTGTCCCGAGTGCGGATCCGTCCTGCTCTCCCGACCGAAGAGCTACCGGTGCTGGAACTGCGGTGCCGAGCTCGATACCGAGCTCACGGTGAAGAAGCACGGCGACGTCGAGGCCGAGGCCGCCGCTCGGGCCGCGAAGGCGGCCGCCCGGACCGCTCGGGCCGCGAACAAGAAGACGACGACGAAGAAGGGGACCGCGAAGAAGAAGGCCACCGCGAAGCGACGCACGGCGGCGTCCGCCAAGGGTCGGACGGCCACGCGCGCGGCGACCGGGACCGACGCGGGCTCCGGACCAGCGGAGGCGTAGTGAGCACCATCGCCGACGAGGTCGCAGCGCTCCGAGGCACGAAGCCGGCGACCTTCAAGGACCTGCTTCGGCATCCCGCGTTCTCGAAGCTCCTCGCGGCGCAGACCGTGTCGTCACTCGGCGACTGGGTGGGGTTCGTCGCGGTCGCGGCGCTCGTGAACCGCCTGGGTGGTCCGGAGGCAGGCGCGTACGCCGTGGCCGGCGTGATGGTCGCTCGCATGCTGCCGGCGATCTTGTTCGGGCCGATCGCCGGCGCGCTCGCCGACCGAGTGAACCGCAAGCGCATCATGATGTTCGCGGATGTCTCGCGCGGCGCGCTCTACGCGACGATGCCTTTCCTCGGCAAGATCTGGCTCATCTACATCGTCTCGTTCGCGATCGAGTGCCTGTCGCTCCTTTGGAGTCCCTCCCGCGACGCGAGCCTGCCGAACCTCGTGCCGCGTCGGCAGCTCGCGAACGCGAACGCGCTCGGGCTCGTCACCACTTACGGGACCCTGCCGCTCGGCGGCTTGATCTTCGCGTTCCTCGCCGGCGGATCGGACCTCATCCCGGCCCTCAGCGACAACCAGGAGGCGCTGCCGCTCCTGCTCGACGGCGGCACCTTCCTGTTCTCCGCCTTCATGCTGAGCCGGATCGCGTTCCCGCCGCCGGCCGCGCACCAGGTGGAGCGGCTCGACGTGTCGCGCGTCGGCAAGGACATCGTCGAGGGTCTGCGGTTCCTGCGCGAGGACTCCCTGGCGTCCGCGATGACCCTCGGCATCGTCGTCGCGTTCACCTCCGTCGGCGCGGTCCTCGCGCTCGGCCCGATCTTCGCGACGAAGACGCTCGTGGCCGGCAACACGGGCTGGGGGATCCTCGTCACGTCGTTCGGCGTCGGCATGGGGATCGGCATGGCGCTGTCGAACAAGGTCGCCGACCTCGTCGAGCGCGAGCTGGTCTTCGTGTGGTCGCTCATCGCCGCCGCCGGTGCGCTCTTCGTCCTGGCTGCGATGCCGAACATCCAGCTCGCGGCGGTCATCACGGTCGTGCTCGGTGTCTTCTGTGGGTCGGCGTGGGTGAGCGGCTACGTCCTGTTGCAGGAGAACGTGGAGGACGAGTTCCGCGGCCGCACGTTCGGGGCGCTCACGGTGCTCTCGCGTCTCGGCCTGTTCCTGTCGCTCGCCGCCTTCCCGGTCCTCGCAGGTATCGTTGGCGCTCGTGAGGTCTTCGTCGCGGGTCAGCGGGTCGATCTGTCGGGCACGCGCGTCGCGCTCTGGGTCGCGGGGGCGATGGTCGTCGGTGCGACGCTGTTCACCCGCCGAGGGCTCTCGCGGTTCCGGATCGGTCGTCCTCAACCCCTCGCGCTCGTGCCGAAGCTGAAGCGCGCGCCGTCGAACGGGGTCTTCGTCGCCTTCGAGGGCGTCGAGGGGGCCGGCAAGGGCACGCAGATCCGCCTCGCGAAGGAGTACCTCGAGTCCCAGGGGATCGGCGTGCTCGTCACGCGCGAGCCCGGCGGCACGGTCGTCGGCGAGAAGCTCCGTGAGATGCTGCTGGACCACGAGACCGGCGTCGTCGATGCCAAGACCGAGGCCCTGCTGTTCGCCGCGAGCCGCGCGCAACACGTGACCTCGGTGATCCGTCCCGCGCTCGCGGAAGGCAAGGTCGTGATCTGTGACCGGTACATCGACTCGAGCCTCGCGTACCAGGGGTGGGCGCGCGGTGTGGGCGAGCAGGACGTCCTCACGCTGAACGTCTGGGCGACGCAGGGGCTGTTCCCCGATCTCACGATCCTGCTGCACCTCGAGCCCGAGGCCGGTCTGCTCCGCTCGCTCGAGGAGCCCGACCGCATCGAGATGGAGGGCGGCGAGTTCCACGCGAAGGTCGCCGACGCCTACCTCAAGATCGCCGAGGAGCATCCCGAGCGCTTCGTCGTCATCGACGCCGACGACACCCCCGAGAAGGTCCACGAGCAGGTGATCGAAGCGATGCGCCGCGTGCTGCGCGACCGCGAGGAGGAGCGCGACGACCGCTGAGGTCCTCGACCGCGTGCCCGGACAGGACCGGGCGATGGCCTACCTGCGGCAGGCCGCGGCGCGTCCGCACCACGCCTACCTGCTCGCCGGCCCCGAGGGCGGCGGCAAGACCCTCGCGGCCCGCGCGTTCGCCGCGGCCGTGCTCTGCGACGAGGGCGGGTGCGGCGAGTGCCGCTCGTGCCGCCTCGCGCTCTCGGACAAGCACCCGAACGAGTTCATCGTCGAGCCAGAGGGTCGCGACATCCACGTAGAGACCGTCAAGCAGGAGATCTGGCATCCCGCGTACCGCACCGCGCCCGAGCCCGGCCGCAAGGTCTTCCTGATCCGCGAGGCCGACCGCCTGAACCCCGCCGCGGCCGACGCGCTCCTCAAGGTGCTCGAGGAGCCCCCGGCCGACGCGGTGTTCCTGTTGCTCTCGGCCCGCCCGCACGAGCTGCCCGAGACCGTGCTCTCGCGCTGCCACGTCGTGACGTTCCAGCCGCTCTCGGAGCGCTTCATCGTCGACACGCTCGTCGGCGAGGGCGCCGACGCGGCGCGCTCGGCGCTCGCGGCCCGCCTGTCGGGCGGCAACCTCGGGCGCGCGCGGCGGCTCGCCACCGACGCCGACGGCCTG
>CAYUSA010000045.1:0-23481 GCA_964447335.1 uncultured Actinomycetes bacterium
TGAGGTGTGAACGATGTCTTGAGACAGGTGTGAACTATGTCCTGAAACCAGACACCGCCCCCGGCACCGGTCAGACGACGTGGACCTCGCTGACGAGGTCGCCGTTCGCGAAGCGCCCGAGACCGAGCCCCGTCACGTCCACGGACCTCGCGCCGCCCTCGACGATCATCTCGGCGAGGAGCTTGCCCACGATCGGCGCGTGCTGGAACCCGTGGCCGCTGAAGCCGTTCGCGAGGTAGAAACCCTCGAGCCCGGGCGCGGGGCCCAGGATCGGGTGGCGGTCGGGGGTCATCTCGTACAGCCCGGCCCAGGTGCGCTCGATGCCGGCGGCCTCGAGCGGCGGGAAGACCCGAACGGCGGTCGGGAGGATCTCCTCGACGATGAACCGCTCGTCCGGGCTCGTGTCGAACGAGACGCGCTCGCGCGGGCTCCCCATCCCCATGAGCACGCCGGGCCCCTCCCGGTGGAAGTAGAAGCTCGTCTCGGCGTCGACCACGAGCGTCCGGCGCTCGGGCGCGCCGGCGAACGGCCCGGTCGTGATCACGTTGCGCGGCACCGGCTCGAGGGGGAGCCTCACGCCCGCGCTCGCGGCGAGCGCCGCCGCCCACGGTCCGGCGGCGTTCACGACCGCCGGGGCGTCCAGGTCGCCGCCGCGCGTCTGGACGCCGCGGACCCGTCCGCCCTCCACGAGCACGCCGGCGGCCTCCACACCGGTGCGGATCTCGGCGCCCGCGCGCCGGGCGAGGGTCGCGTACCCGTTCGTGAGCCCCGAGGGGTCGGCGATGCCGTCCCGCGGCCCGAAGGCGGCCCCGAGGACGTCCTCGAGCGCGATCCCCGGGACGAGCGCCTCGGCCTCCTCGGGGGACAGGAGCTCCACCTCCACGCCGAGAGCGCGCTGGAGCTCGGCCGCCGCGACGAACCTCCCCCACGCCTCCTGCCCCCGCACGAGGAACAGGTAGCCGTCCTGCCACACGTCGAGCGGCAGGCCGTGCTCCTGCGTGAAGCCCAGGATCATCGGCACGCTCGCCTGCGAGAGGCGGATGTTCGCCTCGCTCGAGAACTGGAACCGGAAGCCACCGGCGCACGCGCCGGTGGAACCCGTGCCGAGGGCGTCCGCGCGCTCGAGCAGGAGCACCCGCCCCGCGCCGGCCGCGGCGAGGTGATAGGCGGCGCTCGCACCGACCACACCTCCGCCGACGACGACGACGTCCGCGGTCTCGGTCATGGCGCCATCCGGTCCAGCGCCGCGCGGGCGACGACGAGGTCCTCGAACGCGACCCCGACCGACTTGAAGACCGTTACGTCCTTCGGCCCCCGGCGAACGACCGCGCCAGCGAGGACCTCGGCGAGGTCCGCGAGGACCTGGTCCTGCCCCACCGCTCCCTCGCGCATCGGGATGAGCAGATCCCCCGCCTCCGCCATCGCGACCTCGCGGGTCTCGACGACCACCCGAGCTCGGCGCACGGTCTCCCCGTCGAGCTCGCGCGTGTCGGGCGTGTAGGCACCGACCGCGTTCACGTGCGCGCCGTCCGCCAGCCGCCGCCCGTCGAACACGGGCTCGGGACTCGTCGTGCAGGTGCAGACGAGGTCGGCCTCGGCGACGGTCTCGGGCCCTCCGACCTCGGCGACGAGCCCGGTCTCCCTCGCCTCGCGAACGAGCTCCTCCGCCCGCTCCGGTGTTCGCGAGACGACGACGACCGAGGTCACCGGCCGCACGGCGCGCATGGCCCCGAGGTGCGCGCGCGCCTGGACCCCGGCGCCGAAGATCACGAGCCGCGCGGTGTCGGGCCGCGCGAGATACCGCGTCGCGAGCCCCGACACGGCCGCCGTCCGGAGCGCCGTGAGCGCCGCACCATCGATCAGCGCGAGCAGCGCCTGGGTCCGTCCGTCGAACAGCGCGTAGGCGGCGTGGAGGAACGGCAGGCCGCGCTCCGGGTTCGAGGGCGTGAGGGTGACGAGCTTCACGCCGAGGCCGGGCGAGCCGGCCGAGGGCATGACCAGGAGCGTGCCCGACGGCGTCTCGACCTGCGAGCGCAGCGGCGTCTCGGGCAGGGGCGAGGCGAAGGCGGCCTCGAGCGCGTCGATCGCCGCCTCCATCGGGAGGAGGCGGTGGAGCTCGTGGGCGTCGATCATGGAGAGAGGCACTCAGAGCTCCCCGAGGTACGCCTCCCGCATGAGGGGGTTGGCCAGCAGGTTCTGCGCGGTGTCGGCGAGCACCACCTGGCCCGTCTGGATCACGTACCCGCGGTCGGCGATCGACAGCGCCATGTTCGCGTTCTGCTCGACGACGAACACCGTGTGTCCGAGTTCGCGGATCTGCTGGATGATCTCGAACACTTGCTCGACGAGGATCGGCGCGAGGCCCATCGAGGGCTCGTCCATCAGCAGCACCTTCGGGTCGGCCATCAGCGCCCGGCACATCGCGACCATCTGCTGCTCGCCGCCGGACAGCGTGCCCGCCTTCTGCTTCAGGCGTTCGCGCACCCGCGGGAAGACCTGAAGGACCTGCTCCCGGTCCTTCGCGATCTTGGCTCTGTCCTTGCGCTGGTACGCGCCGAGATCGAGGTTCTCCGAGACGGTCATGTCCCCGAAGAGCCGCCGGTTCTCAGGCACCATCGAGATTCCCCGGGACACGATCTCGGATGTCGCGAGGCCGCTCACGACCTCGCCTCTCAGGAGCACCTCCCCTTGGGATGGCTTCACGTAGCCGAGGATCGTCTTCAGCGTCGTCGTCTTACCGCTCGCGTTGCCGCCGAGCAGACACACCATCTCGCCCGGGTAGATCTCGATGTTGACCTCTCGCAGGACCGCGACGAGGCCGTAGTGCGTGCTGACGTTCCGGAGCTCGAGCACCGGGCGGCCGTCGTGGTCACCCGCGGTGGCCGTGGCGGGAGCGGGGGCGTCGCCGCTCATCCGGCCGCCTTGGTCCCGAGGTAGGCCTCGATCACCTGCTGGTCGTGGGCCACGTCCTCGTAACTACCCTCGGCGATCTTCCGACCGTAGTCCAGGGCGATGACCCGGTCCGAGACGCCCTTCACGACGCGCATGTCGTGCTCGATGACGAGCACCGTGAGCCCCCGCTCGTCGCGCATCCGGACGATGTGATCGCGGAGCTCGATGGTCTCGCGCGGGTTCATGCCCGCGGTCGGCTCATCGAGCATCAGGAGCACGGGGTCGGTGGCCAGCGCCCGAGCCATCTCCAACCGACGCCGGTTGGCGTACGAAAGGGAGAATGCGGGCTGCTCCTGCCGGTAGCCGGCGAGCCGTGACCCGAAGAACTCGAGGGACTCTTTGGCGCGTTCCCGGATGTGTCTCTCCTCACGTCGCGTCCGCGGAGGACGGAGGATGGCCCCGAACAGCCCCGACCTCGAGCGGCCGTGTTGACCGACCATCGCGTTCTCGAGCACGGTCATGTTCGGGAACAGGTGCACCGTCTGGAACGTACGGGCGATCCCCATGCGCGTGATCTGGTTCGGCGCGAACCGGACGATGCTCTGCCCCTCGAACAGGACGTCTCCCTCGTCGGGGCCGTACAGGCCCGTCACGACGTTGAACATCGTGCTCTTGCCCGCGCCGTTCGGACCGATCACCGAGACGATCTCGCCCCGGTCGACGTGCATATCGAGCCCGGAGAGCGCGTACAGGCCGCCGAAGTGCTTCGCGACGTTCCGCAGCTCGAGGAGGTGCGACCCGTCGCTCACTTCAGGTCTTCCTCCTCGACCCCGAGCGCGCCCCCCGGCAAGGCCGCCGCGACCGCCGCCTCGTCCGCGAACCGCTTGACCCACTCGTCCTGGGCCTCCTCCTCCTCGTGCAGCTCGCGCATCCGGCGGACGTTCGGCAGCAGGCCCTGCGGCCGCAGAACCATGATCGCCACGAGCACGGCCCCGTAGATCAGCAGGCGGAACTCCTCGAACTCGCGGAGGAGCCCCGGAAGCCCGATCAGGACGACCGCCCCGGCGACGACGCCCGGGATGCTCCCGAGGCCGCCGAGGATCACCACGGCGAGCGCGGTGATCGACACGAGGATCGTGAAGCTGGCCGGGGTGAGCGAGCCGATCTGGACGGCGAACAGGGCGCCTCCCAACGATCCGACCGCGCCACCCATCGCGAAGGCCAGGAGCTTGTACCTGGTGATGCTGATGCCCATCGCATCGGCGACCTGCTCGTCCTCCCGCATCGCGTTCCACGCCCGGCCGATGCGTGACGCCGCGAGGCGCCACGAGACGAACCCCGCCAGCAGCACGAACGCGAGGGCGAGGTAGTAGAAATGCTGTGGCTCGCGGAACGAGAACCCGGCGATCGCGGCGTCCGTGACCCCGCGCATCCCCTGCGGTCCGCCCACCAGTGGCTGCAGCCATCGCGATTCCGTGAGGACGCGCACGATCTCGCCGAGCCCAAGAGTGACGATCGCCAGGTAGTCACCTCGCAGGCGGAGCACCGGGGCACCGATCAGCAGCCCCATCCCCCCCGCGAGGGCGACCACGATCACGATCGCGATGTAGAAGCTCAGATCCGCCGAGAACGCCGGTGCCGCCGATCCCGTCGTCGTGTTCAGGGCCGCCCCCGTGAGCACGGCCATCATGTACGCGCCGAACGCGAAGAAGGCCACGTACCCAAGGTCGAGCAGCCCCGCGTACCCGACGACGATGTTGAGCCCCAGGCCCAGCAGGACGAAGACCATCGCGCTTCCCAGGACCTGGGAGATGACGGACCCGACGAGCAGGGGCAGGACCAGCAGCACCGCGAGCGCGATCAGCAGGATCCCCGCGCGGGCGGCCGGCTGCTCGACCATGCTGGTCCGTATCCTGCGCTGGGCCTCCGGACCGCTCCGGTGCCACAGGACGTCGATGCCCGCCGCCAGGACGAGCAGACCGATCGCCGCGCCCCAGGTGAGGCTCCGGGTCCGGGGACTGTAGAGGAAGTCCGGCTCGATGCCGATCTCCTGCATCGCGACCGGAACGATGCGTTGCAACAGCCCCATGAGGATCACCGTGAACGCCCCGGCCGCGACCGGCCCCCTCACGCTCCGCTCTACGGTCCGCGCGAAACCTCCGAGAGCGCCAGAGACGAGTCCGAGCGCGAGCAGGATGGAGACTCCCGCCGCGACGCCGCGCTCGAACGTGACGAACTCGATGAGGCCGGGCGTCGCGGCGATGAACACCTGGCGGATCCGCGCGACGCCGAACCAGTCCGCGAAGGCGATCGCCGAGCCGAACACCGCCAACGCGACCGCTCCAGCGAGCGCGCCGCCGAGCAAGCCCGACCGCGGACCGGCCGAACGTCGCTCGCCGGCGACGATCCGGGGGCGTGCCACCACGTACGCGGCGGCGAACGGTGGAAGGAACAGCAGCAGCCGGCCGAGGGTGACCTGCTCGCCTACGAGCTTGAGGTCGGAGAACCGCTCGATCAGGCCTACCAAGGCCAGGTAGATCAGGACGACACCGCCGGCGACGCCGGCACGGACCGTCGAGCGCACGGGGATGGGATCCATCACACCTTCTCCGCCTCGCCGGTCCCGAGGATCCCCGCCGGCCGGAAGACCAGCACGAGGACGAGGACGAGGAACGTGAACGCCGGCTTCAGCTGGAACGGGGAGGGCACGTGGTACCCCGTGAGGATGAGCGACGGACCGAGCGACTCGAGCAGGCCCAGCGTGAGGCCGCCCAGGGCGGCTCCCGCGATGCTGCCGATGCCGCCGAGCACCGCTGCCGTGAACGCCGCGATCCCCGGCTGGAACCCCATGTAGAAGTTGACCGCCTGGAAGGTCATCGCGAACAGCACGCCGGCGATCCCCGCCAACACGCCGCCGATCGCGAAGGTGATCACGATGACACGGTCGACGTTGATCCCCATCAGGCTCGCGATCTCGCTGTCCTGGGCGACGGCGCGCATGGACTTCCCGGTGGTCGTCCGCCCGATGAACAACGTCAGGAGGACGACCGACAGGAAGGCGACGATGAACACGGTCACCCGGATCCGCGGGAACGCGACGCCGAGGATCTCCCACTTGCCCTGGAGGAAGTCCGGCTTCGCGTAGCCGCGGGTCTGTGCGCCGAAGAGGCCCCGGGCGGTGTTCTGGAGGAACAGCGAAGCGCCGATCGCCGTGATCAGCGGGACCAGGCGCGGGGCCCCACGGAGGGGGCGATAGGCGATCCGCTCGAGCAGGACCGCCACGACCACGGACATCATGATCGAGACGCCGAGGATGATCGCGAGAGATACGTACGGCTGACGTTCCAGGAAGCCGCTCCGCTCGTACGCGTTCGCGAAGAAGTACGAGCCGAAGGCGCCGAACATGAACACCTCGCCGTGCGCGAAGTTGATCATCCGCAGGATCCCGTACACCAGCGTGTACCCGAGGGCGATCAGG
Organism: uncultured Actinomycetes bacterium; assembly: GCA_964447335.1. Classification (GTDB taxonomy): domain Bacteria; phylum Actinomycetota; class UBA4738; order UBA4738; family HRBIN12; genus HRBIN12. The sequence goes on from CAYUSA010000045.1 coordinate 6,371, forward strand.
GCGTAGATCGATCCCTGCGCGAGCCCGAGGACGATGAAGTCACCCCAGGCCGAGACGGAGTAGCGCTGGCCCGCCGAGAGCGTGAGCGTCCTGTATGCGCCGATCCCGACCGTCACGACGATGGTCACCGCGAGGAGCAGGAGGATGATCCGCCGCCACGGGAGCCGCTCGAAGCGCCCCAGGCGCACCTCCCGGACCTGCGGATCGGCGTCCATGTCGCGCGAGCCTAGCCCATCTCCGGATACGAGTCTGCAGGTGGGCCCGAAGGCCCACCTGCAGATCGCGCTCCGATCCGGCTAGATGACGTCTGCCAGCGACTTCGTGTCGCTGTAGATCGAGTCGGTCGGCTTCTCGCCGCCCTCGACCGGCCAGTTCGGGTACTTGAAGATGCCGATCGTGACGTCGGTGGCACAGTCGCCGAGCGGGGTGCAGGTGATGATGCCTGTCATCCCCTCGTACCCGCTCGTCGCGAGCACCGCGTCCTTCAGCGCCGTCCTCGGGATCGTGAGGTTCCCGCTCCCGTCGTCCACGGCGACAGCCTCGATCGCGTCGAACAGGACGTTCGCCGCGTCGTAGGCGTGAGCGTGGAACACCGACGTCGGCTCGGTCCCGAACTGCGCGTTGTAGGCAGGGATGAACTCGTCGCTGTAGAACGCCCCCGCCTGGAACACCGTGATGTCCGGAGACGAGGCGTAGTAGTCGGCCGGTGGGTCGCCCACCTGCTCCAGGAACGAGGTCTCCAGGCAGCCGTCGGCGCCCATGTACGCGGTGCCCGCCGGCATGACCTCCGCGCCCTGGATGAGCGAGAGACCGCAGCCGGGTGGGAAGTTCGGCGCGTACACCAGACCGGGCTCGGCCTCGGCGAGGCTCCGCAGCACCGGCCCGAGGTCGGTGTCCGCGCTGTTGACCTGCTCGATCCCCGTGATCGTGCCGCCGAGCGCCTCGAAGTTGTCGCGGAAGGCAGCCGCGAGCCCATCGGCGTACGGGCTCTCGTCGTTGATCGTCGCAGCGGTCGTGACGCCGAGCTCGTTGTAGACGAACTCGGCGGCGATCGCCCCCTGGATCTTGTCGTTGTGCGCCGTGCGCGCGTAGAAGGGCTGGTGCGCCTCCTCCGACGTCAGACCCGGGTTCGTGTTCGACGGCGAGAACAGCAGGATCCCCTTGTCCCCCAAGATCGTGTCGGCCACGCCGAGCGCCGCGCTGGAGCAGCTTGTCCCGATCACCGCGACGATCGACGGGTCGGCCGCGAGCGCCGTCGCGCCGGCCTGGCCACCCTCGGCGGAGCACCCGTCATCCTCCTGCTGGAGGGTGATGTCGTGACCGAGGAGCTGGCCCGGGTTCGCGTCGAACGCCCCGTCCAGGTAGTCGATCGCGAGCTCGATGCCGTGGTTGCTGTCCGTCCCCAGGAACGCCACGTCCCCGGAGATCGCCAGCAGCGACCCGAGCCGGATCGGCTCACCGGACGCGACCTCGACGCAGCCGAACGGATCCGCGTCGCAATCGACGGTCGCCCCGGTGGGACCGGTGGTGCCGGTGGTGCCGGTCTCGCCCCCGCCGCCCTCCTCGTCACCGCCGCACGCGGCCGCGACGAGGGCCAGGGCGCCGAACAGCGCGATGAGCGCAAGCCAGTTGCGCTTCTTCATGTACCCCCCCTTCTGGTGGACCATGGTCCCCCTTCCAACCGGACGGGGCGTTCCCCCGGCGGATCGTCCCCCAAGTCCCCGTCCGATAGCGCGTGTTCGTACCACATCCGGCCCGAACAGGCCAGCGTGGGCCGCGCTTGTCAGGTAGATACGTGGGTGCGAGGGGTCCGGGACTGACCGGGTCTCAGCCGCGTGGGATGGCGTCGCGGAAGGTGCGGGCGAGCGTGAGCGCGCCCTCGGCGTCGCCCTCGAGCAGCCGCCGCACGAGGGCGCTCCCCACGATCGCGCCGTCGGCGAACGTACATACCCGGGCCGCCTGCTCCGGCGAGCCGATCCCGACCCCGACCAGCAGGGGCACGTCCGTGAGCGGGCGGAGAGCCCCGACGACCTCCTCGGCCGTGCCCGACAGACGCTCGCGCTCGCCGGTGACGCCGTACGTCGCGACGCAGTAGACGAACCCGTGCGCCGCGGCCGCGACCTCCCGGAACCGTTCCGGGGCAGAGCCGGGCGCGGCCAGGAACACCGGAGCCACGCCGTGCGGCCCGCAGCGGGCGATCCATCCGTCGGCCTCGTCCACCGGCAGGTCGGGGACGATGGCGCCACGGACCCCGGCACCCTCGGCGTCGGCCAGGAAGACGTCCTCGCCGCGGCGGAGCACGGGGTTGTAGTAGGTCATCACGACGGCCGGGACCCCGAGCGCGGCCTCGGCGATCGTGGCGAGCACGTCGTCCGGCCGCGTCCCGGCCTGCAGCGCGAGCCGCGACGCCTCCTGGATGACGCCCCCGTCCATGACCGGGTCGGAGAACGGGATGCCGACCTCGATCGCGTCGGCCCCCGCCGCCTCGAGTCCCCGCAGGAGCCGGGCGTCGACGCCGGGCAGGCCGCCGGTCACGTACGGGACGAAGGCCTTCCCGCCCCCGTCCCGGCGAGCCCGGAGCGCCGCCTCGAGCTCAGGCGCCATCCCAGCCCTCCCCTCCGAGGGCCGAGCGCACCGTGTCGAGGTCCTTGTCCCCCCGGCCGGAGAGGTTCACGAGCACCAGGGCGCCCTCGGGCAGCGGCCGCCGTAGGAGCCAGCCGATCGCGTGCGCCGGCTCGAGGGCGGGCAGGATGCCCTCGAGTGTGGCGAGCGCTCGGAACCCGTCGAGCGCCTCGGCGTCGGTAGCCGAGTCGTACGTGGCGAGGCCGGCATCCTTCAGGTAGCTGTGCTGCGGCCCCACGCCGGGATAGTCCAGCCCCGCCGAGATCGAGTGCGTCGACGCGATCTGGCCCTCGGCGTCCTGCAGCAGGTAGGAGTAGGCGCCGTGGAGCACGCCGGGCTCGCCCAGCGTCAGCGAGCGGCAGTGCTCCCCCGCAGACTCCCCCCGGCCGCCGGCCTCGATGCCGTAGAGCCCCACGCCGGGTGTGCCGAGGAAGGCGGTGAAGATGCCGATCGCGTTGCTCCCGCCGCCGACGCATGCGACGACGGCATCGGGATCACGTCCCTCGACGTCGCGCATCTGCCCGCGAGCTTCGTCGCCGATCACGCGCTGCAGGTCCCGGACGAGCGCCGGGAACGGCGCCGGCCCGGCGGCCGTGCCGAAGACGTAGTGCGTGTGGCGCACGGTCGCCGCCCAGTCGCGCATCGCCTCGTTGATGGCCTCCTTCAGCGTGCGCTGTCCGGCCGTGACGGGCACGACCTCCGCGCCGAGGAGCCGCATCCGCGCCACGTTCGGCGCCTGGCGATGGGTGTCCTCCTCACCCATGTACACGACGCACGGCAGGCCGAACAGGGCCGCCGCGGTGGCGGTCGCGACGCCGTGCTGTCCGGCGCCGGTCTCGGCGATGACCCGCGACTTCCCGAGCCGCTTCGCGAGCAGCACCTGCCCGATCGTGTTGTTGATCTTGTGCGCGCCCGTGTGGTTGAGGTCCTCGCGCTTCAGGTACACGCGGTAGCCGGTCTCCTCGGACAGGCGCGGAGCGAAGGTGAGCGGCGAGGGACGGCCGACGTAGTCCGAGAGCAGGGCGCCGAGCTCCCCACGGAAGGCGGGGTCGTCGCGGAGCTCGGACCACGCGCCCGCGAGCTCGTCCAGGGCCGGGATCAGCACCTCGGGCACGTACCGGCCACCGAAGGCGCCGAAGCGCCCCCGCTCGTCGGGCTGCGGCGTGAGCTCGGGCGCGCTCACGGCTCCCCCCGGAGCGCTTTCAGGGTCGCGCCGGGATCCCCGGCGCGCATGAGGACCTCCCCGACCAGGACCGCGCGCGCCCCCGCCTCCACCGCGCGCTCGACCTGCTCCCGGGTGACGATCCCGCTCTCGGCCACGGCGATGCGGTCGGCGGGCACCCGCGCGAGGAGCTCGAGCGCGCGGGCGGGATCGACCTCGAGCGTCTCGAGGTCGCGGGCGTTCACGCCCACGATCTTCGCGTCGGTCGACAGCGCCCTCTCGAGGTCCTCCTCGGAGTGGGTCTCGACGAGCGCCCCGAGCCCGAGGTCGTCGGCGGTGGCGAGCATCGCCTTCAGCTCGAGCTGTGACAGCGCCGCGGCGATGAGGAGCACGGCGTCGGCCCCCTCGACACGGGACTCCATGACCTGGGCGGGGTGCACGAGGAAGTCCTTGCGCAGCACCGGCACCGAGGTCGCCAGATGCACGGCGCGCAGGTCCGCGAGCGAGCCGTCGAAGTGGCGGGGCTCGGTGAGCACCGACACCGCGGCGGCGCCGGCCTCCTCGTACGCTCGGGCGCGAGCGCCGGGGTCGGCGTCGGCGATCGGCCCGGCCGACGGCGAGGCGCGTTTCACCTCGGCGATCACGGCGGGCGTCCGAGCGGACCACAGCGCCCCGGCGAAGGCCCGGGCCGGCGGGAGCTTGAGCGCGAGCGCCATCAGCCGCGACTCGTCCAGCGGATCGCGGGCCAGGCGCCGACGCACCTCATCGACCGTGTCCGTGAGGAACCCCATGGCGGCAGACCCTAGCCGACCGAGGCGATCGCCGACGCGAGATCGACGCCGCCCTCGTAGAGCGCGCGCCCGACGATCACGGCTTCCACCGGCTCGCCGAGCGCCGCTACGGCCTTCAGGTCCTCGACCCCGCGGATCCCACCGGAGGCGATCACCGGGCGGCCGGTGTGCGTCGCGAGGGCCCAGATACCGTCGAGGTCCGGGCCACCGAGCTCGCCGACCCGCCCGACCTCGGTGAACAGGAATCGCTGCACGTCGAGGCCGGCCAGCCACACGAGGGTGTCCCACAGTGGCAGCTCGCGGGCGCCGCGTCCGCGTGGAACGATCCTCGGGCCCTCGGCCTCGATGCCGACGACGAGCGTGTCGCCCATCAGGTGCACCAGCTTCGCCGTGGCCTCCCGGTCCGCCAGCGCGACGGAGCCGAGGACGACCCGCGTCGCACCGGCCGAGAGCAGTGCGTCCGCCTGCGGTCCCGAGGCAACCCCGCCGCTCGCCTGGACCGGCACGCCCAGGGCGGCGATCTCGCGCACCATCTCCAGGTTCCCGGGCTGGCCGGTCCGCGCGAGATCCATGTCCACCACGTGGATCCATCGGGCCCCGGCCTCCACGAACGCCCGCGCCGCCTTCACCGGGTCGCCGCCGTAGGCCTCGACGGGTTCCATCGCGGCCCGGCCGAAGCGCGCGAGGCGGCCGCCGGCCACGTCGATCGCGGGGATGACCTCGAGCGTCACGGGTCCAAGGGTAGCGGGCTGCGGGGGCGCCGTGCCTCAGGCCGGGGGGCGGGCGGTGGCGGGCTCCGGCGCACCGCCGACGCGCACGACCCTGCCCTCACCCCGGGCCGGCGACCGGGGCTCCACGCGGGCGGCCCCGGGTCCGAGCAGGAGCCGCAGCTCCGACAGGAGCGCCGCGCCGGCGTCGACCTTGAAGCTCCCGACGTCCAGCGGCGTCACGCCCTGCGAGGACAGGAAACGGACCTGGACGGGCGTGTGCCCTGCGTGGGCGCCGAGGAGCCCGCGGAGCTTGCCGATGACGGCGTTCGTGCAGCTCGCGGCAGGGAGGTCAACGACCAGCATCCCGTCCGGTGCGGCCGCGGCAGCACCGCCGAGGTCCGGCTCCGAGATCTCGACCGCGCGCAGCTGCAGCTCGCGACCGCGCAGGTCGACCCGCCCCTTCACGAGGAGGAGTGCGTCGGGCTCGAGCATGGGCTGGAACTGCTCGTACTGGCCGGGGAACACCACGACGGTCACCCCACCCGCGAGGTCCTCGAGCCGGATCTGCGCGTACGAATCCCCCTTCTTGGTGTACCGGCGGCTGACCGAGGCGACGATCCCGCCGACGGTCACCAGGTCGCCATCGCCGAGGTCCCCGACCTCGAGGATCTCCATGTCGGTCTGCGCGGCCAGGGCCTCGCGCACCTCGAGCAAGGGGTGATCGGTCACGAACTGGCCGAGCATCTCCTTCTCCAGGCGGAGCAGGGTCTTCTTGTCGAACTCCTCGCCCGCGATGACCGACTCGTCGATCTCGGTGGCGGCCCGGTCGCCGCCCCCGAACAACGAGAACTGGCCGAGCGCCTCGGCCTTGCGCTCGGCGGCGATCGGGCTCGAGATCTTCTCCTGGTTCTCGAACAGCGGCTTGCGCGCGTACCCGAGCGAGTCGAAGGCACCGGCGAGCGTCAGGCTCTCGAGCACCTTCTTCGTGAGGACCCCGGGCTCCGACTTGCGGCAGAAGTCCGCGAAGCCCGTGAACGCGCCCTTCGCGCGGCGGGCCTCGATGATCTGCGTGACCGCGCCGACACCGACGTTGCGCACGGCCGACAGCCCGTAGCGGATCCGCGGCTCCTCCCCCGGCGCGGGGGAGAAGTCGAGCTCGGATTCGTTCACGTCCGGCGGGAGCACCTGGATGCCCATCAGGCGGCACGCGTTCAGGTAGAAGGGCTTGCGGTCCTTGTCGTCCTTGACGCTCGTGAGGATCGCCGACATGTACTCGACCGGATGGTGGGCCTTCAGGTACGCGGTCTGATAGGCGACGTAGCCGTACGCGCACGCGTGCGAGGCGTTGAACCCGTAGTCGGCGAACGGCACGATGAGGTCGAAGAGGCGGTTCGCGAGCGTCTTCGGGTACCCGCGCTCGACGGCCCCGTTCACGAACGCTTCCTTGTGCGGCGGCAGCAGCTCGGGCTTCTTCTTGCCCATGACCTTACGGAGGTTGTCGGCCTCGCTCATCGTGTAGCCGGCCACCAGCACGGCGGTCTGCATGACCTGCTCCTGGTAGACCATGACACCGTAGGTCGCCGACAGGATCTCGTGCAGGTCTTCGTGCGGGTACTCGACCGGGCGACGCCCGTGCTTGCGCTCGGCGTACTCCGTGTGCATCCCCGCGTTCAGCGGGCCCGGCCGATAGAGGGCCACGAGCGCCATGAGATCCTCGAAGCGGTCCGGCGCGAGCGCCTTGATCAGGGCCCGCATGCCGGGCGACTCCATCTGGAACACGCCGGTGGTGTCGGCTGCCTGGAGCATCCGGTATGTGGACCCGTCGTCGAGCGGGACGTGATCGATGTCCAGCTCGACGCCGCTGCGACGCAGGTGCGCGAGCGTGTCCTCGATCACCGACAGGTTCCGCAGGCCGAGGAAGTCCATCTTCAGCAGGCCGAGCTTCTCGACCCCGTGCATGTCGAACTGCGTGACGATCCGGCGCGAGTCGTCCCGGGAGTCCTTCGCGAGCTTCAGCGGGAGGTAGTTCACGAGCGGCGCGTCGCCGATCACGACGCCGGCCGCATGCACCGAGTCCTCGCGCCGGAGCCCCTCGAGCGCTCGTGCCGTGTCGACGATCTCCTTGGACTCGGGCTCGCGCTCGTAGGCGTCCCGCAGCTCCGGTGACAGGTCGAGCGCCTGCTCGATCGGGTAGTCCCGACCCATCACGGCCGGCGGGTACATCTTGCAGAGCCGGTCGCCGACGCTCGCCGGGAAGCCGAGCACGCGCGCAGCGTCGCGGATCCCCTGCTTGCCCTTGATCGTCTGGAACGTGACGATCTGCGCGACGTGGTCGCTCCCGTACTTCTGGGCCACGTAGCGGATGACCTCGTCCCGCCGCCGCTCGTCGAAGTCCATGTCGATGTCGGGCATCTGGATGCGCCCGGCATTGAGGAACCGCTCGAAGATCAGGCCGTACCGCAGAGGGTCGAGGTCCGTGATCCGCAGTGAGTACGACACGACCGATCCGGCCGCCGAGCCTCGCCCAGGACCGACGCGGATGCCGCTATCGCGGGCGAACCGGATGAGGTCCCACACGATGAGGAAGTAACCGGAGAACCCCATCGAGATGATCACCTCGAGCTCCTGCTCGATCCGGGCGCGGATCTCGGCCGTGACCTCGCCGTACCGAGCTTTCGCGCCGACGTCCACGAGCTCGCGCAGGTACGCGTCGCGGTCCTTGCCGTCCGGGGGCTCGAAGCGGGGGACGTGGAATCGATCCTGCGGCGCCGCGTCGTCGCCGTAGACGAGCCGGAGGTCGCACATCTCGGCGATGTGGAGCGTGGCGTCGCACGCCTCCGGGACCTCCCTGAAGACAGCGCGCATCTCCTGCGCCGTCTTCAGGTAGAACTGGTCGCTCTCGAACCGCAGCCGGTTCGTATCTGTCTGCACCTTCTGCTGCTGGATGCAGAGCAGGACGTCGTGCGGCTTCGCGTCGGCGCGCTCGGTGTAGTGCAGGTCGTTCGTCGCGACGAGGGGGATCCCGGTCGAGCGCCCGAGCGCGATCAGCTTCGGCAGGATCGTGCGCTGGTCGGCGAGCCCGTGGTCCTGCAGCTCGATGAAGAACCGCCCCTGCCCGAAGATGTCCCGGTACGTCGCGGCGGCCTCGGCCGCCTTCGCGTCGAGCCCGGCGAGGAGCATCTGGGAGACCTCGGAGGCGAGGCATCCCGAGAGCCCGATCAGGCCCTCGGCGTGCTCGGCGAGGAGTTCCTTGTCGATCCGAGGCCGGTGGTAGAAGCCCTCGAGGTGCGCGTCGGTGACGAGCTTCAACAGGTTGCGGTAGCCGCGCTCGTCGCGCGCGAGGATCGTGAGGTGCCGGTACTTCTCCTCGCTCTCCCCGGGCGCGCGGTCGAAGCGGGAGGCGGGTGCAACGTAGGTCTCGACGCCGAGGATCGGGCGCACGCCGACCTTCAGGCCGGCCTCGTAGAAATCGAGCGCCCCGAACATCACGCCGTGGTCGGTGACGGCCAAGGCCGGCATGCCGTACTCGGCGGCGCGGTCGAACAGCTGACCGATGCGTGCCGCGCCATCCAGGAGCGAGTATTCGGTGTGCGTGTGGAGATGGACGAAGCTCTCACCCATCGACGGCTCGGGACCCCCGGGAAGGCTCGTCAGGCTCCCTCGCCCCGGCGGTGGGAAACCTGTGGATAAGTTACAGGCTTGTGATTCTCGGGCACCTGAGCTTAGACTGACCGGACCACCGAGGCAACCGGCCAGGTCAGGAGACCGGGCCCTAGGAACGGTACCGGCGAAGGGTTCGGATGCGACTCTCGTACTCCAGCATCAACACCTACGAGACCTGCCCGGCGAAGTACCGCTTCCGATACGAGGAACGGCTCCCCTCGACCCCGTCTCCCGCCTTGTCCTTCGGCGACTCGCTCCACCAGGCCCTCTACCGGTTCCACAACCGGCCGGTGCCCGTCGCCCCGCCGGTCGAAGAGCTCCACGAGATCTTGGACGCGGTCTGGGTCTCCGAGGGCTTCACGAACGGGTCCGAGGAGCGCACCTACCGCGAGCACGGCCACCAGGTCCTCGCCATGTACCACCGCGAGAACGCGCCGTCCTACCGCATCCCGGCCGCCATGGAGCATCGCTTCCAGATCGAGGTGGAAGGCGTGACCGTCTCCGGGGTGATCGACCGGATGGACCGGATCCCCGGCGGCGGGTACGAGGTCATGGACTACAAGACGAACCGGCGACTGCCGCCGCAGGCGGCGATCGACCGCGACCTGCAGCTGAGCGTCTACCACCTCGCCGCGAAGGAGGTCTGGGGCATCGAGCCCGAGCGGCTGACGCTCTACTACCTCCTCCCCGGTCAGCGGATGAGCACGACCCGGACCACCGCCGACATCGACGAGCTCCGCCGCCGCATCGTGACCGTCGCCGAGCGCATCGAGGCCGGGAAGTTCGAGCCCGAGCAGAACCCGCTCTGCGACTGGTGCGACTTCCAGCATCTCTGCCCGCTGTTCCGCCATCGCGAGGAGCGGGCGAACGGCGACCCCGCCCCTCGCATGACGCAGATCGTGGACGAGTGGGTCACCCTCAAGCGCCGGGGACGCGAGGTCTACAAGCGGCTCGACGAGCTCGCGCCCCTCATCAACGCGTTCTGCGACGAGCACGGCTACCGCCGGCTGTTCGGCACGGACGGCGCGGCGATCGACCGCCGACCCCAACACGTGACGGCACCGGTGGACGAGAAGGTCCGCGCGATCCTCGAGCCCCTCGGGCTGTGGGAGCAGGTGCTGGCCGTCGACCCGCGCAAGCTCTCTGAGCTCATCGAGTCGCGCGCGCTCCCTCCGGACGTCGAGGACGCCCTCCTCGCATCCCGCGAGGAGGTCCGCACCCAGTACGCCCTCTTCCTGAAAGAAGCCGCGAGGGCGCGCCGGTAGGTGCCCGGCGGGTCAGCCCTCCCCCCTGACCCGCCGCAGCGCCGCGTCGAGGTCGGGCGGCAGGGGGTCCTCGAGCTCGATGCGCGCGCCGGTGACCGGGTGGTCCATCGCGAGCCGCCAGGAGTGCAGGAACGGCCGCTGCAGGCCGAGCGCCCTCGCCGCGTCCCCGCCGCCCCCGTAGCGACCGTCCCCGAGGATCGGATGGCCGATCGAGGACAGGTGCACCCGGATCTGGTGCGTCCGTCCCGTCCGGGGCGCGGCCTGCAGGAGGCTCGCGCGCCCGAAGCGCTCGAGCACCTCGAACGTGGTCTCGGCCTCGCGTCCGCTGGCGGCGTCGAGCTGGATCCTCGCACCCCGGCGCCCGAGCGGCGCGTCGACGACGAACCGGTCGTGCTCCGCGACACCGCGCACGAGCGCGAGGTATCGGCGGTCGACCTCGTGCCGGCGGAACATCTCGACGAGCGCGGCCCGCGCCGGCTCATCGCAGGCGATGACCATGAGGCCGGAGGTCCCCGCGTCGAGCCGGTGCACGATCCCCGGTCGGAGCGGGTCGCCGACGTCGGCGAGTGGCAGGCCCATGCCGAGCAACCGGTTCACCAGGGTGCCGGACCGGCGACCCTCCGTCGGGTGCGTCGGCACCCCCGAGGGCTTGCTCACGACGATGAGGTGCTCGTCACGGTACCGGAGCTCGATCGCGGGCCCCTCGGGCTCGAGCGCGTTCGTGGGCGTGAGGTCCACGACGACGTGCTCCCCACCGAGCAGACGGAAGGACTTGGACCGCGGCTCACCGTCCACGAGGACCCCGCCCGCAGCGATGGCCCGCTGCGCCTCGGCCCTCGGGATGCCGAGCCGGGCGGCCGTCACCGCGTCGAGCCGACCGGGCGTCGCCTCGAACCCCTCGGCCACCTCAGGTCTTCCCTTCGTCCTCCCGGCGCACGCTCGCCAGCGCGAGGAGCACGGCGCCGACGACGATCGCCGAGTCGGCGACGTTGAACACCGGCCAGATGCGGAAGTCGATGAAGTCGGTGACGCGTCCCGAGAGCCCGGACCCGTTGAAGGCCCGATCCGTGAGGTTCCCGAGCGCGCCGCCGAGCACCAAGCCGAGCGCGACCGCGACGCGCGGCCTGCCGAGGCGTAGCGACGCCGCCACGATGACGCCCGAGACGACGATCGTCGCTCCCGCGAACAGCAGTGGGGCGCTCCGTCCGAGGCCGAAGGCGCCGCCGGAGTTCGTCGTGTAGGTGAGCTGCAGGACACCGGGGATGACCCGGATCGGCGGCCGCCCCGCGAGCGAGCCCTCGACCCAGAGCTTCGTGACGCGGTCGAGCACGTAGGCGCCGACGGCGGTCGCATACAGGAGCCCCGCGAGGCGTACGGCTCGCGTCACGGCCGCCCCGCTACCGGCGGGCCTGGGCCTGCGCGTCCTTGATGCAGAGGTCGACGTACGGCAGCGCCTTCAGACGGGCCTTCTCGATCGGCTTGCCGCAACGCGAGCAGACGCCGTAGGCCCCTTCGTCCATCTTCTCGAGAGCCCGGTCGATCTTGCTCATGAGGTCGCGGACGTTGTTCTCGATCGAGAGGTCGCGCTCGCGTTCGAAGGTGAAGGTCCCGGCGTCGGCGTTCTCCTCGTCGAATGAGACCTCGCCGGACATGTCCGACTGCGAGGTCGCGAAGGACGTCTCCTCGATCGTGGTGAGCTGGGTCTCGAGCTCCGCGCGCTCCTCGACGAGACGCACCTTGAGCTCGTCCAGCTCCTTCTTCGTGTAGACGCTTCTCCCGGCCATGGCCGAGGGACGGTAGCACCCATGCGGTGGGCCGACAACGACGCTGCTCACGTCCCACGGAGGCGAACCCGCAGGTCATCGGGCGTGAGATCGGCCACGTCGAACACCTTCGTGCGGCTCCTGGCCCCCCGGACGAGGCGTACCCGGCCGGGTGCGACGCCGAGCCGCTCGGCGAGCGCCCTGCGGGCCTCGTCGGTCGCCCTCCCGCCCTCGGGAGCAGCCCGGACGCGGATCGTCACCTCTTCCCGGCCGACCTCGACCGCCGTGCGCCCTGAGCGAGGTGCGACGTGAACCGTGACCGTGGCCATCCCGCCGTGTAGCATGACCCCTCACAGGCGACGACGGGAACGAGTAGCGAGGGTTCCCTCCCGAAGCGAGCCGGGGACGGTGGGAGCCCGGTGGCAGGCCCCTCGCGAAGATCCTCCCCGAGCCTCCGACCGAACCGGGTGCGCGCCACGCGCCCGCAGTAGATGCGGACGGGTCCGCCCGTGACAGCGGGAGGCCGTGACGGCGGCCGATGAGCGGCGCGGAGCCGAGAGGCTCCGGGCAAGCGGGGTGGTACCGCGGGGCTCGCGCCTCGTCCCCGGATGGGGGCGGGGCGCTTTCGCGTTCCGCGGGGCAGGAACGGGAGGACACGGGATGCAGCGGTTCGAGCCGGTCGACCCGAAGGTGAGGTTCCCGGAGCTCGAGCAGCGCATCCTGGGCTTCTGGCGCGAGGCCGACGTTTTCCATCGTCAGCTCGAGGAGCGCCGGAACGGCCCGCTCTGGGTCTTCTACGAGGGACCGCCCACCGCGAACGGGCGCCCCGGCATCCACCACACCGAGTCCCGGACGTTCAAGGACGTCTACCCGCGCTTCAAGGCGATGACGGGGCACCACGTCCCCCGCAAGGCCGGCTGGGACTGCCACGGCCTGCCCGTCGAGCTCGAGGTCGAGAAGGAGATCGGCACGAAGAGCAAGCGCGACATCGAGGCGTTCGGCATCGCCGAGTTCAACCGCCGGTGCCGCGAGTCGGTCTCGCGCTACGTCGACGAGTGGGAGAAGGTCACCGAGCGCCTGGGCTTCTGGATCGACACGGCCGACGCGTACTGGACGATGAACACCGAGTACATCGAGAGCGTCTGGTGGTCGCTGAAGCGCCTGCACGAGCGCGGCCTGCTGTTCGAGGCCGACAAGGTGACGACCTACTGTCCCCGGTGCGGCACCGCGCTCTCGGACGCCGAGACCGCGATGGGCTACACGCAGGTCGAAGACCCGAGCGTGTTCATCCGGTTCCGCATCGCCGAGGCTGCGGATCCCGCGCTCGTCGGCGCCGCGCTGCTCGGATGGACGACGACCCCCTGGACGCTCATCTCGAACACCGGCGTCGCGGTGGACGAGGACGCCACCTATGTCGAGGTGGAGCACGAAGGCGACCGCCTGATCCTGGCCGCCGAGCTCCTCGAGCGGGTGCTCGCCGACGCGACGGAGGTCCAGCTGCTGCCTGGGCGCGCGCTCCTCGGCGCCCGGTACGAGCCGCTCTACCCGAACGTCGAGGGCGCGCACCGCGTGGTCGCGGCGGACTTCGTGTCGCTCGAGGACGGCACCGGCGTCGTCCACATGGCGCCGGCGTTCGGCGCCGAGGACCTCGAGATCGGGCGCCGCGAGGGCTGGCCGACCTTCAAGCCGGTCGACGGCGAGGGTCGCTTCACCGACGAGGCGCCGGCGTTCGTCCGCGGCCTGTTCTTCAAAGACGCCGATCCGCTCATCACGGAGGAGCTCCGTTCGCGAGGGCTGCTGCTGCGCGCCGAGACGATCGAGCACACGTACCCGCTGTGCTGGCGATGCGGCACACCGCTCATCTACTACGCCCGTACGTCGTGGTACGTCGGCACGACGCAGGTCCGCGACCGGCTCCTCGAGGTGAACGACTCGGTGAACTGGTTCCCCGAGCACATCAAGCACGGGCGCTACGGCGACTGGCTCGAGAACAACGTCGACTGGGCGCTCTCGCGCGAGCGGTACTGGGGCACGCCACTGCCCATCTGGCGCTGCGAGCAGGGTCACGCAACGGCGATCGGCTCACTCGCCGAGCTCTCGGAGCGCGCCGGCCGCGACGTCACGGGGATCGACCCGCACCGCCCCGCGATCGACGAGGTCGCGTTCCCGTGCCCGGAGTGCGGTTCGGACGCCCGCCGCGTCCCCGAGGTCATCGACACCTGGTACGACTCGGGCGCGATGCCGTTCGCTCAGTGGGGCTACCACCCCGACCTCGGTCGAGGGCTCGAGCGGTTCGCCGAGCGCTTCCCCGCCGACTTCATCTCCGAGGCGATCGACCAGACGCGCGGATGGTTCTACACGCTCATGGCCGAGGGCGTCCTGCACTTCGACTCGACCACGTACCGCAACGTCGTGTGCCTCGGGCACATGGTGGACGCCGAGGGGCGCAAGATGAGCAAGAGCCTCGGCAACACGATCGACCCCTGGGACGTCTTGAACCGACAGGGGGCGGACGCGCTCCGCTGGTACCTCATCACGACGGGCTCGCCGTGGGCCTCGCGACGCGTCGGGATGGAGATCCTCGACGAGGTGGTCCGGCAGTTCCTGCTCACGCTGTGGAACGTCTACGCGTTCTTCGTCACCTACGCGAACGCGAGTGGGTTCGACCCGCAGGGGCCGGACGTGCCCGCGAACGAGCGCCCGGTGCTCGACCGGTGGGTGCTCTCGCGGCTCGCGAGCGCCGCCGTCGAGGCTCGAGAGCGCCTCGATGCCTACGACGCGACCGGCGCAGGCCGGCGGATCGCCGCACTCGTCGAGGACCTGTCGAACTGGTACGTGCGCCGCGCACGGCGCCGGTTCTGGGATCCGGACCGCACCGGCGGCGCCGACACGCGTGCGGCGTTCCTCACGCTGCACGAGTGCCTCGTGACCGTCGCAACGCTGCTCGCGCCGTTCACCCCGTTCCTCGCCGAGGAGCTCTGGCGCAATCTCGCGGTTGGCCGCGGCGGCGCGGTCGACTCGGTCCACCTCGCGGACTACCCGGACGGCGACGCCGGTCGGATCGACCCCGGCCTCGACGAGGCGATGGCGACCGCCCGCCAGATCGTCGAGCTCGGCCGCCGGGTGCGGACCGAGACCAAGGTCAAGGTGCGCCAGCCGCTGCTCGAGGCCGTCGTGCACCTCCCCGGCGCCCACGAGGCGCTGCGGCCGCTCCTGCCGCTCGTCGCCGAGGAGCTGAACGTGAAGGAGATCCTGTTCGCCGAGTCCGCCGCAGGTTTCGGCCGCTGGCGCGCGAAGCCGAACTTCCGGGCCCTCGGGCCGAGGCTCGGCGAGGGTGTGAAGGACGTGGCGCGGACGCTCGCGACCGACGACGGGTCGCTCGCGGGGGCGCTCGCCCGGGGCGAGCGGGTCAGGGTCGGGAACGTGGACCTCGGACCGGACGACGTGGACCTCGCGCAGGAGACGCTCGAGGGATGGGGCGTCGCGGCCGACGGCGGCATCACGGTGGCGCTCGAGCTCGAGCTCACGCCGGCGCTGCGGCTCGAGGGACTCGCGCGCGAGCTCGTCCGTTCGGTTCAGGACGCGAGGAAGGCCGCCGGGCTCGACGTGAGCGACCGGATCGTGCTCGGCGTCGAGGCCGGCGGCGAGATGGCCGACGCACTCGCGGCCCACGGCGCCGATATCGCAGCCGAGACGCTGGCGACCGAGCTCGTGGGCGGCGCGGTGCCCGACGCGACCTTCCGGCAGGAGGTCCAGATCGAGGGCTCAGCCCTCGCGATCACGCTGCGGCGAGCCTGAGCTCCGGGTCACGCCGGCCCACAGCAGGATCATCGCCGCGACGCTGCCCGCGAGCGAGACGGCGATCGTCGTGGCGTCGTCCCGCGCGATGCCGACGAGCAGCACCACGGCGGCGGCCAGCACGAGCGCGAACGCCGCGACGTACAGGAGCGCGGGGCGTCGGTCGGACGAGCCCGCTGGGCTCAGTCCTCGCCCCAGAAGAGCTCGCGCAGCGAGCGCTCCCCCGAGTCCTGCCGCAGCGTGGCCGGCGGCGCCGGCGCCGTGGCGGGCTCCTCCCGAACGGCGTCGTCCGGCGAGTCCGGTACCGAGATCGGAGCGAACACCTCGTCCTGCACGGTGGCCGCATCCTCCGACGCCGTCACCGGCGCCTCGTCGCTCGAGTCCTCTTCGGCGACGACGGTCGCGGGAGTCGCCCGCAAGGACGGCTCGGCTGTCGCGGGGGCGGGGGCGGGCAGGGTCGCGGCCTCCGAGCGCGCGCGCAGGGCGAGGACCATGTGCTTGATCTCCTCGGCATGACCCTGCACGAGGGATCCGAGGCTCTGGAGGAACTCGCGCTCGGTGTTCAGGAAGGGGGCGACGGCGGCACGCGTGTCGCCGCTCGGAGCACCGCTCGCGGCCGCGCGAGCCTCCGCGTCCCGGACGATCCTCGCGGCCTCCTCGCGCGCCTCGGCCACGATGCGCTCGGCCTCGCTGCGCGCCGAGGAAACGTCGGCGACGATCGGAGCTGGGGGCGCGACCGCGCCTCCGGCGCGCAGGCGCTGGTTCTCCTCCATAGCCGCAGCGAGGTCCTCCGTGATGCGATCGAGGAAGGCGTCGACGTCACGCTCGTTGTAGCCGCGGAACGCCAGGCGGAACTCCACCTGCTGCACGTCCATGGGCGTGATCCGGCCGTCGCCCCCGGCGACCGCGCTCGAGCCCTCAGCCTTCTTCCTTCGCATGCCTTCCCCCCAGCAGTCCGGTGCGCTAGCACTTCAGCGCGGTTCGCAGGACCGCAAGGATAACGAACGCGACGATGATCGAGAGATCGAGCCCCATGCCCCCTGCCCGGATCGGCGGGATCAGCGCCCGGAGCGGGCGGAGCACCGGCTCGGTCACGTCGTCGAGCACGTCGAGCACCCACCGCAGCGGCCCCGCGTATGGACGGCGGAAGCCGAACAGTGACGCCCAGGACACGATGACCTTCACGAACAGGAGCAACGTGTAGACCGTGAGGACGACACACAGCACGCTCAGCACAGCGCTCTCGGCGATCGTCACCATGCCGGTCGAGGGTGACCTAGAACGTGCGGCCCAGGTTACGGGCAGACACTCTGCGGGATGAACTCATCGGTATCCCA
>CAYUSA010000046.1:0-23429 GCA_964447335.1 uncultured Actinomycetes bacterium
CCCGGCGGGCGAGGGCGCGCCCGCCTGGGCTCGACGCGCGAGCCCGCCGACCGGCCTGCGTGTCGCCGGACCCCTCGTGCGCGCGCTGTGGCCGTTCGTCGCGGTGCCGATCGGCGTCCTGCGCGGCTATCCCGCGGGGCTCGTGATGGACTTCGGGCGCCAGCGCTTCCACAGCCGCACCCGCACGATGGTCTCGGCGCTCTGGGACCCGGGCGTGCTGCCCGAGCTCGAGCTCGTACGCGCGCTGCCGCCGGACATCCCGGCGCTCCTCCTGAACGCGCGCGACGACCGCACCGTGCGCACCCTCGCGCAAGACCGATGGGCGGCGCTCCTCCCGCACGCCGAGCGCCGGACGCTGGCGGACGGCGGCCATCAGTTCCTGCTGCATTCGAACTTCGCACCGCTCGCCGAGTGGCTCCTCTCGCTTCCCGAGCCCCGGTAGGCTTGCTCGTCATGGACACCCCCGCTACGCGCGCGCTGCAGGGCTCGGGCATCGCGTTCGAGGTCGTGCAGACCGAGCGACCGAGGAGCGCCGAGGAGAGCGCCGCGCTGCAGGGCATCGCGCTCGAGCAGCTGCTCCGCACGATCGTGATCCGTCGCGGCGCCGAGGACTACGTGTTCGTCCTCGTGCCGGGCGGGCGCCAGATCGATTGGCCGAAGCTCCGAGCGCACCTCGGCGTGAGCCGGCTCTCGCTGCCGGACCAGGAGGAGGCGAAGGCGGCCACCGGCTACGAGCGCGGCGCGATCACTCCGTTCGGTTCGGCGAGCGCGTGGCCGGTGATCGCGGACGCCAGCATCCGCGGCCGCGAGCGCGTTGCGATCGGCGGCGGCGCGCGCGGCGTGAACCTGCACATGACCTCGGCCGACCTGCTCCGGGCGACCGCGGCTGACCTCGCCGACGTGACGAAACCCGACGCCTGACCTCGCGACCTTCCGGACCTCGGCATAGGCTCCCTCCGTGCGGACGTGCTCGGTCTGTGGTGGGGGCAACCTGGAGGACGCCCGGTTCTGCAACGCATGCGGCGCGCCGCTCCAGGCGGGGGCGCCGACCTCGCGACGCAGGATCTCGGTCGTGTTCTGCGATCTCGTCGGCTCGACCGAGTTGACCGAGCGGATGGACGCCGAGGCCGTGCACGGCGTGATGTCGCGCTACTGGCAAGCGATGCGCGAGGTCGTCGAGCACCACGGCGGGCGGGTCGAGAAGTTCATCGGCGACGCCGTCGTCGCGGTGTTCGGCGTGCCGCAGCTCCACGAGGACGACGCCCTGCGCGCCGTCCGCACCGCGGCCCAGATGCGCGAGGCCCTCGAGCCGCTGAACGACGAGCTCCACGCGCGGTGGGGCGTGCGGATCGGCATCCGCGCCGGAGTCGCGACCGGCGAGGTCGTCGCGAGCGCCGATCCGGGGGGTCCGAGCGTCACCGGCTCCGTGCTGAACCTCGCCGCGCGACTCGAGGCGGCGGCGCCACCCGGAGCGGTGCTGCTCGACGCCGAGACCTGGCGCCTCGTCCGCACGCAGGCCGAGGGCGAGCCGGGCCCGCCGCTCGCCCTGAAGGGGTTCGAGGCTGCGATCCGGCCCGTCCACCTGGTCCGGGTCCTCCCACCGGGCGACGGCGGCCGGCCGGGAGCTCGGTTCGTCGGCCGGGAGACCGAGCTGGCGCTCCTGCGCAGCCTCCTCGAGGACACGCGCCGTACCCGCCGGTGCCGCGTGGTGACGATCGCGGGCGACGCCGGGATCGGCAAGACCCGCCTCGTCCGCGAGTTCTCGGACCGCGAGGCGCCCGAGATCA
This sequence comes from uncultured Actinomycetes bacterium, assembly GCA_964447335.1. Classification (GTDB taxonomy): domain Bacteria; phylum Actinomycetota; class UBA4738; order UBA4738; family HRBIN12; genus HRBIN12. Next base: position 1,788 of record CAYUSA010000046.1, read on the forward strand.
CGCTGCTCGTCGGGCGCTGCAGGGCGTACGGCGAGGGCTCGGCGCTCGGTCCTGTCGGCGAGGCGCTGCTGCAGGTTGCGAGCGCGGGCGGGCCGCCGGACCCGTGCGACGCCGTCGAGGCACTCCTCGCCGGGCGGACGGACGCGCGCGCCGTCGCCGAGGCGTTGTGCGCGGCGGTCGGACTCGGTGAGCGGCCGGTCACCCCCGACGAGGCGCTCTCGGCCGTCCGGATCGCGCTGGAGTCCCTCGCGCGGCGGCGCCCGGTCGTGCTCGTGCTCGACGACATCCAGTGGGCGGCGCCGGCGCTGCTCGACTGCGTCCGGCATGTCGCGGAATGGTCGCGCGACGCGCCGCTGCTGATCGTCTGCCTCGCGCGCCCGGACCTGCTCGAGGCGCGCCCGTCGTGGGGCCGGGGGCCGGGGGAGCTCTCGATCCGTCTCGATCCGCTCACCGAGGACCAGGGGCGGTCTCTCGCGCTCGCGCTGCGGGCCGAGAGCGAGGAGCTCGGCCGCGTCGTGGAGACCGCGGGTGGGAATCCGTTCTTCCTCGAGGAGATCGTGGCATCGCTCCGCGAGGGTGAGGAAGGCGTGTCGGGCTCCGTCCCGCCGACGATCTCGGCGCTGCTCGCGGCGCGCATCGACCGGCTCTCCCGGGTCGAGAAGGATGTGCTCCAGTCCGCCGCGATCCTGGGCTCGACCTTCGACGCCTACATGCTCGCCCGGCTCGCGAACGACGCGGAGGTCGGCGCGGGAGCGACGGAGGAGGCCGTCGGCGCGCTCACGTCCAGGGATCTCGTCGTCGAGACGGAGCGCCCCGGCACCTACCGGTTCCGGCACGAGCTCACGAGGGAGGCGGCCTACGGAGCGATCCCGAAGGCCCGCCGCGCCGCGCTCCACGAGCGGGCTGCGGGGCTCGTCGCCGCGTCGGAGCCGGGCGTGGATGTCGATGCGCTCGTGGGGCTGCACCTGGAGCGAGCCAGCGGGTACCTGCGGGAGCTCGGGCCCGCGGTCGCCTCCCGGGCGGGCGCGCTCGGCGCGAGGGCGGCCGGGCATCTCGCGCGCGCCGGGCGGTCCGCCATCGCTCGTGGCGACGTGATGACGGCCGCCTCGACCCTGGACCGCGCCGCCGCGCTCATGCCGGTGGGCGAAGAAGCGCGCGGCCCGATCCTCGCCGATCTCCATGACGCGCTCCTGTATGCGGGTGACACGGAGCGAGCCGGCGTCGCGGTCGCGACCCTGCTCGAGGAGCTCGGCCCGGACGCCACCGGTCTCCTCGCCGAGCGCGCGCGCATGCAGCACGCGCTCCTGCGTTTCCTCGGGGACCCGAACGCGGTCCCACGGGAGACCCTGCGTGCGGTGCTCGATCGGGCGATCGAGATCTTCGAGGCCGCGGGCGACCACGAGGATCTCGCGACCGCCTACGCCACGCGGTCGGTCGTCGGCTGGCTGGAGGGGAGCGCGGCCGCGATGCAGGCAGACGCCGAGCGTGGTCTCGCGCTCGCGCGCGAGACCGGGAACCGGCGCGCGATGGCCGACGCCGCCGCAACCCTCGGGGCGGCGCTGCTCCGGGGGCCGGCGTCGCTCGCCGACGTCGAGCGCCGGCTCGCGGCGCTCGTCGAAGACCTCGCCGACGACCGGCTCACGCAGGCGGCCGTCCGGCTCGACCTCGTGACGACGCTCGCGCTGAGGGGCGCGCTCGACCGGGCCCAGGCCGAGGCGGAGCTGGCGCGAGACACGCTCCGCGACCTGGGTCAGCGGCGGTGGCTGGCCCGGTGCACCGAGACGTTCGCCGAGATCGCGAGCCGACGCGGCGACCCGGCCGCCGCGGTCGAGTTCCACCGCTCGGTGCACGCCTCGTTCGTCGAACAGGGGGACGAGGTGAACGCGCGTCCGGCCGCGCTCGGCCTCGCCGAGGCGCTGCTTGACGTGGGTGGGGACGAGGAGGCCGACGCTCTGGCCGCCGAGGTCGAGCGCGAGGGTCCCGAGGACGACATCGAGACGCAGGTCGCCTGGCGCTCGATCCGCGCGCGCGTTGCCGCTCGGCGCGGCGAGGCCGACCGGGCGATCGAGCTCGCCGGGCAGGCGGATGCGCTGGCCGGCTCGACCGACTGGCTGCTGCTCCGTGCTCAGACGCGCGCGGCGCTCGCGGACGTGCTGGAAACGCTCGGCCGCAGCGACGCCGCATCCCAGCGCGCCGAGGCGCTGGAGCTGTTCCGGCGCAAGGGTGCCGAGGCGAAGCTCATCGCCCCCGGCGGGTGAGCCGGGGGATCAGCGCCGGCCGTCGAGCAGCGCGGTCGACGTGTGCACGATGCCGTCGATGTGCTGGAGGTCGCCCATCCCGGCCTCGACGACCTCGCGCAAGCTGTCGTCGCCGAGCTGCAGCAAGATGTCGAAGTCCCCGGTGACGACGGACGCGCCCTTGAAGGCGGAGATGCGACCGAGATGCTCGAGCACCTCGTCCACCCGCCCCGTTTCCGCCACGATCGAGACCAGCCCGATGATCTCGGGCGTCGAGCGCTTCGTTCCGATCAGCCGCTCGGCCGGGTCGGTGTAGACGCGGGTCTCGACGCAGTAGCGGCAGTGCACGCCCCGCTCCCAAAGCTCGCCGCTGATGAGGTCCTGGAGGGCGGACAGGTCGTCCTCCTCGACGCGCAGGTGCGCGAAGGCGAGGTACGGCCCGACGGCGTCGGAGGCGAACAGCACCGGCCCCTCGGGCGGGCGGCCCATCCCGCGGAGCCTCTCGACCAGCGACCGGGGTGTGTCGCCCTCGGGCACGCGGTCGATGAACACGAACGCATGCAGGCCCGTGTAGTCGAAGTCGTTCTGGGTCTCGGCCATCTCGTCCTCCCCCACCCGATCGCGAGACCCCACTCTTGCTCCCGAGCGGTCCGGACGCAACCCCGTCCCGCCGGTCGGCGGCGCCGCGCCGGCTCGACCCTTCCCCTCCCGCGTCGCTCCGGCGTATCCTGTCGCCTTCGAGTTGAACCGTCGTTCAAGGAGCAGGTGACGATGCAGACCCAGCACCCGGCGTCCGACCACATCCGCCACGACGAGCGCGGCTGGCGGCCGCGCGCGACCCTGTCGGGTGCCGACTACACGAGCCCCGACGTCTACGAGCAGGAACGCGAGCGGATCTGGTGGGGCGATTGGGTCTGCCTCGGGCGGACCGAGGAGATCCCGGCTCCGGGCGACTACCTCGTGCGCGACCTGGCCGGCGAGTCCGTCTTCGTCGTCCGCAACGCCGAGGGCGAGCTCCGCGGGTTCTACAACGTGTGCAGCCACCGCGGGACGAAGTTCCTCGACGACGACACGAAGGGCAACGCGAGGAAGGCGTTCCGCTGTCCGTACCACGCGTGGACGTTCGACCTGAACGGCCGGCTCATCGGCACGCCGAACGTGAAGGAGGACGAGCACTTCGACCGAGCCCGGTACCCGCTGTACCCCTTCGCCGTCGATGCCTACGCGGGCTTCCTGTTCGCGAACCTGTCCTCGGAGCCGCGCCCGCTCATGGAGGCGCTCACCGACGGCGCCGAGTCGATCACCGCATTCGAGCGCTTCAAGATGGACGAGCTTCGGATCGGCGTGCGGATCGTCTACGAGGTCGAGGCGAACTGGAAGATCGTCGTCGAGAACTACAACGAGTGCCTGCACTGCCCGAGCGTGCACCCCGAGCTCGTGCAGGTCGTCCCGCTCTTCCGCTTCGGCGAGGTGTGGGACGAGGAGACGCGCGACGACGGCAACTGGATGATGGAGGGCGCCACGAGCTTCACCGAGACCGGGCGCTCCGAGCTCCCGAAGCTCCCGGACCTGCTGCCCGAGGACCACTCGATGTACTACGGGAGCTACGAGTTCCCGAACCTCATGCTTAACCTGCACCCGGACTGCGTCATGTACTACATCGGGTTGCCGAAGGGGCCCTCGCACACCACGGTCGTCTCCGAGTACCTCTTCCGTCCCGAGACGATCGCCGACCCGAAGCTGTTCAAGCCCGAGCCCGTCGTCGCGTTCTGGGACCTGATCAGCAAGCAGGACTGGGACGTGTGTGCGCGTGCGCAGACCGGCGTCGGCTCGCGCGCGTTCACCCGCGGCGTGTATCCGCGCCAGGACCGTTTCCTCTACAACTTCAACGAGGAATGGCGCCAGGCGATGGGCCGCGAGCTCCTCGGCTGAGGGCCCGGCTCAGACCTCGAACGTCGCGCCCTCGGCGGCGATGGTCACGCGCTCGGGCTCGACGCCCCAGCGCTCCACGACCTCCTCGCGCATCGACTCGAGCTGCGCGTCGGCGTGCATAGGGTCGTGGTGGAAGAGCAGGAGCGAGCCGACGTCGGCCTTCCTCGCGAAGGTCGCGGCGTGTTCGGTCGTGGAGTGCCCGAACCCGAGCCGGGTCCGGTACTCCTGCGGCGTGTACTGACAGTCGTGGATGAGGACGTCGGCGCGGTACGCGAGCGCGTATCCCGAGATCCACTCCGTCGACTCCGTCGCGAGATCGGTGCCGAGCGCCGGCTCGTGGTCGGTGAGGTACGAGAGCACGCCACCGTTCTCCGCGATGCGGTAGCCGACGGTCGGGCCCGGGTGCACGATCGCGTGCGACGTCAAGCGCGCTCCACCGATCCGCCACTCGGTCTCGGACGCGTCGTGGAACGTGATGTGGGCGGGGACCTCGGACAGGTGGACGGGGAACAGCGGCGGCGAGAAGTACATCGCGATGCGCTCGGCGAGAGAGGCGACGGGCGAGGACGGGCCCCAGACGTGGAGCTCGGTGTCCGGCGACCAGATCGGCGCGAACATCCCGAGACCCTCCACGTGGTCCACGTGGAGGTGCGTGAGGAGCACATGGATCCGCTGCGGCCCCTCCCGTGCGAGCTCCGCGCCGAGCGGCCGGATGCCGGTCCCGGCGTCGAGGACGACTAGCTCGCCGTCGGCGAGGCGCACCTCGACGCAGGCGGTGTTGCCGCCGTACCGCACGGTCTCCGGGCCGGGCGACGCGAGCGAGCCCCGCGAGCCCCAGACGCGGACGCGCACTACCCGTCCCCGCCGAGCTGCCAGAAGATCGCGATCGCGCCGACCATGTCTTCGGAGTGCGCGAACAGCGGGAAGGACGTCACCTCGATCCGTCGGCGCACGCCGTCGGCGCCGGTGATCGTGACGATGCCGTGGGCGGGCTCGCGCTGGACGATGGCCACGCCGATCGGCAGCGCCTCCAGGGGGAGCGGGTTGCCCTGCTCGTCGTGCGGGCGGAAGGCCGTCGACCACTCGTCGGCCGGCATGCCGTGGCCCTCGATGAACCGCCGGCCGAGGAGTCGCTCGGCGGCCTCGTTGTAGTAGATGACGGTTCCGAGCTCGTCCACGAGGAAGACCGCGGTCGCGAGCTGCGCCGCGAAGTTGCGCGCCAAGATGAGGACCAGGTTGCGTTGCTGCGGCCGGTCGTCCACGGGGACCGAGCCTAGTACGCCTCGGAGCGGGATGGGCGAGCCCGTCTCTGCGACGATGAGCGCCATGTCCGCGATGCCTGCCGACCGCGCTCGGCTGCAGCGTCGAGCCCTGCGTCTGGAGTTCGCGACGATCGCCTGGAACCTCGGCGAGGCCGTGCTCACGGTGGGGCTCGGGATCGCGGCGGGGTCGCTGGCGCTCATCGGGTTCGGGACCGACTCGGTGATCGAGGTCTTCGCGTCCCTGGTCGTCGTCTGGCACGTGCGCCCGGGGCACCCGGTCGATCACCCGGCCCGGACGAGGGTCGCGCTCCGCCTGGTGGCCGGCGCCTTCGCCCTGCTCGCGCTCGTCCTCGCGACCGTGGCCGTCCGAGACCTCGTCACCGGTCGGCGGGCGGGCGAGTCGATGATCGGCATCGCGTACCTCGCGGTGACGGCGGTCGTGATGTTCGGCCTCGCGGCCGTCAAGCGCCGGACGGCCGATCGCCTCGACTCGGCGCCGCTCCGCTCAGAGGCCTCGATGACGTTCCTCGACGGGATCCTGTCGACCCTCACGCTTACCGGACTTGCCCTGAACGCGGGGCTCGGCTGGTGGTGGGCGGACCCGACCGCGGCGCTCCTCGTCGCCCTCGCGGCGGCGAACGAGGCGCGCGAGAACCTCCGCGGGTCCGCGGAGCTCGCGTGATGCTCAGGAGCGCGGGGGTCCGCTAGGCTCGGGGGATGCCGATCTCCGGAGGTGTGCGGTGAAGCGATCCAAGGTCCTGCTGGTCGTCGCGTTGGCGCTCGTGGTGCTCTCGGCGTGCTCGAGCTCGGACGGTGCGGATGAGGGGGCGGGGGGCTCGGGCGAGCTCGGGTGGACGCGGCTCTCACCGGCCGAGCTGCAGCAGATGATGGACCAGGAGGACGTCTACCTCGTGAACGTCCACGTACCGTACGAGGGCGACATCGTGGGCACGGACGCGTCGATCTCGTACCTGGATCTCGCCTCGCGCGCCGACGAACTGCCGACGGGCGGCGACCCGAAGCTCGTCATCTACTGCCGCAGCGGCAACATGTCGACGCAGGCCGCCCAGGACCTGGTCGATGCTGGGGTGACCGGGTTCTACGAGCTCGAGGGCGGGTTCACCGCGTGGAACGACGCGGGACTGCCGTTCCAGACGGGGTAGCCGCGCGCGGGAGGACCCGGCGCGATATCGTCCGCGCGTGAGCTTCCGTCTGCTGCCCGAGGACCGCCTGGTTCGACTGCACGAGGCGTCGCTCGAGATCCTCCGCGACCCCGGGATCCGTGTGACCACCGAACGCGCCCGCGCTCTGCTCGAGGGCGGCGGATGTGCGCTCACCGGCGAGGACGTCGTCTCCATCCCGCCCGAGGTGACCGAGCGGGCGATCGCGTCGGCGCCGAAGGCCTTCACGCTCTTCGGTCGCGACGGCGAGCCCCGGATCGCGCTCGGCGGGGACGAGCGCCGCACCCACTTCTCGCCGGGGGTCACGGCGCTGCAGTATGTCGACCCCGCGACCGGCGAGGTCCGACCCTTCACGTACCGGGACGTGGCCGACGTCGCGCGGCTCGCGGACGCGCTGCCGAACATGGACTTCGTCACGACTCCCGGCGTCGTCCGAGCGACGGGCTCGGTGCCGCAGACGCTCGTGAACCAGTACGAGTTCTTGGCGATGGTGACGAACACGACGAAGCCGCTCGTCGTGCTGATCGCCGACGCGGACGGCCTCTCGGACGTGTTCGAGATGGCGGCGGCGGTCGTGGGCGGCCGAGAGGAACTGCGGCGCAAGCCGTTCGTGATGCCGTACCTGAACCCGGTCTCGCCGTTGCTGTTCAACCCCGAGACGCTCGACAAGCTGCTCCTCGCGGCCGAGTGGGGGATCCCGGTCTGCCTGCAGTCGGCGCCGCAGGTCGGCGCGACCTCGCCGGTGACCTACGCGGGAGCTGCGGCGCTCACGAACGCCGAGTCGCTGGCGGGCCTCGTGATCGCGCAGCTCGCCCGCCCGGGCACCCCTTTCGTCACCGGCGCCGTGCCGATGGTCGTCGACATGCGGACCGGCAACTCCTCGAGCGGCGGCCCACTCGCGATGTCGCTGGTGATCGCGGCGGCCGAGCTCGCTCGCCGGTACGGGCTGCCGTGCCTCGGGGTCGGCGGCGGCTCCGACGCGAAGCTCGACGACGAGCAGGCCTTCGTCGAGTCGGCCTTGTACTCCGTCGCGTCGACGCTCGGCGCCGTCGACCTCGTCTTCGACGTCGGGAACAGCGAGGCGGGCCTAGCGCACTCGCCCTCGGTCGTCGCGGTGGCCGACGAGGTGATCGGGATGCTCCGTCGCGGCCTGGCGAGTTTCGAGGTGAACGAGGAGACGCTCGCGCTCGAGACGATCCGCGCGGTCGGCATCGGCGAGACGTACCTCGGCCAGCCGCACACCCTGCGTCATTTCCGCGAGCTGTTCACGCCTCGGCTCTTCTCGACGGAGGACCGGCGCACGTGGACCGACGGCGGCGCGACTACGCTGCTACAGCGCGCCCGGGCCCGTGTGGCCGAGGTCCTCGTGACGCACGAGGTCCCGATGCTGCCGGCCGAGGCGATCGAGGCGATGCGGGCGATCATCGAGGCCCGCCGCATCGCGACGGCCGGGTAGGCCGCGGCGACGGCGGGTGGACGGTTCTCCGCCTCAGCTCGCGACCTCGACCATGAGATCGAGCGGCTCGGGCGGCTCAGGCGTCGAGGAGCGCAAGGACCTCGCCCAGGCCGCGGATCGAGCGCTCGGTGATCGGGCCGAGAACGCAGATCGCCTCATCGGCGCCGGCCTCGGCGAAGGCGCGGAGTCCGTCGGCGATCGCCTGAGGCCCGCCCTCCAGCGGCGGGCACCCCGGATCGATCGGCCGCTCGGCGGCGGAGCGATCCGGCACGACGAGCACGCAGACGCTCCGCTCGAGGCTCGAGGGCTCCCGTCCCGCGCGTAGCGCGGCCTCCGTGATGCGGGCGTTGCCGGCCGCGAAGCCCTCGGGCGTGTTGCCGTGCCAGTCGTACCAGGTGTTCCACACGTCCACGTGCGGGAGCCCGATCTGCAGCATCCGCTCGCCGGTGCTGCCGAGCATGAGCGTCGGCCGTCGCGCGGGGGCGGGCAGGAGCACCACGTCCCGCACGCGGTGGTAGGCGCCCTGGAAGGTGACGCGCTCCCCGTCGAGCAGCCGACGGACGATCGCGAAGGACTCCTCGAACCGATCGATCCGGTGGTCGAAGGGGAAGCCGAACGCGTCGAACTCGATCCGGTTCCATCCCGCCCCGATGCCGAGCACGAGACGCCCGCCGCTCACCTCGTCGACCGTGGCTGCCTGCTTCGCGAGCATCGCCGGCGCGTGGAAGGCCGCGCTCGCGACGAGCGGTCCGAGGCGCACGCGCTCGGTCACCGCAGCGAGCGCCGCGAGCGTCGTCCAGGCCTCCCACGGTCCGCGTTCGGGGCGGCCGTCGCCGCGGTACAGGAGATGGTCGCCCACCCAGATCGAGTCGAAGCCGACGTCCTCGGCCGCGCGCGCCATCGCGACGTACTCGGGCCAGCGGACCTCGCGCTCGACCTCCGGGAGCTGGACACCGATGCGGAGGGGGCGGGTCACGCCGGGAGTCTAGTGGCGGCGGGTCCTACAGGTGAGGCTCGAGCGCCAGGATGCCCGTCCGGTAGGCCTCGAACGCGCCATCGCGGTCGCCGCGCTCGTCGAGCACGTCGCCCAGCGCGCGGTAGGTCACCGCGAGGTCGACGGTCTGTTCGGCACGCGCGTACAGGTCGATCGCGATGCGCAGGTGCTCTTCGGCCTCGCCGGACTCCTCATGGGGCGCCGTGAGCGCGAGCTCTCGATGGGCCCATGCCGCGATCGGTGCGTCCGAGGCGCCGACCGTGCGGATCGTGCGCTGGAGCAGCTCACGCGCACGTTCGCCGTTGCCCTCGACGCGCTCCACCCGCGCGAGCTCGTTCAGCGCTCGCACGAGGTCCTTCTCGTTGCCGGTCTCGTCGAATACCCGGATCGCCTGCTCGAGCTGCTCGCGGGCCTCGCCCAACCTGCCGTCCCGCGAGAGCACGTACCCACGGGCGAGGAACGTCCCCCCGAGCTCGGTTCGCAGGGAGAGTTGCCGGTACGCGTCCTCGGCGCGCTGGAGCGAGCGCTCCGCGTCTTCGATCTTGCCCTGCACCAGGTACAGGTGGGCGCTGTTCATGTGCATCTGCGCAACGCGGGCCGGATCGGTGAGGCGGGGGGAGAGATGCTCGAGCTCGGCGGCGGACTCGGCCGCTCGAGCGTAGAGCCCGGCGTCGAGGTACGCGTCGACGAGCGACGCGTGCACGCGCGCCAACGCGTTCGGGTCCGGAAGGCCCGCACGCCCGATCTCGTCGAGCAGGCTCTCGAGGAGGTGGATCGCGTAGCGGCCGTCCCCGAGCGCCTCGAGGCAGCGGGCCATGCCGGCCACCGCATCGGCCCGGGCGGTCGGGAGCTCCTCGGCGAGGAGCTCGACGGCTCGCCGGTACTGGCTGAGGGCCCCGGCGGGATCGCCGGCCCGCTCTCGGCGGAGCGCGCGCCCCTCCTCCGCCTGCGCGTGCAGACGGACGAGGCCGAACCTCCGCGCGTCCCAGGCCACGTGGGCGAACATCTGCTCCGCCTCGTCGAGACGGCCGTCGGAGACCGAGACGCGAGCGTCCTGCAGCTGCATCTCGAGGCGGAGGATCAGGTCCGGTGGGCGTCCGGTGGCCAGATGGTCGGGGTCCACCCCCAGCTTGTCCGCGAAGAACTCGATGGCGGTCCGGGAGGGGTTGCGGCGCCCGGCCTCGATCGTGCTGATGTAGGCGTGGGTGTATCGCGGGGCTCCGAGCTCCCGCTGGGTGAGGCCACGCTCGGCGCGTAACTCGCGGAGCCTGGTTCCGATCACACCGCACCTCCGGACCGCGCGAGGGAAGGATCGTGCGGGCTCGGGCACGGGATCGCCTTGCCCGGCGCTGCCGTTCGACCCTACCACAGGGTTTGTCTCTCAGATAAGTATCGAGTTACATTCCGGTTTCCTGAAGGGGAGGAGGAACCGATGCAGTTCTTGCGTAGGGCCCGGTACCTCCTGGTGTCGATCGCCGCTGTCGCCGCCGTGGCGCTCGCCGGTGCGGCGAACTGGCCGAAGCACTAGGAGTCGGGGGTCAAGGGGTCCCGGGGGACCCTGCCCCGATCCGAGCGGTACCCTTCGATCCGTGCCCGTCGATCCCGTCGCCCGTTCCTTCGCCGGCGCCAAGCCGCTGTCCTTCTGGCTCGATGACCCCGCACGTTCGGAGGCTCTCCCGGCGCTCGCGGGCGAGGAACGCGCCGAGCTCGCGATCGTCGGGGGCGGGTTCAACGGCCTGTGGGCGGCGATCGAGGCGAAGGAGCGCGACCCGGGTCGCGATGTCGTGTTGCTCGAGGGCGGCCGAGTCGGCTGGGCCGCGAGCGGTCGCAACGGCGGCTTCCTGTCCTCCTCGATCACCCACACGCTCGAGAACGGGCTCAAGCGGTTCCCCGACGAGATCGAGGAGCTCCAGCGCCAGGGGCTCGAGACCTTCCGAGGCCTGTGTGCGGCACTCGAGCGTCACGGGATCGACGCGGAGCTCGAGATGACCTCGATGATGCTGTTCGCTCGTCGCCCGCATGAGCTCGCGTGGCTCCCGCACGCGGCGGAGAGCCAGCGCCGCTTCGGCGGCCAGGGCGAGGTGCTGGATCACGCTGCGGCGCAAGCCGTCCTGCGCTCGCCTGCGTACATCGGGGCGCTGCGGATCGGGGGCGAGGGGCACGCGCTCGTGAACCCGGCGAAGCTCGCGTGGGGGCTCCGCGACGCGGCGGTCCGGCTCGGCGTGCGGATCCACGAGGGCTCGCCGGTCCGCTCGATCTCGCGGGAGCGCGGCGGGCTGCTCCTCGCGACGCGCGACGGCGTGGTGGTCGCCGAGCGCGTGCTCCTCGCGACGAACGCGTTCCCACCGCTGCTCCGGCGGATCCGGAACTTCATGGTCCCGGTCTACGACCACGTCCTGATGACCGAGCCGCTCTCGGCCGGGCAGCGCGCGGCGATCGGCTGGGCGGCTCGCGAGGGTCTGGGGGACGCGGCGAACCGTTTCCACTACTTCCGGCTGTCCGCCGACGACCGCATCCTGTGGGGTGGCTTCGACACGACCTACCACTACGGCAACGGTGTCGCGCGACGGTTCGACCAGGACGAGCAGGTGCACACGCGGCTGGCGCGGAGCTTCTTCGAGGTCTTCCCCGCGCTCGAGGGCATCCGGTTCACCCACCGATGGGGCGGAGTGATCGACACGTGCAGCCGTTACTCGGTCTTCTTCGGCACGGCCCACGGCGGCCGGCTCGCGTACTCGCTCGGCTACACGGGGCTCGGCGTCGGCGCGACGCGCTTCGGGGCGCTCACCGCGCTCGACCTGCTCGACGGGCTCGATACGGAGCGCACCCGCCTGTCGATGGTTCGGCGCAAGCCGTTGCCGTTCCCGCCCGAGCCCGCGCGCTCGCTCGGGATCCGGCGGACGATCCGCTCCTACGAGCGGCTCGACGAGACCGGGCGCCGAGACCTGTGGCTCCGCGGGCTCGAGCGTCTCGGCCTCGGCTTCCAGAGCTGAGCGCCGGAGCCGAGAGGGGTAGGCTGGGGCCATGAGCGATCGTCCGTTCACGCTCGCGCTCGTCGCGCACGATGGCAAGAAGGACGATCTCCTGCGCTTCGCGAAGGATCACGTCGACCTGCTGCGGCGTCTGCAGCTCGTCGCGACTGCCTCGACGGGATCGCTGCTCTCGGCCCAGCTCGACCTGCAGATCGAGCGCGTGGCGAGCGGCCCCCAGGGAGGCGACCTCGAGATCGGCGCGATGATCGTCCACGGCGACGTGCAGGCGGTCGTGTTCTTCCGCGACCCGCTCACCGCGCACCCGCACGAGCCCGACATCCAGGCCGTGATGAAGGTGTGCGACGTGCACGACGTGCCGCTCGCGACGAACCGTGCCTCGGCCGAGATCCTGCTCGACGGCGTCGCCCGGCTCGTCGAGGGCTGATCCCCAGCCGGCCGTGATGAGTGCGACACCGGCGAGCGCCGCTACGACGCCGACTGCCTGGAGCCGCGCGAGCCGCTCGTGCGGCACGAAGCGGGCGGGCAGCACCGTCGCCGCCGGGTAGAGAGAGCCGAGCACCGACGTCAGCGCGAGGAGCCCGCCGGTAGCGGGTCGTGCGGGTGCCCGTCCGTGGACGCGGGGGCGCATCATGGTGAGGGTTCCGATGCTCGAGCTCGCCGGTCATGCGACGGAGCTGTGGCGCCCGCTCCCGGACGGGCGGGTGCGGTGCGACGTGTGCCCCCGGGCGTGCGGGCTGCACGAGGGGCAACGCGGCTTCTGCTTCGTGCGGGCGCGCTCCGGTGACGCGATCGTCCTCACGACCTACGGGCGCTCGAGCGGGTTCTGCGTCGACCCGATCGAGAAGAAGCCGTTGAACCACTTCCTGCCGGGGACGTCCGTGCTGTCGTTCGGGACCGCGGGGTGCAACCTCGGCTGCCGGTTCTGCCAGAACTGGGACATCTCGACGTCCCGCGAGACGGACACGCTCGCGGACGCCGCCACCCCCGAGGCGATCGCGGATGCGGCCGTCCGCCTCGGATGCCGGAGCGTCGCCTTCACGTACAACGATCCGATCGTGTTCCTCGAGTACGCGGTCGACGTGGCCGACGCGTGTCGCCAGCGCGGGATCCACACGGTGGCCGTGACGGCCGGGTACGCGACCCCCGCGGCGCGCGAGGCGCTCTTCCCGCACATGGACGCGGCGAACGTGGATCTCAAGGCCTTCACCGAGGCCTTCTACCGGCGGGTATGCCTCGGGAAGCTCGCGCCGGTGCTCGAGACGATCGAGTACCTCGTGCACGAGACGTCGGTGTGGGTCGAACTCACGACGCTCCTCATCCCGGGGCTGAACGACGCGGATGGCGAGCTCGACGCGATGACACGCTGGGTCGTCGAGCGCCTCGGTCCCGACGTGCCGATGCACTTCACCGCGTTCCATCCCGACTGGAAGATGCGCGACCGACCGCCCACCCCGCCCGCGACCCTCACACGCGCGAGGGCGGTCGCGATGGCGAACGGGGTGCGGTTCGCGTACACGGGCAACGTTCACGACGCCGATGGGCAGAGCACGAGGTGCCCGTCGTGCCGCGCGCTCGTGGTCGAGCGCGACGGGTACGAGCTCGGCACCTGGGCGCTCGACCCCGAGGGCCGATGCAGCGCGTGCGGCACCGCCCTTCCCGGGGTGTTCGACGGCGCGCCCGGGAGCTGGGGGTCGCGGCGGCTCCCGGTGCGGATCGGCGTCGGGCGATGAGCACCCGGCGAGCGGTGGCTGAACGTCGAGCCGCGGCCGCCGGCACGTTCTACCCCTCCGATCCCGGCGAGCTCGCCGCGCAGGTGGACGCGCTGCTGGATGAAGCCCGTCCGCCCGGCGACGTCGGGGAGCCGCTCGCGCTCGTCGTCCCGCACGCGGGGTACGTGTTCTCGGGGCCGGTCGCGGCGACGGCGTACGCGCTCCTGCGCGGACGCGAGATCTCGAGGATCGCGCTCCTCGGTCCCGCGCACTTCGTGCCGCTGCTCGGAACGGCCGTGCCCGGCGTTGACACGTGGCGCACCCCGCTCGGGCCCGTCCGCATCGACCCCGACCTGCGCCGGGCCGCCGTCGGGGCGGGGGCGGTCGTGGACGACCGGCCGCACGAGCTCGAGCATTCGCTCGAGGTCCAGCTGCCTTTCCTCTCGCGAGCGCTCGGCCGCGAGCCGGCGATCCTGCCGATCGCGGTCGGGGTCGCCGAGCCGAGGTCCGTCGCCGATCTGATCGCCGCGCTCCTGCCGCACGCGTTCGTGGTCGTGAGCACTGACCTCAGCCACTACCACGACCGGGCGACCGCGGAGCGGCTCGACCGGCGGACGGCGGAGGCCGTGCTCGCGCGGGAGCCCGATGCGATCGGGGCCGAGGACGCGTGCGGTTCGTTCGTGCTGCGTGGTCTCGTCGAGCTCGCACGCCGCGAGGGGCTCATCGTGCGTCTGCTCGACCTCCGCACATCGGCCGACACCGCCGGTGACCCGCGGCGCGTCGTCGGCTACGGCGCGTTCGTCGTGGAAGGGCGACCGTGACGCGGGCGGATCGCGACGTCCGTCTGCTGTTCGTCGTAGGCGGGGTCTCGGCCGCGTCGATCCTCTCCTTCTTCGCGCTGCGGCTCGAGGAGCGCGGGCTCGCGGCCGACCGGATCGGGCTCGTGCTGGCGCTCGCCTCCCTGGCCGGCGTCCTCGCGTCGCCGGTGTGGAGCCACGTGGCGGACACGCGGCTCGGCTCGGCCCGCACGCTCCAGATCTCGGCGGTCGCAACCGCGGCCGTGGCGCTCGCGTTCCTGCTCGCCGGCGACGTGTGGTGGGCGATCGCGGTCGTCGCCGCGCTCCGTGGCGCCGTCGAGGCGCCCGGTGTCCCGCTCATCGACTCGATCGCGCTCCGTTCGCTCGGCACCGGACGAGCGACGTCCTACGGCACGATCCGTCAGTGGTCGAGCCTCGGCTGGGCCGTCGCCATCCTCGGGTTCGGTGCCGTGTACGAGCGCTTCGGCCTCGGCTCCCTGCCCGTGCTGTACGCGCTCGGCTCGCTCGCCTTCGCCGCGGCCGTGATGCGGTTCCCGCCCGACCGACCCGAGCCCACCCAGCACGGCTCCCGGCTCGGGGCCGTCGGCGACGCGTTCCGGGCATCCCCGGCGCTCCTGCCCTTCCTCGTCGGCCTGTTCGTTGTCAGCGTGGCGGGCTCGGCCGCGTGGGCCTTCGTGCCGCTCCGGATCGTGGGGCAGGGCGGCGGGCCGTGGATCGTCGCGGTCGCCGCGAGCCTGGCGGCACTCGTCGAGATTCCCTTCTTCCGCGCGAGCGCGTGGCTCGGCGAACGCGTGAGCCTGCGGGTCCTGTACGCGCTCGGCGGGGGGATCTTCGTCCTCTCGTCGGTCGTGTGGGCGGTGGCGTCGAGCCCGAGGGTGATCGCCGGCGCGAACGTCCTGAACGGCGCCGGGTTCGGGCTCCGGTACGCGGCGCTGGTCGTGATCGCCGGGCGGCTCGTGCCGGAGCATCTGCAGGTGACCGGCCAGACCCTGATGCAGACCGTCGCGGCGTGGATCGGCCCGATCGTCCGCGCGGCGGTAGGCGGGCTCGTCTACCGCCACCTCGGCCCGAGCGCGCTGTTCGCCGGGGCGGCGGTGGGCGTCGCGGTCGGCATCGTGATGATCTGGAGCGCGCTGTCGGCGCCCTCGTTCGCGCGCCCCTCCGTCCCGGTCGGGTGAGGATCAGGTGGCGCGCCCGACGGCCGCTGCGATTGTCGCGATCTGCGCCGGCCCGACGCCGCAGCACCCGCCGATGAGCCGCGCGCCGGCGTCCCGCCACGCGGCGGGGCGGAGCGTCGGGCGGGCGTCCTGCGCGGGCGGATCGACCCATACCTTGCGCCCCGCATCCCAGAACGCGCCGCGGTTCGGGTAGGCCACGACCGCCTTGCCGGTCGTCCGCGCGGCGATGCGCACGAGCCCGTCGATGTGGGTGGGCGCCGTGCAGTTCACGCCCACGGCGACCACGCTCGGCGACGCCTCGACGACGCGGATCGCGTCCTCGAACGGCGTGCCGTCGCACAGCTGCGCCGCGTTGCGGCAGCTGAAGGTCACCCACGCGGGGACACCGGGCACGCGCTCGAGCGCGCGGACGAGCGCCTCGGCCTCGGCGATCGAGGGGATCGTCTCGCACGCGAAGACGTCGGGCTCGGCGGCGGCGAGCGCCTCGAGCCTCGGGACGTGGAACGCGACGAGCTCGTCGACGCCCTTGTCGTAGTCGCCGGTGAACTCGGCTCCGTTGCCGAGCACGGCACCGTACGGTCCGACCGACGCGGCGACGAGCGGGAAGGACCGGTCACCGCGCTCACGCTCGTGCCACCACGCGCCCCGCGCCTCCTGCGCGACCTCGACGCTCCGGCGCAGAAGGCCCTCGGCGGTGTCGTGGTCGAACCCCCGGGCCGCGAGCCCCTCGAAGCTCGCCTGGAAGCTCGCCGAGATCGCGACGTCGGCGCCGGCCTCGAAGTAGGCGATGTGGACCTCGCGGATGCGCTCGGGGTCCTCCACGAGGACCTTCGCCGACCAGAGCGGATCGCGCAGGTCGGCGCCTCGCGCCTCGAGCTCGGTGCCCATGCCGCCGTCGAGCACGACCGCGCCGCGGCGCTCGAGGATGGGGGCGAAGGGGTCGCCGGACATGGTGCCCAGGGTACCCTCGTTCCGTGACCGCCTACGACCTCACGCTCGAGCAGCTCACCGAGCGCCTCACCGGATGGGGCGAGCCGGCGTTCCGCGCGCGGCAGGTGTATGCGCAGCTCTGGCGGCGGAGCGCGACGTACGAGGAGATGACCGACGTGTCCTCGCGGCTCCGCGAGCGGCTCGAGGGCGAGTTGCCGCTCGAGGTCGAGTTCCTCGACGAGCGAACGGCGGACCGCGGCGCGACGCGTAAGGTGCTGCTCAAGCTCGGCGGGACGCACGTCATCGAGACGGTGCTGATGGGCTACCGCGACCGCGTCACGGCATGCGTCTCCTCGCAGTCGGGCTGCGCGATGAACTGCTCGTTCTGCGCGACCGGTCAGATGGGGCTCATGAACAACCTCTCGGCGGGCGAGATCGCGGCGCAGGTCGTGTGGGCTCGGCGCGCCGCGCACAAGCTCCCGCCGAGCACGCCGCAGCGCATCACGAACGTCGTGTTCATGGGGATGGGCGAGCCGTTCGCGAACGAGCGGCCGGTGCTCGCCGCGGTCGAGCGGCTCAACGACCCGCGAGGGATGCGACTCGGCTCGCGGCACATCACGATCTCGACCGTCGGTGTCGTGCCGGCGATCAGGCGACTGCCCGACGCGAACGATCAGGTGCGCCTCGCGGTGAGCCTCCACGCCGCCGACGACAAGTTGCGGAACGAGCTCGTGCCGGCGAACCGGCTGTGGCCCCTCGGCCAGCTGGTCGAGGCGATCGCCGGGTGGCGCGAGCGCACGCACCACCGGCCCTCGATCGAGTGGGCGATGATCGATGAGGTGAACGACTCGGACGAGCAGGCGCACAAGCTCGCGCCGATCGCGTTCGGGCTCCACGCGCACGTGAACCTCATCCCCCTGAACCCGACGGCCGGCTCGTCCACGCGCCCGAGCCCGCCGGGGCGGATCCGGGTCTTCGTCGACGTGCTCGAGCACGCGGGCGTGAACGTCACCGTCCGCGACACGCGCGGACGCGAGATCGAGGCCGCGTGCGGCCAGCTCCGGTGGGAGCACGACCGCACCTCGGCGGGCGTCTGACCGCGGGTTCTCGCCCCGCGACCTGCGGGGTGGCGGCTCGGAAGGCCCGCGGCTACGCTGGCTCCGGACGTCGAGGCCGGGAGGTCGCATGAAGAAGCTGCTGTTCCTACTGGTGCTGATCGCGGGCATCGCCGCGGTCGTGACGGTCGTTCGCAAGCGCTCCGAGGGCTCCTTCGAGGACACGTGGGACACCTTCACCGAGCTCCCGGACCGGATCCGCGACCTCGGGAAGTCGGCCGCATAGCCGCCCCGAGCACGACCTCGAGGGCTCGCGCGCTCGCGCGGGCCCTCGTCGCTTCCCTGCTCCTCGCGACGTCATGCACCGCGAACCCGGCCGACGGGACCCGTCCGCGCTCGCCGGGGGCGAGCGGCGCCGGCGGGGCGACCGCGGCACCGCCCGAGGGTCCTGGGCACGCCGACCCGTCCGTGCCGGACCCGGACGCACGGATCCCGCGGGATGCGCGCGAGCTCGCGGAGCGCCTCGGCGCCGAGCTCCGGGCGCTCGACCGTGCGATCGAGCGGTGGCGCGCGGACGCTGACCCCTCGACCTGGCCGCCGCCGCGTGAGGTCGAGCTCCGCACGCTGTTCGTGCAGCGCGCGTACCGGACGCTCGCCCGCGATCCCCGGCTCACGCGCCGCGTGCTCGAGCGGCTCCCGCGCGCACGGCGGTTCGAGGTGCAGGCCAACGTCTCGGCGAGCGCGGCGCTGTTCGCCGGCTCGAGCCCGGTGCCGAGCGCCGAGGGCTTCCGCACCGCTCGCCCCGAGCCGGCCGGCGTGCTCCTCGGGTGGTTCCGCGAGGCCGAGCGCCAGTTCGGCGTCGACCACGAGCTGCTCGCCGCGGTGATGCTGATCGAGACGCGCTTCGGTCGGGTCGTCTCGAGGAGCTCCGCCGGCGCGAGCGGTCCCATGCAGTTCATCCCCTCGACCTGGGCGGCCTACGGGCTCGGCGGCGACGTGCGCGATCCGCACGACGCGATCATGGCGGCGGCGAACTACCTCCGCGCCTCCGGGGCTCGCAGGGACGAGCGCGGCGCGCTCTACGCCTACAACCCGGTGGACGCGTACGTGCGCGCCGTCTCCTCGTACGCGCGGGTCATGCGCCGAGACCCGAACGCGTACTTCGCCTACTACAACTGGCAGGTCTTCGTCCGCACCGTCGACGGCGATGTGCGGCTCACCGGCCCCGGGCGGTAGCCGGGCGGTAGGCTCGACCGGTGCACCCGCGCTCACCGTCCCGAACCGTCGCCGTCGGCGCCTCGATCGGATCCGTGCTGGTCGTCGCCCTCGTCGCGGCG
The DNA here is from genome assembly GCA_964447335.1 of uncultured Actinomycetes bacterium. GTDB lineage: Bacteria > Actinomycetota > UBA4738 > UBA4738 > HRBIN12 > HRBIN12. Next base: position 20,870 of record CAYUSA010000046.1, read on the forward strand.
ACGCCGGGGTCGCCGTTCAGCCCGGTGCTGCCGCCGGGTGCCGAGCCCTCGGGGCCGTTCCGATGGCTGTCCGAGCTCATCGGGCTGCACCGTGTGCACGGCAACGCGCTCGCGGCGGTGGGGGTCGTCGCCGTCGCGTTCGCGGCGGTCGCCTTCCTGCTCGTGCTGCGAGAGACGTGGCGAGGGACGCTCTCGCCGAGAGCGGTGCTCGGGCTCGCGGTCGCGTACCACGCGGTCGTCCTGCTGCTGCCGCTGCTGTTCTCTCGCGACGTCTACTCGTACGCCTACTACGGGAAGATCGCGGCGACGTACCACGCGAACCCGTACGTCGCGACGCCGGCCGACTTCCCGGCCGACGCGCTCGCCGCGTTCGTCGGTCCGAAGTGGATGGACACGCCGGCCGTGTACGGGCCGCTGTGGACGCAGGTCTCCGCGCTGGTCGTCCGGGTCGCCGGGAGCGTGAGCGCGCAGGTGCTCGCGTTCCGCCTCGTCGCGACGGGCGCGAGCCTCGGGACGCTCGCGGTGATCGCCCGGCTCTCGCGCCGGACGTGGCCCGAGCGCGAGGCGTTCGCCCTCGCGGCGTTCGGGCTGAACCCGGTCGTCCTGTTCCAGTCGGTCGGGAGCGGACACAACGACCTGCTGGTCGCGCTCGCGGTCGTCGGCGGTTTCGCGCTGCTCGTCGCTCGGCGGCCGCTGCTCGCGACGGCCGCGCTCGCCCTCGGCACGCTCGTGAAGGCGACGGCGGGCGTGGCGCTCTTGCTGCTCGTCGTCGTCGCGGTCGCGCGCGCTCCTCGCGGCGCACGTCTGCGGACCGCCGCGGCGCACGTCGGGGTCGTCGGTGGCCTCGCGCTCGTGCTCGCGGCGCCGTTCATGCAGACGCGGGATCCGAGCCTCGGCATGTTCGAGCTCGCGAAGCACGAGGGGTGGCTCGCCCCGTCGCGGCTGTTCCGCAGGGCGCTCGACTGGGTCTCGGGTGATGCCCTCGGCATGCTCGCGCGAGTCGCGTTCCCGGTGCTCCTGCTCGGAGCGCTGTTCCTCGTCGGCCGGTCGCTCGTGCGGCGCGGCGCGTCGCTCACGCCGCTCGCCGAGGGCGCCGGGTGGGGGTGGGCGCTCCTGTGCCTGATGCTCCTCGGCCCGGTGCTCCTGCCCTGGTACGTGACGTGGGCGCTCCCGCTGGTCTGGCTATTGCCACGCGCGCCGAGGGCGGTGCTCGTGGGGGCCGGCGTCGCGCTCACGGTCTCGCAGTGGACCTCGGAGCCAGCGATGTTCGGCTCGGCGTACGACGCGAACCTCCTGTTCGGTCACTACGTCGTGACGCCGCTGGTGGTCGGGCTCCTCGGCTGGCTCCTGCTCGACCTATGGCGCCGGGCGCGGGCGGGCGCGCCGCTCGAGGACGAGCCAGGCGAGGTACCCGCTCCCGCCGCCGAGGGCTGAGGCCAGCACCTCGGTCCCCCCGTCGAGGGAGAGCCCCACCCGCTCGAGCGCGATCACGACGAGCGTGAGCGCGGCGGCGCCGAACGCCGGCGCGAGCGCAGCGGCGCACGGCGAATCGAGGGCGGCCGCCCTCGCCCACCCGTAGCCCGCCGCGCCGAGGAGCGCGAGCGTCGCGACGCTCGCCCACGCGATCCCCTCGGGCGACGACGGTTCGAGCGGATCGCTCACCGTGGTCCCCGGCCCGGCCACGTCGCCCGAGACGAAGACGCCCCGCGAGACCCGTCGCCACGAGGAGCCGCGCTGCTGCGCGTCCTCGAGCTCGACCCGGTCGAACGGCGCGAGCAAGATGTCGAGGTGCCGACCGTCCCGCGCCGCGGTGGCCGTCGCGGCGTCGGCGAGCGTCACGTTCGTGAGCGCGGCCCGATCCACCGTGACGTCCTCGGAGACGGCCTCGGGCACGACGACGACCACGTCGCGGATCCGCTCCGGCGGGACGGCGGCACGGATCAGGTTCGCGGCGCGCGTCGCGAGGAACGTCACGGCCGTGTCGTCCTCGTTCACGGGGAACACCAGCGCCGTGGGGCGCTCGGCGAGGTCGATCCACGCCGAGGCCTCGGTCACCCGCCGGACCTCGAGCTCGCTCATGAACGGCTCCTGGCGACCCCAGGCGATCCACGCGCCGGCGAGCATCGCGACGGTGAGCGCGCCCGTCGCGAGCGCCGCGACCACGCGCCGGGGCTCGAGCGCGTCCCACACCCGCACGAGCCCGAGCGCGGCGAGCACCGGCACGACGAACCCGAACGTGACGAACCGGTCGGCCGGCGCGAAGTTGGTCGCCAGGGCAACCGCGACGCCCGCGACCGTCGCGAGTCCCCACGCCCGCAGGAGCCGCCCGACGAACCCCCCCGTCTCGCCGAGCCCCGCGACGGCGAGCGGGACCGAGGCCCACTGCACGTACCGCGTCCATCGATGGAAGAACCGGTCGAGGTAGGCCGCCCGCAGTTCGCCGGTCAGACCGGCCCGTCGCAGGAACCCGTCCTTCGAGGTGTCCACGTCGAGCGGGGCCGGGCCGCGCAGGAGCAGGAGCATCCCCCCGAGACCGAGCACGCTGCCGAGGAAGGAGAAG
>CAYUSA010000047.1:0-23213 GCA_964447335.1 uncultured Actinomycetes bacterium
CCGCGGCCAACACGGTGGGACCTTGGGGCCCGGGCCAACGGGCTCGGGCAAGTCGACGACCCTGTACGGCACGCTCAACATCGTGAACCAGGTCGACAAGCACATCATCACCGTCGAGGACCCGGTCGAGTACCGGCTCGCCGGCGTGAACCAGATCCAGGTGAACCCGAAGGCGGGGCTCACCTTCGCCTCGGCGCTGCGCTCGATCCTGCGCGCCGACCCCGACATCATCCTGATCGGTGAGATCCGCGACCGCGAGACGGCCATGATCGCCGTCGAGTCGGCCCTCACGGGCCACCTCGTCCTGTCGTCGCTGCACACGAACGACGCGCCGTCGGCGATCACGCGGCTCACCGAGATGGAGGTCGAGACCTTCCTCGTGGCGTCGGCGATCGACTGCGTCGTCGCGCAGCGGCTGGCGCGCGTGCTGTGTGAGAAGTGCAAGAAGCCGTACACCCCGGATCGCGCCGAGCTCGTCGAAGCCGGGTACCAGGAGTGGCAGCTCGAGGAGGTCGGCGAGCTGTACCACGCGGTGGGATGCCATTACTGCTCGAGCACGGGCTACCGGGGTCGCTTCGGTCTGTACGAGGTGATGCCGATGTCCGAGGAGATCGAGCGGATGACGGTCGATCGCGCCTCGTCCGAGGCGATCCGGGTCGTGGCGCTGGAGCAGGGCATGATCGAGCTCCGAGCCGACGGTCTGGTGAAGGCGGCGCAGGGACTCACGTCCATCGAGGAGATCGCAAGGGTGGTGAAGTAGATGAGCATCGCAGCGTCCGAGGAACAGGAGGTCGCGATCCCGGTCCCCGAGCTGCTCGAGGTCGTCCTCGAGCGCGGGGCGTCGGACCTCCATCTCACGGTGGGTGCTCCACCCACCATCCGCTTGTACGGCGACCTCGTCCGGCTGGACGAGTACCCGAAGATGACCCCCCGGGGCGTCCAGGGCATGATCTACGCGATCTTGCCGCAGAAGATGCGGGAGCGCCTCGAGCAGGAGCTCGAGCTCGACATGTCCTACCAGCTCCCGGGCAAGGCACGGTTCCGCGTCAACGTCTACTTCCAGCGCGACTCGATCGGGGCCGCCTTCCGGCTGATCCCCTTCGAGATCAAGACGATGGACGACCTCGGCCTGCCGAGCGTGGTCGCCGATCTCGCGCGATATCCACGCGGCTTCGTCGTCGTCACCGGGCCGACGGGCTCCGGCAAGTCCACGACGCTCGCCGCGATGGTCGACATCGTGAACAAGGAGCGGCAGGCGCACATCATGACCGTGGAGGACCCGATCGAGTTCCTCCACAGGCACCAGAGCTGCATCGTCAACCAGCGCGAGATCGGCGCCGACACCCACAGCTTCTCGGCCGCGCTGAAGCACGTCCTGCGCCAGGACCCCGACGTCATCCTCGTGGGGGAGATGCGTGACCTGGAGACCATCTCGACGGCGATCACGGCCGCCGAGACCGGCCACCTGGTCTTCGCGACGCTCCACACGCAGGACGCGCCGCAGACGATCGACCGGATCATCGACGTGTTCCCGCCGCACCAGCAGCAGCAGGTGCGGGTGCAGCTCGCGACCACGCTGCAGGGCGTCGTGACCCAGCAGCTCCTGCAGACGGCGGACGGCCGGTCGCGCTGCGTAGCGGTGGAAGTCCTCATCGCCACCCCGGCGGTTCGGAACCTGATCCGCGAGGGCAAGACCCACCAGATCTACTCGATCATGCAGGCCGGCGGGCGGTTCGGGATGCAGACGATGGACCAGTCGCTCGCGAACCTGGTGAAGGCCGGCCAGGTGACCCAGCAGGTCGCGTACGAGCGGTGCCACGACGCCGAGGAGCTCAACCGGCTCATCGGCGGCGGCAGCGCCGGCTTCAACGCGGGGGCCGGGGCCGCCGCGGCCGCCGGCCTGTCGATCGGCGGGTACGAGTACTAGGAGCGGGACGGGAAGAGGCGAAACCCATGGCGACCACCTTCGACTACAAGGTCCGCGACCGATCCGGCAACCTCGTCACGGGGCAGCTCGTGGGCGACAGCGAGACGCTCGTCCTGCAGAAGCTGCGCGACATGGGCATGACGCCCGTCGAGGTCAAGAAGGCCAACGCGGGCATGAAGATGCAGATCAACCTGCGCCCGGGGCGCGTCAAGCTGAAGGATCTCGCGGTCTTCTGCCGGCAGTTCGCCACGATGGTGAACTCGGGCCTGCCGATCCTGCGCGCGATGGCGATCCTCGCCGACCAGACCTCGAACCAGGAGCTCGCGAAGGTCCTCACCGGTGTGCGGACCGACGTCGAGCAGGGCTCGTCGCTCTCGGGCGCGCTGACCAAACACCCGAAGGCGTTCAACGACCTGTTCGTCGCCATGGTGCGCTCGGGCGAGACCGGTGGTGTGCTCGACGACGTCCTGCTCGACCTGGCCGACATGATCGAGACCGAGGTCGAGCTGCGGCGCAGGATCAAGTCCGCGATGACCTACCCGGTCGTCGTGCTCATCCTGGTCGTCGGCATCATGGCGGCGATGCTCCTGTTCATCGTCCCGCAGTTCGAGACGATCTACGCGAGCCTGGACAGCAAGCTGCCGCTGCCGACCCGGGTCCTGCTCGCCGCCTCGAGGGCGGTGCGGGCGTACTGGTGGCTCGTCATCGCCGGCGCGGTCGGCGGGCGCTGGGGCTTCAAGCGGTACAAGAAGACCGCCTCCGGGCGGCTGCGGGTGGACGCGTTGAAGCTGAAGGTCCCCGTGTTCGGGCCGCTGTTCCACAAGGTGGCCCTCGCGCGGTTCTCGAGCACGCTCGGCATGCTGCTGAAGTGCGGCGTGCCGATCCTCCAGGCGATGGACATCGTGAAGGACACCGTGAACAACAAGGTGCTCGCTCGAGCCGTGGACGACGTGAAGGGCAGCATCCGCGAAGGCGAGTCCATCGCGAAGCCCCTCGCGAGGCACGCGGTCTTCCCGCCCATGGTCGTGCAGATGCTGGCCGTCGGAGAGGAGACCGGCGCCGTGGACACGATGCTCGACAAGGTGGCCCAGTTCTACAACTCCGAGGTCGAGGCCACCGTCGACGCCCTGACCTCGCTGATCGAGCCGCTGCTCATCGCGTTCATCGGCGGCGCCGTGGGCGCTGCCGTCGTGGCCCTGTACATGCCCATGTTCAACATCATCAACCTGATCAAGTAGCTCGACGCTTCCTCAGTCGGCCGACGAGACCCATGCGGGGCGAACCACCTCCCCGGCGGGTCTCGACGGTTCTGCGGCCTTAGCGGGGACTACCCACGGCGGGTGGTTCCCACGAGAAACAGGCTTTCGGGCTATCAAGTCCGAGCGTGGAGCACCCGAAGAGATGCGAGGAAGCGCGTCAATGGGACGTGCGGTAACACGGAAAGGGGAGGTGACTCCATGCTCCAGCGTCTCTGGCACCGCCGGGACGACGACGAGGGCTTCACCCTCATCGAGCTGATGGTGGTCGTTCTGATCATCGGCATCCTGATCGCCATCGCTCTGCCGACCTTCCTCGGTGCCCGTCAGCGGGCGCAGGACAAGGCGGCGCAGTCGAACCTGCGGAACGGCATGGCCGCCGCCAAGACCTGGTACACCGACAGCGAGACCTACGTGGGGTTCACGGGCGGGGCTGGCACGGCTGAGGCCATCGAGCCGTCGCTCGTGTGGGTGGTCGCTGGAGACCCGCTCGTTGGTGAGGTGGCTGTCGGCGGCGAAGCTCCTACGGCGACCTCGATCATGCTCGTGGCCGAGAGTGGTTCAGGTTCGTTCTACTGCGTCAAGGACGTGACGAGCCCGGCGGCGAGCGCCGGAACGTTCTACGGCACCGGTGCAGCCTACGCGAACGTGGACACATTCGTGGAGTGCGCGGGCGCGAGCTGGTAACAGCGCGAAGGCACTGACGTCAGGAGGGCGGCCCGCAGGGCCGCCCTCCTGCGTTCCTGCTCAAGTCCGGCGTTCGGCGGGTCGATGGGTTGCTGATGGAATCACCCCAGCGAGGCCGTCCCGCGGGTTCTCATGGCGATGAGGGCGGTTTCACGACCGTCGAGCTGATGGTCGTGCTCCTCATCATCGGGATCCTCATCGCGATCGCGCTCCCGACCTTCCTGGGCGCCCGCACGCGCGCCCAGGATCGAGCTGCGCAGTCCGAGCTGCGCACGGGGCTTGCGGCGGCGCTGACGCACTACGCGCAAGCCGGCGACTGGAACGGGTTCGACGCGGCGCGGGGCGAGGTCGCCGAGCCGGTGCTGGACTGGCTCGACGGCGGCGATCCCGTAGGACGGCAGGTATCGATCCACGTCCACGCAGGGGGGGACCTGCTCCTCGTGCGCCGTTCTGGTAGTGGCGAGTATTTCTGCATCGCCCAGCTGTTGCTGAGCCCGGCCACGTCCAGGGGGAAAGGAGCGGCCTTCGCCGATGTGGACACCGTCGCCGAGTGCGGCGGGGGCTGGTAGCGGACAGCCAAGTCCGACGGGCCCATGCGCTGTCGTGTCGGCTCAAGCACTCCCCATGCACAGCCGATGCCTATTGGGAAGGCTAGATCGGTGCATATGACCAGGGGACACCTCGTGCGGGTCCTTGCTCGGCTGCATGACGAGCGCGGTTTCAGCCTGCTCGAGACGGTCATCGCGATCACCGTCATCTTCGCCTCGCTGCTCGTCCTGGCGTTCACGGCGACGGTCGGGTTCGGGTATGAGTCGCTCGCCCGGCAGCGGCAGTCCGCGACCTCGCTCGCGAACGGGACCATGGAGCAGGTCCGGGGTCTCGCCTACGTGAAGGTCCAGACCGGGATGCTGACCAGCGATCTGGCGGGCGACACGAACATCGTCACCGGGTGCTCCGGCGATCCCGCCGGGACGTACCGGTTCCTCTCCTGCACGGCGGGCTCGGTGCCGGGGTCGGGGGAGAAGATCGTCCACAACACCGCGGCCGTGAACCCGACGTCACCGCTGGTTCCGCACACGTCGTCGGTGACCGAGAACAACATCGCCTTCACGATCCAGACGTACGTGACGAACAACTGCACCACGGTCGACGGGATCGTCTGCACCGCGCTCGACCCCTACCGCGTGACGGTCATCGCGACGTGGACGGGCGGACGCTCGTACCCGACCAAGCTTGTGCGTCTGCAGAGCCTGTTCTACTCGCCCACCGGGTGCCGCAGCACGGAGACACATCCGTACGCGGCCCCGTGCCAGCCCTTCTTCTTCGGCACGAGCACCGTGCCGCGCGGCGAGATCCACGTGTCGGGCACCGTGAGCGGGACGAGCTTCCAGAGCGGTGATCTGTTCGTGCCGGCCGTCGAGTCCAGCGTCCAGCACGAGCAGCTGACCCAGGCCCAGGCCGGCTACACGCCGACCGGTGTGCAGATCGTGGACGGGTCGGGGACGCGGACCGCCGGCGGTACCACCGAGGTCACGGCCGCCGCCGACACCGACCCGGGCTCGCCGAGCACGACGACCTACTCGACCTCCTCGTACACCTCGCCATCGTCCAGCAGCCTGAGCAGCGGGGGTGACAACCGCGTCACGTTCACCGCGCCGGCCGGTGACACCGCTCGCGCCGACGCCACGACCGACGCCGGGGTCGTGAACGTGTGTCCGCCGCCGACAGACACGAACGAGAGCGACGGGCGCCCCTGCGCGGGCTCCCGCCTTCAGCAGGGCGGTGACCTGCTCGTGACGCTGTGGGGCGACGACGACGACGAGGACGACGACGACCACGACGGCGACGTCAACGACGACGACGACGCGTCCACGCTGGGGACCGGGACGCTCGTCAAGGTCGCTGCCGCAGCGAGCAACCCGGACAAGACCTTCGTGGACCTGGCGCTGTACCCGGAGGTCTCGGTCTGCTCGCCGGTCAACGGGGCCGACGGCTGCATGGAGCAGACCGCGTATCGCCGGTTCGGCACGATCAACGTCGGCGGGTTGCCGTCGGCCGTCACGGGGCCCGTGAACTGGACGGGCGCAAGCGCATGGAACGGCTACCTGATCTCCATCGTCGGGTACGCGGACCAGGTCTCGGCGCCGGTCGGGCGACAGGTGCTCAACTCGTCCGCAACCGGAGCCGCGGTGCCGGCGCCGAGCGCGAGCGTGACCGCGGGCACCGTCTACTACTGGGACTCGGCGGCGGGGACCTATGCGAGCCTGCCGGCGACGAGCGACGCGCTCGTCGCCGCCCTCGAGGCTTCGACGGTGACGGTGAACGCGACCGTGGGTGGCCAGGCGGTGACGGTCACGATCGGCGTGGTGGCGGGGTCGGTGACGAAGGCGACGACCGCGACCTCGACGACCGAGGGCGGAACGGGCAACCTCAGCCGCACCGAGGCGACGGCTCAGGCCACGCCGCCCAAGCTCTCGGTGCGCTACCAGGTCTGGGTCGGCGGGATGCTCAGGGTAGACATCACCATGGCGATCAACCTGCGGACGATGGAGGCGCGCGGCCTGTACGCGCCGGCGCCGCTCTCGGGGTCGTGATGAGCGCGCTCATGCGAGTCGTTGCGCGGCGGGCGAAGGCCGAGGAGGGGATGACCCTCGTCGAGCTCATGGTCGCCATGTTCGTGCTCGGATTCGTGATGCTGGTGTTCACGCAGGTCCTGGCGTCGGTCCAGAAGGGGGTCGTCGCTCAGGACATGCTGAGCCGCACCCTCGACCAGGCACGCCTTGGCGTGGAGCAGCTCGACCGCGAGATCCGCTCGGGCAACGTGCTGTACAAGCCGGAGTTCGAGAACGCCGGGCTGGCCTCGTGCTCGGGGTGCCTGCCCAGCTACACGCTCCGCGTCTACACGCAGTCCAACGCCGACACACGCGGCGGGTACCAGTGCGTCCTGTGGCAGGTCGACGACCAGCAGCGACTGCTGACCCGGCGCTGGCCACCGGGCGACCCCGCCTCCGCGACGGTGTGGCGCGTCGTCGCCACCGGGGTCGTGAACCGTGCGCTCAGCGAACCGGCGTTCAGCATCGAGACCGACCCCCTGAAGGGTGAGCGGACCGTCAACATCATGCTCGCCGTGAACGAGGACCTGGCCAACCGCCCGGGGCAGACGGTCCGGGTCGAGGCGTCCCTCACCGGACGCAACACGTCCTACAACTACCCGACCAACGTCTGCTCCACAGTGCCGGCATGAGGAGGCTGATCACGATGTTCGTCCGGTTCCGCGAAGAGCGAGGGATCGCGATGGTGATGGCCCTGCTCGTCACGTTCGTGGTGCTGCTCCTCGGCACGACCGTGATCGGTATGGCGGTGCACAACAGCGAGCAGAGCGGGATGGACCGCAAGCGGATCCAGTCGGTCAGCGCCGCCGAGGCCGGTCTGAACGAGACCTACAGCTACCTCACCTCGCCTCCCGGAGGCATCGGCGCGATGACGGGCACGCTGTCCGGCACGGTCGGGTCGGGGCCGGGGGGATCGACCTTCGGGGTGGCGCTCACCTACTACGCGACCGCGGACGGGACCGGCGCACCGATGCCCCCGCCCTTCTCGAGCTCCTACTACCCGCGCTCGGTGCTGATCTCGTCGATCGGCGCCTCGAACGGCAAGGCGCCGAGAACGATGGAGACCTTCGTCGAGCTCGCCCCCGTGATCGCGGGGTTCGACGGCGCGATCATGTCCAACTCGAGCACGACCTTCACGAATCGGTTCACGGTCAACGGCTACCTGGGCAACGACGGGAACATCTACATCCTGAACGGTGACTTCTCGGTGCCCTCGGGCCTGGAGAACATCAAGGGCAACATCTACGTGCCGAGCGGGAGCGCGTCCCTCGCCACGCAGGTGCACGTCTACGGGACGGTCTGGGCGAACACCTCGGTCACGCTGAACCATCCGCAGGTGCTCGTCGACCAGGACCTGAAGTCGAGCACCTCCTCCATCACGGTGACCGCCGGGACGGCGAGCGGGAAGGGCTACTACTGCACGACCGTCGCCGGCGGCGGCTCCATCGCGGGAGGAACACAGCAGACCTGTACGCTCGGCTCGCCGCCCAGCCAGCCGTTCCCGCAGATCAAGTATGTGGCGTCCGACTGGGCGAACAGCGACCCGCCGTACACGATCCAGACCTTCAGCGGCGCATCCGCGTGCACGTCGGCCCGCGACTACATCCAGAACACGGGTGGCTACGCCGGGTCGGGGTTCAGCGGGAGGAGCGTGGGCGCGACGGTCGTGTACATCAACGGCACGTGCATGCTGGAGATGTCGAACAACGCCACGATCACCCTGAACGACAACCTGGCGATCATCACGCGAGGAGGCGTCAGCCTCTCGCAGCGCAGCACCTGGAACGGCGTCACAGGGACGAGGTACATGCACGTCATCAGCGCGTACCCGGATTCCGGCGCACCCTCGTGCCCCACACAGAACGTGACGTTCGGCAACCTCACCGGCTTCGATTCCCACGTGGCCGCGATCGTCTACTCGCCCTGCACGGTCACGATGAACAACAACAACTCGGCGTTCCAGGGCCAGGTGATCGGGCAGAGTGTGAGCATCGGCAACAACTTCTCGATGAGCTTCCTCCCGGTGAAGGTGCCCGGCCAGAACGTCGTGGGGTTCGACCAGGACATCGCCTACATCCGCGAGGTCACCAACTAGGCCGCACGGGTCCGGCCACGCCGCCTGCGGTAGCGTTCGAGCGACCATGACCGCCGTCGAGATCGTCTTCCGGGTCGCCGTGTTCGTGCCGTTCGGCCTGGTGTTCGGCAGCTTCCTCACGGTCGTGATCCACCGGGTTCCGGCGGAGGAGTCGCTCGTCCGGCCGCGCTCGAGGTGTCCGGAGTGCGGCACGACGCTCCGGGCGGTGGACAACATCCCGGTCGTCTCCTGGGTCTCGCTCCGGGGTCGATGCCACGCGTGCCGAGCTCGGATCCCGGTCATCTACCCGCTCACCGAGCTCGCGACCGGCGCCCTGTTCGCCGCCGCGGCCCTCCGGCACGCGGACTGGTGGCTCGCCGCCCTGCTGGGGCCGTTCCTTGGGGTCCTCGTGGCCCTCGCGGTGATCGACGCCCGGACGAAGAAGCTCCCGAACGCGATCGTGTACCCGTCGCTCGCGATCGCCGCCGCCTACCTGGTGGTGGCGCGGCTCGCGGGCGCGGGGCTAGACCTCCTCGACGCCGGCCTCGGGTTCCTCGCGTACGGAGGTGGGCTCCTCGTGATCGCCTTCATCTCCCCGAAGGGCATGGGGATGGGCGACGTGAAGCTCGCGGCCCTGATCGGGCTGGTCCTGGGCGCGCTCGGGCTCGAGTACGTCGCCGTCGCCGCCGGCCTGGGGATCCTGTTCGGGGGAGTGGGGGCGATCGTCGCGCTGCTCCGGGGCGCCGGGCGCAAGCACGGCTTGCCGTTCGGTCCGTTCCTCGCCGCCGGCGCCGTTGTCGCCAGCTTCCTTGCCCCGCAGATCGCGGACCTGTACCTCGGCCTCCTGACCTGACGGCAGGCCGATCCGGCAGCCGTGCTCGGGTGGCACGCCTCGGTGCGCGTTGTTGCACGTGTGACTCCTGAGAAATGTTGCTAATTACATCTATGTAATTCAGCCTATCGTGCCGAATGAAGCTTGAAGAGGCTATTGACGACGCTTGTGGCACTTGTTACGGTTCGAGGCCCTCGAGATGATCGGGGCAGAGCGAGGCAGATGGTGAAGCTGTGGCACATGGTGGAAGTGCGGTAGATGGTACAGATGTGGGGGTTGTGACAGATGGGAAAGCGGAGGCCGTTCGTGGGTGATCGGCTCCTCACCGTGGGTGAGGTGGCCGCCACCATGCGCGTCTCGAACATGACCGTGTACCGGCTCATCAAGAGCGGCCAGCTGGCGGCCATCCGCGTCGGCAAGAACTACCGCATCCGAGAGTCGGACGTTGACCGCTATCTGTCCGAGCGGTCGGTATAGCGAGGGTCGATCGATGCCGAAGAAGACCCGGAGCGTGTGGGAGACGGGAGACCGGCTCCTCACCGTCGCGGAGGTCGCGGCGACGATGCGGGTCTCGAACATGACCGTGTACCGCCTGATCAAGAACGGGGATCTCCCGGCGCTCCGCGTCGGCAAGAACTACCGGGTGCGCGAGTCCGAGGTGGACGAGTACCTCGCAGCTCGCTCGGTCGAGGTGGAGGGCGCGTAGTGGGCAAGACGAGGATCGGCGTGGACATCGGATCCACCGCCGTCCGCGTGGCGGAGGTGGTCCCGGGCGACGTGCCCGTGGTGCTGCGCGCCGCCCAGGCTCCGCTGCCGCTCGGCGCCGTCGAGAACGGCGAGATCCGCCAGCCCGAGCTCGTCGGTGAGGCGCTCCGCGAGCTCTGGGGCAAGAGCGGGGTGAAGGGACGCCAGGTGTACCTCGGCGTGGGCAACCAGCGGGTCGTCGTCCGCGAGGTCGCCCTGCCGTGGCTGCCCGAGAAGGAGCTGCGCGAGACCCTCGGCTTCCAGGTGCAGGAGTTCATCCCGATGGCCTCGGACGAGGCGGTTCTGGACTTCGACCCACTGGGCGAGATGGACCAGGGCGGACGGCGGATGCTGCGGATCCTCCTCGTCGCGGCCCACAAGGGCATGATCGGCCCGCTCGTCGAGGCCGCCTCGCTGGCCAAGCTCGACCCGGTCGGCATCGACCTCACGCCGTTCGCGGTCGTCCGCGCGGTCGGGGCGGCCGACGAGGGTCTCGACCTGGAGGAGGAGCAGCAGGGTGACGAGGCGGTCCTGGACATCGGGGCGCACGTCACCGCGATCTGCGTGCACGACCGCGGTGTGACGCGGTTCGTGCGCATCCTTCCCTCGGGCGGGCGGGACATCACGCTCGCGATCGCGCGCGGTCTCGGCGTCGAGGACGACGTCGCCGAGCAGCTGAAGCGCGGACAGGAGGTCGAGGGCGGCCCGAGCCTCGAGGACGTCCGGCGGGTGACCGCGACCCGTACCGGCAGCTTCGTGGACGAGGTTCGGTCCTCGCTCGAGTTCTACGCTGCGCAGGTGCCCGGTGCGCGCATCGCGCGCGTGCTGGTCGTCGGGGGCGGCTCGAAGCTCGACGGGCTCATGGAGGTCTTCCAGGACCGGATCCCGGTGCCCGTCGAGCGAGGCCGGGTCTTCGAGCGCGTCAAGTCCGAGCTGGACCTGTCGCCCGAGGCCGCGGCCGAGGCCGAGCCGGTGCTCGCCGCCTCGATCGGCCTGGCGATCGCGGATCAGAGGCGGTCGTGAGCCAGGTCAACCTCCTTCCCCCCGAGCTCCGCCGCAAGCAGATCCAGCGACGGATGACCACCCTGATCGGCGCGGTCGGCGCCGTGGTCGTGGCCCTCCTCGTCCTGTTCTATTTCTTCCAGGGGATGCAACTGTCCTCGGCGAAGGACGAGCTGGCCGCCCAGCAGGGTCGCAACGCCGAGCTCCAGGGGCAGATCGCGGAGCTCCAGCCGTTCGCGGACCTGCAGACCGAGCTCAAGACGAAGCAGGACCTCGTGGACACGCTGTACCTGAACGAGGTCTCGTGGGCGAGCGTGCTGCTCGACGTCTCCCGCGTGATCCCGGACGACTCGTACCTCACCAGCCTGAGCGGCCAGATCGCGGCGCCGACGGGCACGGTGATCGGCGTCGACCCGACCACGGCGCTTCCGGGCGGACTGATCGGCAACGTCACGTTCGCCGGCGTGGCTCTGCAGACCGACACGATCGCGAGCTGGCTGACGCGCCTCGAGCAGGTCCGCGGGTGGGTGAACCCGTGGGTCAACAACGCGCAGGAGAACGCGGAGTTCTCCCAGATCTACAGCTTCGATGGCGGGCTGGACCTCACGGCCGACGCCGCGACGCCCCGAGGCCGCGGGGAGGCGAAGGGCTGATGCGCGCACGCGGGCCGCTCGTCGCGGGGATCGTCTCCGGTGTCGTGGTGCTGTTGCTCGTCGTGCTCGTCGTGCTGCCGAAGAAGAGCGAGGTCGGCAAGGCGCGGGACGACGTCCAGACGGCGCAGGACCAGGAGGTCTCGTTCCAGGCCGAGCTCCGGGCGCTGCAGGACGCTCAGGCGTCGGCCCCGAAGACGGAGGAGGAGATCCGCGCGCTCGAGGACAAGGTGCCCTCCACCGTCGACCTGCCGGGCCTGTTCCGGCTGCTCCAGTCGGCTGCCGACCGCTCGGCCGTGGACTTCTTCCAGTTCTCCCCGGGGACACCGGTCCCCGACGTGACCGCCGCGTTCTCGGTCGTGTCGAGCCAGATCGTGATCACCGGCAACTACTTCACGCTCCAGGAGTTCCTCTACAACATGGAGACCCTGCCTCGCGCGGCCAAGGTGATGAGCGTGACGGTCTCGCCCGCGGCCGCCGCGACGACCGAAGGCACCACGGTCACCACCACCGTCGGTCGGCTGCAGATGCAGATGACGGTGGAGTTCTACACGACGGACTCGAGCGCCGGGCCAGGGTCCAGCCCCGGCGCCACCCAGGGTGTGCCGACCGCCGGAGTTGCGGTCCCGGCCACCTCGACGGAAGCAGGAGCGTAGCCCGATGGCGCTGACCGATCGCGACAAGAAGATGCTGATGATCCTCGGCGGCATCGCCGTGGTGGCGGTCCTGTACCTGTTCTTCTTCGTGTTGCCGGGTGGAGACGGCGGCGAGGTGGCCGAGCCGACCCCGACGGGGTCGGCGACGCCGACGGCCTCGCCCACCGCCACCGAGACGCCCCGCCCGACCTCGCCGCCCATCGACCTCGTCGGAGACCGGGATCCTTTCTCCATCCCCCCGGTGCTCTCGCCGAGTCCGACGGGCGGCGGGGTCAGCCCCACGTCGACCTCGACGGTGAGCCCGACCTCTCCGACGAGCCCGCCCACCTCGCCGACCTCGCCGCCTCCGACGAGCCCGCCGCCGACCTCGCCGCCTCCGACGAGCCCGCCGCCCACGTCGCCGCCTCCGCCGCCGGAGGAGCCCGATGACCACATCCTGATCGGCGGCCACGACGTCCGGCTGCTCGACGTGTTCAAGAACGGCAAGCGCGTGCAGGTCGAGGTGGACGGCCGGGTCTACACGGTCGAGGAAGGCGCCACCTTCGACGACAACTTCAAGCTCGTGAAGATCCTCGACTCGCGGTGCGCTCGCTTCCTGTTCGGCGACCAGAGCTTCGAGCTCTGCTCGCAGCAGAAGAAGTAGCGCGCGAGGTCGCCGGCGCGCCGCCGCACGGGGGGAGCGGTCGCCGGTCGGTGAGGGCGGTCCCGCGACGCGGGGCCGCCCTCCTCCAAGCCCCGGGCCCTGTGAGACCCGGACGCGGCCCCGGTGCCGGCCCAGCGCGGCCGGGCCGGCACGGGGCTCACCTATGATGAGGACCATGCTGCGCCAGCTCACCGCGGGCGAGTCGCACGGCAGGGCCCTCGTAGCGATCCTCGAGGGGCTGCCCGCCGGCGTGCCGATCGGGCCGAAGGAGCTGGCGCTCGAGCTCGCGCGGCGACGGCGCGGCTACGGGCGGAGCGGGCGCCAGCGCTTCGAGGCCGACACGTTCGAGATCGTCGCCGGCGTGCGGCACGGACAGACGCTCGGCAGCCCGATCTCGGTCACCATCGCGAACGCCGAGTGGGAGAACAGGTATCGCGAGCTGATGGGCGTCGAGGGTGAGATCGATGCCGCCGACAAGCTGACGCGGCCGAGACCCGGACACGCCGACCTCGCGGGCGTTCTGAAGTACGGGTTCGACGATGTGCGCAACGTGCTGGAACGCGCGAGCGCCCGCGAGACGGCGGCGCGAGTAGCCCTCGGGTGCTTCTGCAAGGCCTTCCTCGCGGAGCTCGGGATCCTTGTCGTCTCGCACGTGGTGCGGATCGGCCGGATCGCGACCCGCTCAAGCCGCGTGCCGACGCCCGAGGACCTCGCCGTCGTCGACGCCTCCCCCGTGCGAGCCCTGGACGAGACCGCGAGCGCGCGCATGGTCGCCGAGATCGACGTCGTGCGCAGGTCGCGCGACACGCTCGGCGGCGTCTTCGAGGTCCTCGCCTACGGCTGCCCGCCGGGGCTCGGCTCCCACGTGCAGGCCGATCGCAAGCTCGACGCCCGGCTCGCGCTCGCGCTCATGAGCATCCAGTCGGTGAAGGGTGTCGAGGTCGGCGACGGCTTCGCCACGGCGGCCCGCCCGGGCTCGAGGGCCCACGACGCGATCGTGACGCGAGGCGGCCGTCTCGCGCGGACAAGCGCTCGCGCCGGCGGGATCGAGGGCGGCATGAGCACCGGGCAGCCGATCCGGCTCCGCGCGGCGATGAAGCCGTTCTCGACCGTCCCGAAACCGCTCGCGACCGTGGACCTGGCCACCGGCAAGGCCGCCGTCGCGATCAAGCAGCGGACCGACGTCTGCGCCGTGCCGGCCGGCGCCGTGGTCGGGGAGGCGGCCGTCGCGTTCGTGCTCGCCGACGCCGTGCTCGAGAAGTTCGGGGGCGACTCGCTCCCCGAGACGCGCCGCAACCTCGATGCCTACGTGGAGGGACTGCCGTGATCGTGTACCTCGTCGGGATGCCGGGCTCGGGCAAGTCCACCGTCGGGCCGGAGCTCGCGGGCCTGCTCGGCGTGCCGTTCGTGGAGCTCGACGCGGAGATCGAGCGCGGTCAGGGCACCACCGTTCGCGAGATCTTCGAGCGCGAGGGCGAGGCCCGCTTCCGCGAGCTCGAGGCCTCGGCGCTGCAGGAGGTCGCGACCCGCGACCCCTCGGTCGTCTCGTGCGGCGGAGGCGTGGTCCTCGAGCCGGCGAACCGCGTCACGCTCCGGGCGACCGGCGAGGTCGTGTTCCTGTCCGTCCCGCTCGAGGTGCTGCACGAGCGCGTCCGGCCGGCCGCCGAGCGTCCGCTCATCCGCGAGCGCGAGGACCTCGAGCGGCTGTTCCGCGAGCGCGAGCCGCTGTACCGGGAGTTCGCGGCACACGTCGTGGACGCCAGCGGCTCGCCCGGAGAGGTCGCCGAGGCCATCCGGCGGGAGCTCCTGCGTTGGTCCGGGTGACGGTCGAGGTCCCCGGCCGCGCCTACGACGTGACGATCGGCGCGGGGATCCTGGCGGCCGCCGGGGCGGGCCTGCCCGAGCTCCCGAGGGCCGAGCGCGCGTTCGTCGTCGCCGACCAGGGGGTCGCCGCGCGCTACCTGGAGCCGCTCTCGGCAGGGCTCGCCGCGGCCGGTCTCGGAACCGTGCATCTCGGCGTCCCCTCGGGGGAGGAGGCGAAGTCGCTCACCGTGATGACCGCGCTCCAGCGTCAGCTCGCGGTGCAGGAGGCCCACCGCGACGATCTCATCGTGGCGCTCGGGGGCGGCGCGGTGGGGGACCTGGCTGGGTTCGTCGCGGCGACGTACATGCGGGGCGTGCCGTTCGTGCAGGTCCCGACGACGCTGACCGCGCAGGTCGACGCCGCGATCGGCGGCAAGACCGCCGTCAACCTGCCCGAGGGCAAGAACCTCGTCGGCGCTTTCTACCAGCCCCGGGCGGTGCTCGCCGACGTGACCACCCTCGCGACGCTTCCCGAGCGCGACTTCCGCTCCGGCCTCGCCGAGGTCGCGAAGTACGCGCTCACGCTCGACCTGTCGCTGCTCGAGCTCCTCGAGCGCGACCTCGCGGCCGTGCTCGCGCGCGACCCGGTCGTCCTGGAGGACCTCGTCGCACGGTGCGTCCGGGCCAAGGCGAGCGTCGTCGCCACCGACGAGCGTGACACCGGCGCCCGCATGGTCCTGAACTACGGGCACACGCTCGGCCACGCCCTCGAGCGGCTCGACGCCTTCGCCGGGCGCTCGCACGGCGAGGCGATCTCGGTCGGCATGCTCTTCGCCGCCCGGCTCGCCGAAGCGCGTTCGCTCGCGCCCCATGGGCTCCTCGCCCGCCACACGCGACTGCTGTCCTCCCTCGGCCTCGAGCCCGAGGGCGGCCTGCCGCCGGCGAGCGAGATCCTCGGCGTGATGCGGCTGGACAAGAAGTACGCGGGCGGCGTGCGCTTCGTCCTGCTCGAGGACGTCGGACGGCCGTGCGTCGTCGAAGGCGTCGCGGAGGAGCTCCTGCGTGCGACGCTGCTCGAGATGGGAGCCGCGGCGTGACGGCCGCGCGGCGCGGAGGGAAGGGGCGACGATGAAAGTGCTGTTCCTGTTCGGTCCGAACCTCGGCGCGCTCGGGACGCGAGACCCCGCGCGCTACGGCGCGCAGACCCTCGCCGAGATCATGGCCGAGGTGCAGACGCGCGCACACGGGCTCGGTCACGAGACCGAGTGGCGGCAGTCCGATCACGAGGGCGAGCTCGTCGGGTGGCTGCTCTCGGCCGCGGGGGAGGGGTTCGGCGCCGTGGTCGTGAACCCCGGCGCGCTCACGCACTACTCGTACGCGCTCCGCGACGCCGTCGAGGCCTGCGGCGCACCGGTCCTCGAGGTGCACATGACGAACATCTTCGCGCGCGAGGAGTTCCGCCGGCACTCGGTCATCTCGCCCGTGTGCCGGGCCACGATCGGCGGTGCGGGCGCCGGCGGGTACCACCTCGCGCTCGAGGCGCTGCCGTGGATCACCGGCTGAGGCGCGAGCGCCTCGCGGCGCGCCTCGACGGGCTCGGGGTCGACGCGCTCCTCGTCACCAGGCTGCCGAACGTCCGCTACCTGACGGGGTTCACCGGCTCGAACGCGCAGGTGGTCCTCGGACGCGAGGCTGCCGTGTTCCTCACCGACGGCCGCTACGACGAGCGGTCGCGGCACGAGGTCGAGGACCTCGAGCGGCGGATCTACCTCGACGAGCGCTCGGGGCACCTGCTCGGGGCCTGCGCCGATCTCGGCGCCGCGCGCGTCGGGTTCGAGCGCGAGGGGCTGACGTTCGGCGAGTGGCGGCGCCTCACCGACGCCGCGGGCACGACCCGGCTCGAGCCGGTCGGCGGCGCGGTCGAGGAGCTCCGTCGCGCGAAGGACGCGGAGGAGCTCGAGCGCATCGCGCGGGCGCAGGAGGCCGCCGACGTCGCCTTCGAGCAGGTCGTGCTGGGCGGCTTGCAGGAGGGCGTCACCGAGCGCGAGCTCGCCCTGCGGCTGGAGCTCTCGATGCGCCGGGCCGGGGCCGACGACAAGGGGTTCGACACGATCGCCGCGTTCGGCGAGAACGCCGCGGAGCCCCATCACGAGCCCACCGACCGGCCGCTCGGCAGGGGCGACATCGTGAAGCTCGACTTCGGCGCGAGGGTCGCCGGCTACCACTCGGACATGACGCGGACGGTCGCGCTCGGCGAGCCGGACCCGCGCCTGCGTGAGATCCGCGACGTCGTCGCCGCGGCACAGCAGGCCGGCATCGACGCCGTGCGGGCCGGCGCCGCGCTCGCCGAGGTCGACCTCGCCGCCCGCAGCGTCGTCGAGGCCGCGGGTCTCGGCGAGCGCTTCCCGCACGGGCTCGGCCACGGGGTCGGGCTCGAGATCCACGAGATCCCGCTCCTGCGCTGGGACTCGCCCGAGGGCGACCGGCTTCCGCTCGGCGCCGTCGTGACGATCGAGCCGGGCGTGTACGTGCCTGGACTCGGCGGGGCGCGCATCGAGGACATGGTCGAGGTCACGGCGGACGGTGCTCGGGTCCTCGCGCGCTCGCCCCGCGAGCTGCTCGTCCTGTGATGCCCGGCGCGCCGACCCCTAGACTCTCAGCCTGCACCCACCCCAAGGAGCGACGATGAGCGTGTCCACGAACGACCTCAAGAACGGCATGACCCTCGATCTCGAGGGAGCCTTGTTCCAGGTGGTCGAGTTCCAGCACGTGAAGCCCGGCAAGGGCGGCGCGTTCGTCCGCACGAAGCTGCGGAACGTGAAGACCGGGGGCGTGGTCGAGAAGACCTTCAACGCCGGCGTGAAGGTCGGTCTCGCGATCGTCGAGCGCAAGGACATGCAGTACCTGTACCGGGACGGCGACAACCTGGTCTTCATGGACAAGGAGACCTACGAGCAGGTCGCGGTCTCCGCGGAGACCTCCGGCGGCGCCGACCGGTACCTGGCCGAGGGCTCCTCGGCCCAGGTCTCGATGCACCAGGGCAACCCGATCGCCGTCGAGTTGCCGGCGTCGATCGCGCTCGCGATCACCGAGACCCAGCCCGCGGTGCGGGGTGACACCCGCACCGGCGCGCTGAAGCCGGCGACGCTCGAGACCGGGGTCGTGGTGCAGGTCCCGCTCTTCGTCGAGACGGGGGAGAAGGTCAAGGTGGACACGCGCACGGGTGCGTACATCGAGCGGGTGAAGTAGGCGTGCCGCGGCGCCACGACGCCCGGCGCCAGGCGATCGACATCCTGTACCAGGCCGACGTCCTCGGCGAGCTCGCCCTGGACGTCGCCGACGAGTGGGCCGCCGCGGGCAAGAAGATCGCGCCCTTCGCGCTCGAGCTCGTCCAGGGCGTCTCGGACCACCTCGACGAGCTCGATACCATCCTCGGCGAGCACGCCGAGGGTTGGAGCGTCCCGCGGATGCCCTCGGTCGATCGCACGCTGCTGCGCGTGGGCTGCTACGAGCTGCTGCACCGGCCGGACGTGCCGAGCGGCGCCGCCATCGACGAGGCCGTCGAGGCCGCCAAGCAGCTCTCGACCGAGGATTCGGGCCGGTTCGTGAACGGCGTGCTCGGCAAGATCGCCCGCGAGCTCGGCGGCTCCTAGGGGTCGGCTACGCGGTGGCCGAGTTCTCGGGCCCCGGCTCGGGAGCTGTCGGTGGTGCTGCGGCCGGCGGTGGAGCGGCCGCAGCCGGTGGCGGAGTCGCGGCTGCGGGAGGCGCCGCTGCCGATGGCGGGGTCTCGTCGAGCTCGGCCTTACCCTCCTTGACTCCCTTCTTGAACTCGCTCTGGGCGCGTCCCATCGACCGGGCCATCTCGGGGATCTTCTTGGCGCCGAAGATCACGACGATGGCGACGATCGCGATAACGAGCAACTCTGGGGGTCCAGGCATCGATGACCACCTTCCAGTTCCGTATCCGTTTCGAGACCTCAGTGTAGGTCCTTCCGAGCCGTGGGGAGGCTCGGCCCGGCATCGGGGGTGTATCCTACGTGGCGACCTTCCCCTTTAAGCCGGTCCCGTGAGGCCGGGAAGGGAGCGAGAAGATGAGGCCCGATATCGACGCCCTGCCGCGACCGCGGCCGGGCGTTCCGTTCTCACCCCGAGCGCCGCGAGGCGAGGTCTGATGGGCGCCTCGACGCTCCTGGACGAAGCCGAGATCCGCCGAGCGGTCACGCGCATCGCGCACGAGATCCTCGAGCGCAACCACGGCGCCGCCCGCGTGGTGCTCGTCGGCATCGCGAACCGGGGGGACCACCTCGCGAACCGGCTCGCCGCCGAGATCGAGCGGATCGAGGGCGCCGAGCTGCCGGTGGGCGTGCTCGACATCACGTTCTACCGGGACGACATCGGCATGCGGGCGGAGGCCCCCGAGGTCCACGAGACCCGCATCGGCTTCGACATCAACGACCGCACGGTCGTCCTCGTCGACGATGTGCTCTACACCGGCCGCACGATCCGGGCCGCGCTCGACGCGCTCGTGGACTTCGGCCGCCCGACCGCGATCCAGCTCGCCGTGCTCATCGATCGTGGGCATCGCGAGCTGCCGATCCGCGCCGACTACGTCGGCAAGAACGTTCCGACGCGCAAGGACGAGGACGTGCGCGTGTGCCTGAAGGAGCTCGACGGCACCGACGCCGTCGTCGTGGAGGAACCCGGGGGAGCGGCATGAACAAGCACCTGCTGTCGATCCACGACGTAACCGCCGAGGACATCGTGCGGGTCCTCGACACCGCGGAGTCCTTCCGCGAGGTCGGCACCCGCGTCATCAAGAAGGTGCCCGCGCTCCGAGGCCGGACCGTCGTCAACCTGTTCTACGAGAACTCGACCCGGACGCGGATCAGCTTCGAGCTCGCCGCGAAGCGCCTGTCGGCCGACGTCATCAACTTCACGACGAGCGGCACCTCGGTCGCGAAGGGCGAGAGCCTGAAGGACACCGCGCTCACGCTGCAGGCGATGGGCGCCGACGCGATCGTCATCCGGCACTCATCGAGCGGCGCGCCGCTCACGCTCACGAAGTGGGTGCGCGGCAGCGTCCTGAACGCCGGCGACGGCACGCACGAGCACCCGACGCAGGCGCTGCTCGACCTCTACACGATGCGCGACCGCCTCGGGCGGCTCGAGGGGCTCCGCGTCGCGATCATCGGCGACGTGCTCCACTCGCGGGTCGCGCGGAGCCTCTCGTTCGCGTTGGTGAAGATGGGGGCCGACGTGACGTTGGTCGGCCCGCCGACGCTGATCCCGCCGGACGCGCCGGCGTGGGGCGTGGAGGTCTCGTACGACGTCGACGGGGTCCTGCCGAAGCTCGACGTGTGCTACATGCTCCGCGTCCAGCGCGAGCGCCAGCGCCAGCAGTACTTCCCGAGCGTTCGCGAGTACGCGCGCCTGTTCGGGCTCACGCGCGACCGGGTCGGGATGCTGCCCGAGGGCTCGCTGATCATGCACCCCGGCCCCATGAACCGCGGCGTCGAGATCGACTCCGACGTCGCCGACCTGCCGCAAGCCGTCATGGAGGAGCAGGTGACGAACGGCATCGCGATCCGGATGTCGCTGCTGTACCTGTTGCTCGGCGGCCGGCCGGAGGGGGTGGGTACCGATGAGTGACGCCATCCGCTTCAAGGGCGCTCGGGTGATCGACCCGGCGTCGGGCCGCGACGAGATCGCCGACGTGGTCGTCGCGAAGGGCCGGGTCCAGCCTCCCGACTCCGCGCCGAAGGGGGTCGTGGACCTGGACTGCTCCGGCCTCGTGCTCGCGCCGGGGCTCGTGGACCCGCACACGCACCTTCGCGAGCCCGGCCGCGAGGACAAGGAGACGGTCGAGACGGGCTGCCGGGCTGCCGCGCTCGGCGGGTTCACGGCCGTGGCGCCCATGGCGAACACGGATCCCGTGGCCGACAACGCGGCGGTCATCCACGAGGTGCTCGACCTCGGTGCGAAGGCGGGGCTGTGCGATGTCTTCCCCGTCGGCGCGATCACGAGGGGCATCGATGGCGAGGCCATGGCCGAGCTCGGCGAGATGGTCGAGGCCGGTGTGCGGATGTTCAGCGACGACGGCCACGCCGTGCCGGCGGGCCGCGTGCTCCGCAACGCGCTCACGTACGTCCGGGCGTTCGAGGATGTCGTCATCGCCGAGCACTGCGAGGACGACTCGCTCGCGGCCGACGGCCAGATGCACGAGGGCGAGCATTCGTACGCGCTCGGCCTGGCGGGCAAGCCGCGCGAGTCCGAGGAGGTGCTCGTCGCGCGCGACATCGCGATCGCGCGCCTCACCGGCGGCCGGCTGCACCTGCTGCACCTGTCCTCGGCCGGCTCGGTCGAGATGGTCCGGCGCGCGAAGGCCGAGGGCCTGCGCGTCACCGCGGAGGTCACGCCGCACCACCTCGTGTTCACCGACGCCGACCTCGTGACCTACGACACGAACTTCAAGGTGAACCCGCCGATCCGCACGGCCGAGGACCGCGATGCGCTCCGCGCCGCTCTCGCCGACGGGACGATCGACGTCGTCGGCACCGACCACGCGCCCCACGCGGTCGAGGAGAAGGAGGTCGAGTTCGACCAGGCCCCGCCCGGAACGATCGGTCTGGAGACCGCGCTCGCGGCCGTGCTCACGCACCTCGTCGAGCCGGGCATCCTCACGCTCGGCCGGGCGATCGAGGCGCTCTCGACGGCGCCGGCTCGGCTGCTCGGAGCCTCGGACCACGGCGGGCCGATCGAGCCGGGGCGCCCCGCGAACCTCGTCGTCTTCGATCCGAGCCCCGAGTGGCTGGTCGAGGCGCCGTTCGCCTCGAGGAGCCGCAACTCGGCGTTCCTCGGTACGACCCTGCGGGGCAAGGTCGTCCACACGCTCTACCGCGGCGAGCTCGTGGTGACCGACGGCAAGGCGCAGCGATGAGCGAGAAGAAGCGCGTCATGGCGAACGCATGCTTCGGCCACATCGGCTCGCACCTCGGCGAGGTGATCATGGCGCGGGTGCTCGAGCAGGGCTGGCTCGAGGAGACCGGCAACGGCCGCTTCCGCATCACCGAGGACGGCGTGAAGGGCTTCAAGCGCTGGGGCATCGACGTGCGGCCGCTCCTGGCGGATCGCACGTGACGCGGAAGGACGACGCGTGACGCGAGCGCCCGAGGCGCTCCTCGCCCTCGAGGACGGCACGGTCTTCCGGGGCGCGGGCTTCGGCGCGACCGGCGAGACCTTCGGCGAGGCCGTGTTCAACACGGGCATGTCCGGCTACCAGGAGGTCCTCACCGACCCCTCGTACGCGGGGCAGGTGGTCACGATGACCTCGCCGCACCAGGGGAACTACGGGACGAACCGTGAAGATCCTGAGTCCGCGCGGATCCGTGTCGCGGGCTTCGTGGTGCGCGAGGCCTCGCGGCGTTCCTCGAGCTGGCGCGCCGAGCGCACGCTCGCCGAGGACCTCGCCGAGGCCGGGGTCGTCGGCATCGAGGGCATCGACACCCGCACGCTGACGCTCCGCATCCGCGAGCACGGCGCGATGCGCTGTGCGGTGTCCACGGAGGACCTCGATGCGACGTCCCTCGGCGAGCGCGTCCGCGAGCACCCCGGCATGGAGGGCGCCGACCTCGCACGCACCGTGACCTCCGCGGAGCCCTTCGAGGCTCGGGCGCTCGTCGGCCCCGCGAGTGCGGACCAGGGCCCGGTCCTGCGCGTCGCCGCGTACGACTTCGGGATGAAGACGAACATCCTGCGCCGTCTCGCGGCGACGGGGATCGAGACCACGGTGTTCCCGGCCGAGACCCCGCCGGGCGCGGTCCTGGCCGGCGGCTTCGGCGGCGTGTTCCTCAGCAACGGCCCCGGCGACCCCGCCGCGACGAGCTACGGCATCGCCGCCACGCGCCGGCTCCTCGGCGAGATCCCGATCTTCGGTATCTGCCTCGGCCACCAGCTCCTCGCGCCCGCGCTCGGCGGGCGTACCTACAAGGTGAAGTTCGGCCACCGGGGCGTGAACCAGCCGGTGAAGGACCTGCGCACGGGCCGCGTCGAGATCACCAGCCACAACCACGGCTTCGCCGTCGACCCCGACGGTTTCGCCGATCCCGGCCGCGTCGAGATCACGCACGTCAACCTGAACGACGGGACCCTCGAGGGCCTGCGGTGCCTCGACGCCCCGGCGTTCTCGGTGCAGTACCACCCGGAGGCGGCACCCGGCCCGCACGACGCCCGCCACCTCTTCGGCGACTTCCGGGAGCTGATGTCGCGTGCCTAGGAGGACCGACGTCCGCAAGATCATGGTGATCGGCTCGGGGCCGATCGTGAGCGGC
>CAYUSA010000048.1:0-23195 GCA_964447335.1 uncultured Actinomycetes bacterium
CCTCTCCTTCGCCTGGGCACGCCGGTCGTGATCCACCCCTGACGCTCCGGCGACTCACTTGATGGTCCGCGCGTGGCGAGCCACCATCGTGGAGGTCGATGGATCCCCCGAGCGTCCCCAGGCCGCCTCGCTGATGCTTCAGTGCGCCCGGGAGTCTAGGGACCGAAGGCGCATGCGAGGGGCTGGCCCAAGTGCAGGCTGTGTCCAGGCGGGCATCGTCACGATCAACCTGCCGACCGCGGGCGTGGACTTCCACGTCCCGTTCGGCGGCACGAAGGGCTCGAGCCAGGGGAGTCGCGAGCAGGGCCGCTACGCCGTCGAGTTCTTCACGACCGTGAAGACCGCCTACGTCCGCCCGTAGCCGCGCGGGCCGGGGCGGTCCGCCCGGCCGGGCGCACGTCGCCGGTGAGGTATCGCTGCACGGTGGGGCCGATCGCCGCGACGAGGTCCTCGGCGCTCGCCGACGCGATGGGCTCGAACCGCAGGACGAACCGGGCCATGCCGAGCCCCACGATCTGGCTCGCGACGAGCGTCGCCCGGTACTCGGCGTCCTCGTCGTCAACGAACCCGGCGACGCGACCCAGGATCGCACTCGCGATGAACGCGCGGAGCATCGTCGCGGCCTGCTCGTTCGTGACCGCCGAGCGCAAGAGCGCGATCGACTGCTCCCGCGTCTCCGATGCGTCCCAGAGATCGAGCACGGTCCGGACGATCGTCTCGCCGAGCCGGTCGCGTCCGGCCTCGGCGGCGCGACCCAGGACCTCGCTCGGGACGATCGGGAAGCGGATCGCGGCCACGAACAGCCGCTCCTTGGACCCGAAGAAGTGATGGACGAGCGCAGGGTCGACGCCGGCGTCCGCCGCGATACCGCGGATCGTCGCTCCGTCGTACCCGTGCTCGGCGAACCTCGTCCGGGTAGCCTCGAGGATCGCCTCGCGCGTCGTGCTCTCTCCGGAGCGGCGCCCGGTGCGCCGGCTGCTCGAGGCGGTCCTCGCGGTCATGCCGCCGCGCCCCCTCGGCTGGCGGAGAGCGTGAGCTCCAGGAACCGCTCCTCGAGCGTCGCGCCCGCCTCGCCGACGCGCGCCGGCATGTCGCCGAGCGCGCGCTCCACGGCGGCCGGCGCCACACCCGGGACCCGCAGCGTTCGGCCCACGAGCGCGGCGGACATCCCCGCGGCCTCGACCGCCTCGAAGGCCCGCTGCCACTCCTCGGTCTGAACCACGGCGACGCGGGTGTCGCCGACGATCTCGGCCACGGTACCCTCCGCCACCACGCGCCCGTCCGCCATCACGACGAGGCGGTCGCATTCCTCGGCCTCGTCCATGTGGTGGGTCGTGACGAGGGCGCCCGCGCCGGCGTCGGAGGCTTCGCGGATCGTCTCCCACAGGCGGGCGCGCGCCAGCGGATCCACGCCCGACGTGGGCTCGTCGAGCACCAGGAGGTCCGGCCGGTGCGCCAGCGCCTGCGCGAACGCCACCCGTCGTTGCACGCCGAGCGAGAGTCGCCCGACCGGGACGCCGGCGAGAGATCGCAGGGCAGGAGGGAGCGTCGCGGGCTCCCCGCCGAACGCGGCGCGGGCGAACTCGAGGTTCTCATCGGGTGTCAGGTCGTCGTAGAGGCCGAGCCCCTGCGGCACGTAGCCGATCCGCCGTCGCGTCTCGCGCGAGGGCTCGAGCCCGAACAGGCGAACGAGCCCGTCCGTCGGCGGCAGCAGGCCGATGAGGATCCGGATCAGCGTGGTCTTGCCGGCGCCGTTGGCGCCGAGCAGGCCGACGACCTCGCCGCGGCCGACCTGCAGGTGGACGTCGTCGACGGCCACGAGATGCCCGAAGCGCCGCGTGACCGCGACGGCCTCAGCCAACGCGGTCATGCGGCCCCACCCCCCGCGGTCGCCTCGGCGAGCTCGCGCGCGAGCGCGGCGACGGTCACGGCGTCGTGCAGGTCGGGGCGAACCACGTCCGCCTGCGGCGCAGGGCTGTCGGCGCCCTCGGGCGTCCAGGTCCCCCACATCGCTCCTCGCCGCCAGGATCGCCGGGACGCGTCACCGCTCGGCCGCTCGGTGGAGACGCGGATCGTCCCGGGGACGGCCGCCGCGATCTGGTCCGGCGTTCCTTCGGCCAAGACGTTCCCATCGTCGAGCGCCAGGAGCCACGAGGCCCGCTCGGCCTCGTCAAGGTAGACGGTCGCGAGGACGACCGCCGCGCCCTCGGCGGCGGCTCGCGCGATCAGCCACCACAGGTCGGCCCGGCTCACGGGGTCGATCCCCGTCGTGGGCTCGTCGAGGACCAGGAGGTCGGGCCGGTGCACCATCGCCCGGATCACGCCGAGCTTCTGTCGCATCCCGCCGGAGAGGTTCCCCGCCAGGCGGTCCCGCGCCGCCGCCAATCCGGTCCGCTCCAGGTACTCGGCGACGCGCAGGCTCGCCTCGGTGGGCGGGACGCCGTACGCCGTCGCCGAGAAGGCCAGGTTCTCCTCGACCGACAGGTCGGGGTACGTCCCGGACGTCGAGGATAGGTAGCCGATCCGACGAGGCTCGGGCGCTCGGATCTCGCCGGCGTCGGGCGCGATGGCCCCGACCAGGCACCGGAGCAGGGTAGTCTTGCCCGCCCCGTCCCCACCGACGACCCCGGTCACCCGGCCGGCCGGAGCGTCGAGCGAGACGCCCGCCAGCGCGAGGTGGTCGCCGAAGCGAACGGTCAGCTCGCGGGCGCCCCAGCTCATCGGGAGGCTCCCTCGAGCGCGGGCTCAGGCTCGTGGCGGCGGTGCGACCCCGCGGGAGCGAGGGAGCGGCGGAAGCGCAGGGTCGCGAGTCCGAACACGACCGCCCCGATGATCGCGAGGTACGCGTACGACTGCCACAGCGCGTCGATCGGGGCTCCACGGAGCATCACCCCGCGGGCGATCTCGACGAAGTACGTGAGCGGCAGCAGGTAGCCGATCCACCGAACGCCGGGGGGCATCGACGAGAGCGGGAAGATGAGCCCGGAGAGCATCACCTGCGGCAGCATGGTCATGAGCGCGAGCTGGATCGCCTGGCCCTGGTTCTCGGAGACGCTCGAGATCAACACGCCGAGGCCGAGCGTCACGAAGAGGAACAGGAACGCCCCGAGCGCGAGGGCCAGCACCGATCCGCGGAAGGGAACGTCGAACAACCACATGCCGGCCACGATCACGACCACCATGTCGACGGCGGCGACGACGAAGTACGGCGCGATCTTGCCGAGGAACACGTCGGTCGGGCGCAGCGGCATCACCGCGAGCTGCTCGAGCGTGCCCGCCTGCCGCTCTCGCACCACCCCGAGGCTCGTGATCACGGTCCCGACGAATAGCAGGATCATCGCGGCGAGCCCGGGGACCATCATGGCCGAGGTCTCCAGGTCCGGGTTGAACAGGGCCTCGACGTCCACGGTGACCCCCTGCAGCGCACGCTCGGCGAGCGAGGACATCGCGGCCTTCGTCCCGGTCGCGATGAAGAGCTGGGAGCCGTCGACGAGCACCGTCACGCCGGTGCCGGAGGTCAGGAGCACGACGGGGACGTCGCCGTCTCGGAGTGCTGTCACGGCCTCGTCTCGACCGGCCGCCGGATCCACGTCCTCGACCACGAAGGGATCGGGAAGGACGGCGGAGACTCTCTCGGCCGCCGGCCCGACCACCTGGACCGGGATCGTCTTGACGTCGAATCTCGCCGCGTACCCGAAGACGACGAGCATCAGGACCGGCATGAAGATCATCATCGCCAGCGTGCGGCGGTCGCGTCGCAGCTGACGGAACTCCTTCACGATCATCGCCCACACGTCGGCTCGCTCCTCTCGCATCTCAACGTATGATGAATTCTACGAACGTTGAGTTCCGGCCGTCAAGCGGACCCGGCCCACCGAGCACCTGCACGGCGGCGGAGCGGAACGCCGTGTGCTCGGCGATCACCCCTCGGCGGTGCGGGCCTCGATGATGCGGAGCAGCTCCCGGTCGACGTCCTCGGGGAGCGGCTCGGGGTGGTGGTCGGCGAGGATCCGCCGGACCTCCTCGCGAGCCCGGACGCGCGCGTCCGGGCGGCCGGCGGCCTCCCAGGCCTCCACCGTCTCGCGGGAGAAGGTGGCCGGGGTCCACAGCTCGGCGAGGTGGCGCTGCGTGTGCGGGTGGGTGGAGAGGTCGGCGCTCGCCGCGAGCTCGGCGATCGCGTCGAGCGCGAGGGTCTCCTCGGTCACGGAGATGCCCTCGAGCATGTCGCAGATCACATGGAACAGCTCGGCGTCCAAGATCACGTTCACGTTGTCGTAGACGGCCGCGCCATGCAGCGTTCCCGTGCCGGTGATCATCTCGGCGCGTCCGGCCGCCGCGACCGCCATCAGCGAGACCGCGTGTTGCACGCCCGCCTGCCAGTCCTGGGTCTTCGCCCCGGTGTCGAGGGACAGGATGTTGATGGGCACTTCGTAGCGGTGGGCGAGCTGCGCGAACGCGAGCTTCAGCAGCGTGTCCTCGGGACCCCAGTCCTAGCGGTACCCGCCGGTGCGGAGGTCCATGAACGTCGGGTACGGGCCGCAGAACGTCACGGCGCCCGGCACGAGCGCCTCGACGATCGTCATGCCGCCGATCATCTCGGCGGCCAAGGCCGCAGACTACCGGCATCCTAAGGACGTCCCCGGCGACGAAGCTATTGCATCCGCCCGGAAACGCAATGAGGCCGCGCCCACGGCCGTCTTTCCAGGCATCGGAACCAAGCATGCGAACGTTTGAACGGGAGGCAGAGGAGATGAGCGTGACGCCGGGGGGGACGACGACGCTGGTAGCCGGGCTCAGGACAGCAGCCCAGTCAGACGTCCGGGTTCCTGCACTCTCGCGCCGCCCGCCACCCCAGCGCATCACGTGGAGGACGGGCGGGTTGGGGGTGCCGCCCCGCGGTCCGCTAACCCGGACGGGGCCTGGCCGCGGTTGCGTGTGCATCAGCACGACGTCGGCCGTCTCCATCGCCACGTCGGTGCCGGTGCCGATCGCGATGCCCACGTCGGCCCGCGCGAGCGCCGGCGCGTCGTTCACGCCGTCACCGACCATACCGACCTTCCGGCCCTCGGCTTGGAGCGCAGCGACCCGGCGTCCAGCTCGAGCTCGATCGCGCAGCGGCCTCCCCGAGGTGCGGCGGTGAACGCCGCTCCGTTGTCCGTCAGCATCGAAGCCGGGAACCCGTGCGCCGCAGCGGCCCGGTGGAAGCTCGCCACGGGCATCGGAGGCCACGAGGAACCGAGAGTGGTCGTCGATCGCGTTCAAGATCTCCACCTCGGTGCCGTCCGCGAGGCGCCAATGCGTGATGTCGGCCTGCCACCGCTCGTTCGGCATGTCGGCACAGAACCGGAGCTCCGTGGACGCTTCTGGGGCTGCGGGGTGACGAAGCCCCGACGCCGACAATAGACGTCGTCCCCGAGCTCGGACCGGGTGTCGACCGCTCGGTTCTCAAGCGGGAGCGTCCTCCGACCGCTGCTCGATATGCGCCCGTTCCTCAGTCGGCGGGGACCGTCCACGACGTTGAACCGGTACACGGAGTGGCTCCAGGCGCGTGACTAGCACGCAGCCGACGCCATCGGGGCGATCCTCGCGCCTCGACAATTGTCGCGCATCGACGGATGGCTCGTGGAGCCCCGCGACGTCAGATTCCCGGGACCCGCTCGAGGACGCGATTGGCGACCAGCATCTCGAAGTGGTCGCTGAGCTGCTCCGCAATGGCGGCCGAACGAACGAGCGCGCGCTGGGAGAGGTGCTCGCGCTCCTGGACACATGAGCCGCCGCTTGGCGGTCTAGTGTGTTCCGGCGAGGATGAGCTCGCCGGCACGGAAGCGTGACGAGATCGCATTGGCCGGCACCGGGCGGCTGAAGTAGAAGCCCTGCCCGAGCTCACAGCCCTGCTCGGCCAAGAACCGCCATTCGCCCTCGGTCTCGATGCCCTCGGCGAGCGTCATCATCCCCAGGCCCTGCCCGAGCTGGATGAAGGCCGCGACGATCTTGGCCGCCTGCGGGTCCTCGTCGACCCGGCTCACGAAGGACCGGTCGATCTTCAGCACGTCGATGGGCATGGTGCGGAGCCGCGAGAGCGACGAGTACCCGGTCCCGAAGTCGTCGATCGCGAGACGGAGCCCCCGCGAGCGCAGGTCCCAAAGGACGGCCTGCGCCCGGTCCGGGTCGCGCATCGCCGTGCCCTCGGTGATCTCGGCGACGACGTTCCTGGGGTCTGTGCGCAGCTTGTCCAGTCGCGAGAAGATCCGCTCGGCCAGGTCCGGCTGCCAGAACTGCCGGGGCGAGAGGTTGAAGCTCATCTCGAGCCGGAGCCCCTCAGCGCGCCACGCGTGGTCCTGACGCACGAGCTCCTCCAGGACCCAGTCACCGATCGCCTCGATCAGCCCCAGTTCCTCGGCGAGCGGGATGAACTCGTTCGGTGGGATCATCTCGCCGTCGTCGGTCTGCCAGCGCACGAGCGCCTCGACTCCCTGGATCGCGCCGGTCGCGAGCTCCACGATCGGCTGATAGTGCAGCACCCACTCCTTGCGGTCCGCGGCCTTGTGCAAGCGCGCGACGAAGGCGAATTTCGTCGCCGAGTCGACCACGCCGACGTCGTAAATCGCGAACCCTCCGGGGCCGCTCCTCTTGCTGGACAGCATCGCGGTCTCCGCGTGCATGAGCAGCTCCTCCACGTTCCGAGCGTCGTCGGGATGCACGCTGATGCCGACGCTCGCCGAGACGAACACCTCAGTGCCCTCGATGTCGAAGGGCTCTGCGAGGGCCTCACGGATCCGGCCGGCGACCGATTCGGCGAACAGCAGGGACGCCTGCAACTCGCCGACCTCCCCGCGCTCGAGGTCCGCGAGCAGGATCAGGAAGTCGTCGGCCCCGCCCCGGGCGAGCGTATCGGTCTCCCGGATCGTCGCGGCGAGCCGCTCCGCGACCTGCTGCAGGAGCCGGTCGCCACTCTCGGTCCCCAGGGTGGCGTTCGCGAGCTTGAAGCCGTCTACGTCCAGTGACAGGACGGCGACGGCCAGGTCGCTGCGGTGGGCCCGGGCCAGGGCCAGGTCGACGAGCGTCGTGAACATCGTCTGGTTCGGCAGGCCGGTGAGCCCGTCGTGGTAGGCGAGGAACTCGATCCGCTCCTCGGCGGCCTTGGCCTCGGTGACATCCTGCATGAGGCCCTGCGAGTGCAGGAAGGTGCCGTCGGCCGCGCGGATCATGACCGCCTCGTCGCGCACCCACACGACGCGCCCGTCGCGGGCGATCAGCCGGTACTCCATCCGGAACGGCTCGCCCGTCTCGTTGTGCCGCGCGTTAAGCTCCAGGGCCCGCTCCACGTCGTCCGGATGCAGGAGCTTCAGCCACAGGTCGGGGTCGGATCGCCACTCCTCGACCGTGTAGCCGACGAGCGCCTCGATCTGGGGGCTCATGTAGATCGCGGAAGCGACATCGTTGAGGCTGTCGACGTAGACGACGGCGGGTGCCCGCTCCACGAGCACGCGGAAGCGCTCCT
This sequence comes from uncultured Actinomycetes bacterium, assembly GCA_964447335.1. GTDB lineage: Bacteria > Actinomycetota > UBA4738 > UBA4738 > HRBIN12 > HRBIN12. The sequence goes on from CAYUSA010000048.1 coordinate 7,502, forward strand.
CCGCTTCCATCACGGCGCTGGTTGCCCGCTCCCGCGCGATCGCGGCCCCCATGGTCGCCACGGCCGCCGTGATCGCCTCGAGCTCCGCCGAGGACCACTCGCGGTTCGCGCGGCAGTCATCGATGCCCAGGTACCCCCACCACTCACCGGCCACGAACACCGGGACGACGGTGAGCGAGCGAACCTCTTGGGCCTCCATGTCCTCACGCTGCACCCCGTCCACCTCAGAGACGTGCGCCTGGAGCGGGATCCCCGTTTCCAGAGTCCGCTCCCAATGCGCGAACCCGTTCGCGTAGGGGTAGTCCTGGTTCTCGGGGTCGTCGATCGTGGGAGCGATCCCCTCCGCGACCCATTCGTGCCGGATCGACATCAGGAGCCTGCCTGCGGGGTCGAGGCTGTTCTCGTAGACGAAGACGCGGCTCGCATGCGTCGCTTGCCCGAGCTGCTGGAGGATCTCGCGCAGCCCGTCCTCGAGACCGTCGGGAAGCAGGAACCTCTCGGCGGCGAACGCCGCGGCCTGCAGGGTCGCCTCCTGGCGCGCGATCTCGACGGTCTGGCGGCGCAACATCCGGGAGCGCACGGGCACGATGACGACGAGCGCGGCCGAGGCGGCGGCTACGACTACGAGCGCCCGGTCGAGCAGCGGCGTCGACTCCATGAGTCCCCCCGCGGCGACGAGCGCCACGACTGAGCCGAGGGCAGCCAGCACCGCCGAAGCCCACGCGAGGCGATGGACGTACGGGCGGATGACCGGATCTCTCATCCCAACCAGCTATCGGGTCCGGATGGACCGTACTGAAGCCGAGATCGTGTGGGGTGCATAGACTCGGATCAGGCCTCCCACCAGGCCTTTGAGTTGCACCTACGAGAAGGCTGTTGTCGGGATTCGCTACCAGCCCTCGCCCGCTCATCGGGCCTCACTCGGTCGGCCTGGAGGGCGGATATCAGGACCCTCTGAGTGTGGCCAGGGCTCGGCGCTCGCACCCGAACGCGGGTGGTTCCCGCCCGGACCAGTCGGTAGGGGGCCCCTGGGATCGTGGCGAAACCCCCAGGTCAGCGATGAACTCGAATAAGTGCACCCCACAGGCTCGCCGTCGGAAGGTCGATCTTCTGATGTTGCCCACGGCAGAGGCGATCGAGGTGCTCAGCGAGGGCACGAAGGACGTCAACGCCGTGCTGCACGTGACGTGCTGAACCCCGCGCCCGCTGCCGCGGGGTTCCCCTCGCGGACCGCGATCCCCGGGCCGGCACTCCTACCGGATCCCCGCCATCTCCCGCAGGAACCGCAGCACCGCCTCCACCAGTCGGTCGCCGGCGAGGAGAGCGTAGTCGTTGTGGTCGGCCCCGGGGATCACCACCAGCCGCTTGGGCTCCGGGGCCGCATCGTGGAGCCGGCGGCTCTGTTCGACCGGCACGATGCGGTCCTCACCCCCCGCGACCACGAGGATGGGGGTGGTGACCCGGCCGATCTGCTCGATCGCGGCGTAGCGGTCCCGCAGCAGCAGGCCGGTCGGGAGGAACGGGTAGTGCACTCGCGCGACGTCGGCCAGGGAGGTGAAGGGCGAACGGAGCACGAGAGCCGCCGGCGGCCGCTCGACCGCCAGGGCCACGGCCACCCCCGCCCCGAGGGACTCGCCGAAGTAGACGATGCGGGCGGGGTCGACGTCAGGCCTGGCGGCCAGGTAGGCCACGGCCGCCCGCGCATCGGCCAGCAGGCCGGCCTCCGAGGGGGTTCCGGGGTTCCCTCCGTAGCCGCGGTAGTCGACCAGCAGGACCGACAGCCCGGACCCAGCCAGCGCCTCCGCCAGCGGCGCCCGCGCCGCGCGATTGCCCGCATTGCCCGGTAGGACCAGCACGGCCGGGCCGTCGTCCTCCCCGGGGAGGAACCAGGCCGCCAGGCGGAGCCCGTCCTGCGTGCGGAACGACACCTCCTCGCTCCCAGGCAGCACGGTCGCCGCCGGGGGCGGCGATGCCCGCTCCGGCAGGTAGATCAGGTGGCGCTGGAAGACCCAGGCCAGCACCGTCACAAGCGCCATGGTCGCCGCCGCGATGGCGAGTCCGCTCAGCAACAGCCGCCCGGCCTTCCCAAGCGCCTCACGCACCTGCCCCTCCCCCTGGAGTTCCCCCAGTTCGGTAGACAGCTACCTTATGCATCCGCGGCTCAGGCCGATCGATCGGTGGGCGCACGAGACGTCGACGACCGCGCTGGCGGCTCGGACGACCTCGGCCTTCAGCCCCTCATCGCGGAGCTTGCGAGCAGACGGCGGCCTGGAGCGCGCTCATGGCGTCCATGCTCCCGGGCTTACCGCCGTCTGTCGGAGGCGTCGCGGCGCAAGCAACTGCGAGAAGGCTCACACCGAGCGGAGAGCCTCCGTCGGGGACATGCGGGCGGCGCTGAGCGCCGGATACATGCCGGCGATGGCGCCGATCACGAGTGCGGCTCCGATGCCCGCGGCCACGCCGGCGGTGGGAACGACGACCGCCCAGCCCCGCAGCGACGCGTAGATCGCGGTGACGCCCGCCGGCGGGGTACCGGGCCCCGGTTCCTCCCCCTGCCTCAGCCCATTCAGGTCGACAGGGGAAGCGGGCGATGGCGCGCGGGGTCGGCAGGCTCGGGAGAGCCCGGGGCCCCCACGCGGACGAAGCTCCTCGCGACGCGAGCGCCGTCGCGGTCGCGGAATATTCAGCTTCGGCCGTGTGATGCGCGCTTTGGCTGACAAGCTGACCGAATCGCTCACTGGTTAGTCATTTCCAGCTCAGGCCCGCGATCAAGCAGCCCTTCAGGGAGTGTGCGCGGGCATCGGACTAGGCGGCGGGGTTCAGTAGCCCGTCCAGTCTGCCCGGCCAGTGTCCGCTCAACTTCGCCATCCACCCCAGTTCGGTTGACTCACAAGGTTGAGAGCCTTCAGGCCGCATGAGCGACCTCGTGCACTGTCTCAAACTCGATCGGGGTGAGCTTGCCGAGGCCGCCTTCCGCCGATGTCTTGCCTTCGTTCAGCACGTGGAGGCGTTCGCACCACCCGCATGATTCATGGAAGGTCGTGGTCCACGACGACCATCGAGCATCCTAGCCGGTCGCGGATGGCCAGGGTGTCCCCCGGCAACTCGTCGGACTCGGCCTCGCTCAGGGTACGGACGCGAAACCCTCCAGCACCTGGGTTTCCGCTAGCAACCGGCGAATCAGACGATAAAGGTCTGCAAGTAGCCCATTGACTTCCGTTGCCGCGCATGGCAGGCTGCGAGACGCGGTGGCTTCGATCCGAACGCTCGAAAATCCTGCGCTGCTACATGCGCTGTCGCTCGGGGTCGCCCCCGCCGGTGACCAGATCGCCGATGCGTTACGACGGGCCGTAACCTTGCGGGTCTTCCCGGAAGAGAAGCTGCCGCCCGAGCGAGAGCTGGCGAGTCTCTTCGGGGTCTCGCGGATCACGGTGCGCCAAGCGATCCATACGTTGCGGGAAGAGGGGCATCTCCGGTCCGTGAGCGGGCGCGGCGGCGGCACATATCAGATGCTCATCCCATCATCTCGCAGGTGGAAGAGGCGGACCGAGGCTGCCTTACAGGAGTTGATTGAGGTCATCGAGTTCCGTGGCCTGATCGAGCCGCTTGCCACCCGGCTTGCGGCGGGAAGGATCACCCAATCGCGCCTTGTCCGTCTCCAGAGAAGTGTGGATGAGATGGCCGGGAGCGAGCGCCTGGAGGAGTTCCGGCACGCGGATTCCGCCTTCCACCTGCTCATCGCCGAAGCGACCGGAAACGCTCGACTCCTTCAGACGATCCTTGTGGCTCGCGCGGACTTCCTCATGTGGCGGGATCGGCTTCCTATCCCGTTTGTCCCTGGCAACAACGTGCAGAAGCACGTTGCGATCCTTGAGGCACTCCAATCCAGGGACGGTGTTGCCGGTGAAGCTGCCATGGCGGCGCATCTCAGTGCAACGAAGAGCGACTTCCGCCGGGAGATCCGCCGTCTAGGTCTGAGGCCCGCGCCACGCGCAGGGCATGCGGCGCCGACCCAAGGCCGTACGAGGCGGAGGGAGCGTTCGTGACGGGTAGCAAGAGTCGACGGCAGGAGGGCATGGGAGCCACGGAGCACGTTGTCGGTGTGGACATCGGCGGAACCTTCACCGACATCGTCGCGATCGATCCGAGCTCGGGCACGCTTCTGGCGGCAAAGACGCAGACGACGCCAGGAGCCCTTGAGCGCGGAGTCGCAGCCGGCCTGCGAGAAGTAGGCGAGGAAGCCTCAGTGATCCTCGGTGAGGTCCGGCATGGAACAACGGTCGTGACGAACGCTCTTCTCGAACGACGCGTGGCGAAGACAGCGCTCCTTTGCACCCGCGGTCACCGAGACATCCTCGACGTGCGTCGGCTGTGGCGTGAGAGGTTGTTCGGCTACGACTGGGAGCGTCCGCCGAGCCTGATACCGCGATCGATGCGGTTCGAGATCGACGAGAGGATCGACGCGCGCGGTGGCGTGTTGCGGCCGCTAGACGAAGAACAGGTTCGCGACTGCGCCGCTCGACTGCGTGCCGAGGGAGTGGACGCCGTCGCGGTGGCGTACCTGTTCAGTTTCCGGAATGCATCGCACGAACTCGCGACGGCTCGGATCCTCGAAGAGGAACTGCCAGGGATCCCGATCTCGCTATCGTGCGACGTCTTGCCAGAGGTTCACGAGTACGAACGGACGAGCACGACGGTCATCAATGCGCAGGTTCGGCCCCGCATCAGTCAGTACCTATCCGATCTGGACGAGACGCTCGGCTCGGTCGGCGCGCTCGGCCCTCTTCGCATCGTTCGCTCAGACGGCTCCCTGATCAGCCCCGCCGTTGCTGCCGACAAGCCCGTACGTCTCGTCCACTCTGGTCCTGCCGTCGGTGTGACTGGGGCAGCGCGCCTTGCAGGCTGGCTCGGTTGGCGAAACGTGGTGACGCTGGACATGGGGGGCACATCCACAGACGTTTCCCTGATCTGGGGCGGAGAGCCTTTGCGGACCTTCGAGTTCGACCTCGCGTGGAACATCCCTGTTAGGGCGACGCAGATCGACATCCAGTCGATCGGAGCCGGGGGTGGATCCATCGTCGGTAGTGGTCCCGGCGGTCGGTTGTTCGTCGGACCGCGCAGTGCTGGCGCCGAGCCGGGACCAGCCTGCTACGGCCGTGGAGGCACCGATGCCACCGTGACGGATGCCCTCCTCGTGATGGGCGCCCTCCCAAATGAGCTACTCGGGGGTGAACTCCGTCTTGATCGCGCCATCGCGGAGAAAGCTCTTCTGCAGGCTCTTCCGGAGTTCGCGGATCCACGCGCGGCGGCCGAAGCCGTCTACACGGTGACTCTTCACAAGATGGCTGTGCTGACGCGCGAGGTCACGATCAACCGGGGCTACGACCCGCGAGAGTGCGTTCTCGTGTGCTTCGGCGGCGCTGGTGGTCTGTTCGCGGTCGATCTCGCACGTGAACTCAACATGTCGACGGTCTACTCGCCCCCCGCAGCCAGCGTGTTCTCCGCCGTCGGAGCGGCGCTCGCCCGCGTGAGCTACGAGGCTATCGAGGGCATGTTTGTCCACCTCGAGTCTTTGAGCCAAGAACGGCTGCAGGAGTCCATCGCGGCCCTCTCGGATCGAGTCCGGACACCACTGCTCGACGACGGACTGGATGTCGATGAGGTGCTCATCGAGGCGGACCTGAAGTACCGCTCGCAGCCGGAGACCCTCTCCACTCCGCTCGATACGAGGAGTGACAATCCCCTCCCCGCGGCCCTCGCCCGGTTCCACGATGAGCATGAGAAGCGCTTCGGGCTAAGGCGCGAGACAGAGGCGGTCGATTTGGTGACGCTCAGGGCGATCGGTCGGGGGCCGAGCACCGAGTCCTGGTCTCTCTCGCCGCCCCGTCCGATCGCACCTCTCGGTTCCGAGGACCTCGAGCCCCGGACCTGGTTCAGAGGCGGGCGAGAGGTCACCTCCGTGGAGGTCTTGCCCCTCGCGACGCTTGACCGCGTCGATGGCCCAGCGTTTCTGGAGGACGCGTACACGACCGTCGCAGTTCCTCCGGGTTCGACGGCGCGGCGCGACCGGCTGGGGGGGGTCGTGCTGGAGGTTGAGGGATGAACGAAGCAGCAGCGCCCCGGGCCGACCTCGTCACCACTGCGGTCGTTGGTGGGTATCTCGAATCGACCTGCCGCGAGATGGGGTTGTCACTGACCCGCAACGCGATCTCGCCGATCTTCATCGAGGGTCAGGACTTCTCCTGCGCGATCATCGACGCTGGGCGGGAGCTCGTGGCGGCCGCCAACTACGATCCGAGCCACCTGTGCTCCATGGCGTATGCGGCCGATTGGGCCGCGATCGATCTTGGCGCGGATTCCATCGGCCCTCGTGACGTCATCATCTCCAACGACCCTTATCGCGGCGGCACTCATCTTCCGGACGTCACCATGTTCACGCCGATCCTCTTCGACGACCGGTTGATTGCCTACGCTGTTACGCGTGCGCACCAGCTCGACGTGGGAGGCATGGCCCCAGGGAGCATCCCGAGCGGTGCACGCGACGTGGCTGCCGAAGGCATCCGTATCCCGCCCCTCAAGTGGCAGGTCGATGGTCGGGAGAATCCGGATGTGGTCGATTTCGTCCTCGCAAACGTCCGCCTGCCGGACGTCCAGCTGAGCGACTTCCGCGCTCAAGTCGCATCTTTGCGAACAGGGCAGGAACGGCTGCATCACCTGTGCGAGCGGTACGGGGCGGACGTCGTGGTCGATGCGATGGGGCGGGTGAAGGACCAATCCGAGGCGATGATGCGTTCCTTCATCGTTTCGATCCCTGACGGTGCGTACGACTTCACCGACTACATGGACGGTGACGGCAACACCGACTATCGCTACGCCATCCACGTGACCGTGACGGTCGAAGGCGACGAGGCGACCATCGATTTCACCGGCACGAGCGAGCAGGCCGAGGGAGCGATCAACTCCCCGTTCGCGGCGACCGCGTCGTCCGTGTTCAACGCGTTCCTCCAGCTCGCGGGGACGGACATCCCTTTCAACCACGGCTGCTTCCGGCCGATCCGCTTCCACGCTCCTCGCAGGTCGCTGGTCAACCCGCAGCCACTCGGAGCCGTGTTCGGGTGCACGACCGACACGCCACTACGGGTGATCGACACGATCACCGGGGCGCTCGCCAAGGCACTGCCGGAACGTGTGATCGCCGGGAGCTACGGAACATGCAACTGCGTTGCGGGGAGCGGCCTCGGGCTCGACGGTGAGGAGTTCCTGTTCTGGTTCTTCTACGAGGGAGGCTGGGGCGGCGCGGCCTGGCGCGACGGCCTGAGTACCACCCCGAACCAGTCGGCCAATTTCCGCGACTACCCGGTCGAGATCATCGAGTCGGTCTACCCGCTGCGGTGTGAGCGGATCGCCCTGTTGCGCGACTCCGGGGGCCCGGGCAGGTATCGGGGCGGCCTGGGGACTCTGCACGAGTTCACGTTCCTTGCTCGCACGATCCTGAGCGGCTTCGGTGATCGTCACGAGATCCGTCCGTACGGTCTCGCGCATGGCCAACCTGGCGCGGGAAGCCGGTTCATGCTGCGGCGAGCCGGCTCCGAGACCTGGGTTCCCATGGAGGAGATCGCAGGCAACCCGAGCAAGTTCGCCGGGCTCGTGATGGAAGAAGGCGACTCCCTCATGGTCGTGAACGGCGGAGGCGGAGGTTACGGAGATCCGCGCGACCGACCCGTCGAGGAGGTCATGGCGGATGTTGAGGAGGGCCTCGTCTCGGTCGCCGAGGCGAGGACGGCCTACGGGGCGACACTGACACCGGACCTCCCGTCGACCGATGGCGACACCGAGGTTGCCGTCGCAGCACTCACCCTCCTCACCCGCGAGAGCTCGCTAGAGGAGATCGGGCTTGTTCGCCCTCCGGCGCCGACCGACGTCTTCGCAGGCCGTGCACGCGACATCTTGGAGTCCGTCGAACAGGGGTTCTGCCGGCGCGACTGCCCGCTGCAGGCAGACCCGCTCAGGTGTCCCCACTACCACCCCCAGGCGCTGGAGTTCTGGACGATATCGGCGCTCAAGCGCTGGACGACGCGTTTCTGTCCGATCAGTGACCGACTCCTGGGGGAGCTTGATCGTGCTGGATGAGCACGCCGACGCGACTCCCCTAACTGTCCCGTCTGATGGTGGGCTGTCGCTGCAGGCAGTGGGCAAACGCTTCGGTGGCCTTCAGGCGCTGGAGGGTGTCAGCTTCGGATTGAACCAGGGCGAGATCGTCGGCCTCATCGGGCCGAACGGGTCCGGGAAGACGACGCTGATCAACATCGTCTCCGGGCTCTTCGCTCCGACGCACGGCACCGTTCGCCTCGGCGAGATCGACATCACCGGTCTTCCGGCAGCTCGCGTGGCGAGCAGGGGAATCGGACGGACGTTCCAGGGCATCAGGTTGTTCGCTCATCTGACCGTGCTGCAGAACGTCCTCGTGACCGCGTCCGTGGCCGGATCGGGCGCGCGCTCGTCCGGATGGCAGGAGAGGGCGATGGCAGCGCTCGATGAGCTCGGGCTCGCTCCGATGGCTCATCGGTTCGCCGGAACGCTTCCGTACGGGGACCAGCGCCGGTGCGAGATCGCACGGGCGCTTGCCCTTCAGCCTCGGTTCCTCCTCGTCGACGAGCCGTTCGCCGGTATGAACGCGGATGAATCCGATGCGCTGATCGCGCAGCTACGCCACGCGAGGGACGCCTACCGATGCGGGCTGCTCGTCGTCGACCATGACCTCAGGGTCATCCGTGACTTGTGCGAACGCGTGGTTGTGCTGAACGAGGGGCAGAAGATCGCAGAAGGGAGACCGGATGACGTCTACGCGGATACAAGCGTCGTAGAGGCGTACGTCGGAGAGAAGGCGGCGGCCCAGTTCGCGTCATCGACTTCGCAAGTGGGCGGAGATGAGCGCGGAGGGGACGACCCAGAGGGGGGAGACACCAGATGAGGCGGATGCCGGTTCAGATCCTCGCACTCGCTGCGTTGCTGTCGGTTGTCGCGAGTGCCTGTTCGAACGAGGGAGACAACGGTGGAGGAGTGGCCACCGGAAGCCAATCGGCCGATGAGTACGTGATCGGGTACGCGGCCGCACTGACGGGTGGTCTGGCTCCGTTCGACACGCCCTTCAAGGATGGACTCGAGGTTGCGGTGCAGCTCCTGAATGACCAGGGAGGCATCGACGGCAGTATCCCGATCCGCCTCGAGATAAAGGACATGAAGAGCGACGCTGCCTTGGCCTCTCAGGTCGCACAGGAGCTCGTCGATGGTGGCGCCGACATGTTGATCACGGCATGTGATGTTGACCTGTCGATCGCGAGCGGGACGGTCGCCCAGGCCGCCGGGATCCCCGCCCTGTCGAGCTGCGCAACCACGCCGACGGTTCCCACCGCGGTGGGGGATTACATGTTCCTCGTGAGCATGGGCGACAACGCACAGGCTGCCGTGGATGCGGACTACGCGATCAGCGAGGGCTGGAAGACTGCCTATGTGCTGGGGTCTCCGGACACCGGGTACACGGCCAAGATGCCGGAGTACTTCCGCGCGGCGTTCACTGGTCGGGGTGGGGAGATCGTGGCCGAGGATACCTTCACGGTCGGCGCCACGGATTTCTCGGCGCAAGTCGCGAAGGTCGCCCAGCAGGATCCGCCGCCGGACTTCATCTTCACGCCGGCGTATGTGCCTGACATCGGCGTGTTCCTGAAGCAGCTTCGCGCCTCTGGCATCGACATCCCGGTGCTTGGAACAGATGGGGCGGATTCGCCCTTGCTCGTCGAAGTGGGCGGTGATGCTACGGAGGGCTTCATCTTCGCGACCCATGGATACGTGGAGCCAGGAAGCACCCTGGACGGGTTCTACACGGACTACGAGGCCATCACCGGCAGTCCACCTGAGTCGATCTTCGCTGCTCTCGGCGGTGACGCGGTCGCGGTGATCGATGCTGCGGTGACCGCGGCCGGGAGTACGGAGCCGACGGCCGTTCGAGACGCCATCGCCTCGCTCGAAAACGTCGAGGGTGTGACCGGACCTCTCACGTTCAAGGATCAGAACGGTGTCCCGCTCAAGAACGTGTACCTCGTCACCGTCGTCTCTGGGGTATTCCAGCTGATCGAGAAGCAGGTACCTACCGACGTCCCGGCTCCCTAGTAGGCATCCACGTTTACGCGAAGGGGAAGTGGTTGAGCTCGAGCCCGGGCGAGGTCGTGAGCAGAGTGGCGAGTACCGGTGACCCGATCTTGCGGGTCACCGGACTCACCGCTCGCTACGGCCCGATCACGGCCGTTCGAGGTATCGACTTCGAGGTATTCGAGCGAGAGGTCGTCACCCTGCTCGGAGCCAACGGCGCCGGCAAATCGACCACGCTGAATGCCCTGATGGGTCTGGTCAAGCCCTCAGCGGGGGAGGTCCGGCTGGGAGGCGTTCCGATCCAGGGGAAGCCTCCTGAGGAGGTCGTGACGCTTGGCATGGGGCTCGTGCCCGAACGACGCCGGCTCTTCACAGCTCTGACGGTCGAGGAGAACTTGCGTCTGGGAGCCAGCTCTCGGAGGGGTCGCGCCGACTTCGAGGCGTCCACCGAGCGAGTTCTTCAGCTGTTCCCGGTCCTGAAGCGGCGGTACCGTTCACCTGCGCGAACGCTCTCGGGCGGCGAGCAACAGATGCTCGCGATCGCTCGCGCGCTCATGGCGAAGCCAGCAGTCCTCCTTCTTGACGAGCCATCGCTCGGTCTTGCCCCGAAGGTTGTCGAGCAGCTGTTCTCGCTCATCGGGGAGCTGCGGGACCAAGGGGTCACGCTGGTCCTTGTTGAGCAGAACGTGGCCGCCGCCCTCGAGCTCGCCGATCGAGGATACGTGTTGCAGACGGGAAACGTCGTGCTCTCCGGCCCTGCCGCGACGCTCCTCATGAGCGGTGAGGTGCTCGGCTCGTACCTGGGCGCAGGGAAGGGGATCGGTGCTGGGGGGCCTGGGAGACGATGATGCACGCGATCGCGAACGGCGAGTACTACATCCAGCAGCTGATCAACGCGATCAGTCTCGGAGGGCTCTTCGCCCTGCTGACGTTGGGTCTGGCGATGGTCTTCAACATCCTCGGGCTGATCAACTTCGCTTATGGGGAGTTGGTCGCGCTCGGTGGCTACTGGATGTACCTCACCCTAGACCGAGGAGTCCCGGCGATCGTCGTGATCCCCACGACCGTGCTCGTCGTGGCCTTGGGCGCGATCCTCATGGAGAGGGTCGCGTTCCGTCCATTCCGCGGTACGGGCGTAACGCTGCTCATCACCTCGTTCGCCCTCAGTAGCATGCTGCAGAACACGTTCCTGATGACCGTTTCCCCGAGGGCTCAGGGCGTCTCCACCTCCACGTGGACGAACGAGCTTGTCTCCATCGGCCCGTTCGAGGTTCCGATCATCCGGCTGATCACGATCGGTGTCGCTGCGCTGTGTCTGATCGCGCTCCTGTTCTTCTTGCGTCGGTCGAACATGGGTCTTGCTATGCGGGGTGCATCTGAGGACTTCGAGGCGGTGCGGTTGATGGGCATCAAGGCCAACCGCGTCATCGCTGTGGCATTTGGCATCTCCGGCGCTTTGGCGGGGGTGAGCGCGCTTCTCGTCGTCGCGCAGACCGGCGTGGTGGAACCGACGATGGGTCTCGCTCTGTTGCTCAGCGCGTTCATCGCCTCGGTCCTGGGTGGGCTCGGGAGCTTGGTCGGCGCCGTGGTCGGCGCCTTCCTGCTCGCGGCGATCCAGGTCGGATTCCAGGCGATGCTGCCTGCGGGACTCCTGGCCTTCAGGGACGCATTCACCTTCGGCGTCGTTGCCCTCGTACTCCTGGTCCGGCCACAAGGGCTCTTCGGAACGCCGCTGGAGGGATCATGAGCGGCGCCATGGGGAGGACGCGGGAGCCTCACTGGTCCGTCACCTCGCTGAAGGGCGGACTCTTCACAGCGGGTGGCCTCCTGATCCTCTGCCTCGTGTTGCTCGCGGTCGGCGGAGACGTGATGGCAACGCGGGTGAACCTGTTCTTCATCAATCTCCTTGTGGTGCTTGGGCTTCAGATGTTCACCGGCAACTCGGGGGTGACCTCCTTCGGCCATATCGCCTTCATGGCGATCGGCGCCTACACGGCAGCGCTGCTCACGATCCCTTCCGTCATCAAGACCTCCGCGCTGCAGTCACTGCCAAGCTTCATCGCGGAGCATCAGCTTCCCTTCGCGCTCGCGCTTGTGGTGGCCGTGATCGTGGTTGTGATCTTCGCCCTCCTCGTTGGTCTTCCGCTGAGCCGGCTGTCGGGCTCGGCTGGCGCGATTGCCACGTTCGCGCTACTGGTCATCGTGAACGTCGTCATAGCGGGCATGACCGGGATCACGGGGGGGCGCCGAGCTCTCTACGGAGTGCCTCGGGTGACGACGGCGGCACTCACGCTAACGCTCGGCCTGGCCGCGATCGTCCTCACGCGGCTCTTCCGAGACTCGCCCATCGGTCTTCGTCTTCGGGCGTCCCGCGAGGACGAGGTGGTCGCGAAGGCGATGGGCGTCCGTGTCGTTCTCGTACGCCTCGCCGCCTGGACGCTGTCGGCAGCGCTCGCCGCTGTGAGCGGGGTCCTGTATGCGCACCTGCTGGGAGCGTTCTCCGCTCAGCAGTTCTACCTCCACATCACGATCCTCACGCTTGCGATGCTCATCGTTGGTGGCATGTCCACGGTCTCTGGTGCGGTCATCGGTTGCGTTCTGCTGACCACCGCTGGAGAAGTGCTGCGGGAATGGGAGGCCGCTGCGGAGCTGTTCGGAGCGTCGCAGATCGCGGTTGGACTCATCCTGCTTCTGGTCATGTACTTCAGGCCAAGGGGGTTGACCGGCGATCTCGAGCTGGATGAACGATTCACGGTCGCCCGACGGGAGAGGCAGTCTGCAGGCGCCCAAGAAGCCCCCGTTCAGTGATTGCCCATGGACACTCAGCAGCCCCCCCGATGAGGTTACCCTCTTCGGCCTTGAGTCCGATCCTCGCGGAGCGGGTGACCGCCTGGCCGATTTTATTCGTGCGATCGTGGTTCCGACGCCGGAGTTCGAGGTGCGTTCATTCGAGTTAGGCGGCAAGATGCTCTTGACCCTCGACATCCGGGGCGGTCCAAGCGGGCCGTTCGGCGTGCAGTTTGACAACAACCCAGTGGAGTTCTACGTGCGCCGCAACGCGAGCACCTACCCGGCCACGCAGCAGGAGATACGGGAGCTTGCCTTCACGGCGCCGGGGTCAGAGGACCCTTTCGGCTTCCACGTGAGGGGCCGAGGGTAGGCGGGTCTGGTCGCATCCAGGACCGAAGATCCTAGGCCAACCTAGGCCCGCTTCGGGATGTGGTGCGGCCGTCCCCGGCCTCCGCTCGCGCTGCCAGTTCCACGAACGGCTACCGGCGCTGAGGAAGCACCGATAGAAGGAAGGAGCTTGGCACGCCCGAACGTCTCGGCGTCGCTTCCGAGACCGTCGGCTTCGGCGAGGAGCGATTCGACCTGTTCATCATCGCTCCAATCGAAGATCCTGCTAACACTACGGTGAGCCAGCAGGGCGCACTTGACGGCGAACGCAGCCGTCGCCCCCACCGCGCCGGGGTCGTGAGTGGTCGTATAGAGATGAAGAAAGGAGTCTCCACCCTCGCGGCGCATCTTGTAGCGGTTGATGTGCGCGGCAAATCCCCCATGCACAACCTCGTGGGAGAAGCCGTAGTCGCCCAGTTCATCTAGACGCCCTTGCTTGGCGGCCATGTCCTTCTCGCTCGGGAATGCCCGCGTTGCCTGAACGCAGTCGCGTGGTGATCCGCGTTGCTCCTGACACCATGCCGTTCTGTGCTCCCATTGCACGCCGCCAACCCTCCTCCGCTCACGCACCCCCGCGTACGAGTAGTTGCCGCGCCACCCTCAACACCCGCTCACCCTACGGCCTGCCCGGCGGTTCATGTGGAGGAAGGACGAGGCAGGCCACGCCGTTCCCGCCCGACGACTGCCCCGAGGAGGCTCATACGGGCCTCAGAGGGCGTCGCTAGATAGAAGCGGCAACTCGCCTAATCGCAAGCACGAACGGGCCGTCCTCGGCCCGAGTCTCGGGCGGCAGCTCGCTGAAGGGTACGAGCGACTCGTGCAACTCACCGCGATGGGTCATCCACGCCGCCCACGAGTTGTGGACGTCCTCGCGCGTCACGTCGCCACCCTTCGCCAGTAGCAACACCGCGTACATCAGGAACAGGAGGTCCGCCTCCTCGTCTGGAAGGAGGTCCTCCGGCATTTCGGCACGGATTGCCTCGGCCAGCTCTGATACGTAGCTCACGAAAGGATGGCCCGTCCGCCGATGACGATGTAGACGGCGGCGAAGGCGACGGGCACGACTCTCTCGACAACGCCAAGCTCGGCATATCGCTTCTTGAACGACTTGACCGGGTCCTTCTTGAGGTAGTCCCATTCATCGCCGAAGGGGTGCGCCTCAAGATCCTTCTCCATCTCAAGGATGACACTGAACTTCGCCTCGTTGAGATCCCTGTAGCTGCGCAGCAGAAGCCACCAGGCGGCCGACAACACGAGACCAACCACGGACACCACAACGACGCCGAAGGTGTCGACCTTCAAAGAGCCGACGCTGCTGGAGGGTTGAACCATGCCAACGAGACCGGCGAGCAGAGTTTCGAGGGTCAGGAAGAATGCGTTTGCTGTCCCACGCCGAGCGGAGATTCGGTCGGCCATCTCGACAGAGAGCTTGTAGAGCTCCAACCGGCTATCTGCCACGCCCGCCACAGCAGCCCTGACTACCGTCCACCCGCGATGAGCGTCCTGAGATTCGCCCAAGTCCAGTCGTACATCTTGTCCGTGTCGAGGGCGGCAGTGGGCTTCTTGTTCTTGCTGCTTGCCCGCCCGGCAAGGAGGAAGTAGTCCGTGTCCTCCTCCCGCGCGATGCGTATCTCGGCGTTAACGCCGGTCGCGGTGTCGGTGTGTTCCCCGCACATCACGATAACCACGTCGCAGCGCTTGATTCGTCTGCGGGCGTCATCCTTCCAGTCGTCGCCCTCGACCTTGACCGACTGGTCCTCGATCTCGAACGGTGAGTCGGCGTTCTTCGCCTGGCCGACCAACAACAACTTCAGGTCCGAGTCGTGGTCGTAGTCGTAGCTGATGAACACCGGGGCCTTCGCCATCCGCCCCCACTCCTCTCATGCCCCCAGTCGCCAAGGGGCGTTGTCATTGAACAGTAGCGCATGGGTCTGACATCTAAGGTGGCCCTTGCTCTAGGTTGCCTCCCGGATCGGGTGCCGAAGCGGCTGAGGAAGTCCTGACCGGAGGGACCGTGCGGTCCGCTCCTGAACCGTGAGAGCCGAACGGCCGCCCGAACAGGGAGACCCGGTTGAGGGATCTGGGGACGCCACCGGGCGTGCCCCTGTTCGACCAGATGTCTGGGTGAGGCGATCGGGGCCTGTTCCTCGCGAGCAACCGGTCCGCGAGCGAAGGAGGTGGTGGCAGATGCGCCGGCTGCTGGGGATCGATCTTGCGATCACGGCCGAGCCGGTGAAGGTCCGCATCTTCGCGCTCGCGTTCCCTTCCAGGTGCGCGCTCTGCAGGTCTGCCACGAGATCGGAGGCCGGAGTTTCCTGTCAACGACGGCCGAAAACTGACCCCCTGACGACGGGCGAAAACTGACCCCCTC
>CAYUSA010000049.1:0-21799 GCA_964447335.1 uncultured Actinomycetes bacterium
GGGGGTCGGGGCCGGGGGGCCCGGCGGGGGGGGGGTGCAGGGGCGGGGGCGGGCTCCGGTTGCCCGTGCTGGTCGGGCTGTGGGGGGGGGGGGGGTCCGGGTTCACCGTAGGGAAGCCGCAGGTGGTAACGGGGTTCGTGCACGGCAGGCTCAACGGGCCGGTCGGGCCGGTCGCGATCGACGCGCCCGAGGAGTACCTCGGCGTGATCAGTCAGCTCCTCGCGCTCCGTAAGGGGCGGATGGAGCACATGGTGAACCACGGCACCGGATGGGTCCGGATGGACTACCTGGTTCCGGCCCGAGGGCTCATCGGGTTTCGCACCGAGTTCCTCACCGAGACCCGCGGGACCGGCCAGCTCCACCACGTGTTCGAGGGCTACGAGCCGTGGCACGGCGAGCTCCGCACGCGTCCGACCGGCTCGCTCGTCGCCGACCGCCGCGGCGTCACGACGACGTTCGCGCTCCTCAACCTGCAGGAGCGCGGCATGCTGTTCGTCGGGCCGGGCGAGGACGTCTACGAGGGCATGATCGTCGGCGAGAACCCGCGCGCCGACGACATGGACGTGAACCCGACGAAGGAGAAGAAGCAGACGAACATCCGCCAGTCCACGGCGGAGGAGCTCGTCCGCCTCATCCCCCCGCACATCCCGTCGCTCGAGCAGGCCCTCGAGTTCATCCGCGAGGACGAGTGCGTCGAGGCCACCCCCCACCACGTCCGCCTGCGGAAGGTGATCTTGAACCAGCAGGAGCGCGTCCGGGCCTCCCGTCGCCTCCGCTGAACCTGTCAGACCCCCGGAATAGGGTCATGCCCTCCTTCGAAGACTCGATCCTCCCCTATAACAGAGGTGTTATAGTTCCGTGGAGGTCGAGTTCCATCCAGATGCCGAGGCCGAGCTGCGCCCGCTCCCAGAGCGGGAGCGAGCCGCGATCAGACGGGCAAGTGCGAAGCTGATCGCCCTCGGATCGACGCTAGGGTTCCCTCATTCCAGCGCGGTCCGAGGTGCCGACCGACTGAGGGAGTTGCGACCGAGAGCGGGGAGGAGCAGATGGCGCGCGTTCTACCGGCAGATCGGGCACGTGATGTGGATCGGGGCGGTCGGTCCGGAGGCGGGGGTCGATCGGCTCGGCTTCGAGCGGGCGACCCGGAACGCCGAACGTCGGCTGAACGACCTCGAGACGAAGGAGTGAGCAGGGTCAGGGGCATCCCCTGGGAGGAAGTCTTTGCCGAGCAGCTGCAGAACCCCGAGTTCCGCGAGCTCGTGGCTCAGAGCGCGCTCGCCGAGGTCGTGTCGTTGGCCGTCCTCACCTACCGGATCGACCACGGGCTCTCCCAGACCGCGTTGGCGAAGGAGCTCGGGCTGAAGCAGCCGGCCGTGAGCCGGCTCGAGATCGGGGAGGTCAACCCGTCCATCGAGACGCTGCGCCGGCTCTCGTCGGTGCTCGGGATGGAGTTCCTCATCAGCATCGCGCCCTCGGGTCGGCCGAAGCTCCTGGGCAAGGAGGCCACGCGCGCCGAGTTCACCGAGCGGATCGACAGCAACGGCTCG
The DNA here is from genome assembly GCA_964447335.1 of uncultured Actinomycetes bacterium. Taxonomy (GTDB): domain Bacteria; phylum Actinomycetota; class UBA4738; order UBA4738; family HRBIN12; genus HRBIN12. The sequence continues at coordinate 1,548 of CAYUSA010000049.1, forward strand.
TACCTGTTCGTCGCGGCCGACTGAGTTCGCCGCAGCTACTGCAGGTGCCGCGGGAGGGTCCGCTCCCAGCGCCGGGTCGCGACCTCCTCGCCGTTCTCCCGGAGAGGGCGGCGCCGACACCCTTGACGGGGGCGCCGGGCTCGACGTCCTCGAGGGTGGACCCGGGACCGACACCTGCATCCTCGGCACCGAGGGCGCGGTGATCCGCACCTGCGAGTGAGGGTCGGCCTCAGATGAGCGGGATGGCGGTTCGGGCGGCCTTGCGCTCGCCGCGCGTCCCCCGCCGGTAGGCCCACACCGCGATCCCGATCAGCAGCATCGATGCCGACAGCGTGAGGGTCGCGAGCGCGTTCAGCGAGGGGAGCGGCCCTCGCCGGGCCGCGCTGTAGATCATGATCGGGACCGTCTGGTCCCCGGCGCCGCTCGACAGCTGCGACGAGATGACGAAGTTATCGATCGCGGCTGCGAACACGATGGCCACGCTCGCGAAGATCGCCGGTGAGAGGAGCGGCAGCAGCACGCGCCGGAGCGCTCCGACGGGCGAGGCCCCGAGGTCCATCGCCGCCTCCTCGTACTCCTTGCCGATCGAGAGCAGGCGGGCACGGATCACGATCACCGGGTAGGCCATCATGTACATCGACAGGCCGGCGACCTGCGCCGTGAACCCAAGGCCGATCCCCGTCGCGAGCTGGATCACGAACAGGAACAGCGCGATGCCGATCGCGATCTCGGGCGTGATGAACGAGAAGAGCATCAGGAAGTTCTGTGTCCCCGAGCTGCGCCCTCGCCAGCGGTCGAGCGCCAGCGCGAAGGCCACCCCGAGCGGCACCGCGATCAGCACGGTGAGGGAGGCCAGCTTGAGGCTCTGGAAGAGGGCCGCTCGGAGCGTGGGGTCGTCCCAGACCGAGCTCACGTCGCCCACGTACCAGCGCGTCGAGAAGCCGCGCCAGGCGGTGAGGGCCCTCGTCGAGTTGAACGAGAACAGCACCGCGATGGCCACCGGCAGCAGCGTCCACGCCATGTAGCCGATCGCGACGACCCACAGGAAGCGGGCCCTCGCCCACGGGTTCCGCAGCCATGCGAAGAAGCGCCTCATGTGCCGCTCACCAGCTCCGCGGCCCTGGAGGTCTCGCGCAGGTAGTACAGCATCGGGAAGAGCAGCACGATCAGGAGCAGGAGCACCAGCGAGGCGCCCTGCTGCACGAGCGAGCTCCCCATCGAGCTCACGATCAGCGTTCCCACCATCGCGGTGTTGCGCGTGCTGGCCAGCAGGTTGGTCGTGTAGTAGTCGCCGAACATCGGGAGCGTCACGATGACGATCCCCGCCAGGATGCCCTGCCGGGACAGGGGCAGCGTCACGCGGAAGAACGTGGAGACCTGCCCGGCGCCCAGGTCGCGGCTGGCCTCGAGCGTCGCCGTGCTGATCCGATCGAGGGTCCCGTACAGCGGCAAGATCATGTACGGGATGTACCCGTAGGCGAGGCCGAGGATCACCGTGATGGGCTTTCCGTTCAGCCACTGGATCGGATGGTCGATCAGCCCGAGCGCCTCGAGCCCGCGGTTCACGTACCCGTTGGGCTGCAGGAGGTTCATCCAGGCCAGCATCCGCATCATGTAGCTGATCCAGAACGGCGCGATGAACAGCACGAGGAACAGCGTCTTGAACCGCCCCGCGTGCCGAGCGATGAAGTACGCGACCGGGTAGCCGATCAGCAGGCAGAGCGCCGTCGCCGCCCCGACGAAGACGAGCGTGTGCCAGAGCGCGCTCTGGTAGACGGACCCGCTGGTGGTGAACTGCTGCACGACCTCGACGAAGGCGTTCGCGTTCCAGTGCAACGGGTTGTAGACGGGGATCGGTGTGAGGAAGATCTGGTCCAGTTGGCCGAACGCGATCGCCAGGATCACGTAGAACGGCACGACGAAGAACACGACCAGCCAGAGCGTGGCCGGCGCGGCGAACGACGGCCAGAACCAGCGGGGGAACCAGGCCCCCCGGGTTCCGGATCCGGCTCCCTCAGGCACGGTCCCGGGCGGTCAGCTCACACCCCGCCGGTCACTTCCGTGTAGATCTGCTGGTACAGCTGGTTGGTCGCCGGTGCCAGCTCGTACGCCTGCACCTCGAGGGGGTTGGTGCCGAGGGGCAGGTGGTCCTCGGTGATGAGCGTGTTCCGCAGGTTCTCCGGCACGATGCCGTCGGCGATCACCTTGTCGACGCTGTACGCCTTGTTCGGCGGCTGGAAGCCCTCGTAGCTGTAGTTCTCGAGCGCGGTGTCACCATCGAAGAGCATGTTCATCATCGCGTGGGCGAGCACCGGGTTCTTCGCGCCCTTGGGGATGGCGAAGACGTCGCTCGCGAGGATCCCCGCCTTCCCCCCGATCTCCTGCGGTGGCCACACCCACGTGAACTGGTCGATTGTGACGCCCTCGGGGAGGTAGTAGATGTAGTAGGTCAGCTGCCCCGACCACGTGTGGTGGATCGCGAACTGGTTGTTGAGCTCGTTGTAGTCCACGTGGTCGAACTTCCAGTTCATCGACGACACGCCGTCCAGGAGCATCTGCTTGGCCTGCTCGAGCACGGCGGGGTCCGCCGTGCTGATGTCCTCACCCATGCGTAGCAGCGGGACCGAGAGCGTGTCGCGGGCGCCGTTGAGCAGGTGGGTCTGCCCCGCGTACTTCGTGTCCCAGAAGATGTCGTAGGGGTTGTCCATCGCGGCGATGTCCTCGGTCACGAGGTCGTTCCGGTAGGCGATCCCCGTCGAGTAGATCGTGTAGGGGATGGAGTACTGGGAGCCCACGTCGAAGTACTGGCTCTTGACGCCGTCCCAGGCGTTGGCCTCGAAGTTGGGCAGGTACGTGCGGTTGATGGGCTGGACCAGCTGGGCCGTCGCCACCTTTCCGACGTTCTCGACCGTGGTGGTCACCCACAGGTCGAAATCCGAGCCGTGGGTCTGGATCTCGCGGACCATCTCCTCGGGGGTGGCGTACTGCGTCCACTCGACCTCGGCGCCGAACTGGTTGGTGAACTTCTTGAGGACCCGGTTCCAGATGTAGTCGGGGTACCCGATGATCCGGAGCGGGCCGGCCTCGGGCGAGAGGCCGTCGGCGATCGGCGGGTTGGAGTCGAAGAGCGGAAGCGTCACCGGGTTGTCCGGCCGGGCCAGCTGGAGGGCCGCGCTCGGGCTGCCCCCTCCGCCTCCACCACCGCCGTTGCTGCTGCCGCAGGCCGCGAGGATGGCCGTCATCGATGGCAGCGCGATACCGGTCATCCCGGCCCGGCGGAGGAACTCGCGCCGGCTGAGTGGCTTGCGATGCTCGATCGGGTGCTCGGACATTGCCGCCTCCTTGTCGCCCCAACGTTGGGTGGCACGCTACCCCGAACGGCGTTCGGGCGCGAGGCAGGTTCGGGTGACCCACGGTCAGGCGCGCACGGGTACCGACGTCCGCGCCGAGGGACGGCGCCTTCTCGAGGGCGCGCTCGTTCGTCGCCGGCACGGCGAGCTCGCTGCGGTGGGGTCGGTCCTTGTCCTTCACGGCCATGGAAGCGCCGAGCCTCTCACGGCGCTCACGCGCCTGGCGGCCGCCGCTTCGGCGGGTTCGGGGGAGGTCTTCTCGCCGGAACGGCGATCCGGGGCCGGCCGTCAGTCCTGGGCGATCTCGACGCGCTCGAGCACGACGTCCGGGCTCGGGCGGTCCTTGGGGCCGGTGCCGACCTTCGAGATGGTCTCGACCACGTCGTAGCCCTCCGTGACCTCGCCGAAGATCGTGTGCTTGCCGGTCAGCCAGGCGGTCGGGGTCACGGTCACGAAGAACTGGCAGCCGTTCGTGCCCGGGCCTGCGTTGGCCATCGCGAGCAGGCCGGGGCGGTCGAAGCTCGGGCCGTCCGGCGGGCACTCGTCCTCGAAGCGGTAGCCGGGACCGCCGGTGCCGGTGCCGGTCGGGTCGCCTCCCTGGACCATGAAGCTGTCGATGACGCGGTGGAAGATCGTGCCGTCGTACAGGGGATCGGTCTTCTTCGAACCGTCGCGCGGGTCGGTCCACTCGCGCGCACCGGTCGCGAGATCCACGAAGTTCGCCACGGTCTTCGGCGCGTGCTCGGGCATGAGCGTCACGGTGAACGAGCCCATCGAGGTGACGAATGTGGCGGTGGTCATGAGCGGCCTCCTGGTCGGGTCGAGCGGTCGGGCGGGCTGGTGGGCGGGCTGGTCGGTCGAGCCGGCCCAGTCTACGTGCGGCGCGGCGGACGACGGACGAGGGGCGGCACGACGTTCGCCTCCGTCACCCGGTCCGAGGACCACGGAGCCGGTGGCGCCATCGTGAGCCGCACGAGCCCGATGAGCGCGGCGTCGTAGTTCACGCGCCATCCCGCGAGATCGCGCCAGGCCTGGTCCCGGTCCGGCTTCATCGGGATGCCGGCCGCCGCGAGCCGGGCGTACGCCTCGTCGAACTCCTCGCGCGAGACCGAGATCGGGTCGGTCGGCCGCGGGTCGTGGTCGACGGGGAGCCCGAAGAAGTCCGCGATGTGCCGAAGGCACAGGTACCCGGAGCGGATCATGAACTCGGCCTCGGGCCGGCGCCCGCCGACGTCGACGCTCGAGAGCCAGAGCGAGGCGCCGTCCAAGATCGCGCCCGCCGCCGTGATCCACGACTCGTTCGCGTGCGGGGATCGGAAGAACGCGAGCGCCGGGAAGCTCGAGTGGCTCTCGTCCACGTCCACGAACCAGTCCTCCCAGCTCTCCCAAAGGTCGTGGAGGGTCTCCATCCGCCCGACCACCCACGCGAGCTCGAGCAGATAGACCCCCGAAGGCGGGACGCCGGCGCGGACCTCGAGCTTAGAGACGCCTGCCTCGCGGCGTTGGAACGCCGAGTACAGGCTCGGCAGGTACGTGATGAGCAGCGCGAGCAGGAACAGCCCCATCGCCGCCTCGAGGAACGACGCGAGCGCCGCCCACAGACCCTCGGGCCGGGCGAAACCGAGCGTGAACAGCGACGATCCCGACGTGACGACCGCCTGGCGGAGCGAGGAGCCCTCGAGCCCCCAGAGGATGGCCGTGAATGCGACCAACAGCAGCCCGAGCCACGTCGCGAGCAACGTGAGGAGCGCGATAGGCGCGTAGAAGGCCATGACCCTGTCGCGGTGCGCGTAGTCATGCCGGTCGTTCGCCCGAAGCCGGAACACGCGCCGGACGATGACGAACACCGCGCGCGATAGCTGCGCCTGGAGCGGCCGCGGCACGAGGATCGTCCGGATCGCCGAGCGCGCTGTGAGCACGACGACGGCCGAACCGATCAGGACCGCGAGGACCCTCAGGGCGATCATGGTCCGGCGAGCCTATCGGTTCGAGCGCGGACCGGAGGTGGTCCTACGCGCCCGCCACGGCGACGTAGTGACCGAGCACGAAGTCCCAGCCCTCGTCGTAGCCGGCGCGTCCCTCGTCGGCGAGCGCGCCGAGGCGCTCCCACCCGCGGTGCTCGACGTCGACGCGGGTGCCCTCGTCCTCGGACGTGAACGTCACCTCGACCTCGGTCGGCGGGTTCGGGTTCGCGTTCGGCTTCCAGGCGATCACGATCCGATGCGGCCGCGCGTGCACGAGGAGCTCGCCCCACGACAGCGCCTCGCCCGATGACAGGTGCTCGAGGATCGGCCTGCCGGGCTCGGTCGGGAACTCGACCCGCTCGACCTTCGCGCCGTTCACCTCGTCGGCCCGCGAGTGGGTCTGCAGCGGCCACCACGTGCCGGTGCCCTGCGTGTAGAGGTCGAACGCGCGCCCGACGTCGCAGCGCACGAACACGCTCTTGCGGATCGGCTCCATCTGGTCGGTCATGAGGTCGCGAGCCTCCTCCGGGCGTTCGGCACGGTGTCACCCGGCGAGACCCTGTACCAGGCCTCGGCGATCAGCCCTCGCTCGTCGACGAGGAACGAAGCGCGGACGACGCCCATGTAGGGCTTGCCGTACATCGACTTCTCGCCCCAGACACCCCACGCGTCGGCGACGGTGTGGTCGGGATCGGACAGGAGTGGGAAGCCGAGCGCGAACTTCTCGTCGAAGGCCGCCTGGTCCTCGGGCTCGTCCGGGCTGATGCCGAGCACGTCGACGCGCAGGCCGGCGAGGTCCCCGCGCGCGTCGGTCCGCCCGCGCTGGTCGCAGAGCGCGAACGCGGGAGCCGGGTCGCCCGGCGTGAGCTGACTCATGGGAACAAGGCTACCGTCGAGCGCGGTTGCCTCCATCGGGAGTACCGTCGATGCGGAGGTTCCGCCGCGGCCCCGGAGGTGGACGATGGGATACGGACGAACGGTGCTGATCGACGACCCGGTCGCCGAGGCCGTCCCGAAGGTCAAGGACGCGCTGAAGGCGCAGGGGTTCGGCACGCTCACCGAGATCGACGTGCAGGCCACGCTGAAGGAGAAGATCGGCGCCGAGGTCGACCCGTACGTGATCCTCGGGGCGTGCAACCCACACCTCGCACATCGCGCGCTCGAGCTCGAGCCGGACGTCGGGCTCCTGCTGCCCTGCAACGTCGTGGTTCGCATGCACGGCGACCGAACGATGGTCTCGGCGCTCGACCCCGGGCTGATCGCCGAGATGGCCGACCACCCCGGCTTGAAGCCGATCGCCGAGGAGGCCACCCGCCTGCTCGACCTCGCGCTCGAGTCGCTCGGTTCCTAGCGCTCCGTGCCGAGCTCGGTGGCGAGCGCGTCGGGCTCGGTCACGGGGAGCCGGCAGGTGAAGCGTTCGCACACGTAGGCGGTGGGCTTGCCGTCGAGCGCGACCCGCTCGCGCAGGAGCGCCACGGACTCGGATGCAGCGGTGTCGTCGGGCCCGGCGACCGCGAGCACGTGGTTCGGGAGGAACCGCCTCACCGTGACCTCGGCCGCGAGCGCCTGCGTGGCAGGGTCCTCGGGCGACCCGACGACCGCGACCTCCTTCACCGTCGCGAGGTGCAGGTCCAGCGCCGAGAGCGCATGGCCGAACCCGGTCGGCGCTCGTGCCATGCCATCGCGTACGAGCCGGAGCGCGGACACGGCCGCCCGCTCGTACACGGGATCGGCGGTGAGGTGGGTGAGGCGCTGGAGCACGTCGGCCGCGACCGAGCTCCCGCTCGGCACGGCGTTGTCGTACAGCTCCTTGGGGCGGACGACGAGCGCCTCGGCATCGCTCGCGGTCTGGAAGAAGCCGCCGAGCTCCTCGTCGTGGAACCGCTGCAGGAGCTCGTCGGCGAGCTCGCGCGCGTGGATGAACCAGCGGAGCTGGAACGTCGTCTCGTAGAGCGACAGGCAGGCCTCGGCCAGCAGCGCGTGATCGTCGGCGTACGCGGGTCCGCTCACGCGGCCTTCGCGCCACGCCCGGTGGAGCCGCCCCTTCCCGTCCCGCAGGCTCGCGAGGACGAAGTCCGCGGCGCGCACGGCGGCCTCGACGTACGAGGGCTCGCCGAACGCGCGGCCGGCCTCCGCGAAGGCCGAGATGGCGAGCCCGTTCCACCCGGCGAGGACCTTGTCGTCGGTCGCCGGGGGCACGCGTTCGTCGCGGATGAGGAGCAGCGTCGCGCGCGCCGCCTCGAGGTCGCGTTCGAGCGCCGCGGCGTCGAGATCGAGCTCGTCGGCGACCGCGGCGACGGGGTGGGGTATCCACAGGACGTTCGTGCCCTCCCAGTTGCCACCCGGCGTCGCGCCGAGCGCGGTCGCGACCGGCTCGCCGACCGCGCCGACGAGCTCGTCCCACGACCAGACGAAGGAACGGCCCTCGACGCCCTCGGCGTCGGCGTCCTGCGAGGAGAAGAACCCGCCGCCCGGATGCTGCATCTCGCGCAGGAGGTAGTCGCACGTCCGCGCAGCGACGCGGCGGTAGCGCTCGAGCCCGGTGACCTGCCAGGCGCGCGTGTACAGGCGTGCGAGCTGCGCGTTGTCGTAGAGCATCTTCTCGAAGTGCGGCACGAGCCAGCGCTCGTCGGTCGAGTAGCGGTGGAAGCCGCCACCCACCTGGTCGTGCATGCCGCCGTCGGCGATGCGGTCGAGCGTGAGCGTCACCATGTCGAGCGCGCCGGGGATCCCACGCAGGTGGCAGCGGAGCAGGAACTCGAGCGTCATGGGTTGCGGGAACTTCGGCGCTCCGCCGAAGCCTCCCCATCGCGTGTCGAAGGCGGCGCGGAGTCCCTGGAAAGCTTGCAGGAGAACGTCCTCGGACAGGGGATCGGCCGAGGCGCGGAGCTCGCCGGCTCGCGCGATCGCCTCGACGACACGCCGTGCCTGTGTCGAGGCCTCGTCGCGGCGCGTCGACCACGTCTCGGCGATCGCCGTGAGGATCCGGCGGAACGCCGGCATGCCGTGGCGATCCTCGTTCGGGAAGTACGTGCCGGCGTAGAAGGGCTCGCCCTGCGGCGTGAGGAAGGCCGTGAGCGGCCAGCCGCCGTGACCCGTCATCGCCTGCACGGCGCCCATGTAGATCGCGTCGACGTCGGGGCGCTCCTCGCGATCGACCTTGATCGAGACGAAGTGCTCGTTCATGAGCGCCGCCGTCCCGGGGTCCTCGAACGACTCACGCTCCATCACGTGGCACCAGTGGCAGGCCGCGTACCCGATCGAGAGCAGGATCGGCTTGTCCTCGCGCCGAGCGCGCTCGAGCGCCTCCTGCCCCCACGGGTACCAGTCCACCGGGTTGTGGGCGTGCTGGAGCAGGTACGGGCTGGCCTCGTTCGCGAGCCGGTTCGCCGGCCGATCGTCCCCCATCGAGGAAGTGTCCCGCAGATCCCGGGAACGAAAGGCTCAGGCGTCCGGGCAACATCGGGCTCAAACCTCGGCTCTCCGCTGCCGAAAGAGACAGGAAGGAGGGATCCCTGACGTGATCGACGTGCTCGTGGTCGACGACCACGAGATGTTCTCCGAGGCCCTGGTGCTGCTGCTCGAGCGGCAGCCGGAGATCCGCCTGCTCGGCGCCGCCCGTGAGGCGGGCGAGGCGCTCGTCATGTGTCTGGAGTCGCCGCCCGACGTCGTGTTGATGGACATCGACCTGCCGGAGGTCGACGGGGTCGAGGCGACGCGGCGCATCCGGGAGGCGTGCCCGGGCACCAAGGTGGTCATCCTGACCGGCCTGCAGGATCTCTCCATCATCGCGACCGCGCTCGCCGCGGGCGCGTGCGGCTACGTCCCCAAGACCCACGCGGTGGACGACCTCATGGACGTCGTGCGCCGGGCGGCGGCCGGCGAGCTCGTCATGCCGGCGGCCGACCTCGCGCCCGTGCTCGCCGAGCTCCAGTCCGGCTCCGGGCAGCCCTCGGGCCGCCTCGGCCTGCGCCGGCTGACCCCCCGCGAGGCCGAGATCCTGCGGGCGCTCGCGGCCGGGGACTCCATCCCGGACATCGGGTCCGCGCTCGGCATCACCGTGCTCACCGTCCAGAGCCACGTGAAGAACATCCTGGCCAAGCTCGGGGTCCACTCGCGCCTGGAGGCCGTGACCCTTGCCTGGCGTCACGGGTTCGCCCCGACGGCGAGGTCCGCGTGAGGCGCCCGAGGGTAGCCTTCCACCGATGACCCCCGAGGCCGAAGAGGAGCACCCGGCGTCCCCCAACGTGCGCGTGCTCATCGTGGAGGACCACCCGGTGCTCCGCGGCGTCGTGCGGCTCGCGTGCGAGCACACCCCGGGGCTCGAGCTCGCCGGCGAGGTCGGCGACGGCGAGCACGCCGTCGAGGCCTGCCGCGCCCTGCAGCCGGACGTCGTCGTGCTCGACCTGTCGCTCCCCGGCGAGCTGCAGGGCCTCGACGTGGCCCGCGCGATCCGCGCCGAGGGCAGCGTCGCGAGGATCCTCGTGCTCACGGGCAGGACCGACGAGCAGGCCGTGTTCGACGCGATCCGGGCCGGCGCCGACGGCTACCTCGAGAAGACGGCCGGCGTGCGGTTCATCGCCGAGGCGCTGCTCCGTATCGGCGAGGGCGAGCGGGTCTTCACCCCCGACCAGGAGAGGGTGGCCGTGATCGAGCTCGGCAGGCTCGCCCGCCAGGCACGGGAGTCCTCGGGCGTGCGCGCGACCCTCACCGAGCGCGAGATGCAGATCCTCGAGCTCGTGAGCCGTGGGCTGACCGTGAAACAGGTGGCCTCGCGGATCGGGCTCAGCCCGAGAACCGTCGAGACGCACATCGCGAAGCTCTACCGCAAGCTCGGCGTTCGCAACCGCGTCCAGGCGGTCTCGCGTGCCGCCGCCCTCGGTCTGGTCAAGCTCTCCTGACCTGCGGTTTCAGGCGAGCGCGGGACCTTCCGATAGGGGAGGAGGCAAGCCCCGCACCGGCCCGGGCGACCGCCCCTGGCCGCAGCGGGTGCGGTCATCTACCTTATCGAGGCCATGGCCACCAGACCCGGAGCGGAACGGACGGCGGTGAACCGGCCGTCGAGGCAGCGGCGGCTCGGCGTCGTCCTGGTGGACCCGCTCCCGGTCGTGCGTGCGGGGCTCGCGCTGCTGATCGACGAGCGACCCGACATGGAGGTGCTCGCCGAGGCCGGCACGGCCGCCGACGCGCTCGACGCGCTCGCGCGGATCCGGCGCAGCACGGTCGTCGTGCTGGTCGGGCTCGGCATCGAAGGCGAGCACGATGCGTACTGGCTCATCCGCAAGGTGCGCGAGCGCTATCCGGCGATCGCCGTGCTCGGCTGCGGTGCGAGGGCCGACGCGATGGCGATCTCGAGAGCGCTGTTCGTGGGCGCGGATGGGTTCGTGGACAAGAACGCCGATCCCGTCGAGTTCCTCCAGTCGTTGCGCAAGGCCGCGAAGGGAGAGATGGTGCTCATCGGGCCGCCCTCGGAGTGGGTGGGCGAGATCGCCCGAGGGCTGGAGCGCCGACGCGACGTCGAGACCAAGCTCACGGAGCGCGAGCACGAGGTCCTGACCGTGGCCGCCGAGGGTCTCACCGCCCGCGAGATCGCCCAGCGCCTCGGCGTGCGCGAGCGCACCGTGACCACGCACCTCGGGCGCATCTACTCGAAGCTCGGGGTGGGCACGCGCGTCGCGGCAATCCGGGTCGCCACGGTCTCGGGGCTCGTGTCGGTCTCGACGTACGACTGAGCGCGGATCAGCCCGTCTCGGTCGAACGCACGAACACCGAGCCGCCATCTCCACGGAACACCTCGGCCCAATCGGGATCCGTCGCCAGGGCCGAGATCAGCGGCCCTTGCTGGTCGTTCCTGATCGCCAGCACGCGGAGGTCCCATCGGTCGAGGATGGATCGCCACCCGGGGCGAGCCGCGGAGATCGCAAGGTAGTCGGCCCACGCGGATGAAGGGATGACCTCGATCCTCGAGTCGGCGAACACCGGGTTGTCCTGCAGGGCGAACTCGAACCACGAGCCCCACAGCTGGGCGTTGAAGAAGGGCTCGTCCGGTTCGAGTATGCCCCGGAGCTCCCGCGTGACCGCCTGCGGCGCATACGTCAACATCGAGGGCGGAGGTGGGACCTGGTCCGTGTGCGGGATCCATCTGACGAGCGTCCCGAGGAGCGCCAGCAGCAGCATCCCCACGACGACCGCGGCGTGGACGCCGGTCGGGTCCTCGCGGGGCGAACGGTCGCGCAGGACGCCGGCCTCGGCCACGAGCACGGGCGCCGACATGCCCCACCAGTACATCCCTCGGAGGGAGAGCAAGCCGGGAATCGCGATGATGGCCACGGTGGCGATCGCAGCCCATCGGGGGCGCCGGCCGGCCCGCACGATCGCCCAGATGCCGAGGAGCACGGACGTGATGAACAGGGCGGAGAGCACGAAGAAGACTCCATCACGAGGGTCGAGCGTCGGCCGGCGCCACTCGCGGATGAACCGCCGGATCACGGGGTCCATCGATAGGTCGACGACGTAGGTGAATACCCGAGCCCCGTAGGGGTTGGCGAGCGCGGCGCTGGCAGCGGCGATCGCCGTGACTGCGGGCCGCCACGGGTGGTCGCGTCCCTCGGCCTGGTCGCGCAGAGCTGCCAGACCGACCCACACCGGCCCGAGCACGAAGCTCCCGTGCAGGTTGGCCCACAGCGCGGTCACGGGGACCACGAGCAGCAGGAAGGCGGGATGCCGGTGCCGAGATGCGGTCAACCAGAGCACGAGCGCGAAGCAGGCCATCCCGAGGAGTTGGGGACGCAGGGCTCCCCCGCCCAGGAAGAATGCGCTCCCGGCCAGCGTGAGTGCCGCGGCCTTCCTGGCGGAGACCTTCGTGGAGCGGCACGCCAGGTACACGAGCCCACCGGTCGCGAGCATCAGCAGCATCCGCATGAGCGCGAGTCCGAACCACCCCCCCGTCCGGAAGACGAGCGCGAGCAGCACCTGCGAACCCCACTGCTGGTTCAGCCAGTCGATGCCGGCCGCAGGGAGTGTGAATGTGTCCACCCCGAGGACGGTTCCGGTCCGGAGCATCTCGGTCCCCGCCCGGATGCTGTAGGCAAGGTCGACCGCCTGGAGCGGAACGGCAGTGATCGCGATCGCGGGCACGAGCACCGCTGCGCCGACCCAGGCCCTCGAGAGTGGGAGGGAGAGTGCGGAGGCAGCCCGGGGACCGCCGCTCGCAGGCTTGTCGCCGTCGCGCATGAGGTTCTCAGCCTAGCCCGGCGCCACCGGGCCCCGCCGCACAGCCAACCTGGGCTCGAACCGGCAGGTCGTCTACCCTAGCCACGCCATGGCCAGCGAACCAGGAGCCGAGCGGACGCCGTGACCGTGCCCCGCCGCCTCGGGCTGGCCGGGATCCTTGCCGCCGCCCTGCTCACGATGTTCCTCGGGTTCGCCCACAAGTCCGTCTGCTTGCTCGCCGGGGACGGGTTCAACGAGATGAGGTACCGCGCTTACTGCTACTCCGACATCGTCCCCCTGTATCGGCGCCTGGGGTTGCTCGAGGGCGAGCTCCCGTACATCGAAGCGCGGAACGAGTACCCGGTCGGGACGGGAGCGGTCATGTGGGTCGCCTCGAGGTTCGGTCGGGGTGAGGGGGACTTCCTCCTGGCCAATGGCGTGCTTCTCTTCGGCTTCGGCCTGGTCACCGCCTGGCTGCTCCAGCGGATGGTCGGCGACCGGGCCCTGTTCTTCGCGGGCGCGCCCACCCTGGCGCTGTACGCGTTCCTGAACTGGGACCTCATCCCGGTCGCGCTCTCGACGGCGGGCGTCTACGCCTTCCTGCGAGGACGCGACGCCGCGAGCGGTGCATGGTTCGGTCTGGGAGCGGGTGCCAAGCTCTACCCCGCGCTCCTGGCCATCCCGGCCGCGCTCGACCGTCTGCGGACGGGACGGGGTCGTCGCGGCTGGCTCCTGCTGGCGGGCGTGGCGCTCACGTGGGTGGCGCTGAACGCCCCGTTCGCGCTCGCATCGTTCGAGCGCTGGAGCGAGGTGTTCCGCTTCAGCGCGGAGCGATCTCCGAGCCCGGGCACGCTCTGGTACGCAGCGTGCCGAGGGATCACCGGCTCGCCGGACTGCGGGGCGACCAGGGCCATCAACATCGCCTCGGCCGTGTCGTTCGCCGGCGTCGTGGCTCTCGTGTGGTGGCGTCGGGGCAGGATGGACCCCGCGTTCCCTCGGTGGACCCTCGGCCTCCCGATCCTCGCTGCATCCCTCCTCGCCTCGAAGGTCTACTCGCCCCAGTACTCGCTCTGGCTCCTGCCCTGGTTCGCCTTGGTGCTGCCGAACCTGCGGCTGTTCCTCGTGTTCGAGGCCGCCGACCTCGCGGTCTTCCTCGCCGAGCTCTCCTACCTCGGCGCCGGGCGCGGCGGGGGACTCCCTGCCTGGCTGCTCGGGACCGCGGTGCTCTCGCGGGCGATCGTGCTCGTCGCGCTCATGGTTGCGTTCACGCGGGGCCGTACGGCGGAGCCGGAGCGGCTCGCGGCCCTGCCCGCTCATGCCCGGACGAGCACCAGTCCGTCATCGTCCTCGTAGACCAGCCGCCAGCCAGGGTCCTCGAGCACGATCGGGATCAGCTGAGCCTGCTGCTCGCGGCTGAGGGCGAGGACCCGAACGCCCCAGGCATCGAGGATCCGAGCCCAGTCCGCGCGTCCCTCCGAGATCGCCACGTACTCCCGCCAGCGTTGGGGAGGCATCAGCTCGAATCGGGTATCCACGGACGCCGGATTCTCCGGGAGGGCGAGCTCGAACCAGGACCCCCACGCTTGCGGGTGGAAGAAGCGCTCTCCGGGCTGGAGCATCCTTTCCAGCTCCTCGGTGATCCCTTGGGGGGCGAACGTCATCAGTGAGCCTGGGGCCTCGCGGTCCGCATGCGGGAGCCACAGCGCCATCGGGGAGATGCTGGCAAGGATGAGCACCGCCGCGATCGCCACGTTCACCCGACCTCGTGGATCGGGCGCGCCCTCGCGCACCTCCGGGAGCCACCGTGCCGCGGTGACGGGGGCGAGGAGCGCCCACCAGAGCGTGCCGCGGAACGACGCGAGACCGATGGCGGCGGTCACGAGGAGCCGTACCACGGCGACCCAGTCCTCCGGCCCCGAACGCCGACCGACGAGCAGCAGCATCACCACCAGCGACGCGATGAAGGCCGCTCCCGGCAGCAAGCGCAGCGTCGGAGCCTGCCACTCGCTGACGACGTCTCGCACGAGCGGGTCCCCGGCGACCTCGGCGACGTAGCGCCAGGAGTCGATCCCGAATGGGGTGATAGCCGTCACGGCGACCGAGGCGACCCCGATCAGGAAGGTCCTACGCCGATCCGGGCGCCGTTGGAGCCGATCCTCGAGCCACGCGAACCCAAGCAGGAGCGGCCCCAGGAAGAACGACCCGTGGAGGTTGGCCCACACGAGGACGATCGCCGGAGCCCACGCGAGCCGACCCGGGTGCTCCCGTCGGCCCTCGACCAGCCAGAGGACGGCGGCGAAGCACGCCATCCCTGCGAGCTGGCTCCGAAGCTTCAGGCCAAGTGCGAGGAGGAGCAGCGAGCCCACCGTCAGGAGCGCCGAGGTGCGACGCCCTGCACCGGCCCGACGGCATCCGAGGTAGAGGAGCCCGAGGACAAGCGCCACGAGCGCTCCCCGGACGACGGCGAGGCCGAGCCAGCCCGCCCCTCGGAAGGCGATGGCAACCAGGAGCTCGAAACCCCATTGTTGGTTCAGCCACCCCTTCCCGAGTGTCCAAGTGAGCATCACGTCGGTGCGGAGCACGCCCCCCCGGTCGATCATCACCTCGCCCGCGCGCACGAGGTACGCGAGATCCACGGCGCCGAGCGGTTGGAGCGACACGAGGCCGGCGGAGAGCCCGACCCCGGCGACGGCCCAGAGCTGGGCGATCCCCATGCGGGCACGACCGGCATCCCGGCCCGACCGGGGCTCACCTGCTTGCGTCACGCTCGGCATTGCGCAATCCTAGGCACCGCCCGCGACGGAGGCGCATCGGGCCGGCACGACATACGTAGTACGACGTACGGGGCTTCCGTGGAACTCGGAATGTCCACATCAGCGGTGGACGCCTACCGTACTGATTGGGCCGCCGCTCCGGGGCGGGCAGGCGGCAACGATGGATCCGAGGGGAGGTGAACGATAGGTGATTACCACGGTTCAGGCGGCGTTCGACTACCTGCGGGCGCGCTTCTCGCGCGAGGACGGAGCGGTGACCACGGAGTACGGTCTGCTCGTCGTGTTCATCGCGCTGGCCGTGATCATCGGCATGGGCATCCTTGCCACTGCGATCAATCAGATGTTCACGGATGCGGGTGGCTCACTCGCTACTCCGTAGCGGGCACCTGTCGGCAGGATCGAGCGGCCTTCATCGGCCGCTCTCTCTCCGGAGCCAGGGGCCTGGGGAGTGAGGGGCCGATGAGGAACGGAAGCGCCACGTCAGGAGTTCGGACATGGAGGTTCGTGCGAGCAGACGAGGTCGGATGAAGGGTGAGGAAGGGGTGGCGACGCTCGAGTTCGCGCTGGTGGCCACCTTCGTCCTGATCCCCGTCCTCGCCGGCATCATCCAGTTCGGCATCTCGTACAGCCAGTACCAGGTGCTCCAAGGAGCTGCCAGGGAGGGAGCCCGATGCGCGGCCGTCCAGGCCGCGGGTTTCAGCGACTGCGATGTGCAGACCGCGATCACGACCGCATCCCTCGGCTACGACATCACGGAACCACCCGAGGTGAGCGTCGAGGGCGTCCCCGGCGTCTGCACGGAGGACACGGTGGGCAGCAACGTCACCGTATCCTGGGAGCAGACGTTCGAGCTCGGTTTCCTGGGCTTCGTGCCCGTGGTGCCTGACAGCGTGGATGCGACGGTCTCGGGAACGTTCCGATGCGAGTGATCACGAGGATGCGGCGGGATGAGGGCGGCGCCGTCATCGTGCTGGTCGCGCTCGGGATCATGTTCTTCATCCTCGGGATGCTGGCGCTGACGGTCGACCTCGGACGGGCCGTGGGGGTCAAACGCGACATCGTCAATGCCGCGGATGCCGCCGCCCTGGCCGGTGCACAGCAGTGTGCGTTCGGGAAGGGCCCGGTCGTGGCCGAGCAGGCGGCCACGGCAACCGCCGTACTGAACGGGGCTGACCCGACGGAAGTGGCGCCCTTCTTCGACCCGAGCCCAGAGTGCGCGCTGGGCGCCGTCATCACGGGGGACCCGAAGTACGTGAGCGTCGAGTACGGCGAGGTCTTGGACTACTTCGTGGCGCCGTACCTTGGTTTCGACTCGATTACGATCACCGCGCGGGCCACCGCGCTATGGGGTGCGGCCACGCGGTCGGCGCCGATCCCGCTCCGCGTGGACATCAACTCGCTGCTCAACTGCGGCATCGAGCCGGGCTCGGACGACGAGGTGACGTGCTACCTCGGGTTCGGCAACAACGACCCGGAGGGTGCGGCCAACGACTGGGGTTGGCTCTACTTCGGCGGACAGGATGGGAACGGTTGGAACACGACGAGCTGCACGAGTCAGAGCGGAGGAGCGAACGACCCCATCTCGTTCATCGTGGGGAATCCGTACTTGGACGCCGTGCTCAACGACCCGCCGCCCACCTACGTGTGTAGCTATAGCGGCAACGCGCAATCGGTCGTGAGCGCGCTCATGGGCCGAGAGGGCGACATGCTGACGTTCCCGATCGTGGACGCGTACGACCCGGTCGAGAACCCGGACGGGTATCCGGTGATCGGCAAGGGCGCGAACCTCGCGTGGCCCGTCATCACGTTCGCGCGTCTGCGACTCATCGCGGTGTACGACCAGCCCGGGGCCTCCACGTACTGCCCTGAGCTCGAGGACATGCACGGACAGGACGAGTTCTGCCTGCAGATCCGTTATGAGGGGCCGCAGTCGGGGGGCTCGGCGCCGGGTGACGTCCCATATTTCAACCAGCCAGCCGTAAGGCTCGTGGAGTAGTGGTGCGCGGTTCCTAGGGCTCTGCGCTCGGTTCTGACAGGGGGGATAGAAGATGAGGTCTCGGGGATTGGTGGTCGTGCTCGCCCTCGTGCTGGCGACGCTTGCGACCGTGGGCGTGTTCCTGTACGCGAGCGGCGTGAAGGAGGACGCCGAGTCGGGTGGCAGCCTCCGTGCCGTCATCGTGTCGAAGGTGGACATCCCGGCCAACAGCGACCTGAACCAGTACATCTCCGATGACCAGTTCGAGACGAGGATGTTCCCCGAGGACACCATCATCGAGGGTGTGGTCACCGAGATCTCCCAGCTCCGCAACCGGCGCAGCAACGTGTTCATCCTCGCCGGTGAGCAGATCCCGGTCTCTCGGGTGCAGGGCGGCAAGGTCGAGGGTGGCGTCCTCAGCATCCCCGAGGGCCACCAGGCGATCACGGTCTCCTTGGAGGCACCCCGTGCGGTGGGGGCCGCACTGGCCGGTGGTGACAACGTGACGGTGCTCGCCACGTTCACGGCCGTAACGCTGGAAGAGAAGGGGAAGAAGAACCAGCAGCAGACGACCGCGACCGGCCAACAGCAGACGGAGCCGGTTGCTGCCACCGTCGTCTTGGTCCCGCAGGTCGAGGTGCTCCGCGTGTCCGTGCCGCAGACCACTGCCGTCGGTGGTCAGGAGACGGCCGACACCACGGGTGACATCTCGGTGACGCTCGCGTTCCTGCCGGTAGAGGCGCAGCGGTTCGTCTTCGCCCTCGAGCAGGGAACCGTCTACCTGTCGCTGCTGCCCCCCGACGCCGAAGGTGTCGAGCTCGAGCCGGTGACGGTCGACGCGATCGTCAACCCGCCGACGGCCAAGGGCAGCGCCTAGTGTCTCAGCAGTCGGTCTTGGCGGTCGGGACGCCGCAGGCGTTCCGGTCCACGCTGGCCCGGGCTTTGGAGGTCGAGCCCGAGGACGTCGGCTGGGTCCAGAGCGTCACCGCCGCCGAGGAGGTCCTCGTGGCGGCCGACGAGCCCGTCGACGTCCTCGTGCTCTCGCCCGAGGTCAAAGAGCCCGACGCGCTCGGCCTCGCCGAGTTCGTGGGGCGCGCGGCGCCGATGACTGCCATCGTCATGGTCCGCGACAAGTCGTGGAACGGCCTGCTCCCGGCGGCGATGCGGGCGGGCATCCGCGACGTCGTGGACCTCACGCAAGGCAGCGAGGAGCTCCGGGACGCCGTGGGGCGTGCCATCGTCTGGGCCGAGAACCTACGGTCCCTCCGCGGCGCGATGGCCGAGAAGCCGACGCATCGCGGGATGGTCATCTCCGTGTTCTCGTCGAAGGGGGGCACCGGGAAGACCTTCCTCGCGACGAACCTCGCGATGTCGATCTCGGAGCTGTCGGGGCAGGACACGGCGGTCGTCGACCTCGACGTCGACATGGGCGACGTGTTCTCGTACTTCGGGCTCGAGCCGAACCGCCAGGTCATGGACCTCATCGGGCTCGGTGAGGGCGCCGACCGAGAGGAGGTCTTCGCCGCCTCGACCAAGATGGGTGACCACCTGTGGGCGTTCGGCGCGATGCCGGACCCCGCCATGCAGCCTCCCGCCGGTGAGGCCGTCGGGAAGTACCTGCGGACGCTCCGCAACAACTTCGCGTACGTGATCGTGGACGCCTCGGCCGACTACACGGATCTCGCGCTCGCGTGCTTCGACCTGTCCGATGCGATCTGTCTCGTGACGGGCCTCGACGTCGTCGGGGTCAAGCACCTGTCCAAGGCGCTCGAGACGCTGCTCACCATCGGCCTGCCGCGCGAGCGCTTCCGCATCGTGCTCAACCGCGCGGACAGCAAGGTTGGCCTGGATGCCGGCGACGTCGAGCGCGTGATGAAGATCCAGGTTGACACCCTGGTTCCGTCGAGCCGCCTGGTGCCGATGTCCCTCAACAAGGGCCGTCCGGTGGTACTCGAGGAGCCGGACTCGGAGGTATCCCAGAGCATCCGACGACTCGCGCAGCGGTTCACGGGTGCGTCGGACCAGTCACAGGATGGTGAGGCCGGAGAGGCGCCTGCCCCCAAGAAGAAGCGTCGCGGCCTCTTCCGGCGTCGTTAGGAGGGAACCATGTCGCTCGCCGATCGTCTCGCCAAGGCCCAGCAGAAGGACCGGATCTCCGAGATCCGCATCCGCGTGCAGGAGCGCCTCGTGGAGGTGCTCGGCCCGCGCCTGTACGACGCGTCGATGTCCGATACCGAGCTCGAGGGTCTGGTCCATCAGCGGTTGCGCGAGCTGATGGACGAGGAGGAGCCCGGCCTCTCCGCGCAGGAGAAGCTCCTCATCGTCCGCCAGATCGGCGACGGCGTGCTCGGTCTCGGTCCGCTCGAGCCGTTCGTCCGCGACCCGGAGGTGACCGATGTCCTCGTGAACGGTTGGGACTCGATCTACGTCGAGCGCGGAGGCAAGCTCTATTGGACCGGCTCGAAGTTCCACGACGAGGGGCAGCTCCGCCGCACGATCGACAAGATCGTGTCGAAGGTTGGTCGCCGCATCGACGAGTCCTCGCCCTACTGCGATGCGCGCTTGCCCGACGGCTCGCGTGTGAACGCGATCATCCCTCCGCTCTCGATCGATGGCCCCGCGCTCTCGATCCGCAAGTTCTCGGCCGATCCGTACCAGGCCGAGGATCTCGTTTCGTTCGGCACGCTGACCCGACCGGTCGTCGAGCTCCTCGAAGCCTGCGTGCGTGGTCGGCTGAACATGCTGGTTTCCGGGGGGACCGGTGCCGGCAAGACGACGACGCTGAACGTGCTCTCGTCGTTCCTGCCGGACGACGAGCGCATCATCACGATCGAGGACGCAGCCGAGCTCCGGCTGCAGCAGCCGCACGTCGTGCGTCTGGAGTTCCGCCCGCCGAACATCGAGGGCAAGGGCGAGGTCACGATCCGCGACCTGGTCCGCAACGCCCTGCGCATGCGGCCCGACCGCATCGTCGTCG
>CAYUSA010000050.1:0-21121 GCA_964447335.1 uncultured Actinomycetes bacterium
GCTCGCGCAGCGTGAACACGGTCGTGTTCGACAAGACCGGCACCCTCACCGAGGGGCGGATGCGCTTGACCGACGTCTTCGGTTGCGTCGAGACGCTCGAGCGTGCGGCCGGGGTGGAAGCGGGGAGCGAGCACCCGATCGCTCGCGCGATCGTGGAGGGCGCCGCCGAGCGTGGTGTTCTCGTGGCGCCCGTCACGGACTTCCGCTCCGTCGCCGGCCGTGGCACACGCGCCACCCTCGGCGACCTCGAGGTGCTCGTCGGCCGTCGCTCCTTCCTGGAAGAGGCCGGCATGACGGTCCCGCCGTCGGTCGAGCGCGAGGCTCGGCGGCTCGAGGCCGAGGGCAGGACGGTGGTCTGGGCGGGCTGGGGCGGTGTGGTCGCCGGCGTGCTCGCGGTCGCCGACACCATGAAGCAGGGTGCGCCCGAGGCGGTGACCGGCCTGCACGCGCTCGGGGTCGAAGTCGTGATGATGACCGGGGACAACCGCGTGACGGGCGAGGCGATCGCTCGGCAGGTCGGCATCGACCGCGTGCTCGCGGAGGTGCACCCGGAGGACAAGGTCGAGGAGATCCGGCGGCTGCAGGCCGAGGGCAAGGTCGTCGCGATGGTCGGCGACGGCATCAACGACGGTCCCGCGCTCGCGCAGGCCGACCTCGGCATCGCGATCGGGACGGGAACCGACGTCGCGATCGAGGCGAGCGACATCACGCTGATGCGCGGCGAGCTCGCCGGCGTCGTGAGCGCGATCCGGCTCTCGCGCCGGACCTTCGGGACGATCCGGCAGAACCTGTTCTGGGCGTTCGGCTACAACGTCGCGGCGATCCCGCTCGCGGCACTCGGCCTGCTGAACCCGATCATCGCCGGCGGCGCGATGGCCATGTCGTCGTTGTCGGTGCTCACGAACTCGCTGCGCCTGCGGCGCTTCAAGGGGTAGGGGCAGAGCGGTGGATCACTCGACGCACGGTGGGGGACACGGTGCACACGGCGGCGGTCACGGCACCGCCACGGGCGAGTCGGCCGAGGCGATCCTGCACGTCGGCGGACTGCTCGGCGTGATGGACGGCCGCGGGGTCGAGCGGCGGTTGGAGGCTCGTCCTGGCGTGCTCCACGTCGGTGCCAACGCGTTGAACCAGACGGCGACCGTGCACTACGACCCGAGCGTGACGACGCTCGCGGAGCTGGAGCGCTGGGTCGAGGAGTGCGGCTACCACTGCTCGGGGCGCTCGGTGCCGGGACACGTGTGCGACCCGCAGGAGGAGCCCGTGGCTCGTGACGCCCACGCGGCGCACGCCGAGCCTGCCGTAGACGAGCACGCGGGGCACGCGATGCCCGATGCGCACGCGGGCCACACCGCGGCGGAGCGCGCGGCCGATGCCCACACCGGCCACGGCGGGCACGCGGGCATGTCGATGGCCGAGATGGCGAAGGACATGCGCCGTCGGTTCCTCGTGGCGATCGTGTTCGCGATCCCGATCTTCCTGTACTCGCCGATCGCGGTGGACGTGTTCGGGCTCGAGCTCGCGGCGCCGTTCGGGATGCGGACGGACGTGCTCTCGCTGATCCTGTCGATCCCCGTCGTCTTCTACAGCTCGATGCTCTTCTTCCGTGGAGCCGTTGCCGCGCTCCGGAACCGCAACCTGGACATGATGGTGCTGGTCGCGACCTCGATCGGCGTCGGATGGCTCTACTCGGTCGCGGTGGTGCTGGGCCTCGATGGCGAGCACTTCTTCGAAGCCATCAGCCTGCTCGCCGCGTTCGTGCTCTTCGGGCACTGGATGGAGATGCGGGCTCGCGCCGGCGCGAGCGACGCCGTACGGGCGCTCCTGGACCTCGCGCCGCCGATGGCGGTCGTGCTCCGCGATGGCGAGCCCGTCGAGGTGCCCACCGCCGAGGTGCAGGTCGGCGACCTGTTGCTCGTGCGCCCGGGCTCGAAGGTGCCGGTCGACGCGGTCGTCGAGGAGGGCACCTCCAGCGTGGACGAGTCGATGATCACCGGCGAGAGCCTGCCGGTCACGAAGCGACCCGGCGACGCGCTCATCGGTGCGACGATCAACAAGGAGGGCTCGTTTCGGGCTCGCGCGACGAATGTGGGCTCGGACACGGCGCTCGCGCAGATCGTCGCGCTCGTGCAGGCGGCGCAGAACTCGAAGGCGCCGGCGCAGCGCCTGGCCGACAAGGCGGCGTTCTGGCTGGTGCTCGTGGCGCTCGGCGGCGGGCTCGCCACGTTCGCCGCATGGTTCTGGCTGGTCGGCTCCTCGTTCGAGACGGCACTCCTGTTCGCGATCACCGTGGTCGTCATCGCGTGCCCGGATGCGCTCGGTCTCGCGACGCCGACCGCGATCATGGTCGGCACCGGCATGGGCGCTCGGCGCGGGATCCTGTTCAAGGACGCCGGGGCGCTCGAGCAGGCCTCGCGGCTCACGACGATCGTGTTCGACAAGACCGGGACGCTCACGATGGGCCAGCCCGCGGTCGACGACGTGCGGTCGGACGGTTTCGACGAGGCCGAGCTGCTCCGGCTGGCCGCCGCGGTCGAGCGCGAGAGCGAGCACCCGCTCGCGGAGGCCATCGTCGGCGCCGCCGATGCACGCGACCTCGACGTTCCCCGCGCGAACGGCTTCCGCGCCGTCGCCGGCGCCGGCGCAGTCGCCGAGGTCGAGGGCCGGCGGGTCGCCGTCGGCAGCCGCCGCCTGCTCGAGCAGGAAGGCGCGACGCTCGACGGCATGATCACCATCGGCGCCGAGCTCCAGGGCGCCGGCCGCACCGTGGCGTACGTCGCCGTGGACGGGTGGGTCGCGGGCGTCATCGCGCTCGCCGATACCGTCCGCGAGACCTCGAAGGCGGCGGTCGAGCGTCTCGGCGCCGAGGGCGTCGAGGTCGTGATGCTCACCGGCGACAACCGCTCGACGGCGGAGCGCGTCGCGGCCGAGCTCGGGATCGTGCGCGTGCTGGCGGAGGTCCGGCCCGAGGACAAGGAGCAGCGGGTCGCTGCGCTCCAGGCGGAGGGCCGCAAGGTCGGCATGGTCGGCGACGGCGTGAACGACGCGCCGGCGCTCGCGAGGGCCGACGTGGGCATCGCGATTGGCACGGGCACCGACGTCGCGATGGAGACCGCGGATGTCGTGCTCATGCGCGCCGACCCCGTGGACGTCGCGACCGCGATGAGCCTGTCGCGCGCGACGGTGAAGAAGATGCGACAGAACCTCGGTTGGGCGGTCGGCTACAACGCGCTCGCTCTGCCGATCGCCGGCGGCGCGTTCGCGTGGGCCGGTCTCACGCTCCGGCCCGAGATCGCGGCCCTCACGATGAGCGGCTCGAGCCTGTTGGTGGCAGTCAACGCCCTGCTGTTGCGGCGGGCGGAGGTAGCCTGAAAGGAACGGTGGGAAGGATGGTGCAGGTGGCAACGACGAACGTCATCGAGGTCACGGACGAGAACTTCGAGCGGGTGGTCATCGAGGGCTCCAAGGAGCGCCCGGTGGTCGTGGACCTCTGGGCGTCGTGGTGCGCGCCGTGCCGGACCCTCGGCCCGATCCTCGAGAAGGTGGCCGAGGAGCGCAAGGGCGCGTTCTTGCTCGCGAAGGTGGACGTCGACGCGCAGGGCGTCGGTCAGGCGCTGCTCCAGGCCGTGAAGTCGCAGGGCATCCCGACGGTGGTCGGGTTCCGCGACGGCGCCGCGGTGGACATGTTCATCGGCGCGTACCCCGAGCCCGCGGTGAACGAGTTCGTGGACCGGCTCATGCCGAGCGAGGCCGACCTCGACGCGCAGGCCGCGCTCGAGGAGGAGGCCGAGGGGGACCTCGAGGACGCCGAGGCGAAGTTCCGTGAGGCGCTCGAGACCGATGCGAACAACCGCACCGCGCGACTCGGCCTCGGCCGGATCCTCGCCCAGCAGGGCGCCGCGTCCGAGGCGCGACAGACGCTCATGCCGCTGCTCCCAGACCCGGAGGCCGAGCGGGTGCTCGCCGAGATCGAGGTCGCGTCGTGGGCCTCGGTGTCCGAGCCCGGCACGCTCGCCTCGGCCAAGCGCCTCGCCGCGCAAGGCAAGTGGCGGGAGGCCCTGGACGGGATGCTCGGCGCGCTCGGCGACGACGCCGACGCGCGCCAGGCGATGCTCGAGGTGTTCGCCGTCCTCGACGCGGACCACGAGCTCGTGCCCGAGTACCGCCGCAAGATGGCGAACGCGCTCTTCTAGGCAGCCGGAAGGAGGTCGGAGCGATGGCCGACGTCCACGACACGATCAGGGAGTGGTGGGATCGCGACTCGCACACGTACGACGAGGCGAAGTCGCACGCGATCAGTGACCCGCTCGAGGCCGCCGCATGGCGCCAGGCGCTGCGCGAGGCCCTGCCCGAGCCGCCGGCGCGCGTGCTCGACGTAGGGGCGGGCACCGGCGCGCTGTCGCTCCTCGCGGCCGAGCTCGGCCACCAGGTGACCGCGCTCGACCTGTCCGATGGCATGCTCGGCGTGGCGAAGCGTAAGGCCGCCGAGCGCGGCGTCGAGCTCGGGTTCGTCGTCGGCTCCGGCATGGAACCGCCCCCGGGTCCGTTCGACACGGTGATGGAGCGCCACGTCCTGTGGACGATGCCCGACCCCGACGGCGCCCTCCGCGCCTGGCGCGAGGTCGCCGCCCCCAAGGGTCGCCTCGTCCTGTTCGAGGGCATCTGGGGCCAGAAGGACCTCCTCACCCGCGCGAAGGTCCTCGCCGCCGAACGGCTCCGCACGCTCATGCGGATCCCCGACGACCACCACGCCCCGTACCCCGACGAGGTCCTCCGCGAGCTCCCCCTCGCCCGCCAGTCGAGCCCGGTGCCGATGATCGAGGCCGTCTACGAGGCCGGCTGGCGAGGTGTGCGTATCAAGCGCCTCAGCGACGTCGAGTGGGCAGCCGAGCTCCACGAGCCCTGGCCCCTCGGCGGGCTCGAGCGCCGCCCGAGGTACGCGCTCGTCGCCGACGCGTAGGGATCAGCCGGGGGTGGATGCGGCCTCCCGGATCGCGGGCCAGCCGCGCTCCGCAGGTTCCAGCCGGATGTCGAAGATGTCCTCGAATCGTTGGGCGACGAGCGGGGCCATCTCCTCGACGGTGACCTCGCGGCCGGCGAGCTCGGACATCGAGGTCACGCCGGTGTGGCCGAGGCCGCAGGGCACGATCGCATCGAACCACGAGAGGTCGGTCGTGCAGTTGAGCGCGAACCCGTGGAGGCTGACCCGCATCCGCATCAGGCGCACGCCGATCGCGCAGACCTTGCGGTCGCCCGACCAGACGCCGGTCTGGACATCACTGCGGTGCACCGCCACGCCGACGTCCGACGCCGCGCGGATCACGACCTCCTCGAGCTTGCGGACGTACACGAGCGCCTCCGGGCGCGAGCCGAGGTCGACGATCGGGTAGCCGACGAGCTGGCCGGGACCGTGGAACGTGAGCGAGCCGCCGCGGTCGATGAAGTGCAGCTCGGCGCCTGCGGCACGGATCTGCTCCTCGGTCCACACGATGTGGTCGTCCTTGGAGGTTCGTCCGGCCGTGTACACCGGCGGGTGCTCGAGCAGGATCAGCGTGTCCTCGCCCTCGCCGTGCAGGCGCGCCTCGGCGAGCTCGTGCATGGCCGCGTTCGCCTCTTCGTAGGGAACGAGTCCGACGGGCCGGATGAGCCGCCCGGAGCGAGGCATGGCGCTAGAGCGCGAGGTCCTCGGCGAAGTCCCAGGTCTCGAGGTTCTGCTTCACCCGCGAGAGGAACTGCGACGCGAGGGCGCCGTCGATTAGCCGGTGGTCCCACGACAGCGACAGGTACACCATGTGCCGGATCGCGATCGCGTCGTCGATGACGACCGGCCGCTTCTCCACCGAGTCGAACCCCAGGATCGCGCTCTCGGGCTGGTTGATGATCGGCACGCTGATGAGCGACCCGAATGGTCCGGGGTTCGTGATCGTGAACGTCCCCCCGTGCACCTCGTCCGGCAGCAGCTTCTTCGCCCGCGCGCGCAGCGCGAGGTCATTGATCCCCCGCGCCATCCCGAGCAGGTTCATCGTGTCCGCGCCCTTCAGCACCGGCACGATGAGGCCCTCTTCGTACGAAACGGCGATCCCCATGTTCACGTAGTGCTTCACGACGATCTGGTCGCCCCGCAGCTCCGAGTTCACCATCGGGAACGCGACCAGCGCCTCGGTGACGGCGCGCGTCACGAACGGCATGTACGTGAGCCCGAACCCCTCGCGGGCCTTGAACGCCTCCTTGTACCGCTCGCGCAGCCGAGCCACGCCCTCCATGTTCACCTCGACCGCGTTCCACGCCCGAGCCGACACCTGCAACGAGGCGTGCATGTGCTCGGCGATCAGCTTCCGGATGTGCGGAACCGGCACGACCTCCTCGCCCCCCGTGGCAACCGCAGGAGCCGGCATCGGAGCAGCCTGGACCCCGGCAGGCCCCGCGGCGGGAGCCGCAGCCGCGGGAGCCGCGGCGGCGGCGAGCACGTCGTTCTTCGTGATCCGCCCCCCGGTCCCCGTCCCGACGAGCCGTGTCAGATCGACCCCGCGCTCCTCGGCGAGCCGCCGAACCAGCGGCGAAAGGATCTGTGACCGAGGCCCCCGGTCGGCGACCGACGTGGCTGGAGCCGTCACCGGCGCCGAGGCGACAGGAGCGGGCGCCACCGCGGCAGGAGCCGGGGTCGGGGCGGACGCAGCGGGCTGCGAAGAGCCTTCCGGAGCCCCTGCCCCGGCGGCCTCCCCCTCGATCACCGCCAACTCCGTCCCCACGGAAACGGTGGAGCCCTCCGCGACCAGGATCTTGGTCAGCGTCCCGGCGGCGACGCTCGGCACCTCGGTGTCGACCTTGTCGGTCGAGATCTCGAAGAGCGGCTCGTCGAGCTCGACGGTCTCGCCCTCGGCCTTCAGCCACTTGAGGATCGTGCCCTCGACGACGGTCTCGCCGAGCTGGGGCATCTTCACGGACGTCATGGGTCCTCCCGGATCACCACGCGGAGAGCTTGTTCACGGCATCGACGATGTCGGAGACCTGCGGCAGGTACGCGTCCTCGAGCGTGGGGGAGAAGGGCACGGGGACGTTCGGTGGCGCCAGGCGCATGACGGGCGCGTCGAGGTGCTCGAAGGCCTCCTCGGCGATGACCGCGGCGACCTCGGCGCCGACGCCGAGGAAACGGTGGCTCTCGTACAGCACGAGCGCGCGACTGGTCTTCGCGACCGACTCGAGCACGGTCTGCGTGTCGAGCGGCTGGATCGTCCGCAGGTCCACGACCTCCGCGGACACGCCGCGCCGAGCCAGCTCCTCGGCGGCCTCGAGCGCCTGGTGGGCCATCATCCCGTAGGTCACGATCGTGACGTCGGTGCCCGGGCGCCGTACGAGCGCCTTGCCGATCGGGACGAGGAAGTCGGGGTCCTCGGACACGACCTCCTTGATGCGCCGGTAGATCCACTTGTGCTCCAAGAACACGACCGGGTTGTCGTCGCGGATCGCGGACTTCAACAGGCCCTTCGCGTCGCCCGGGAACGCCGGGCAGATGACCTTCAGGCCCGGCGTGTGCGCGAACCACGGCTCGGGGTTGAACGAGTGGAAGCTGCTCGCGCGCACGCCGCCGCCCGAGGGCGCGCGCAGCACGACCGGCGCCGGCACACCGCTGCGGTAGTGGTACCGCGCGAGCGCGGTCGTGATCTCGTCGAAGCCGCTCGACATGAAGTCGGCGTACTGGAACTCGGCGACGGGGCGGAACCCCTCCATCGCCGCGCCGAGCGCCATGCCGACGATCGTCTCCTCGGCGATCGGCGTGTCCATCACGCGCTCGGGGCCGAAGCGCTCGATGAAGCCTTCGGTCACCTTGAACGCGCCGCCGTAGACGCCGATGTCCTCGCCGAGGAGGAAGACGCGCTCGTCGCGCTCCATCTCCTCCCACAGGGCCTCGGCGATCGCGATGAGGTAGGTCGCCTGGCCGTCGTCGCCCCGCTTGCCGCGCGGCTCGGCGCCGTGACCGGCCGCACCCGCCTCGAGCGTCTTCGTCGCCATCAGGCCTCGGTCCCGCCCTCGCGCGAGGGCTCCCGCTGCCAGTAGCCGTCCTCGACCCACAGGCCCATCGTGGCCTCCTCGGGGACGGGGTACGGCGAGGCCTGCGCGAACTCGAAGCCCTCCTGGAACTCGGCCTTGATCCGCTCCTCGAGCTCGGCGAGGGCGGCGTCGTCGACGACCTCGTGCAGGAGCAGGAGGTCCTGGAACCGGCGCACCGGGTCCTTGTTCTCCATGTACTCGTCCAGGAGCGCCTTCGGCACGTACTTCGCGGGGTCGTGCCCGGCGTGGCCGCGCCAGCGCAGGCTCACGGACTCGATGAGCGTCGGGCCGAAGCCCTCGCGAGCGCGCTCGACGGCCTCATGCGCGACGCGGTAAACCCCCAGCACGTCCTGCGCGTCGACGCGGATGCCCGGCATGCCGTACGCGTCGGCGCGCTCGGCGATCGTGGGCGTCGGCATCTCCAGCGTGTTCGGCGTCGAGTACGCGTACTGGTTGTTGTTCACGACCCACACGACCGGGAGCTGGAAGATCGCGGACGTGTTCAGCGCCTCGTGCCAGCGGCCGTTGGAGGTCGAGCCGTCGCCGCAGATCGCCATCGCGACGCGAGGCTCCCCGCGACGCTTGTACGCGAGGGCGGCACCGCACGCCACCGGGTACGCGATCGGCAGGTGGGACATCACGGTCCACGTCCGATTGCCGAACCAGTCGCCGACGTGGCTGTTGCCGTCGCGGCCGCGCGTGTACCCGTCGATGCGGCCCCAGAACTGCGCCATCACCCGCTTGAGGTCCAGACCCTTCGTGAGTTGCGCCGAGAGGTCGCGGTGCGTGGGGAACAGGGAGTCGTCCGTGCGCAGCGCGTACGCGACGCCGACGTGGGTGCCCTCCTGCCCACGGCCCGAGTAGATCGCGCCCGGCAGGCGCCCCTGGCGGTACAGCGCCTCCATCCGCTCGTCGAAGTAGCGGCAGAGCCTGAGGGTGTGCAGCACGTCGCGCAGCTGGTCGTCGGAGAGGCCGGCGCGCCAGTCCTCGGCAGCCGTCATCGGCATCTCGTCGATCTTCGTGGCCACTGGCGCTCTCCTACGCTCCGTGCAGCGGCTTGCCGGCGAGCGCCATGTGCGCCTCGCCCACCGCCTCGGACAGGCTCGGGTGGGGGTGGATGAGGGCCGCGACCTCCGCAGGGACGGCCTCCCAGTTCACGATGAGCATCGACTCGGCGATGAGGTCGGTGACGTGCGGCCCGACCATGTGGACGCCGAGCACCGGCCCGCCGCCCTCGGCCGCGACGATCTTCACGATGCCGCCCTCGGCGAGGATGTTCGCCTTGCCGACGCCCTGGAAGTTGAACACCTCGACGTCGACCTCGTGGCCGCGCTCGACGGCCTGGGCCTCCGTGAGGCCGACCGAGGCGATCTCGGGGGTGCAGTACGTGACCCGCGGGATGCCCGTGTAGTCGATCTCGGGCACGTCGATGCCGGCGATGCGCTCGGCGACGGCGTAGCCCTCGGTGAACGAGACGTGCGCGAGCTGCAGCGGCGTGGCCGCCACGTCGCCCACCGCCCACACGTGGGGCGCGCTCGTCTGCAGCTGTGCGTCCACCTTCACGAACCCCCGATCGAGCTCCACGCCGAAGGCCTCGAGCTCGAGGCCTTCGGTCACCGGGCCGCGGCCGACCGCGACGAGGCAGACGTCGGCCGCCACGGTCTCGGTCTTGCCCTTCGCCTCGTACGTGACCTCGACGCCGGAGCCGGTGTCCTTGACCTCCTTGACCGAGGCGCCGGGCACGCCCGTGATGCCACGCTTGCGGAACGCGCGCGCGATCTCCTTGGAGACGTCGGCGTCCTCGAGCGGTGCGAGCGCGGGGAGCATCTCGAGCACCGTGACCTCGGCGCCGAACGAGCGGTAGAAGCTCGCCAACTCCAGGCCGATCGCGCCGGCCCCGATGATCACGGCCGAGCTCGGAGCCGGGCTCCACAGGGCCTGGTCGCTCGTGATGATCCGCTCGGAGACCTCGAGACCAGGAAGGAGGCGCGGCCTCGAGCCCGTCGCGAGCACGACCTCCGCCGCCTCGATCGTCCGGCCGTCGACCTCCACCTTCGGGCCCGGGAGGAGCTTCGCCGTCCCCTGGACGACCTCGACCTTGCGGCCCTTCAGCAGGCCGGTGACGCCCTTCACGAGCTTGTCGACGATCTTGTCCTCGAACGCTCGGATCTGCGGCCAGTCCGGCTCGCCCGAGGCCTTCACGCCCCATTCCTCGGAGCGGTTCACCGCATCCATCACCGCCGCGGACTGGAGCAGGGCTTTCGTCGGGATGCACCCCCGGAGCAGGCAGGTCCCGCCGAGGCGCTCGTCGCGCTCCACGAGGACGACGCGCTTGCCGAGCTGTGCGAGGCGCAGGGCGCAGGAGTAACCCCCCGTCCCCGCCCCGATCACGGCTACGTCGTAGGCGTCAGGCATCCGAACGACCATGCTACCGCCCGGATGCCGAACGTAGGATGTCGCCGATGGACGAGGCGCTCCGTCGCAGCCCGCTCGAGGACGAGCACCGCGAGCTCGGCGCGAAGCTCGCCCCGTTCGGCGGGTGGCTCATGCCCATCGAGTACGAGGGTGTGCTCGCCGAGCACCGCGCGGTACGTGAGCGGGTCGGCATCTTCGACCTCTCGCATCTCGGCAAGGTGGATGTGCTCGGGTCCGGAGCGCTCGATGCGCTGCAGCGCACGCTCTCCAACGACCTGTCGCGCGTCGAGGTCGGCCGGGCGCAGTACAACCACCTGCTGAACGAGCGCGGCGGCGTCGAGGAGGACCTCATCGTCTACCGGATGGGACCCGAGCGCTGGTTCGCCGTGCCGAACGCCTCGAACACCGACATGGTCGTCGGGGCGCTGCGCGAGGCGGCCGGGCAGGACGCCGTCGAGCCGCACCCGGACTGGTGCTTCCTCGGCGTGCAGGGCCCGGCCTCACTCGAGGTCGTCGGCACCCTGTTCCCCCAGGCCGCCGACCTGCCGTACCTCGGCTGCGACGAGGTGGACTTCGAAGGCGCGAGGATCGTGCTCGCGCGCTCGGGCTACACCGGGGAGCTCGGCTTCGAGCTCTTCGGGCGCGGCGAGCTCGCCGCCGACCTGTGGGAGGAGCTCACCGAGGCGGGCGCGGCCTTCGCGATGGAGCCCTGCGGCCTCGGGGCTCGCGACGTGCTCCGCCTCGAGATGGGGTATCCGCTCTACGGGCAGGACCTCGGGCCCGAGCGCACGTCGCTCGAGGCCGGCATGGGTTGGGCGGTCGCGCTCGACAAGGGCGGGTTCACCGGACGCGAGGCGCTCCTGCGACAGCGCGAGCTCGGATCGCCGAGCCGGCTCCGTGGGCTCGCGACGGCCGACCGGCGGCACATCCCGAGGGCGCACCAGCCGGTGCTCGCGAACGGCGAGGTCGTCGGCGAGGTCACGAGCGGAACGTTCTCGCCGACCCGCGGCGCGGGGATCGCGATGGCCTACCTCAGCCCGGCGGACGCCTTCGAGCCGGGGGCCGAGCTCGAGATCGACATCCGCGGCCGCAGGGCGCCGGCCACCGTCGTGCGCACCCCGTTCGTGGACCGCAGCCCGCGCTGAGCGCTACGGCGCCCTCGCGGCGGCGATGAAGTCCTGGATCGACGCCCCCGCGAACTCGGTGCGGAGCAGGATCTTCGTGAGGAGCGCGGGCGTGCGAGGGCCGTCGGGCATCACCGCGACGACGACGTACAGCCCTGAGCTCGGGATGCCGACCTCGCGCGCCGGGCCATAACCGGGGGCGGCCACGAAGTAGGCCCATCGCGTCGGCGTGTCGCCGACCGAGCAGGTCCCGCGGCCGCGCGCGATGTAGTCGCCGGGGGAGTCGTGCGCGCCCGAGGCGTACGCCGGCAGGTGGTTCACGAGCACGGTCTCGCGCGCCGAGGTGCAGTCGCTCGAGCCCGTGATGAGGTCGAGGCCGCTCCGTGCAGCGGCCAGGTAGTAGTAGTCCGAGGGCACGCCCACGGCCGAGCCGTCCACCCACAGCGCCGCCATCCCTTCGCGGACGCGGCCGTCCTCCCACGCGCCGGGCCGGGGCCGCGCGATGAAGCCCTCGCGGGGGTCCCCCTCCTCGGCGGCGGGGATCGGTCGCCACCCATCGGGGATCAGCGCGCTGACCGGGCCCGCGGTGACCTCGCGGAAGGGACTGGGGGATTCGCGGATCAGCAGGCCGGGGGCGCCGGCGGGGGGCGGCGGAGGCAGCGTCGCGGCGCCGCATCCCGCAGCGACCAGTGTGAGCACCAGGTAACCGATGACCTTGCGCACCCCGAGACCTCCCGCGGAGCATAGCCCCGGCGGCTGCGGCTCGCCAGCGAGGACCCCGGGTCGACACGGCGGTGCGCGCGCGCGGTAGCATCCGCCCGACAACTGCAGAGGTTTCGTGCCCTCGAGGTGCGCGGGCCGGCGGCAGCCGGTCCGGGCGGAGGCGGGGCGGGCCGATCTCGACCCCGCGAACAGGGAAGCCGGTGAGAGTCCGGCGCGGTCGCGCCACTGTGACCGGGGAGCGAACCCGACAGAGCCACTGGGAGCGATCCCGGGAAGGGTCGGGGAAGCGTCGATCCGGGAGCCAGGAGACCTGCCCCGAGGGAGCACACGGGTCGTCCTTCGCACGAAAGGAGACACCCATGCGACCTTCCCGGTCGTGGCTCACCCGGTTCCTGCCGGCGCTCGTCGCCGTGGCGCTCGTCGGCGTCGCGTGCACGCAGGGGTCCGATGCCCCCTCGAACACCGATCCGTCGGTCTTGGTCACCGCCGAGGCCACGTTCCCAATCACGCTCGTCGACGACGACGGCGTCGAGGTGACGATCGCGGCCGAGCCCCAGCGCATCGTCACGTTCGCCCCCTCGATGACCGAGATCGTGTACGCGCTCGGCCTCGGCGACCGGCTCGTCGGGGTCTCGGGGCCGTTCGACGACTTCCCGGCCGAGGCGCAGCAGGTCGAGCAGGTGGGCGGGGCCGGCGACTTCGGCGTCGACCCGAACGTCGAGCGCGTCGTCGCGCTCGAGCCCGACCTGTTCCTCACGATCAGCGGCGGCGACGCCTGGAAGGCCGAGCTGCGCGACCTCGGCGTGCCGATCGTGACGCTGAACGCCACGGAGTTCGGCGATCTGCTCTTCGACATCATGACCGTGGGGATGGTGACCGGCGCCGAGCGGGAAGCGGAAGCGCTCGTCGACGACATGAGGAACCGCGCCGAGGACGTTGCGGCGCAGGTGACCGAACGAGTGAGTTGCTTCTTCGAGGTCTACTACCCGCCGCTCACCACGGTCGGTCCGAACACGTTCGTCTTCGACCTGCTGCAGATGGCCGGCTGCGATCCGGTCACGGCCGGCGCCGCGAGCGATTACCCGGAATGGTCGGTGGAGGATCTCGTGGCCGACGGACCGCAGGTGTACCTCGCGACGCCCGAGTCGGCGAAGAGCCCGGCCGTGGTGGCCAGACGCCCCGGGTTCGAGGGGATCCCGGCGGTCGCCTCCGGACGGATCGTGCTCGTGGACGGCGATCTCGTGACGCGGCCGGGGCCACGGGTGGTCGACGGGCTCGAGCAGCTCGCGACGGCCCTGCACGCGCCGGGGGACTGAGGTGCGCGTCGGGGCGGGCCGCTACCGCCTCGTGCTCGCGCTGCTCGCGCTCGGGCTCCTCGCGTCGATGCTGCTCGCCGTGGGGCTCGGAGCGGTCGGCATCGCACCGGGCTCGGCACTGCGGCTCGTGGCGTGGAAGCTCGGCCTCGCCGACCGTCCGCGGGGGGTCTCGCACGCGACCGAGATCATCTTGTTCCAGCTCCGTCTGCCGAGGGTCGCGCTCGCGGTGGTGGTCGGGCTTGCGCTCGCGACGAGCGGCACGCTGTTCCAGGGGCTGTTCCGGAACCCGCTGGCGGACCCGGCGATCATCGGCGTGTCCTCGGGGGCGGCGCTCGGGGCCGTGCTCGTCATCATCGCCGGGGGTGGGGCGCTCCTCGGCGGCCTCGGCGTCTCGGTCGCCGCCTTCGTCGGGGCTCTGCTCACCGCGTTCTTCGTCTACCGGCTCGCGCGGGTCGGGCCGACGGTCCACGTCGCGACCCTGTTGCTCGCCGGCATCGCGGTCGCGGCGGTGATCTCGGCGGCGATGTCGCTCGCGATGTCCTTCGCCGGCGAGGAGATCCGCAGCATCTACTTCTGGCTCCTCGGCGGGCTCTCGGCCCGGGGGTGGACCGCGATCTGGGTCGTGGCGCCGCTCGTCGGGCTCGGGGTGGCGGGCTCGCTGTGGATGATCCGGGATCTCAACCTCCTCGCGCTCGGAGAGGAGCGAGCGGCGCAGCTCGGCGTGGACGTCGGCCGGTTCAAGTGGCAGGCGGTCGCGCTGGGCGCCTTGCTCGCCGGGGCGGCGGTCTCGGTGAGCGGGGTGATCGGCTTCGTCGGGCTGATGACGCCGCACCTGCTGCGGATCGTCGTCGGAGCCGACCATCGGCGGCTGCTGCCCGCGGTGCTGCTCGCCGGGCCGACGTTCCTCGTCCTCGCGGATCTCGTCTCGCGCGTGGCGCTCGCGCCGCAGGAGTTGCCGCTCGGCGCCGTGACGGCGCTCGTCGGCGGTCCGTTCTTCCTGTTCCTGCTCCGGCGTGAGCGAAGGAGGGCCGGTGCCCCCGCCTGAGCCGCTCCTCGCGCTCGAGGACGTGACGGCCGGATACGGTGCAGCGCCGCCCGCGCTCGACGGCGTCTGCCTCCAGGTCCGACCCGGGGAGGTCGTCGGGCTCGTCGGGCCGAACGGCTCGGGCAAGACGACGGTCGTGCGGGTCGCCTCGCGCGCGCTGCGACCCTCCGCGGGGCGGGTGCTCCTCGCGGGCCGGGACCCGTACGCGATCGCCGGCCGCGAGGTCGCGAGGCTCGTCGCCGTCGTCCCGCAGGACGTCCTGCCGGCGTTCTCGTTCACCGCGCTCGAGATGGTCCTCATGGGCCGCACGCCGTACCGCTCGGCCTGGGGCGGCGGCTCACCGGAGGACTGGGGTCGCGCCCGTGCCGCGATGGTCGCTGCCTCGGTGCAGCACCTCGCCGACCGTCCGCTCGAGGAGCTGTCCGGCGGCGAACGGCAGCGCGTGGTGCTGGCGCAGGCGCTCGCGCAGGAGGCGCCGGTGCTGCTGCTCGACGAGCCGACGAGCCACCTCGACGTCCGGCACGTCGTCGACGTGCTGTCGATCGTCCGCGGCCTCGCCGAGGGGCGGGGCGTCGCGGTCCTCGCGATCCTGCACGACCTCAACGTCGCGTCGGTCGCGTGCGACCGGCTCGTTGTGCTCGACCGCGGGAAGGTCGTCGCCGAGGGCGATCCTGCGGCGGTCGTGACCGACGGGCTGCTGCGGGGCGTCTACGGCGTCGTCGCGGACGTCCTGCCCGACGACGTCACCGGCCGCCCGACCGTGCGTCTGCTCCCACCTCCCGCCGTCGCGGCGCCGATCGGCCGACGCGCGCACGTCGTCGGCGGCGCCGGTCGCGGGGCGCCGTTGCTGCGGCGCCTCGCCGAGGCCGGGTACGACGTGAGCGTCGGCGTGCTCCACGCGAGCGACACCGACCAGGCGGTCGCGGAGCGGCTGAACCTCGCGCGGGTGAGCGTGCCCCCGTTCAGCACGATCGATGCCGACAGCGCGAGCGCCTGCATGCGACTGATGGAGGCGGCCGACCTGCTCGTCGTGTGCGACGCGCCGTTCGGACCGGGCAACGTCGAGAACCTGCGGCTCGCGCTCACGGCGGCGGCGACGGGGGTGCCGGTCGTGCTGCTCGAGCAGGTGCCGATCGCCGAGCGCGACTTCACCGGCGGCGAGGCGACGGTGCTCTGGGAGGCGCTGCGGCGGGTGGCGACGGTCGCGGCGAGCTACGACGAGGTGGCCGTCGACGCCGGGTGAGCGAACGGCAGCACCGTCCCGCCCGCCGGCGCCGGAGGCCCGGCCGCCGGTGGGTCGGCGGACAGCCGCGGCTGCTCGGTGACGCGCTCGCCGACGTGATGCGGCAGGCAGAACGACACGCGAGTGCCCCCCGCCGGCAGCGGGTCCGCCCACATGATCCCGCCGTGCTGCACGACGAGCTGGCGGGCCATGTGCAGGCCGACGCCGGCGCCGGCGCGCTCCTTTCGAAGGATCTCCTCGCCGGTGGAGAACGGCTCGTTGAAGGCCTGCGACGCGGTCTGGCGCTCCATCCCGCTGCCGCGGTCGGTGATCGAGACGACGATGCCCTCGGCCATCGAGCGCGCCCGCAGCTCGACCGGATGGTCTGGGGCCGTGTAGCGGCAGGCGTTGTCGAGGAGCTGCCGGACGACCTCGGCGATCCGAACCGGGTCGGCCGAGGCCGGAAGCGCCTCGGGGATCGCCCGTTCGACCTCGACGTTCGGGTACTGGCGCTCCAGCTCATCGCTCACGTGCCGCAGGATCGGCGCGAGGTCCACCTCGCTCAGCTTGAGTGTGAGCGTGCCGCGGTCGAGGTCCGCGATCGTCAGCATCTCGTCGACGAGCATCATGAGCTTCTCGAGCGAGGTCTCGAGCTGGCCGAGGAACTCGTCCTGCTCGTCCTCGGGGATGCCGCGGTGCTGCAGGACGTAGGCGATGCCCTTGGCGACCGTGACCGGGGTGCGGAGCTCGTGCGACACGTTCGCGAGGAAGTCGGCCTTCGCGGTCGTGAGCTGCTCGAGTCGCTCCGAGGTCTCCACGAGCGCGGTCTCGAGCTCGCGGCGCTGGCTGGTCTCGGACGTGAAACGCTCGGCCACCTGGAGGGCGACGCGGTGGCTGAGCGCGACGTTGCCGAGCAGGACCGCCCGGATCGCGCGCAGGACCGCCTCGGGGCCGTCCTCCTTCAACAGGTACCCCGAAGCACCGGCGCCGAGCGCCTCGGCCGCCGCGATGGGTGAGGGGACGGCGGTCCAGCAGAGCACACGGGTCTCGGGGACGGTCGCGAGGAGCCGACGCACGAGCTCGGCACCCGAGAGACCCTCGAGGCCGATCTCGGTCACGACCACCGCGGGCTGTGTCCTCGCCGCCACCTCGACCGCCCGGAAGCCGTCGGTGACGACCTCCATCTCGAGGTCGGCTCCCGACTTCAACAGGGTGTACTGGAGATGGGCGAGACCATCCGCCGTGTCGCACAGCAGGACCCTGGTCGACATCACTTCTCGTATCGACCGCGTGCGCGATGGGTTGAGGGTCCGTCGGTCGAACGGGTGATGCCGCCCGAACCCTACGACCTCACTCGACGAGGCCGGCGCGGATCGCGATCGCGACGGCCTGCGCCCGGTCGTTCGCACCGAGCTTCTCGAAGATCCGCTCGAGGTGGGTCTTCACGGTGTGCGGGGAGATCTCGAGGTCGTGGGCGACCTCCTTCGTGGTCGCCCCGTAGGCCACCTTCTGGAGGATCTCCTTCTCGCGCTTGGACAGCGGCGGGGACTCGACGCGCTTCTCGGCGAGCTGGACCTCCTCGATGAAGGCCCTCGTGAGCGCCGGGTGGATGACGGCCTTGCCCTCGAGCGCGAGGCGAGCGGCCTTCACGAGCTCGTCGGCCGAGGCGTCCTTCAGCAGGTAGCCGGACACCCCGGCCTGGATCGCCTCGGAGATC
The DNA here is from genome assembly GCA_964447335.1 of uncultured Actinomycetes bacterium. GTDB lineage: Bacteria > Actinomycetota > UBA4738 > UBA4738 > HRBIN12 > HRBIN12. The sequence goes on from CAYUSA010000050.1 coordinate 17,612, forward strand.
GAGGCGCGCGACTCGTCCACCGTGAACAGGATGACCCGGGTGGCGGGCGACGCGACGCGGATCGCCTTCGTGGCCTCGATGCCCCCCATGCCCGGCATGCGCACGTCCATGAAGACGATGTCGGGGCTGAGCTCGCCGGCCTTCTCGATGGCCGACTCGCCGCTCTCGGCCTCGCCCACGACGACCACGTCGTTCTCCAGATCCAGGGCCGTGCGCAGCCCCTCCCGGGTGACGGGATGGTCATCGACGATGAGGATGCGGATCGCAGCCATCACTCCCCCAAGGGGTATCGGTTCTCCAGACGCCTTTAGGATAGAGGTTCGAACCTGCGGAAGGAACGAAGGATGGACGAGGCGCTGACCGACGGGCGGGCAGGCTCGGGCGGGAACCCGACCGCCGAGGAGGTCTACGACGCCCTCAAGAACGTGTTCGACCCCGAGCTCGGGATCAACATCGTGGACCTCGGGCTGGTCTACGGCGTCGAGGTCGCCGACGGCGGCCACGTCCACATCGAGTACACCCTCACCACCATGGGCTGCCCGATCGGGCCGCTCATCGAGCAGCAGATGCAGGCGTTCCTGGCCAACGTGCCCGGCGTCACGGCCGTCGAGGCCGAGATGGTGCTTCGCCCCGCGTGGAGCCCCGAGATGATGTCCGAGGAGGCCAAGGCCGCCCTCGGCTACTTCTGACGGCCTGCGCTCGCTCCCGCCTCTCCTGATTCCGCAGTTGCGGAGGCACGCCTTCCATGGGTCGCCCGCACGGGGGCCCTTCTCCTTCCCGGGGCATCCCCGCGGACAGGATGGGGAGGAGATGAGCGGCCCAACGGGTCGCATCGCCGCAGGAGCAGTCGCAGATGCCGGGGCACATCGCGGGCTCCGGACCTCGCGGCGCCCCTGGGGTAGGCTCGCCCGGTGGAGACTCCCTCAGCGCTGCGGACGCTGCCCGACGGCGTCGAGCTGGTCACCGAGGATGTCTCGGTCGCGGACTGGGTGGATGAGCGCCTGTTGCCGTTCCGTGCTCCGGACGAGGGTGTGCTGGTCGGCGAGATCGTCCCAACCGGCTTCGAGGCTTACGCGAGGGTATTCCATCCCGCCTACCGCTTGGTGGGGAGTCGGGTTGAACCGGTCAGGTGGGCCCAGCTCGCTGCAGCACGCGGGGCGGTCGCGCACCCCGAGATGCAGCTCGAGGGTCTCGTGGGGTCGCTGGATCTCGGCGATCCGCCCTCCCCCGGTTCCCTCCCCGAGGACGAGTGCCGCGCGCTCGCTCGCGCGCTGGCGCCCTTCACCGGCACGCGGGATCGCGGCTGGTTCTGCCTGTGGGAGGGGTTCGGCTTCCTGAGCGGGTCTGCCGGCAACCTGTTGACCGCACCGGAGGGGTCTCGCCGGGCGATCCGCCGTCCTACGAGAAGGGAAGCGCTCCGTCGAGCCGAGGCGGGAGGTCGAGCGCTCGCGCGGCTCCCGAAGGTACGGATCCACCCGGACCCGGAGGGGCGAGGCGCGCTGCGCTCCGACCTGTTGTTCCGGGGGCCGGTGGAGGCGGCGTCGCGGTTCACCTTCGACGGTGTGTACCAGTCACCGAACCTCTGGTGGCCGGACGACCGGGCGTGGTGCGTCGCGACGGAGATCGACGTCGCCTGCACGTACGTCGGTGGCTCGGCCGCGTGCATCGACGCCGTGCTCGCGTGCTCCGACCTCGAGGCGCTCCCGAGCGCGGAGGCCCATCGGTTCGACGGGCGGGGAGACAGCGCGAACGCCGTGCCGCCGACTCCGGCGTAGGCTCGTCGCCGTGACGGCAGCAGACGACCGACGCCGTGCCTTCGCGGAGCGGCTGAGCTCCCAGATGCTCTCGACGCTCGAGCTGCTCGCCGTGCGCCTCGGGGACCGGCTCGGGCTCTACCGGACACTCGCCGACGGACGCTCACGGACGCCGCCGGAGCTGTCCTCCGAGCTCGGGCTGGCTGAGCGATACGTCCGCGAGTGGCTCGAGCAGCAGGCCGTCGCCGGGATCCTCGAGGTCGACGAAGTGGCTGCCGAGCCGGGGGAGCGACGGTTCCGCCTGCCGCCGGAGCACGCGACCGTGCTGCTCGACCCGACCGATCCCGCGTACCGGACGGCCTCGCTACGGGGGGTGGTCTCGACCGCGGCCGACCTGCCGGCCGTGCTCGAGGCCTTCCGCACCGGCGGCGGCCTCGAGTGGCACGCAGTCGAGTACGAGGACGACGAGTCCCGGGACGCGAACCGCGCGACGTTCGAACGGGATCTGGCCGGGTGGGTCGCCTCGGCGCCGGAGGTGCATGCTCGCCTGTCGGATGCGTCCCGTCCGGCGACCGTTGCCGACGTCGGGTGCGGCGCCGGCTGGTCGAGCATCGGGATCGCCGTGACCTATCCGACCGTCCGGGTGCACGGGGTGGACGCGAACGCGCACACGATCGTGCTCGCTCGCGGCCACGTGCGCGAGGCTGGCCTCGAGGACCGGGTGACGTTCCGCGTCGCCGACGCCGCCCACCTGGACGACGGCCCGTACGACCTCGTGTGTTTCTTCGAGTGCCTGCACGACATGCCCAGACCGGTGGATGCGCTCCGCCGGGCCCGCGAGCACCTGGCCGAGGGCGGAGCGGTGATGGTCGGCGACGAGAAGACGGCCGAGGCGTTCACGGCGCCCGGTGACGAGCTCGAGCGCTCTCTGTACGCCTGGAGCGTCCTCTCGTGCCTGCCGTACGGGATGTCGGGGGAGGACCCGGCCGGGACGGGGACCGTCATGCGGCCGGAGACCCTCCGTCGGTACGCCGCCGAGGCCGGGCTGGGGGGATTCGCGGTCTTGCCCGTCGAGCACCCGGACTGGCGCTTCTACCTGCTCGAGCGGGAGGAGCGGAATCCGACCTGAGCGGTAGACTTTGAGGTGATCCCGGCGCTATCCTGGGGTCGCACACCCGGACCGCGAAGGGACACGACGTGGCCGTCAGCCAGGAAGAACACCTCGAGGAGCTCGCGAAGGGCTACCGCTTCGACTGGAAGGACGCGGATCACTCCGTGTTCACCCCGAAGAGGGGCCTGTCACCGGCCGTCGTCGAGGAGATCTCGGCCCTGAAGTCCGAGCCGGACTGGATGCGCAAGTACCGGCTGAAGGCGCTGAGGCACTTCGAGGCTCGGCCGATGCCGTGGTGGGGCGCCGATCTGTCCGACATCGACTTCCAGAACATCTTCTACTTCATCCGCTCGACCGAGAAGCAGGCCAAGAACTGGGAGGACCTGCCCGAGGACATCCGCGGCACGTGGGACAAGCTCGGCATCCCCGAGGCGGAGAAGAAGTACCTGGGCGGTGTCAGTGCCCAGTACGAGAGCGAGGTCGTGTACCACAAGATCAAGGAAGAGCTCGACCAGATGGGCGTGCTGTTCACCGACATGGACAGCGCCCTGCGTGATCATCCGGACCTCGTGAAGGAGTACTTCGGCACGCTGATCCCGGCGAACGACAACAAGTTCGCGGCGCTGAATTCGGCGGTGTGGTCTG
>CAYUSA010000051.1:0-20577 GCA_964447335.1 uncultured Actinomycetes bacterium
GGAAGGTGGTGGATCTCAGTGAGCGGAGCTGGGGGGTTTCAGATGAGCGTGGTCACTCACCGCCGCCTCCAGGACGCCGGAGCGTCCAGCAAGGTTCGCGTCCGACATCGGCGCTGAGATCATCGCCGAAGGGATCGAGACCCCGGCCCAACTGCAGGCGCTCCGCGCGCTCGGGGTCGCCTACGGGCAGGGCTTCTACCTTGCGCGGCCGGCTCCGCTCTCTCTCGCTGGTCGCGTGCCCACACGCATCGAAATCCCGTCCCGCCAGGAGGGCCCGGCGGGGCTCCCTCCAAGCTGGGGAGCGGACACCCTTGTGTGTGACGCAGTTCACGCTACGGGCATCGTTGAGCCCCTCGCCAGAGCCGAGAGCCCCTTCGGTCGTTGGGGACCGCCTCCAGGCGGGGCTGTCCGGGACCGGCATGGCGCTGGAAGCATCTGGAACCTGGGGCCGCATGAGGCCTGTCGAGGCGCCGCTGCCGACAGGTCTTGGCGTCCGTAGCGCGGCGAGCTGCTCCTCGATGTCGGCCAGCTCGCCCTGCACCTCGACGCGGCGCTCCAGCTGAGGGGAGGCGGATGACCCAGGCAGTGGAGACAGACCGGTGATCCTGGATGACAGCCTGGCGACTTGCCGAGCTTCATCGTGTCGGTGCGGCGCTGTAGATTGCACAGGTGTATGGAGGGAGAGTCGGACGGTGGCTCCGCGGCTCGGTGGCTATGCGCACTCGATAGGCGATGTTCGTTCACCTCCGAAGCGCTGGCCGTCGATACGAGCCACGTGTGCGTGCTGGTGCGAGCAGCCAGTCTCCTTGCGTACGATGAGTCGACACTCGCGTACCGCTTCCAGGAGCTGCTCACCTCGCACACGTGTGGGGGGAGTCACCGACTTATGACCAGCCAGGCTCTCCTCTCGAACGACAACGAGATGAACCTCGCCAGTCCTCACTCAGCTCTCAGGAGGTATGGAGACCTGCCGATCGGATCTCTCGAGCTCATCGAACCCGTCGAAGGCGGAAATGGGGATGATCTGCCACTGGGCGCGCCCGGAGACCGAGATCGCACCCTCGTGGCTGCTGCTGTCGCCGTCTCCGACGCAGGAGGTGGGATGGTGATGGTGGTGACCGATGACGAGGCGCTTGCCGATTGGGTCGCCGAGATCGCGGCCGGCATGAGTGACGCTGACGTCGACATCTGGCCCGCCTCGAGCATCGATCTGGTGGATCGGATGCATGAGTGCGGAGCAATCGGGACACCCGTCGTAGAGGCAGTCAGCGATGCGGAAACGACCCACCTCGCTGATCGCGTCCTTAGCTCGGACCTTCGACAGCGGAAGCTCGCTCGCCTAAGTCGGTTGGTGGTGGCCGCAGCCGTACGGGATGCGAGACGCGATGCCCGACATGAGTAGTGTCGATCAGCCACGGAGTCGTGACGCGGCCCGGCGAGCGCGGCTTGCTTACTTGACCGTCTCAGCCCTGTCCAAGATGGCTCCTCCCGTCCTCGTCGTCCCAGATACGGAGACTGCAGAGGTAAGCGTCGGCCCCGACTTCCTACCAGCAGACCTGGTTGTACAGCATCTCGATATTCGGTTGCGGTTGATCCTCCTCATCGATGTTTCTGACCCAAACATGCTTCCCGAGCCGCATCGGCTACGAGCCGCAGCGCTTCTCCTTAAGCACTGGCCTGAGACAGCCGCGGTTGGGTTAGTCGCCAACGACGTACAGCTTTCCTGCCTCGTGCTTGAGCCCTTCGACGTGGAACCCTCCATCGCCACGCCCTCCGGTCTCCGATTGCCGCCGACTCCGCGGCGGGGTAGCGCACCAGTGACCAACGCTATTCGGGCTTACCTGGAAGTCGTTGTCCCGAACTGGGAGCGGGTGCCTCCGCCTGCTGAGCGAGATGCCGTCGGCTACGAAGAGTTGGGTCCGCCCATCGCGCATCAGGTTCAAGCGGACATCGTGGGGCGCAGGGCGAACATAGATGAGAAGCGCGCGGCCTTGGATTCTATTGACCAGTCGGACACGCGGTGGGCGGCGGACGTCCTCCTGCGGGTGAGCTCGAAGGGAATGAGCGCAGAAGCTCTGGCGCAGGAAATCGAGCGGCGGACTGGGAAACGGCCATGATCAGACACATCGTGCTAGAGAACTGGAAGGCGTACAGGAAGCTCGACATGCCGTTCGACGAGGGCACTACTTTCGTCATCGCGCGGAACGGAATTGGGAAGACGTCGCTAGTCGACGGTGTCATGTGGGCTCTCTTCGGAGAGCTTTCCGACGCCGATCCGGCCTCTTGTCTGCGATCTGGATCGGACGCCACCAGCGCGGCGGTTGAGCTGAGGCTCGGCAAGGAGGATGTCCGAATCACCCGCGCGTTCTCAGTGGAGAGCAACAAGACCGAGGCGGCCATCACGGTTGCGGGTCGCACGACAGCCGGCAGCCGGGCGGTGGAGCGTTACCTGAGCCAGGCGCTTGGCGCCGAGCCGGCGATTCTGGCCCGCATGTGCTTCCTGCGTGAGGGTGAGGCCGTGGGCGCCACGACCTCTGAGACGTCGAATCTCCACTCACACCTGGAGCGGGCCTTCGGTGTCGATACGCTCGTGCATCTCAGCGCGGAAGAGGACCGGCGGCGCCGACGCCTTACCAGAGACGCTCGAAGTACTCGCCGGACGCAGCGTCTCGCTGACTCCGCTCGAGCCCAGCTGACGGAGAAGGCTCGAGTACTCGAAACCGACCTCGCGGCGCTCAAGGACGAGCACCGAGCTGCCCGAGGCGCCCTCGCTCACGCGCAACAAGCTCTCGCGACTCTCACCTCGTGGAGCGAGTTCGACCTCGTTATCGAGCGACGGGCCGCAGAGCTCCAGAACCTGCTCGATCGCCTCTCGCGGGAGCTAGCGATTACCAACCTGACGCAGAACAATGTTCTCTCGCGTCTAGCCCTCGAGCGCTCTCGACAGCAAACACGCCTTGAGGAACTGAACCGTGAACGAGGAGCGGTAGACGCCGAACGTGTTCTTCTCACCAACCTCGTCTCCACCCTTGGATCGGGGACGGGAGCCTGTCCCGTGTGCCTCCGGCCAATCAACGCCGAAGAGCGACATCATGCCGAGACGCTGCATGCAGACAGGATCAGCGAGCTCGATCGGCGCGCCGCCGAGATCGGGGAGCAAGCTGAGGCGACACGTGCTCAACTCATGGAAGCTGATAGGTGGACCCAGGAAGTCAACCAGGCGCTTGCGTCGCCAGTTCCTCCCACGGCCCCGCGCCCAGAATCATGGGAAGAACGGGCAATCGAGAAGGCCCGGCAAGCAGTTGCCGACGCAACTCAATCATTGGAGGACGTGGCCGGCCGGCTGGCAAAGGTCGAACAGGAACACCACGCGTTGGAAGAGGAACTGACGCGAGATGCTGAAGCGGCAACTCTGAGCACGGAACTCTTCCGACGATACCGTGAGGAAGCTCTCTCTGAGTTGATCTCTACCACGCTGAGGCGATCGGCTCACGAAATCGTCGCCAGGCGGATAGACCCACTGGCCACGGAGATACAGAATCGGTGGAAGCTTCTGTGGCCGGACCGGGCGCCTGTGAGACTGCGGGATGATGGAAGTCTCGTCGCCGTGCGAGGGGCAGACGAAGTCCCGTATCGGGAGTTCAGCGGCGGGGAGAAGGTCATCTCGACCCTCATTCTGCGATTGCTGGCGCTCTCCATGACGACGACGACCCCGTTTCTGTGGCTGGACGAGCCCCTGGAGCATCTTGACCCGCGCAACCGTAGGATGGTCGCTTCCTTGTTGGTCAAGGCTTCCTTGGGAGATGGAACGAGGCAGATCGTCGCGACGACCTATGAGGAAGCTGTTGCGCGCCGACTTGACGAGTCACAGGCTGCACATCTCGTCTATGTAGACGCGGAGCCTGACGCCTGACTCGGCTGCTTCGAGAGGGCCAAGCGTGTCTGCGGGCATCTCGTCGCAGGTGGGAGGTATGAACGGAAGTTGTGGCTGCGGGACCTGGTGATGGGCGTGGTGGGAGACAACCGGACACCTTACGCGTGCGCGAGGGTGTCCGGTTGTGTCCGGTGTCACCCAGATCCTCGGGGAGCCCTACTACTTTGATTCGGCGAGGCTCCGCGCACAGCTGGGGACCGATCTAGGTGGTGACCGAGGTCGAGATGGCCAGCAGAGCAACCGCGTGTCCGACTTCCACGATGTGAGGACGCTGCCTCACGGATATCCTGGGAGCCAGAAACGCTGACCAGCCACCCCGGCTCCGAGGCCTGCGCCGCAGTGTCTTCCGGCATTCTTCAGCGCGACGTGTCGGCTGCCCATCAGGCCTCGTCATCGACCGATACCGTGGAGGGTCGGATCAGGATCGACTTCCCCACACTCCATAGGCCACCGGGCGAGGAGTCGAACCGGGTCCTCTACCTGTCGGGAGTCGGGAGTCCAAAGAGAGATCGTGCCGACGTGCCGAGCACACGATCACGGTCCTCATCTTCGAAAGCCTGGCGGATGGCGCTCAGGTTGGCCTCCGGGTCGGAGACCGAGAACGGGTGATCCGTCCCGAATGACATCCGGGACGCGCCGACGAGCGTGGCTGCGGCTCGCATCGCCAGGGGGTGGTAGAGCACCGCGTCGAGGAAGATCCTCGCCAGGTCCTCAGTTGGGGGCGAAGACAGGCGATCGTGGACGCTGGGGTCGGAGCGCCAGGCCGCATCCAGACGCCCCGCCAGATACGGGATGGTCCCTCCGCCGTGGGAGGCCACGACCCTCAGCCTCGGGAAGCGCCGGAGCACGCCGCCGAAGATCAGTCGGGCTACGGCGATCGTCGTCTCGAACGGGAAGCCCATCGCCACCGGGAACACATGCCCGTAGCCGGCCATCTCGCGTCCGCCCACTGCGTAGTGGGGATGGAGGAAGAAGGGGAGTTGCGTCTCCTCGAGCATTTGCCAGAGCGGGTCCAGCTCCTCGTCGTCGAGCAGGCGGCCGCAGACCCGCGGTCCGCTGACCACACCGTGGAGCGTGTTCGCCTCCGCGATCTCCCCGGCCACCCCCACGGCCGAGCCGACGGTGTCGTGGGGGAGCACACCCATCCCCACGATTCGGCCCCCGGTGTTCGGCTCGAGTTCGCCGAATTCCTCGTTCAGGCGGCGTGCCATGTCAGCGCTTTCGGGGCCATCGAAAGGATCGAGCCATGGGTTGCCGAGGGAGAGGACGGTCTGCGCGATGCCCACCCGGTCCATGAACGCGAGCTTCTCACTGACGCTCCAGTGATCCGGACCCATCGGTCGGCCCTCCTCACCCGGGAAGATCACGAATCGCTCGTTACCGGGGTTCCCCACCACCCGGGGGATGGTCTCCCTGGCCCTGAGCATCTCGATGTACGAGCGGGGGTAGAGATGCGAGTGGATGTCCACGATGGCCACGGTCACAAGGAAGGCCTCCCAGTTTCGGGATCGAGGAGGGGCTCGTAGAGCTCCGGGCGCCGCCACCCTAGTACGCCGGGGATCGTTCGGTAGCGCTTAGGGAACTCGATGCGCTCGTCCTCGTTCCGGAGGAACTCCAGTCGATCGAGGTCAAGGTCGGCGATCAACAGGCCGACATCGGGCGACTGCGCGAGGATCCCCTCGGGCCCGGCGATCGTTCCCACGCCTTCCTCAGCGTCCTCGTAGATGTTCTGGGTCGCGGCGGTGTAGACGAGGTTCTCGATGGCCCGCGCCCAGATCACGGTACGCCACGTATCCAGCAGCTCGTTGATGGCGCCCCCGGCAGGGAACAGCAGGAGGTCCGCCCTCGCCAAGGCTTGCACGCGCGAGAGCTCCGGGACGTAGACCTCGCTGCAGACCAAGAGCCCCACCCGGCCGAGTCGTGTGTCGAACACGCGCGGACGCTCGGGCGCCTCAAGGTAGTCGAACTGCCACGCGTCGATGTCGCGGTAGATGTAGGGGCCCCTGGGTGACGTCCGACGGTAGACACCGAGCGTCTCGCCCCGGTCGTCGATCAGATGCAGCGTCACGTAGTAGCGGGTGCCACTGCCGTGCTCGATCCGCCCCGCCACAACGTGGACGCCACGCTCCGCGGCCCGCCGGGCAAGGGGAGCGAACGCGTCGTAGTCGTTGGAGGGATTGGTCGGCCCGGGATAACCCTCTGGGAAGACCACCAGATCGGCAGCCTCATCGGCCGCCCGGTCCAGCCATTCCAGCGCTGTCCCCGCATTCCGGGCCTCCTCTCTGCCGCTGTAACTCCGAGGTTGAACGGCGGCAAGACGGATCTGCATCGTCCTTCACACCCTCGCGCCGGGGCCGACGAGGAAGCGGCCGAACCCGGGCTCCGCGACGGCCTTCCCACCGTCTGCGATCAGCTGACCTCGCAGCCAGGTCTTCACGGCCAGACCGGTGAGCGTCCGTCCTGTGAACGGTGACCACCCAGCCTTGGAGATGACGTCCTCGTCACGGACGGTCCACTCAGCCTCGGGGTCGACGAGAACGATGTCGGCATCGGCGCCGGGGAGCAACGCCCCTTTCGCGGGATACAAGCCATATGTGCGCGCCGGCGTCTCCGCGTACACCTCCACCATCCGTTCGTAGCTCAGCCGGCCCGCGTGCGCGGCGTCGAGCATGACGGAGAAGGTCGTGTCGAGACCGGGCAAACCGAAAGGGGCGTCCCAGATCGACCCCGTCCGCTTCTGCTCGGCCGTCGACGGGGCGTGGTCGCTGGAGATGTGGTCGATCGAGCCCTCAGCCAGGAACTTCCACATGGCCTCTAGGTCCTCGTCCGTTCTGGCGCGGGCCGGTGGGGTGAACTTCCGGAAGGGTCCGTGTTCGAGGACATCGGTCTCCCGAAGGGTGAGGTACTGGGGGCAGCACTCCACGCTGACCGGAGCCCCCGCGCCGCGCTCCTCGGCGACCTCTGATACCGCCTCCGGGTGGCTGACGTGGGCGACGACCACTCGGGCCCGCGTCTCGAGCGCGAGACCGGTCACCATGGCGAGAGCCGTCAACTCGGCGTCTCGGTTCCGCCACAGTGGAATCACGCCACCGTCGCCGCGACCGGCCTTCCGCAGCGCACGCTCCGCCTCGACGGTCAGCGTTTCGTCCTCGCAGTGCGCCAGGCAGACGGCGCCGGCGGTCTCCACGCGCTCGAACAGCTCCCGAAGCATCGGGGCGTCGAAGCCGGGCACGCCGTGCGTCGTGCACGTGAACACCTTGAAGAACGCGATTCCCGCCTCCCACAGCGGACGGACCCATTCCAGGTAGCCGGGCCAGGCGTGGGCGGCAAGCCCGAAATCGACCCTGGACCGGGTGGCCAGGTATGCGCGCTTCTCTGCCAAGTCCCGTGGAGTCCGCACCGGGCCGGCGTGCGTGTGCTCGATGATCGTAGTCACGCCGGCGCGTGCCGCCGCGGCGGTTCCTGAGGGGAAGTCCTCCCGCTCCGTGGAGGCGGGGTCCATCAGGTGCACGTGGGTATCGACCATGCCCGGCATGACCAGCAGGCCGGTGGCGTCCACACGCTCCACAGCCGGATGCGGCTCGGCCGTGACGGCTGCGACCCGACCCCCGGCGACGTATACGTGCGCCCGACCCCGTCCACGGGCAGAGACCACCGTCCCCCCCTCGATGGCCAGGTCGAACGTCATCGGCTCGAGATCACGTAGCGGTTGGTGAGCGTGCCGATCCCGTCGATTTCGCACTCCACCAAGGCTCCGTCGGGCACGTACTCGCCTCTCCGTACGCCGTCCCGTCGTTCGTAGGGGTCGGCCCCCAGGTCCACGTCCGAACCGAGTGCAGGCCCCCCCGGCGTACCGCTGGCGATGAGGAAGCCCGGCTTCAGGGTCATGTAGGTCGAGTAGTAGGCCATGAGGGCGGGGACGGGCCAGATGATGTTGCGCATCGAATTGTTCTGCCGGAGCACCCCGTTCACGCGGGTCCGCAGCCCGAGCTCGCTCACGTCGCCCATCTCGTCGGCGGTGACGATCCAGGGACCGAGCGGCGCGGAGTCGAGGTAGGACTTGCCCTCCCCGAACCGAAGCTGGAACCGACCCTCGTCCCAGGGTATGACCTGGCGGTCGCGGATCGAGACGTCGTTGATGATCGTGTAGCCGAAGACGTGGTCCAAGGCCCGCTCCTCCGGGACGTCGCGCGCCTCCTGCCCGATCACGATGCCGAGCTCGACCTCGTAGTCGTACTTGGCGGAGAGCTCGGGGTCCATCCGCACCTCCTCCCCCGCGGCGATCACGCCGGTGGGGGACTTCAGGAAGAACTCCACGTGGTCGGGCTTGGCCCGGTGCGTCTCGTCGAGATGGTCGAGGAAGTTCGCCCCGCCGCAGATGATGGTTCCCGGCATGAACGGCGGAGCGAGCCGGACGTCTTCGAGGAGCACGCCCCGTTCGGGATCGGCAGGGTCCAGGGCCTCCCGCGCGGCGGCCCAGTATCTCGGACCGCGCTCGATGTAGTCGTTGAGATCGGCCGGCGGCTCGACACCGGCCTGCTCCAGGGCCGATGCCACCTCGACGACCCTCCCGTCGGTCAGCAGCCCGATCCGCGTTCCGCGGTCGCTCCTGTACCTCAGCAGTCGCATGGCTCTACCCTTCCCCGGGCGCGGGGGCGCCGATCCGTATGTCGATCTCGCCGAGCGGCGCCGAGCGCGCCGTGATCCGGCCGACCTCGCGGACCTGGGCCTCGAGCTCGGGGAACCGGAGCACGGGTTCCCTGTCCTCGATCGAGAGCAGTGGGCCGTGCGAGCTCCCGGCCAGCACCAGGGTCGAGGGCCCAAGGGTCATCCATCTGCTCACGTACGACACGAACCCCGCGACGTCTTCGCGGCGGACCTTCGAGGTCTGGGTCGAGTCCTCGAGGGGCAGCCCGTCGAGCTCGAACTCGTCTGCGCTCACGAAGAAGCCCCCGATGGGGCACGCGCCGTCGAAGCTCGCCCCCTCGCCGTAGCGGACGTGCCACATCGTGCCCTCCCACCCGACTCGGAGGAGGTCGATCGAATACAGCTCTGCCGCGAGGACGGCTCCGAGCACGCCGTCCAGCACCGTCCCCGCCGGAGCATGCCTGGGCGTCGTTCCCATGACCAGGCCGACCTGCGCCCGGTAGGAGAGGGTGCCGAGCGCCGGTCGGTAGGGGATGGTTCCCGTCGGACCGATCAGAGTGTGGGCCGACTTCAGGTAGAACTCCCTGTGCTTGGCAAGCCGATCCTCGTGCTCGGGATCCAGTCGAGGGCCGGGCGCGACGACCACGGCCGGTCGTAGGGGCGGCTCAAGCGCGACATCCGCGAGCGCGACCTCTGGTCCGGCCGCCTGGGAAGCCTCGTCGGCGGCAGCGGCGAGGGCATCTTGGCCGCCCGACACCACGTCCCGGACGGAGGAAGCACGGAGGGCGATGACCGAGTCGCCTGTGACCACTCCGGGCCTCGCCGGTCCCTCGTCCATCCGGAACATGACCAAGCGCATGCGTCCTCCCCCGTTCTCACGAGCCGACCGGCACGCTCGACACCCGGTCGTCGTGACTCCCGTTCCCCTGCTGGCTTCGCACCAGGCCCGCAAGGAGCAGGTCCCTGGCCGTGCGGAGATGACGACGGACCAGTGCCTCGGCGCCCTCCCCATCGCCGTTCCTGAGCAGCCGGAAGATGGCGGCGTGCTGCTCCACGAATCGTCGCTGGTCCTGGGTCCCCCCCACGGCGAAGGCACCCAGGCCGTAGACCCTGCCCCGGAGGCTCTTCACCATGTCACGCAGGGCCCGATTCCTACACGCCTCCAGCACCAGTCCATGGATGTCCTCGTTGACACCGGCGAGTCGTTCGACGCTCCGGTGCTTGAGCGCCTCCAGGTCGGCGGTGAGCAGCTCCTCCATCCGGTCCAGCTCGGCGTCGGAGATACGCGCAGCCGCCTGGCGGGCGGCGAATCCCTCCAGCAGCTCACGGACCAGGAAGATCTCGGCCAGCTCCTCACGGGTGAGCACGTGGACGACTAGGCGACCCGCCTCATCGCGCCCGAGGTATCCCTCCAGCTCCAAGCAGTGCAGAGCCTCCCGGACCGGGGTCCGGCTCACGCCGAGCGTCGTCACGAGCTCGGCCTCGATCACCACCGTGCCCGGGGCCAGCCGCTCGGCGATGATGGCCGAGCGGAGCTCGCCGTATGCCCGATCAGTGAGGAGCGACCGGCTCACGAGGTCTCTCCATTGCGGGCCGTTGCCGCCGCGTCCGACACCAGCGCCGTGTACGTGGCCGGCTGGCGGTCCCGCAGGATGTCGGTTCCCGGTGCCATCTGCTTGACGCGTGCCGCGGCGACCTGCACCGTGCCCGTCACGAGTTGGGACCGGCCAGCCAGCCCGGTCGCGATGACCCTGCCATCGGGATCGGCAAGAGACGCTGCGCCGGGGCGAGCGACGCCCGGGATCAGTACTGCCACATACGTGCGCTGCTCGAGCGCCCGGGCCCGGGCCACCGCTTCGGCGAGCGGCGTGGAAGTGTCGGCGAACCAGATCAGGAGCTCGGCTCCTTCCAGAGCGAACTCTCGGGCCACTTCGGGGACAAGACCCTCCAGGCCGACCAACACCGCGACCCGAAGCTCGCCGATGTCGAAGAGCCGCCCCTGCAGGTCGTCCGATCCGTGGGCCTGCGGTCCATGCGTGGGCAGCAGCTGGATGACCCCATGCTCCGTGGCCAGCACGCATGCAGTCACGCGACCCGCCGGGTCAGCGGTGCCGAGGATCACCGGCCGGCCGAGCTTGTTCCTCACCTCACGCCCCAGCCGTTCGGGATCTGCTTCCTCGACGGATGTGACGGCCGCAAGGAGATCGATGGCCAGGGCTTCCACCACGGTGCGTCGCTCTGCGGCGTCGACCGAGAACGACTCGGAGGGGATGATGGCACCCGGCTGGAGGAGGCCCACGCGGAAGACGGCGTCCGAGGGGACGATCGGTTGCCGCACGCGCTCCCAGACAGGCAGCTCCTCCGACGGACGATCGAGCCACCGGTACAGGTTCGGCCTGCGAGGCACAGGTGGGCCTCCAGCCGCCTCGAAGTCGACGTCGCAGGAGATGACTTCGGGCTCCTGGGTTCCGGCCATGACCACCGGTGATCCGTCGGGCGCGAATATCGAACTGCGACCGCAGTAGACGACGGAGTCGCGCTCGACCCCGACCTTGTTGGCGGCAGCGATCCAGACGCCGTTCTCCAAGGCGCGGACGCTCATAAGGAACTCCGGCTGGGGGCTGGTTAGGGTCGCAGGGTTGCGTCCCGTCGTGACCCAGGCGGTCGGATCGAGGATCAGGCGGGCCCCCGACACCGAGAGCGATCGCGCGATCTCGGGGAGCCTGAGATCCGCGCACACGAGTGCCCCCACGAGCTTCCCTGCCACCTCCGCTGTCGCCGAGCTCTCGCCGGCTTCGAACCACCGGCGATCGAAGTCCCACAGGAACCGCTTCGCGGTGCGAAGCCGAACCCTGCCGTGGGCGTCGAACAGGATGCCCGCGTTCCGGGCCTTCCGACCGCTGCCGGGGTGGAGTTCCTGAGCCAGTCCGACCATCACGGCTATGGCGTTCGCGCGGGCCGCCTCGGCGAAGGCCGTCTCGACGTCTTCGTCATCCCGGATGCGAGGCGCCAGCGGGTCATCGGCAAGCACGTAGGCCGGATAGGAGCACTCGGGGAGCACCACGAGGTCCGCCCCGCCATCGGCGGCCTCCCGAACAGCCTGAAGGGCCTCCTCCAGAGCGAGCTCGGAGTCCCGGAGGTCGCGCGCGGCAAGCTGCGCACAAGCCACTCGCAGTCGCTTGATGGCAAGGTCAGTCACCTGGCGCCTCGAGGTCCCGGAGCTCGCTCACGAGCAGGTCGCGTGCCAGCGTGAGGTGTCGTTCCATCGCGGCCGAAGCCGCGTCCGGGTCACCCGTACGGATGGCCTCGGCGACCGACTCGTGACCGGTGGACAGCGTGTCGCTTGAGACGCCGTCGCCTCGGGCGAAGATGCGCTGGCTCGCGAGGCGATCGATGAGTGCCCTGATGACCTGCGCCAGGACTCGGTTCCCCGATGCGTCGGCGACGGCTGCGTGGAATCGGGCGTTGGCCTCAGGGCTGGCCTCGCCCTCGAGATGCTTTGCCGAGAACGCCCGCACCCGGTCACCGGGGTCCCGTTCGGTGGCGAGCCGCGCGGCGTAGGGCTCGAGCAGCATGCGGAGGTCGTAATACTCGCGCACGTCGCGTAGCGAGGCTCGTCGGGTCACGTACCCTCCGCCCGGAGCCGGCTCGATCAGTCCGGCCAGCGACAGTCGGCGAAGGGCGTCCCGTACCGGCGTACGGCTCATCGCGAGCTGATCCGCGAGCTCCCGTTCGCCGAGTCGCCCTCTCTCGGGAACCTCTTCCCCGGAAAGCAGCAGTCTTCGGATCCGCTCGTAGGCCTGCTGGCTAAGCGGGGCGGGGCGCTCCAGCCGCTGGATCCCGCCCCCTCCTTGCCCGGCCGGCTCCTCTGCCCGCGACCGCGCGCTCATCGCCGGAAATGATACGCGGTACACGGTATACGACGCAAGCAGGGTCGATTACCTGCGCATTCCCCGTCTCGGAGGCCCTTTGCTTGACGTGGATCTGCCGAGCGGTATACGGTACTGCGTGCTCAGGACGAGCCGGGAGGGCAGAGCTTATGAGTTCGATCCTGCTGAAGCACGGCTACGTCGCCACCGTCGACCCGGAGCGTCGCGTCATCCCGGACGGCTACGTCGCGGTGGAGGGCGACCACGTGTCGGCCCTGGGCCCGATGGACGAGCTCGGCGAGCGGAGGGCCGATGAGGAGATCGACCTTCACGGCATGCTCACCATGCCGGGCCTGCTGAACGGGCACAACCACCACTGGGCGAGTCTGTTCAAGAACACCGGGGAGGGACTGCTCCTCGAGGATTGGCTGGACCAGATCACGTTGCCTCTGATGTTCAAGCTGACCAACGAAGACCTCCGGATCGCCGCGTACCTCGGAGCCATCGAGCAGATCCGGACGGGCACGACCTGCTCGCTCAACCACGTGGTGAACGTGAACGACGAGGAGTCGATGCGGGCGATCGTGGAGCCCGTCCTCGACGTCGGCATCCGACAGCTCGTCACCAAGGAGCTCCGTGAGACCCCCGATCCGCCGTTCTCCACCCGGTACCCCGCGTACGCGCACGTTCGCACACGGGAGGAGGAGCTCGCCCTCGCCGAGGCCATCGTCGACAAATGGGACGGAGCCGGCGGCCTGATCCATTTGGGCCTTGCCATCGAGACCGGAGCCAACTGGATGCTCCACAACGCCACCTCGGACGAGATCATCCGAGACGGCGTGGCCCTGGCCCGGCGCCGCAACCTCAAGATCACGAACCACTGCTCCGCCGGCACCCCATGGCTCTCGATCAAGGAGTTTGAGCAGGACACGGGCGGAGGGGACGTGGACTACCTCGTCCGCCTCGGAGCCCTCACGGACAACTGGGTGCTCATCCACTGCCTGCACCTCAAGGATCGTGAGATCGACCACATAGTCCGGGCCGGCGCGAGCGTGGTCAGCAACCCGGTCAGCAACGCCTACAGCTGCGACGGCATCGCGCCGCTCAAGCAGATGTTCGAGGCGGGGGTGAACGTCGGGCTGGGCAGCGACGGGGCCTACGTGAACTGCTCGATGGACATGGTCGAGCAGATGAAGTTCGGCGCCCTGATCCAGAACGTGACCCACTTCGACCCCACCCTGATGACGGCGGAGCGGATGGTCGAGATGGCGACCATCAACACGGCCAAGGCGATGGGCATCGACCACTTGGTCGGCTCGCTCGAGGTGGGGAAGAAGGCTGACATCGTCGCGTTCGACCTGGACAAGGCCCACGTGGCGGTGGGCAACCGCCCCGTTGCCGCCCTCGTGTTCTCCGCCCACGGGACCGATGTCGACACGGTCCTCGTCAACGGAGAGGTCAAGCTGCGGGAGGGGCGGCTCGTCGGGTTCGACCGAGAGGAGGAGGTGCTCGAGGAGGCCACACGCAGGGCGAGGGAGGTCATCGAGCGCGCCGGTCTCACCGAGCGCGTCTTCGTGGACTGGCGGCACTAGGAGGCGGGACAGGATGTGGCTTCGATGAGAGCGCGAGAAGGGGGGAGGCGGACATGAGCAGGTTCCGAACGGCGCCGTGGCGCTTGGCGGCGGCGGCTGCGGTAGCCCTTGTCCTCCTGGCCGCGTGCGGCGGGGACGAGGGTAAGGGTGAGGGCGGAGCGGGTGAGCTCCGGGTGGCCGTTCTCCTGCCTGGGAGCGTCTCGGACCAGGGGTACAACGCAGACGGCAAGCGCGCCGCCGACATGATGAAGGACGAGTTGGGTGCCGACGTCACCTACACGGAGTCGGTGCAGGTGCCGAACCAGGCCGACGTGTACCGGCAGTACGCCAACCAGGGCTACGACCTCGTGATCGGCTGGGGAGGCCAGTTCACCGACGGCGCGGTGACGGTGGCCGAGGAGTTCCCCGACGTCGACTTCCTCGTCGTGAACAGCGGCGCGTCCAATGGAACGAACCTCGCCTCCATGGACACGGCGATCGAGCAGTGGCAGTTCCTGGACGGGTTCATCCTCGGCAGGCTGTCGACGAGCGGAGTCATCGGCTGGGTCGGAGGCGGCTGCTTCCCGGCCACCGCCGCCAACCTGCACGGGACGGAGCAAGGCGCGGAGTTCGCCAACCCGGATGTGGATTTCCTGTCGACCTTCACCGGCGACTTCGAGGATCCCACCAAGGCCAAGCAGGCTATCCAGGCCATGATCGACCAGGGGGCGGACGCCCTGTCGGCCAACCTGAACAACGGGTGGTTCGGGATCTTCGAGGCGGCCAAGGAGAACGGGAACCTGCCGACCGTCACGGAGTGGGTGGACAACCACGGCCTGGCTCCGGAGGTGATCGTCTCTTCGGTCCTGAAGTCCCAGGCACGGTTCGTGACCGAGATCGCGAAGCAGGTCCAGGACGGAGCCTTCGAGGGCAAGTTCTACCAGTTCGGCCTGCCGGAGGACTGGGGTCCCGGCGTCTCCGACACGGACCTGCTCCCGGACGACGTCTACCAGGAGGCCCTGGACGTCCAGGAGAGGATCGTGAGCGGGGAGATTCAGGTCGAGCACGACGAGTCCTGCCCGGGGCAGTAGGGAACCGTGTGACGATGGTCGGGTGAACGGTATCGCTGAGCAGCCCGTCCTCCGTCTGGAGGGGATCACGAAGGCCTACCCGCGGGTGGTCGCGAACGATGGCGTGAACATCGATCTGCGGGCTGGAGAGATCCACTCCATCGTCGGAGAGAACGGGGCCGGGAAGACCACGCTGATGGGGATCGCGTACGGCCTGCAGCGACCGGATGCAGGCCGTACGTTGGTCGACGGGCAACCGGTAGGCATCCGCAGCCCGCGGGACGCCTTGGACCTCGGGATCGGGTACGTCCAGCAGCACTTCTCACTCATCCCGACCCTTACCGTGGCGCAGAACCTAGTGCTCGCCCTGCGCACGAGTGCCGATCGCATCGCGGTCCGAGACGGCTCCGCGCGGGTCCGTGAGCTTTCGCGGCGGTTCGGCCTCGACGTCGAGCCCGACACGGTGGTGGAAGAGGTCGGCGTGGGGCAGCAACAGCGGGCCGAGCTGCTCAAGGCCCTCGCCCGCAACGCTCGGGTCCTGTTGTTGGACGAGCCGAACGCGCTGCTCACTCCCCAGGAGTGGGAGGAACTGGCCGGGATCCTGCGCAGGCTCGCCGACGCGGGCGTGGGGATCTTCCTCGTGAGCCACAAGCTCGAAGAGGTCCTGCGGATCTCCGACCGGATCAGTGTCCTGCGCCGGGGGCGGCTCGTCGCGACCATCCCGGCCCGGGAAGCGACGAACCTCCGCCTGGGGGAGCTGATGGTCGGTGATCTGAGCGCCGCCGAGGCGGAGCCACCCGCCTCGGAGCGGCCGGCGGACGGATCGGCTCTGCTGGAAGTGGACGACCTGTGGGTGGCCAGCGACCGGGGAGGGCACGCGGTACGCGGCGTCTCGCTCTCGATCCACGCCGGCGAGGTGCTCGGGATCGCCGGGGTCGAGGGGAGCGGGCAGGTCGAGCTCACGGAGGCGCTGGCGGGAGCTCGTGCCGCATCCCGCGGCGCCATCAGGATGGATGGCCGCGACGTCACCGGCATGAGCCTCCAAGCTCGCCGGCGTGCGGGGGCGGGCCACGTGCCGGCCGACCGCGCCACCACGGGCCTCATCCCAACGCTGTCTGTGGCGGACAACCTCCTGCTCCCGGTCGCCGGCGCGCCTCCCTTCAGCCGTTGGGGGGTGCTCAACCGACGGGCTGCCCGGGACCGCGCGCGGGCCCTGATCGACCGGTTCGACATCCGGGTCCCGGGCCCCGACGTTCCCGCCGGTGCGCTCTCGGGAGGCAACCAGCAGAAGCTGATCCTCGCCCGCGAGCTCTCCGGCCAGCCCCGCATCCTCCTCTGCTGCTACCCGACCCGAGGACTCGACTTCGCCGCAACGCAGGATGTACGACGCGAGATCCTCTCGCACCGCGACGAGGGCGCCGCGATCCTCTTCGCTTCGGTCGACCTCGACGAGCTACTGGCCATGACGGACCGCATCCTCGTGCTGCACCAGGGCAGCGCTGCCGGCGAGGTGAGGGCGTCGGAGGCCACTGCGGAGCAGCTGGGACTGCTCATGGGCGGGGCGGCGGCGTGAACTGGCGTTCACTCGCGCGCGTCGCGACCGTCAACCTGGCCATCCCTCTGGCGGCCGTGCTCTTGGCGCTCGCCACCGTGGCGATCCTGCTCGTTGCCACGGGTGCGGAGCCGGGTACGGCGTACCGAAGCATGATCGACGCGGCGTTCGGCAACCCGTTCGCCGTCAGCACCACACTGACCAAGGCGATGCCGCGGCTGTTCGCCGCGCTCGGGATCGCGCTCGCGCTGCGTGCGGGACTGTGGAACATCGGGGCCGAAGGGCAGATCTACGTGGGCGCCATCGCGGCGACCGCGGTCGCGCTATTCGGGCCGGACATGGGGATGCTCACTATCGTCGCGGCCCTGGTGGCGGGGGCGTTGGCCGGTGCCGTCTGGGGGGCCATCCCCGGGCTTCTACGAGCGGGCCGGGGCATCAGCGAGGTGATCACCTCGCTGATGCTCGTCTATGTCGCGATCCAGTTCACGAACTACCTCACCGAGGGTCCGTGGCTCCTGCCCGGAGAGACCTTCCCGGCTTCGGAGGTGCTCGCCCCGAGCCACCGGCTGCCCGTGATCTGGACGGGCACCCTGCTCAATGCGGGTGCGCTCGTGGCAGCCCTCGCCATCCTCGTCTCCTGGTTCCTGGTGTCGCGGACGTCGTTCGGGCTCCGGCTGAGAGCCATCGGAGGGAACGAGCGAGCTGCTCGGTTCGCCGGCGTCCGGGTCTCCTGGATGATCGTGCTAGCCATGGCAGCGAGTGGAGCGTTCGCGGGCCTCGGAGGCAGCG
Organism: uncultured Actinomycetes bacterium; assembly: GCA_964447335.1. Lineage (GTDB taxonomy): Bacteria > Actinomycetota > UBA4738 > UBA4738 > HRBIN12 > HRBIN12. The sequence goes on from CAYUSA010000051.1 coordinate 17,433, forward strand.
TGGAGGTGCTCGGGGCCCGGGGTAGGCTGATCGAGGGGTTCTCCCCGGGCTACGGGTTCGAAGCCATCGCCATCGCCCTGCTCGGCCGGCTCCAGCCCGTCGGCATCCTCGGGGCAGCGGTCCTGTTCGGAGCACTGGATGCCGGCGGGGCGGGTCTACAGACCGCCGCTCGCGGAGCACCCGCGGCGATCGTCCAGATCACCGAGGGATTGGCCGTGGTCTACGTTCTGATCGGGTTCGGGATCCAGCGTCTCCTTGCTCGGCGTCGTCGCGCAAGGGCGGCGCTCGAGGCGCGGCACCGGGATGAACCAGAGCCCGCCCACGCGATCACCGAGGAGGGGGGAGTGAGGGCCTGATGGACGAGAGGTTCGTCTCGCTCCTGCTCGCCGCCGCGGTCGGGCTCTCCGCGCCGCTGCTGTTCGCGGCGCTCGGGGAGCTCCTTTCCGAGACGGCAGGCGTCATCAACATCGAGCTCGAGGGCATGATGCTCTGCGGAGCGTTCGCCGGGGTGCTCGGGGCTCACGCCAGCGACAGCGCGCTGGTGGGGTTCCTGGCGGCGGCGCTCGGGGGCCTCCTCGTCGCCGTCCTGCATGGCCTGATCTGCTTCGTGTTCCGCGCGAACCAAGTCGTGAGCGGTGTCGTGCTCAACATCCTCGCTCTCGGCGCGACGTCGTTCCTGCTGGCGACGGTCTTGGGGCCGAACGTCAACCAGGCGGTGGCGAGCCTGCCGAGGATCCAGATCCACAGCCTGGCCCAGATCCCGTTCGTGGGGAGGGCGCTGTTCACCCAGAACGTAATGGTGTACGTGGCATACCTCGCCGTGCCCGTGGTGTGGTGGGTCCTCCGTCGGACGTCCGCAGGGCTCGCCCTCGAGGCGGCGGGGCAGCGGCCCGAGGCGGCCGAATCCCTCGGCGTCAACGTGCGGCGGGTGCGCTGGTCCGCGCTCGCGGCCTGCGGCATCCTGGCCGGCGTCGGTGGGGGACAGCTGGCCCTTGCCGGGCTGGGGTTCTTCACCCAGAACATGACGGCGGGGCGTGGATTCATTGCGTTGGCGGCGGTGGTCTTCGGGAGATGGCGCCCCCTCGGCGCCGCCGCAGCCGTCCTGCTGTTCGCCATCGCCGACGCCTTCCAGATCAGGGCCCAGGCGCTCGGGATCGACGTGCCCTACCAATTCCTGGTGATGCTGCCCTACGTGGTGACGCTCGTTGCTCTGGCGGGGCTCCTTCGCCGGATGCGGCCGCCGGCTTCCCTCGGGATCAACTACGAGCAGGAGTGAGCAGATGGGATCCCTGGGGGCCGCAGAAGCGTTCCAGGCACTCGCGACACGGCCATGCGTGGTCACGATCGACCTGCACCGGGGACACCTGGATCCCGCTGTGGCCACCCTTCCACTGCCCGCAGATGCGGCCGGCGCGCTGGTCCAGCGGGTGGTTCCCCTACTGGAGGCCTACCGAAGCCTCGGGGTCCCGATCGTCCACGTCGTCACGGCCTACCGCTCGCGGGACGAGATTCTCTCCAATCCCTACTGGCGGTTCCAATCGGGCCGTCCGGAGAGCCCGCGCAGGCAGATCGCAGAGCACAACCTCCAGGGCCTGCCCGGCCTCGAGCTCATGCCCGGGATCCAACGACCCGGCGACGTCGTGATCGCGACCAAGAAACGCTACGACTGCTTCATCGGTACCGACCTGGAGTTCTTCCTTCGCTCGGGAGGGCACGACTCGCTGCTGATCCTTGGTGTCAACACCAACTCCTGCGTGATGGCCACGGCGATCGCCGCATCTGTGCGGGACTTCGCGGTCTTCGTCGTCGAGGACGGCGTGGACAGCATGCTCGGACCAGCCCTCCATCAAGCGGCCAAGGATGTGATTGAAGCTTCGTTCGGGTGGCTGATTGACGGATCCTCGACGCTCGAACCGCTCCGCAGGCGGAGCCGGGCGCGGTAGAGAGGTGGCGAACGTGGAGCGACGCCTGGATGGGCGAGTGGCGATCGTCACTGGTGGCGGCTCGGGGATCGGCCGTGCCATAGCGCTGGCCTTCGCCGAGGAAGGCGCCGCCCTGATGCTGGGCGGCCTCGAGCCAGAGCCCATCCAGAACACGATCCAGGAGATCGGGGCGTCCGGAACGCGAGCCGAGGGCCTCGTGATGGACGTCGGGCGCGCCGAGGACGCCGACCGCCTCGTAGAGGCGACGGTGCGCGCGTACGGGCGGTTGGACATCGTGGTCAACAACGCCGGCACGTCCACCACCGGAGACATCGCGGACATGGACGAGGCGTCGTGGGACCGGGTCTTCGACACGAACGTGAGAGGCGTGTTCCTGGTGTCACGCGCAGCCATCCCCCACCTGGTTGCAGCTGGGGGAGGAACGATCGTGAACGTGGCCTCACAGTTGGCGCTGGCCGCCGTCCCCGGATTCTCCGCGTACTGCGCCTCCAAGGCGGCCGTTCTTCACCTCACCAGATGCATGGCACTCGAGCTGATCGGCCGGGGCATCCGCGTGAACGCGGTGTGTCCGGGCGCCGTGGAGACCCCATTGCTGATGAAGGCGTTCCCCGGCGGTCGAGGTCCGCAGGGGAGCCTCGAGGACCTGATCCGTGCCCATCCGATCGGCCGCTTGGGTCGGCCGGAGGAAGTGGCGCGCGCTGTGCTGTTCCTCGCCTCGGACGAAGCGAGCCTCGCCGTGGGGTCGGCGCTGGTGGTAGACGGCGGCTACGTTCTCCCATAGTTCCGGGCTCTGACGGGTAGGGGATCGTCCGTTCCTGCACGGGCAGAGGTGCGAACGTGAGCTCGTAGCCGGTCGGGCCCGCCTCGTAGCACGCCCGGAGGTTCCTCGGATCCCCGAGCCGGGCGACGAGCCGACGGACCGAGGCCTCGCGTCGTGGAAGATCCGCTCCACCTCGGGAGCCTCGGCGTGGGGCTCGAGGATCGCCACCGAGATCGAGTCCTTGTGGACGTCGAGCCCGAGATGGATGGGACCCTTCGTGCGCGAGACACTTGCCACGGCCGGCTCCTTTCCGTATGTGGCTCCGTCCGCCCATCGTGGTGGATGATCCACGCGTAGATGCGGAACGGGCCGGCCGTTCCATGGTGACTAAACCGTGTGTCGCAGGTTCGATTCCTGCCGGGGGCACCACTGTGATGTCTCG
>CAYUSA010000052.1:0-20565 GCA_964447335.1 uncultured Actinomycetes bacterium
TCCGCCGAGGCAGCCGGCGCGGCGATGCTCGTGACCCGCGTCCACCGGGCGGCCTCGGTGACGCCGGCGGCGGTGCGAGCCTCGGCCGGCGCGCTGCTGCACCTGCCGCATGCGCGCGTGGCGAACATCACGCGAGCGATCGAGCGGCTGCAGGGCGCGGGGTTCTTCATCGTCGGGCTCGACGGCGACGCGCCGGTGAGCGTGTACGACGAGCCCTGCCCGCCGGGGCGTGTCGGGCTCGTGCTCGGCGCCGAGGACCAGGGGCTCTCGCGCCTCGTGCGCGAGGCGTGCGACGCGCTCGTCGCCCTCCCGATGCGCGGGCGTGTCGGATCGCTCAACGCCTCGGCGTCGCTCGCGGCCGCGCTCTACGCCTACGTGTTGCCGTCCCGGCGCGAGAGCCCGGCGTAGACTCGGCGTGCGCCGGCGTAGCTCAGTGGCAGAGCAGCTGTCTTGTAAACAGCAGGCCGTCGGTTCGAATCCGACCGCCGGCTCGAACCCGCCGTCAAGTCGCGGCCACCCCCGAGCCGATGGTGAACGCGTGAGATCCCGCCCGGTCGCGCTCGTGCTCGCCACGCTCGCCGCACTCGCCCTGTCCGGGATGCCCGGCGCCGCGGAGGCGGCACCCGTCCCGGGGAGCGGATGCGCGCTGTTCCCCCGCGGCAACATGTGGAACACGCGTGTCGACGGGCTCCCCGTGCACGCGATGTCGGACACGTGGCTCGCGTCGATGCATGCGGACTCGACCGACCTGCACCCGGACTTCGGACCGCGCGAGTACGGCCTGCCCTTCGACGTCGTCGCGCGAGCCCACGCGAAGGTGGCCGTGGACTTCCTGTACGCGGACGAGAGCGACCCCGGCCCGTACCCGTTCGATGCCGACACGCCCATCGAGGGCGGCTCGGACCGTCACGCGCTCATCGTCGAGGAGGGGTCGTGCGTGCTGTACGAGCTCTACGCGGCCGAGTGGAACGACGGCGATCCGCAGGCGGGGAGCGGCGCGATCTGGGATCTCGGCTCGAACCGGCTACGGCCCGACGGTTGGACCTCGGCCGACGCGGCCGGCCTGCCCATCCTGCCGGGGCTCGTGCGGTGGGACGAGGTGAGGTCGGGCGCCATCCGCCACGCGATCCGCTTCACCGTCGGATGCACGACCACCGATCACGTCTGGCCGGCGCGGCACGACGCGGGCGTGGACGACCCGGACTGCCCGCCGATGGGCGCCTGGTTCCGGCTGCGCTCGGACGTCGATATCTCCGGCTTCGCGCCGAAGGCCCGCACGATCCTGCGTGCGATGCAGCGGTACGGGATGGTCCTGGCCGACAACGGCGCCGATTGGTACTTCCAGGGCACGCGGGATCGGCACTGGCGCAACCGCCTCCTCGACCAGCTGAAGACGGTGCCGGCATCGTGGTTCGAGGCGGTGGACGTCTCCGGCTGCATGGTGCGCGAGGGAAGCGGCAAGGCCGACTGCCCCTGAGTCGGCGTCAGCGCTCGCCGCGGCGCAGAGCTCGGCCGGCACGCTCCCCGGGAGCGCCGTCCCACGCGACACGCCCGTTCACGGTGACGAGCGCGATGCCCTCGGGGAACGTGTGTGGCGCCTCGAACGTGGCGCGGTCCTCGACGCGCTCGGGGTCGAAGAGCACGAGGTCGGCGAACCCGCCCTCGACGATCCGGCCACGACCGAGGAGGCCGAAGCGCTCCGCCGGGAGCGACGTCATCTTGCGCACCGCGGCCTCGAGCGTGAGCAGGCGCTCCTGCCGCACGTACCGCGCGAGCACGCGAGGGAACGTGCCGTAGTAGCGGGGGTGCACGCCGAACTGCCCGAGCGGACCGGACGGCGACACGGCGAGTCCGTCGGTCGCAACGAAGACGTCCACCCGCGCGACGATCGTGCGGACGTCGTCCTCGTGCATGCCGTGTCCGAGCATCCCCGCGAAGCGATCGGCGAGCAGGAGGCCGGCGATGAGCTCGAACGGCTCGAGGTTGCGCTCGCCCGCGAGCGCCGCGATGCTCCGACCGGTGAGGTCGGGTTCGGGACCGTACGAGCCGAGCACCACCCGATCCCACCCCACACTGCGGCCGACGCTCTCCCAGCCGGGCTCGCCCTCCTCCATCGAGGTTCGCATGCGTGCTCGCGCATCCGGGTCGGCGAGCGCGTCCGGGAGCTCGTCGGGCGTCACCCACGGCGGGAGCGCGGACGCGAGCTCGGTCTCCCACGCCGTGTAGGGGTACTGATCGGCCGAGACGTCTGCACCGGAAGCACGCTCGCGGTCCACGAGCGCGAGGAGCGGTTCGCCCTTGCCCCACATCGTCTTGCCCTCGCACTTGAGGTGGCTCACGTGGGAGGGCACCCCGGCGCGGCGGCCGACCTCGATGCACTCGGCGACGGCCTCGAAGACCTGCTCGCCCTCGCCCCGCACGTGGCTCGCGTACAGGCCCCCGTAGCGCGCGAGCACGGTCGCGAGCACCGCGATCTCCTGCGTGGTCGCGTGGAGCCCAGGGGCGTAGATGAGGCCCGTCGAGAGGCCGACGGCGCCCTCCTCGAGTGCGGAGGAAAGGAGCGCCTGCATCTCGGCCATCTCCTCGGTCGTCGGCGGCCGGCGCTGGTCGGCGCGCATGACGGCCTCGCGGAGCGTGCCGTGGCCCACGAGGGCCGCGACGTTCAGAGCCGGGGCGCTCGCGTCGACGCGCTCGAGGTACTCCGCGAACGTGCGCCAGTCGAGCTCGAGGGCGCTTGCTTTCGCGCCGGCGAGGGCGGCCATCTCCGCGGCACCCTCGCTCGGGAACGCGGAACCGCCGCAGTTGCCTACGACGAGCGTCGTCACGCCCTGGCGGAGCATGCTGTCCATCCCCGGCTCGACGAACGGCGTGACGTCGGAGTGGCTGTGGACGTCGACGAAGCCCGGGGCGAGCACCCGGCCTCGGGCGTCGACGCGGCGGGCGGCGGGCGGCTCGGGCTCGCCCGGCGCGAGGATCCGGACGATCCGGTCGTCCTGGACCGCGACGGAGCCTGCGAAGGACCGGCCGCCGGAGCCATCCACGACGAGCGCGTTCGCGACGAGCAGGTCGATCACGCGCACAGCCTGGCACGCGGAGCCGAGCTCGTCAGCGCGTGAACGGGCCGAGCCACAGGCCCGAGGTGAGCAGGACGGCGGGTGTGACGAACAGCACGACGACGAACGTCCACAGCCGCCGGTTCGAGGCCACGATCCAGTCGTCGAGCCCCATGACCGAGCGCTTGACGAGGCCGTAGGCGAACGCCAGGTAGACGATCGAGACGAGGAACACGGCGATCGCCTGAGCGAGGACGATCTGGACCGCGATGGCGTTGCGCAGCAGCATGGCGGCGACGAGCGTGTCGGCGAGGGTGGTGATGTTCGCGCCCATGATGTACGGGATGGACTGCTCACGCTTCACGTAGCCACGACTCGCGAGTGGGACGAGCACGACGAGCGCCACGGACACCGAGAGCGTGAGGGTCGCCACCACGCATCCGAGCGCGAACATCGGCCAAGGCCGCTTCAGCCACTCAGCTCGTCTGCCCGTGACCTGGTTGCCGCTCACCTGCGGGAGCACGCGGTCGAGCAGCTTGAACGACAGCAGGATGATGCCGAGACCCGCCGGCAGCAGGAGCCACCCCGGCAGGGTGTCCATGATCAGCCGCTGCGTCGGTCCCCAGATGAAGTCGACAACGCTCGTCACCTCGCCCGAGGTCTTCCAGCGGATCCCGTCGAGCATCCCGGACCGCAGGATCCCGTAGCCGACCGCCATCCCTGGCACGTAGACCATCGCGGTGAGCGTGAGCGCGAGGATCCCCATCCCGACCGCCTCCTCGCGGTTCGCACCGCGGTTGCGCACCGAGTACAGGAACCCGACGAGCAGCACGACGAAGGAGGCTCCGAGGCGCGAGCCCGAGAGCATCGTGAACGTCTGGAGCTTCGTGATGGCGCCGCCCGAGAACAGCCCGAGCGACACCGCGGCGATCGGCGAACCCGACAGGACGAGGTACGCGCCGAGCCATCCCGCACCGAGCGTCGACGCGCCGTTCGAGAACAGCGCGCTGCCCCGGACGGTGGGCGCGATCGCGGCGGCGCCGCTCTTCATCAACTGGAGCGAGAGCACGAGCAGGAACAGTGCCGCCACACCGCTCCCGACCTTGCTGGCGATACGGAGCAGGTCGATCCTCGCACCTTGCTCGACCGGAGCGGCCTCCTCGAGCGCCCTTGCAACCTCGCCGGCGCCGAGCGGAGGGTCCGTGCCGACCGCCGGCCGCTTCGGGTCGGGGCCGGGGAGCAGGTCGTCGCGCACGTCGGTTCCATCGTCGGTCAAGGTGGCAACGCTAGCAGGCGCCGCCGGGGGTGCGGGCTACGGTCCCCATCCACCTGCCTGCCGGCGGCGCGGAACGACGATCTTCAGGCGGCCGCGCGGGTCCATGACGGCCAGAGGTCCCCTCCCGAGCGGGCGAAAGGACCCCTGGCGGGTCCGGTATCCGTTGGGACCCTAGGGTCCGAACCAGAACAAGGGGTGCGAGATGGACGACTCGACGCTTTCTTTGGTGCTGTTCTCCGGCACCGACGACAAGCTCAACGCCGCGGCCGTGCTCACGGCCGGCGCCGCCGCGATGGGGCGGAAGGTCAACATCTTCCTCCAGTACTGGGCGCTCGACGCGTTCCGCGCCGACAGGGTCCTGAAGGACCACGGCGTGGCGCCGGAGGCCGGCCCCGAGGGGATCGAGGCCTACCAGCGACACGGCGGCCAGCACTGGAGCGAGATCTTCCGTCAGGCCAAGGAGATCGGCGAGGTGGGCATCCACGCGTGCTCGCTCTCGATGGAGATGTTCGGGCTCGCGGTCGAGGACCTCGACCCGCTCGTGGACGACCAGCACGGGGTCGCGTCCTTCTTCATGGACGTCGACGGCCCGGTGACCTTCATCTAGGAGGTAGGGGAACGATGACGACCGTCAACATCGACCGTTCGATCGACGCTCGCGGCATGCCATGCCCGGGACCGCTCATGAGTCTCATCGGGGCGATCCGCGAGGGTGAGGTGGGCAACGTGATCGAGGTGCTCTCGAGCGACGAGGGCTCCAAGACGGATCTCCCCGCCTGGGTCGCGAAGGCGGGCCACGAGTTGGTCGAGACCGTGGTCGACGAGGGCTACATGCACTTCATCGTCCGGAAGGTTCGGTGACCCACGATGCCGGCCAAGGTCGTCGTCCTCGGTGGGGGCGTCGGCGGCACCCTGGCGGCCAACCTGCTCTCGAAGGAGCTGGGCCGGGACGGGAGGGTCTCCGTCGTCGATCCCACGGGCATGCACCACTACCAGCCCGGGTACCTGTACCTCGCGCTCGGGCAGACCAACGGGCGTTGGCTCGTCCGTGACGAACGCACGCTGCTCCGCAAGGAGGTCGATCTCGTCGTCGAGAAGGCGACGAAGGTCGACGTCGAGGCCGGCGCGGTGCGGCTGGAGCGCGGAGGGAGCCTGGACTACGACTACCTCGTGATGGCGACGGGCGCGCAACTCGTGCCCGACCAGATCCCGGGGCTCGTCGAGGGCTCGTACGAGTTCTACTCGCTCGAGGGAGCTCAGCGGCTGCGCGAGGCCCTCCGCCGGTTCACCGGCGGGCGGATCCTCGTCGGCATCGCGGGCATCCCGTACAAGTGCCCGCCGGCGCCCGTCGAGTTCGTGTTCATGGTGGACGAGTACCTGCGGCACCGCGGCATCCGGGACAAGAGCGAGATCACGCTGCTCTCACCGCTGAACCGGGCGTTCACGATCGAGTCGGCATCGAAGGTGATCCAGCCGATCATGCAGGAGCGCGGCATCGAGCTCACGACGTTCTTCAACGTGGAGGAGGTCGACCCCTCGGCCGGCACGGTCTCGAGTCTCGAAGGTGAGAAGGCCGAGTACGACCTGCTCGTCCTCGTGCCGCCGCACCGTGGGCAGGAGGTCGTGGTCGAATCCGGCCTCGCGGACGGCCCCGGCTGGCTGCCGACCGACAAGCACACGCTCGAGGTGCAGGGGCAGGACCGTATCTTCGCGATGGGGGATGCGACCAACCTGCCGATCAGCAAGAGCGGCTCGACCGCGCATTTCGAGGCGCCGGTCGTCGCGAGCAGGATCGCCTCGCTCGCGCGTGGCACCGCGCCGAAGGAGAACTATGGCGGACGCGTGATGTGTTTCCTCGAGACCGGGAACGGCAAGTCGACGGTGCTCCGGTTCGACTACGAGCACCCGCCTGCGCCGCCGCAGCCGAACCGCGTCTGGCACATGGCGAAGTGGATGTTCAACCGGATGTACTGGCAGACGGTGCCGCAGGGACGGCTGCCGGACAACATGCCGCTGCCGATCCCCACGGGAAGGAGCGAGACGTGAGCACGCAGATCGCGAAGACGCTGGACCTGAAGGGCCTGTCCTGCCCGCTGCCGATCGTGAAGACGGCGCAGGGCATCAAGGAGGTCCAGTCGGGCGAGCTGATCGAGGCCCTGGCCACCGATCCCGGCTCGGTCGCGGACTTCAACGCATGGTGCAAGGCGACGGGCAACGAGCTCGTCGAGCAGGGCCGGGACGGGGACGTGTTCCGGTTCGTGATCCGGAAGAAGTGAGGTGACGACGATGTCGGTGGAAGAAGCGACCCTCGCGGTCCCGGCGCACGAGCACGAGGAGCACCCGAGCCACCAGAAGCTCGTGATCATCGCCTGGAGCGGTGAGCTCGACAAGGTGTGGCCGCAGATGATCCTTGCGACGACCGGTGCCGCCATGGGCATGGCCACGACGGTCTTCTTCACGTTCTGGGGGCTGTTCTCGCTGGTGAAGAAGGACGTGCACATCACCGGCGAGAACTGGATGCAGAAGATGGTCGCGATGATGGACCGGCCGGGCATGGAGCACCTGAAGCTCGGCAAGATGAACTTCGCGGGCGCGGGGCCCGCGATGATGAAGAAGCTCGCGAAGGACCACAGTGTCGCGAGCCCTGGTGAGCTCCTGCAGATGGCGGTGGACCTTGGCGTCAAGCTCGTGCCCTGCCAGATGACGATGGATCTCCTCGGGCTGAAGCGGGAGGACATGATCGACGGGCTCGGCGAGCCCGTCGGCGCGACCGCGATGCTCCTGGAGTCGCAGGACGCCATCACGCTCTTCATCTGAGGGGTTCGGGGACTCATGAAGCGAGCGAGCGTAGCCCCCGAAGAGGCTGTCGGGAGAGTCCATCGCACCCCGACACCGAGGGCCGGGAGGTTCAGTCCCCCACCGCCTCCCGGCCCTCACCCTTGCCCGGAGCCCTTCCTCATGGGCCCCGCCCGGACGCGGACCCCTCGCATCCGCGGTAGCGTGGAGGCCGGACGCACGGAAGGAGGGCTCGATGCCCGGCTTCATGGACAAGGTCAAGCAGGCGGCCGGCGGCGTGGCCGACGCGACGAAGAAGGGCGCGGCGACGGCGCAGACCAAGGCGAAGGCGCACAGCCTGCGGAACAAGGCGGACGAGAGCGCGCAGAAGCTCGGCTACCTGGTGTTCCGGGAGCGCAGCGGCGGCGAGGCCGCGGGCGCCGAGGCCGAGGACCTCGTGAAGCAGATCGCGGAGCTCGAGGAGCAGATCGCGGAACTGAACGCGGCCCCTGAGACCGCTGAGGGCGAGGGCGCCGAGGGCTCCGGAGACGACGAGACCCCCGCCACGTAGATGAGACCCCCGCCACGCCGATGAGACCCCGCCGTGTAGGCGGGGGTCTCATCGGCGTTCCCGTCGATCGGTGGTCGGCTACTCCGCCGGGGCGAACAGCTGGAAGAAGATCGGGAAGGTGAGCAGGACCGCGATCCCGAACAGCACTCCCGTCCAGACGAACACCTTCTTGGCGTCAGGGTCCTTGTCCTTCAGGACCACGTGAAGGACCACCCAGGCGACGAGCCAGGCCACCACGGCGAAGGTCGTCTTCCCCGAGAGCGGGCCCACCCGGGAGTTGAGCTCGAGCGCGTCCTTGATCCCCGAGCTCGCCTCGGCGAGAACCACGAGGATGCCCAAGACCACCCCGCCCACCCCGGCCGAGAGGAACGCAGCCGCGATCGGGCCGAATGGCTTGTCGCCTGCTGACCTGTCCATCGTCGTCGGATCGGCCATCTGTCCCTCCTTTCACAGAACCGGTTGGACCTTGGTGATGAGCGCGCCGAAGAGCCCGGCGACGCCCGCGATCACCACCGCGAGCGTGAAGAAGAACATGAGTCCCTTCCGCACGCCTTGGTGCTTGATCAGGTCGGTTCCGTAGTACGTGACGGCGAAGGCCACGGCGGTGGCGAGCACCGGCGCGAGCCAGGCGATGTGCTCCTTCCACTCCATCCCGAACTCGTGCCAGTCGACCGTGTTCGGGTTGGCAACCAGCAGCGACTTCGGGCTGTCGGGCGCTGGGTCCCGGTACCACGGGTACACGATCCACGTCCCCGTGATCACGGTGGCCCACGCGGCGCCAGCCATCACCCACGTACCGATCTTGAGCCGCCGCACGCGCTCGATGATGCCCGCGTCAGTCACGAGACCGGGCCGGAGGCTCCACAGCCCGGCGAGGCCACCGGCGAACGCGAGGAGGAAGACCGCGCCGGCGCCCATGCCGTGGATCAGGCCCCAGAACTCCCTGTCCGTGAAGGTCATACCGGATCCTCCCTTCCGAGCTGCATCTGCAACTCCTGGGTCGTTCCTGCGCCCTAGGCTATGCCCAGCACAAGGGTGAGGGAGGGACCTTCGCCCTTCCGGCCAACGGCCGTTCGGCTCGGACCGCTGGGCGGGCCCATCGTCCCCTGCCTGCCAGGGGCAGCTCAATCTTCGGGGAGGTAGACGCGGAACGAGGCGCCGCCGCCGGGGCGGTCCTCGACCCAGGCCGCGCCGCCGTGGAGCTCGGCGAAACGGGCGACGAGCGACAGGCCGACCCCCACGCCCGGCGCGTGGTTCGAGGGGCCGGGGCCCTGGCGGAAGGGCTCGAACACCGCCTCGTGGAGCTCGAGGGGGACCCCCGCGCCCTCGTCCTCGACGATCAGGAGCACGCCGGCATCCTCGCGGCGGGCGCTCACCCACACGCGGCTGTCCGGCGGCGTGTGGCGCGCGGCGTTCGCGAGCAGGTTCTCGACGATCCGCTCGACCTTCGCCGAGTCCACGTTCGCGACCAGCGTGCCCTCGATGTCCACCTCGACGGAGCGGTGGCCGAGCAGGTCGGATTCCTTCACCGCCTGGTCGATGAGCTCGCCGAGATCGGTCGGACGGCGCTGAGGAGAGATGATGCCCCGCTGGAGCCGGTCGAGATCGAGCAGGTCTGCGAGCAGCCGCTCGAGCTTCCGAGCGTTCGCCGCGATCCGGCGAAGCAGGTCGACCGCGTCCTCCTGCGCGATGCTCGTGCCCGCCTGCTCGAGCGTGAGCGCCGAGCCGAGGATCGACGTGAGTGGTGTCCGGAGGTCGTGCGAGACCGCCTCGAGGAACGTATTCTTCATGTCGTCGAGCGCGCGGAGCCGCTGGGTCGCCTCGCGCTCGCGGCGGAAGGCCTCGGAGTACTTCTGCTCGCTCCTGCGAAGAGCCTGCTCGGCTCGCTTGCGCTCGGTGACGTCCACGATGAGACCGCGCAGGAGGGCTGCGCCACGCGCGTCGCGTGCCACGTGCACGAGGTCTCGGAGCCAGATCGCTTCGCCCTCGCGCCCGAGGGCCCGGTACTCGAGGCTGTGGTCGCCGCCGTCCTCGATCGCCGCTCGGAGCGAGATCCGGACGGCCTCTCGGTCGTCGGGGTGGATGTGGTCGCCCCAGCTCTGCGGGGTGGGCCGTTCGTCCTCGGGCGCCCCGAACACCACCGCGGCGCGCCGCGACAGGAACGTGAACTCCAGCGTCGTGGGGTCGGCCTCCCAGAAGATCGCCTCGAGGCTCTCGACGAGCTCGTGGAACCGCTCGAGCTCGTGGAACCGCCGAGCGCTTCCGAGCGCGAGGCAGGCGATGTCGGCGATGCCCCGGGCGAGCGCGAGGGATCGCTCTGGGAAGGGCTCGTCGGGGCCGGGTGCCACGACGACCAGGGCGCCGAACCCGTCGGGTTCCCAGCGCAGGGGCGCGACGATCGCGTCGCGCGGCTCGTCCATGAGGAGGTACTCGGGCGGGACCTGCGCGACGACCTCGCTCGTGAGCACGAAGGGCTCCGTCGTCGACAGCAGGAACCTCGCCGCGACGTCCACGCCGACGGCATCCGCGGCGCCCGGGGGGGTGGGAGTCTCACCCCGGCGACCGGTCAGGCGGAACTCGCCCGTGGCGGCATCGCGGAGGTAGGTCGCGACGACCGAGCTCGGCAGGATCTCGGCCGTCGACGTCGCCACGCGGTCGAGCACCGTGGCGACGTCGTGGGCTCCCGTGAGGGCCTGTGAGAGGCCGAGCAGCGCCGACGCGGTCTGCGCGGCCTCACGCTCCTTCTGGAGGAGGCGGGCGTTCTCGAACGCGACCGTGGCGTGCGAGGCCAGCACCTCGACGACGCGGATGTCCTGGTCGTCGAACTGGTCGAGGCCGAGGTTCGAGAGCACGATCGCGCCCGTCGCCCGCTCGCCCGCCTTGAGCGGGACGCACAGGATCGACTCCTCGATCTCGGAGGTCCCATCGATCTGGATGCCGATGTCATCGCGGAGGGCGTCGGGGGCGTAGTAGGTCTCGCCCGTCTGCACCGCGTGGCCGGTGAAGCCCTCCCCAACGTGCGTGATGAGCTCCTCGTACGTCTCGCCCTCGTACTCGGTCAACTCGCCGAGGAAGACGATCGGGTGCAGCGTTTCCGCATCCTCGCCCAACAGGTAGATGCGGCAGTTGTGGTAGTCGATGAGCGTCCGGAGCTCGGTCGTGATGGCTTCGGCGATCTGGGTCACGTCGTCGAGCCGATTCAGCCGGAGCGCGAGGCTGTGGAGCATCTTGAGCTGCGCGACCGAACGCAGCTCGGGTACATCGGCGAGACGCTCGGTTCCCCTGTCGGCCTCGGTCAGGAGTGCTCACCCCTCTGCTCGTGTGGGCGGTGCCCATCATCTCATCTCGGCATCGCGCTCCCGGAGATGAGGCCGCAGGTCGCACGGGCCGTCGGGGTTCATGCGGGCGCGATCCGCACGGGCACAACGTCTCGCTGCTCGTCGTGCTGGAGCGCGCCTCCGAGGCGGACGAGGGGGAGACGCTCACGCGCGGTCGCGGGCTGAGCGAGGCCCGATGTCGGTCCCCGTTGCTAGCCTCGGTGCGATGGAGCCCCTCACCTCCTCGACGCCGGTTCTCGACCCGCGGCTGCGGGCCGTGCTCGAGCTCGAGGGGTCGTGGTGGACGGATGGGTCTTCGAAGGTGCGCGCGGCGCGCGAGCGCCTCGGGCTGTCCCCCGCGCGCTACCATCAGCTCTTGAACCGTGCCATCGACCTCCCCGAGGCTCTCGCCCATGACCCGATGCTCGTGTCTCGGCTGCGCCGCATCCGCGAGACGCGTCGCCAGGCCCGGTCCGCCCGGCGGCTTGGGTTGGGGGCCTAGCCCGGGGTAGGATGTCGGGCAGGCACGAGTCACCGAGCAAGAGGAGCTTCTACTTCTCCTTGGCCACCAGCACGCTGCGCTTCGCGATCATCGTCGCCCTCGTCGTGGGGGGCGTCGTCGTGATCAACTCCGCCTTCTCCGACAGCGGCGGCAGTGGACCCGGGCCGGGTGGCGGAGCGCTGAGCGGGCCAACCGCCGCGACCGGACCCACCGCCGCGACCGGCCCGACCGGCCCGACCGGCCAGGGGCAGCAGGAAGAGCCCCAGATCGTCGACATGAACGTCGCGGTCCGCAACGGGACCGGCGTGAGCGGCCTCGCGGGCGACACGGCCGCCGCGCTCGAGGACAAGTACGGCGTGAACGCGATCCAGATCGACGACGCGCCGCAGACGGTGTCGATCACCACGATCTACTACCGCGGCGCGGACAGCCAGGACGAGGCCGAGTTCCTCGCCCGTAAGTTCTTCAAGGCGATCGAGCCCGAGGTCGCGAAGCTCGAGGCGGGCAGCGGCGTCGACAAGGACGTCGAGATCGCCATCTACCTCGGCACCGACTACGCGTCCTCCGACTGATCTCCTGTCCGCCTTCCGAGGCCTCGCGCCGGACGCCGGCGTGCTGCTCGACTTCGACGGCTCGCTCGCCGAGATCGTCGCCCGCCCCGAGCTCGCGGCGCCCGTCGAGGGCGCTCGTGAGATCCTCGCATCGCTCGTCGAGCGGTACCGCGTCGTCGCGCTCGTGACGGGCCGGCGCTCGGCGGAGGTGGAGGCGATGCTGGATGTGCCGGGTGTGCGGGTCCTCGGCGTCTACGGGCTCGAGGACGTGGGGTCGCCGTCCACGCCCCCGGACCTGCTCGAGCGCGCGCGGGCGGCCGCCACCCTCGTCCCGGAGGCGTGGGTCGAGGACAAGGGCGCCTCCGTCGCGGTGCATTTCCGCCAGGCGCCGGACCCGCTCCGCGCTCGTTCCGTGCTGCTCGAGGCGCTCGAGCCCATCGCGGCCGCCGCGGGGCGCGAGGTCGTCGAGGGCAAGATGGTGCTCGAGCTCATGCCGCCGGGTCGTCCGCACAAGGGCGGCGCGGTCGAGCGACTCGCCTCCGAGCTCGAGCTCTCAGGCGTCCTGTTCGCGGGAGACGACGTGGCAGATCTCGACGCGTTCGCCGCGCTCGACCGTCTCGATGGTTCCGGTGTGCTCGCCGTTCGGGTTGCGGTGCAGGGACCCGAGACGCCGGTCGAGCTCGTCGAGGCGGCGGACCTCGTCGTGCCCGGGCCTTCGGGGCTCGTCGAGCTGTTGCGTCAGCTCGCGTGAGGCCGGCGCGCGCGGGCGCGCTCGAGGTCCTCGAGCTGGCGACGCACCCACCGCTCGGGCGGGTTCGACAGCACGAGGCGTGAGAGCCCGCGCGCTCGGCGGGCGCGCTCCTCGCGAGGCATCTCGAGCGCGTGGGCGATCGCCTCGGCGGTCTCGCCGACGTCGAACGGGTTCACCGCGAGCGCGTGCTTGCCGAGGCGCCAGTACGCTCCCGCATTGCGCGAGAGCACCAGCACCCCGCCCCGGCGGTTGAGGAGCGGGCCCTCCATGGCGACGAGGTTCATGCCGTCGTAGATCGGGTTCACCAGGAGCACGTCGTACAGGCCGAAGGCGGCGATCGCGCCCTCGTAGTCGTCGCGGATCCGGAGCTCGATCGGCTGCCAGTCCTCCTCGCCGAGCTCGCGGTTCACGCGCTCGGCCTCGGCGATGCACTCGTCCGCGTACGTGCGGTATTCGGGCAGGTCCATGCGCGAGGGCGAGAGCAGCGTGAGGAACCGGACCCGCCGCCGCCACTCCGGGTGCGCGTGCAGGAACAGCTCGTACGCCCGGAACCCGCGCACGACGTTCTTCGACAGCTCGAGGCGGTCGACCCGAAGCAGGAGGCGCTGGTCGCCTCGCCAGCGGTTCAGGTCGCGGCGCAGGACGCCGATGTCGGGCCGCGCGGCCGCCTCCCGCAGGCCGAGGGCGTCGATCGAGATCGGGTGGATCCGGACCCGCACCTCGCGGCCGTCCACCCACAGGCGGGAGCGCGCGAGGTCGGCTCGGACGCCGGGCAGGGATCGAGCGGACATCAGGAAGTTCTCGGCCCACATCTGGGAGTGGAAGCCGAGGACGTCGGCCCCGAGCATCCCGCGGAGCACGCCCTCGCGGATCTTCCCGGGCAGGATGCGCAGGTACGTGAGGCCCGCGATCGACGTGTGCGAGAAGTGCGCGATCGACGCGTCGGGCCGGAGCTCGCGCAGGAACCTCGGCACGAGCGTGAGGTGGTAGTCCTGCACGAGGAACGCCGGTGGCGAGGAGGCCCGGTCGGCCTCCTCGGCCAGCGCCTCGGCGAACCGGCGGTTCACGGCCACGTAGTCGAGCCAGGCGCGCTCCATGTCCTCGCCGAACGAGGGGCTCCGCACCGTGTCCCACAGGTAGTGGTGGGCGAACCAGAGCACGCCGTTGGACACGCGGTTGTAGTAGCCGTCGTAGCGCTCGGGCTCGATGTCCAGCATCCGGACGCGGTAGGAGCCCCCGTAGGGCCGCATGTCCATCCGCCCGCCGTCCGGGCCCGAGGCCACCTCGCGGTCGCCATCGGAGATCGCCGCCGCCACCCACAGCCCGTGGGTCCGCTGCATCGCG
This sequence comes from uncultured Actinomycetes bacterium, assembly GCA_964447335.1. GTDB lineage: Bacteria > Actinomycetota > UBA4738 > UBA4738 > HRBIN12 > HRBIN12. The sequence goes on from CAYUSA010000052.1 coordinate 14,141, forward strand.
CCGACGAGCGCCGTGACGAGGCCTCCCGCGCCGCGCCGCGCCTCGAGCTCGCCCTCCTCGTTGCGCTCGAACGTGGCGGGCCCGCGGTTCGAGGCCACGACGAGAGGGGCGTCGAGCAGGCTCACGTCACGCGGACCATCAGGCGGAGGTAATCCTCGATCTCGCGGAGCGAGAGGAACCGCTCGCGCACGCGCCCGCGGCCGGCCGCGCCCATGCGCTCGCGGAGGTCGGGGTCGCGGAGCAGCTTGAGGGCCCGCTCGGCGCAGGCCTCGACCGAGTCGACCAGGTACCCGCTCTGCCCGTCGTCGATCTGCAGGCGGATGCCGCCGACGTTGCCGCCGATGACCGGCTTGCGCTTCCACATGCCCTCGGTGACCACGAGGCCGAAGCCCTCGCGCGTGGACTTCTGCACGATAACGTCGGAGGCCTGCTGGAACGCACTGATCTCGAGGTCACCTACGCCCTGGAGGTTCGAGAGCAGGTGCACGTCGGGATCGCCGGCCCGATGCTCCTCGGTGAGGTCCAAGAACCGCATGCCCTCCGGATCATCGTGCGCCAGGGACCCCGCCATGATGAGCTGCAGGTCCGGGATCTCGCGCTTCACCAGCCGATAGGCGTCGATGACGCCGAGCGGGTCCTTCCACGGGTCGAACCGCGAGACCTGCGTGAGGGTCGGCCTCGACGGGTCGATCCCGTACGCCCCGAGCACCTCGCGCGTCGTCTCCTCGCTCACGGGGCGGTTCTTCACCGAGAGCGGGTCGATCGACGGGGGGATGAACGCGAGCTCGGGCTCGCGGACGCCGGGCTGCGCGTAGTCGGCCATCGTGAAGATCGCGGCGTCGTACCGGTTCACGATCGGTTCGAAGAAGTCCCAGACGGGGGCGTCCGGGGTCGACAGGTCGATGTGACATCGCCAGAGCCACCGCCCGCGCCGGCGATGCTCCTCCTCGAGCACCCGGATGACGGCGGCGGGCTGCGGGTCGTGGATCAGGTAGTAGTCGTAGTCGTCGGGCAGCTCGGCGGCGTTCGCGACGATGCGATCCCAGTAGGTCGCCGCCATCTGCGTGGTCCACTCGACCGGCGCGCCCTGGAGCGCGTTGTGCACGGCCTTCGTGACCGCGAAGTACTCGTCGGAGCCCTCGAGGACCGCCCACGTCGTGGACACGCCGAGGTCGTTCAGGAGGGCGACCTGGGTGAAGAGCAGCTCCGCGACGCCGCCGCCGAACCCGGTGCTGTTCAGCTGCAGCAGGCGGGCGCCCTGGAGCGGGCGGGCGGCCTCGCGGAGGCGCTCCACGGCCTCCGCGCCCGCCGTCTCCACGTAGTCGGCCAGGCGCTTCTCCGGCACGGGAACGGTCGCGAGCACGGCGCCGAGTCTATCGGCCGAGCAGGAAGCGGACCGCCTCGGCGAACCCCTCGCCGTGCGCGTCCTGCGTCACGCGGGCGTTCGGGGGCAGCGGGACGCTGCCGATCGCCGCGCGCCCGTTCGCGACGAGGAAGAAGTGACCGACCTCGGCGGCGACCTCGAGGTCGGCGAGCGAATCCCCCACGGCCGCGGTCTCGTGCACCGCGAGCCCTCGGTGCTCGCGGTGCAGCCGAACGCCGGACGCCTTCGTGACACCCCGCGGCAGCAGGTGGTACGCGCGGACCTCCGGCACGTCGAGCTCAGGCAGGACCCGCCGGAGTCGGCCGTTGTCGTGGAACGCGAGCCAGCCGAAGCCGGCCTCGGCGAGCGAAGCCTCGGCCTCGGCGGGGTCGGCGAGTCCCTGGAACATCATCGAGGTCTCGGTCCACGGCGCGACGGGCTCCAGGCGCCCGGCGAAGCGCTCGAGCAGGAGGGCGCCCGCCCCGGACCGCCGGATCGCCTCCACCGGCGAGCCCGAGCCCCGGAAGGCGCCGCGGTTCTCGAGCACCTCGCCGTCCTCGAGCACGACGAGCGCGCCGAGCTCCGCCACGTACGCCGAGGCACCGAGCACCCGGGCGGCCTCGTCGAGCCCTCGCCGCGTGCGCCCCGACATCAGGACGAGCTCGACGCCCGCCTCGCGCAGGGCAAGGAGCGCGTCTGCCGCGCTGCCGGTCGAGCCGCCCTCCGCCGTCGAGAACAGCGAGCCGCCGGGGCCGAGCAGCGTGCCGTCGAGGTCGCTGTACAGCGCCTTCGGTGGGACCGCCGGGGCGTCGTTCGCCCAGGTCGCGTGCGTTGACACCTCCATACCCCGACCCTACATTGGCCGAGAGGTGGCCCACCCGTGCTGAAGATCTCGCAGAAGCTCGAGTACGCGATCCGCGCGATGATCGAGCTGTCGCTCCGCAAGGACGGAGCGCTCGTGCCCGCGCGCCGGATCGCCACGGCGCAGCAGATCCCGCTGCGCTTCCTCGAGCAGCAGCTCGGCGCGCTGCACAAGGCCGGGATCGTCGAGAGCTTCCGGGGGGCGGGCGGCGGATGCCGGCTGGCGAAGGACCCGAAGGACATCCGGGTCTCCGACATCGCGGATGCGGTCGAGGGCCAGCTCTTCCCGATGTTCTGCCTGGAGCCCTCGGATCACACGTGCTTCGCGGACTCGCGGTGCGGGCTGCAGGGGTTCTGGGGCGACGTGGCGCGAGCGATCCAGCGGGTGTTCGAGGAGACGACGGTGGCCGATCTCGCGGCCCGCCAGCAGCGAAGCGGCGGCCCGCCGGTGTTCAGCTCGGAGCAGCTGCTGTCGCGCCTCAACTGAGCCCGCGGCCGGGCCCCGGGCCCGGCCGCTTGTCTTCGATCCCTAGGCGGACTTGCCCAAGATGCGCATGACCTTGGTGCCGCACACCGGGCAGGTGCCCTGGGCGGCCTTGCGGCCGTTCTTCAGCTCGACGACCGTGCCTTCGAACTCACGCTTCGCACGGCACTTCACGCAGTAGGCCTCGTACTTGTCGGCCACGACGGCCCTCCTTCCCCGAACAGCCTTCGAGGCCGCCCCATGGCGGCCTCGTACGCACGATGCTGGCCCCTGGCAGGCACGGATGCAAGCACCCCGAGGCAACGGGCCGTCCGGCCCCCCGGACGGGCATCGGACGGCCCGCCGCGGGCTCGTGCGCGAGGCCCGGGGGTCGATACGATGGCGGACACCATCCCGTCACGGAGGGACCGACCATGCCAGAGCCCCAGAAGGACATCTCAGCGCTGCTCACCGAGCTCCGGGTCTTCGAACCCCCGGCCGCCTTCACCGCCGGCGCCGTCGTGAAGGACAAGGCGGTCTACGAGCGAGCCGAGGCCGACTTCGAGGGCTTCTGGGCCGAGCAGGCCGAGGGCCTGCGCTGGTTCAAGAAGTGGGACACCGTCATGAACTGGACCCCGCCCACGGTGAAGTGGTTCGAGGGTGGGACGCTGAACGCCTCCGACAACTGCCTGGACCGCCACGTCGAGGCCGGGGGGGGCGACAAGGTCGCCTATCACTGGGAGGGTGAGCCGGGCGAGCAGCGGACGATCACCTACGCGGACCTGCTCGACGAGGTCGGGCGCTTCGCGAACGCCCTGAAGGCGCTCGGCGTGGGCAAGGGCGACCGGGTCGCGATCTACCTCGGCATGATCCCCGAGCTGCCGGTCGCGATGCTCGCGTGCGCGCGGATCGGCGCGATCCACTCGGTGGTGTTCGGAGGGTTCTCGGCCGATTCCCTGCGGGACCGGATCGTCGACGCCCAGGCCAAGGTCCTGATCACCCAGGATGGCGGCTACCGGCGCGGCACGGTCGTGGAGCTCAAGGCCGCCGCCGACGAGGCGCTCGCGGACGCGCCCTCGATAGAGCACGTGGTCACCGTCCGGCGCACCGGTCTGGAGCATCCGTTCACGCCCGGTCGCGACCTCTGGTACCACGAGCTGATCGCGCAGCAGTCGCCCGAGTGCCCAGCAGAGGAGATGGACGCGGAGGACGTGCTCTTCATGCTCTACACGAGCGGGACCACGGGCAAGCCGAAGGGCATCGTCCACACGACCGGCGGCTACATGACACAGGTAGCGGTCAGCCACCAGATGATCTTCGACATCCACGACCAGGACGTGTTCTGGTGCTCGGCTGACATCGGCTAGGTGACCGGCCACTCCTACATCGTCTACGGGCCGCTCGCGAACCACACGACGAGCGTCATGTACGAGGGCGCCCCGGACTGGCCCGACAAAGACCGTTGGTGGCAGCTGATCGAGCACTACAAGGTCTCGATCCTCTACACGGCGCCGACGGCGATCCGTGCGTTCATGCGCTGGGGCCCCGAACACGTCGAGAAGCACGACCTCTCGTCGCTGCGGCTCCTCGGCTCGGTCGGTGAGCCGATCAACCCGGAGGCGTGGATGTGGTACCAGACGGTGATCGGCGGCGAGCGTTGCCCCGTCGTCGACACCTGGTGGCAGACGGAGACCGGCGCGATCCTCATCACGCCGCTCCCGGGCATCACTCCGACCAAGCCGGGCTCTGCGACGTTCGCGTTCCCCGGCGTCCAGGCCGACGTGTTCGACAACCAGGGCAACTCCGTGCCGCTCGGCGGCGGTGGGTACCTCGTGCTGAAGCAGCCGTGGCCGGCGATCGCGCGCACGATCTGGGGCGACCCCGACCGCTACGTCGCGACGTACTTCTCGCAGTTCGGTCCCGAGATCTACGTGGCCGGCGACGGCGCTCGGCGCGACGAGGACGGCTACTTCTGGCTGCTGGGTCGCATCGACGACGTGATGAACGTCGCCGGGCACCGACTCTCCACGTTCGAGATCGAGAGCGCGCTCGTCGACAACCCGAAGGTTGCCGAGGCCGCCGTGGTGTCCAAGCCCGACGAGGTCATCGGCGAGGCGATCGTTGCTTTCGTCACGCTGAAGCAGGGGTACATTGGGGACGAGACCGTCGCCAAGGAGCTCCGGGCGCACGTGTCGGCGAAGATCGGCAAGATCGCGCGACCGCACGGGATCATCTTCACGACCGACCTGCCGAAGACGCGATCGGGCAAGATCATGCGCCGCCTGCTCCGGGACGTGGCGCAGGGCCGGCCCCTCGGGGACGTCACGACGCTCGCGAACGCCGAGATCGTGGAGGCGATCCACGGCATGGTGGAGCAGCAGCCCTCCGACGACCAGTGAGGTCCGTGCTCACCGAGGCCGAGGCGTCGTTCGTCCGCTGGGAGCGGGTGGGCAGGTTCGCCACCGTGGATGACGAGGGCATGCCGCACGTCGTGCCGGTCTGCCCCGTGCTCGACGGCGACGTCCTCGTGTTCGCGAGCGAACCGAACGCGAAGGTCCGCAACCTCCGCGCGGACCCGCGCTGCGCGGTCGTGTTCGACGACTACGTCGAGGACTGGAACCTGAACCGCCAGGTCCAGATCCGGGGCTCGGCGACGATCGTCGATGCTGGCCCCGAGTGGGAGCGCGGCAAGGCGCTGCTCGACGAGAAGTACCGCCAGTACGAGCCGCTGTTCCCGATCACTCCGGGCAAGAGCCTCATGGTCTTCGTCGCGATCGAGCGCGTGACGAGCGAGGGCTTCTAGCCGGCAGCGCCGGGAACAGCGGGCGGCGTCCGCCCTCGGGCTCTTGCCACAACCCGGGCTTCCTCGGTACGATGAGTTAGCACTCGCACGTCCTGAGTGCTAGCAGTCGTCAGCCAAGGCTGAGAGCCAAGGAGGTAGATGGGATGGCACCGAAGCTCATCTCGTACGACGAGGATGCGCGCCGGGCCCTCGAGCGCGGCATGGACATGCTCGCGAACGCCGTGAAGATCACGCTCGGGCCCAAGGGTCGAAACGTCGTCCTGGAGAAGAAGTGGGGCGCCCCCACGATCACGAACGACGGCGTCTCGATCGCGAAGGAGATCGAGCTCGAGGACCCGTTCGAGAACATCGGGGCCGAGCTCGTCAAGGAGGTCGCGAAGAAGACCGACGACGTGGCCGGCGACGGCACGACGACGGCGACCGTCCTCGCTCAGGCGATCGTGAAGGAGGGCCTGCGCAACGTGGCGGCCGGTGCCAACCCGATGGAGCTGAAGCGCGGCATCGAGCGCGCGGTCGAGCGCGCGGTCGAGAGCATCAAGAACCAGTCGAGGGACATCGAGGCCAAGGACGAGATCGCCCACGTCGGCGCCATCTCCGCCGCGGACCCCGAGATCGGCGAGCAGATCGCCGAGGCCGTCGACAAGGTCGGCAAGGACGGCGTCATCACCGTCGAGGAGTCCAACACCTTCGGCATGGAGCTCGAGCTCGTCGAGGGCATGCGCTTCGACAAGGGCTACATCTCGCCGTACTTCGTCACCGACGCCGAGCGCATGGAGGCGGTCCTCGAGGACGCCTACATCCTCATCGTGAACAAGAAGGTCTCGAGCGTGCAGGAGCTCCTGCCGATCGTCGAGAAGGTCATGCAGACGGGCAAGCCCCTCGCGATCATCGCCGAGGACGTCGAGGGCGAGGCCCTCGCGACGCTCGTCGTGAAC